>CAYPHA010000009.1:0-95826 GCA_964410215.1 uncultured Calditrichota bacterium | reverse complement strand
GAGCGGGAGACGGGGATCGAACCCGCGACGTCCAGCTTGGGAAGCTGACATTCTACCGCTGAATTACTCCCGCAATCCCGGATAATTTAGAGGGCTTCCCTGATATTGTCAAGAGAAAATACAGTACACCTTTTTCTTCCAAGCAGCATCCGGAGTCGTTCATGATTGCTTCACAGGGCAGGGCTATTGACTTTAAATAAAATAACTGCCATTTTAAATACCAAAATAGTTGTAAGGAGACAATTGAGATGATGTGGCGGAAAATAGTTATATTGAGCATCATTGCCGGATTTGACATGCTTTGTTTTAGTGCTCCGCAAGCAGAGTGGGAGGACAGCATGAAAACAGCGTTACATGAATCGGTTGGCTGGCTGGAGGCGGAAGCACAGCGTCTCATCCGGGCGTCAAAACGCCGGATGGCAGACGGAACCGCCGCTTTCCCGCCGCAGGTGGGCATCCATTACGAAGCATTCTGGCTGCGTGATTACGCGTATACGCTCGAGGGTTCCATTAACTCCTATGCAGACAAGGAATTAATGGATGCCTGCCGGTTGTTCGTGAACAGTGCCGCGGTCGATGGCGCTGGTGTTGATTGCATTAAATTCGACGGCACGCCGATTTACAAGCCCGGCTATGGAAGTCTGGGCCGGAACCCAGTAGCCGACGGCGGCCCCTTTACGGTCGATGTCGCCTGGCATACGTATCAGAAAACGAAAGACAGGGCTCTTCTTAATGACGTCCTGGATCCGCTGATCCTGACAATGGGCGCCGTTCCAAGAAACCCCGCAACGGGACTGGTTTTCATCGATCCGGACGTTGACTGGGACCGCTGTCCGTATGGCTTTACCGACACCATCCGAAAGAAGGGTGACGTCCTTTTCTGTTCGCTGCTTTTTGTGCAGGCCTGTCGTCAGCTCTCGGATCTGTTGGACGCAGGAGGGCGGAATGAGGAAGCACAAACGTGGGCAGAGAATGGGGACCGTGTCGCAGAACGTATTCGTGAAACCTTCTGGGACGGGGAGACGGGTTTATTCCGGGCCGCGACGGTTACATGCCGCGAGCATGATATATGGGGTTCCGCTTTTGCCGTCTATCTGGGTATTGCCACCCCTGAACAATCAGCAACCATAGCCCGTTACTTTGAAACACATTACAACGAGCTCGTACAGCATGGCCAGGTCCGGCATCTGCCCGGCGGCGTATACTGGGAAGAGGGGTGTGAACGGGACCAGTACCAGAATGGTGCTTACTGGGCGACACCGGTCGGCTGGTTCGTTTATACACTGGACCTTGCCGCCCCCGACCTGGCCGACAAAACCATCCTTGACATGGTGGCGCATTTCAAAGCACACGGTGCCTGCGAGTGGATCATTGATGACCGGAGACAACTGCCGCATTACCTTGCCAGCGCCGCTCTACCGCTGGACGGCATACGGGCGATGCTGGAAAGAAGGAGCGGGAAGCATTTAAGAAAATAATCCCGCCGCACCAGATGCAACCGCAGTACGTATCAATTCTGCAATAAGAATAATGGAGTGTATTACCGGTCACCCAGACACACATCAGCAAAAACCATGGCATCTTTCATCATGTCATCGATAACGCAGAATTCATTCGGCTGGTGAGCCAAATCCTGGATGGTCGACCAGACGGCTGTCGGAAAACCGGCTTTACGGAAATACGCCGCAACCGTACCGCCGCCGATGCCCATCGGTTGCGCATCGATGCCGTACACATCTTTAACCGCTTTCTGAAGCCGTACTACGATTTCCGCATCGACCGCCGTGGCCGGCGCGGCCTGTTCTTCCTGTTCGGAGCTGAATTCAATAGTAACGTTGAACTGCTTTTCAATGCGGTCACAGATACCACGAACGGTTTTTTTCACATCGACCAGGTCATACTGAGGTAATACCCTGCAATCCAGGTAGAAAATATCGTCACCGGGGATTGTATTGACATTGGGAACATTGGCCTCTTTTTTCGTCGGTTCGAACGTGCAGGTCGGACGATCGAACACATCATCATGTGCATCGTAAATATGGTGCAGTTCTTCCAGGGCAACGACCAAGTGTGATGCCGCCCGGAAAGCATTGATGCCCTTGTCCGGAATACTGGCATGCACCTGTTTGCCGATGGTTTTAAATTTCAGCCAAAGTATGGACTTCTCCGCCACTTCAATCATGCGGCTGTCCGGTTCACCGGCATCCGGAACGATATAAAGATCATCCTTCCCAAAGAGGCCGGAATGATGTTTTACCATGTATTCCAGTCCGAATTTACTCCCCGTTTCCTCATCCGCAACAATAAGCAGGGCCATATTAAACGCCGGCTGTATATTCAATTCCAGGAAAGCCCGTGCCGCCATAATGCCGCTTACAAGCCCCTGGTGGTTATCTTCGGTGCCACGGCCGTAAATACGGCCGTCTTTCAAAACCGCTTCGAACGGATCGGTATCCCATTTGGATGTGTCTCCTTCCGGGACTACATCGAGATGGGCCATGATCCATACTGTTTTACCGGTATTTTTCCCAGGCACGCGCACCACCATATTGGGGCGGAGACCATCGCTGACGGCTGGATCCGGTGCCGGGTAATCTTCGATTTCCGTAAAGCCGTTTGACTGGAGGTACGACTTCACGAATGCGGCTTTTTCACCCTCACCGTCACCACCATTCAGAGGGCCAAGCGCCCTGATCGAAACCAGTTTCTTCATCAGTTCAACGGCTTCCGGTTTCAGCTTTCCGATATGCTTCATGATACGATCATGATCAGACATGACAGGCTCCTTTATCACGTTGTTGCCTGAAAATCAAATATTTCAGGTATGATTAATTTTTCCAGCATCAGTGTGAAATACCGGTCGGTCATACTGGCGATATAATCGCGTACTTTCAGTTCATTACTGCTGGTCGTGTTGTATTCATCGCTTTTTGTATTGAGAAAATGTTGATATATCATGCTTTTCTTGTTTTCCTGCCGGAGATCCTGCAGGTAATGGTCGAATAGAATTTCAAAGCCGCGCCGGATACGCTCATGGTTTACCTTCAATCGCGGACTTTTATAGATACGTTCATAGTTAAATTTTTTCAGCGTATACAAAGCCCCGGAAATCGTATCGCTGAAGCCCACACGGTTGTTGCCGTAACTTACCTGAACCACATCACTGACCAGTGTCTCGATGATCTGACCGTTATAGACACCCAGCACTTCCGCCGAATCCGGCGGGATATCCTTTCGTTCAATCAGACCGATGCGTATGGCATCTTCAATATCCTGACCGATATAGGCAATGGTATCCGAAAGCCTTACTACGCATCCCTCCAGCGTGGAAGGCAGCATATCGACCGTCTGTCCCTTTTCCGTATGATTTATGTAATCCTGCAGGTCGTTTTCCGTCTTATCCGGTTTCGGACTGAGTCCCTGATCATGCACTTCACCGTTGTGGGAAAGGATTCCGTCACGTGTCTGAAAGGTCAGGTTAAGTCCGTTTCCGTGTTTTGCAATACGATCCACAACGCGCAGGCTCTGTATATTATGGTGAAACTGTCCAAGACCGTATTTCAGACTCACCCCGCTCAGGAACTTCTCACCATCATGTCCGAAAGGCGGATGTCCCAGGTCATGCCCGAGGGCAATCGCCTCGATCAGGTCGGTATTCAGGGAAAGCATGCGTCCGATGGTTTTCGAGATCTGTGCGACGCTGATGGTATGCAGGCTGCGACTGGTCAGCTGTTCGTCGAGAATAGAAGCAAAGTAGATAACCTGTGTTTTACCGGTATACCGGCGGAAAGCCCCGCTGTACAGAATACGATCGCGGTCCAGGGCAAAAGGCGGACGATAATGAAGGTCCCGTTCTTTTTTTTCTCTTCGTGCATTTTTATTGAATGTTGCATATTCGGCTAAAAGTTTTTCTTCCCGGTTATTGATTTCCCGGGAAATTGAAGCCAGTTTTTGATACATTTCTATTCCTTATTATGGTACAAAATGAAAGGGTCGCCGGTAAGCCTCGATCAATTCCTCGGGGATTGGTACCGGTTTACCGTTTTTGTCGGCAGTGAGCCAGGTAACCATGGCATCGGCAACGCGTATTCCGGAGTCTGTATGTATGATCTGTTGCCGGAACACTGCTGACGATTTCCCCTTTTTGATCCAGTCAATGGTCAATGTCAGTTCATCTCCGGTTTGCTCCCGGTATAAAGAATATTATGTCTTACAGCAGACGTTCAAGGCTCCAGGCAGGATTGTAATTTCCAGGCTATCCGAACCCTGGTGCGGTTCACCATCCGTATGAAAAAGGATTGGTGAACCGTCTGAATAGATATGCAGTTTAGCTGCTGCAAACCTGCTGTACTCTGGAACTTTGTCAATATTTCCGCTGAAAAGATGCGGGAGCTTGCGAATAGCGCAAAAAGCGGACATCGCGGTGAGCATACAGATTTCCAGCCGTCCATCGGTAAAATCCGCGCCGGGAGCGATCAGGGCACCGTTTCCATACTGTTCTGTATTGGCTATGGCCAGAACCAGGGGCTGGATTTCCCACTTCAGATCGTCGGCGATCATCGTCAGCGAGGGCGATTTATAATAAAAATATTCTTTTATACCGATATAAAAATAGGGTACCGGTCCCCTGTGTGTTGATCTCTGGAAGCGGTCGCCAATTACGGCATCTAGTCCGATACCCGAAACACCGAAAAAGTACCGATCATTGATTCGGCCGCAGTCAATGGTATGCATTTCCGGATCAAGAATAAATTCCAGGGCCTGACTGATATTAGCTGGTATATGCAAAGACCGGGCAAATCCATTCCCCGAGCCGACGGGTACAATTGCGAGGGCACTATCGCTGTGAACCACTCCCCGGGCCACCTCATTCATCGTGCCGTCACCACCAACGGCAACAATCAGATCATATCTTTTATCCGCGGCAGCACGTGCCAGCTCCGTAGCATGACCGGGGTATTCCGACTGCCTGATTTCCGATTCATGTCCGTGTCGATTGACAAACAAATTTTGAATCTGTTTATATACACGCTTTCGTTTTCCGGCGCTGCCGGCTGTTGGATTGATGATAAAATAATAGCGCATTGTTCACTTCTGTCTATATATCGGAAGAATATAATGATAAAGTATTAATGAAAAAAATGTTTTATACAGAGGGTTGCTGCTTGTTTCGGACGGACACCGCCGGGTATCGAAACGCAACCTTTTTCAGGTAAAATATGCAACGGATTCATGAAGGACAAAAAAAAGGCAGCCTGAAGCTGCCCTGATTTATTTGAGTTTAAACTGAAAGGGAATATTCATTTTAACTTTAACGAACTTATCCCTTT
This sequence comes from uncultured Calditrichota bacterium, assembly GCA_964410215.1. Taxonomy (GTDB): domain Bacteria; phylum Calditrichota; class Calditrichia; order Calditrichales; family CAYPHA01; genus CAYPHA01. The sequence goes on along the minus strand of CAYPHA010000009.1, from coordinate 90,496 downwards.
GTTTTGCCGGTTTGAACTTACATTTCTTGGCCGCATCCAGGGCTGATTCATCCAGCATGGGGACTGATTTAAAGATGCGGGCATCGATGACATCCCCTTTTTTACTGATTGTCACGGTTACAACAACCGTGCCTTCGATACCGGCTTTACGTGCCAGATCCGGAAATCTCGGAACTTCTTTATGTAACAGCTGCGGTTTTTCCGACACGGCGAAAAACTCATACACCTCTTCATCTTCTTCGGGTGGCGGAGGTGGTGCCGCATCCTGGAAATCTTCAAAGGCGACATCCGTATCTTCGATGGTCACATCATCCATGGCCTCATCGTCATCCACTTCCACGGGGATGGAAGGGCGTGATGGTGGCGGTGGTTTCTGAAGCTGTTTGGTTTGCGGGATATCGATGGATTCGATAACCAGATCCGGTTGTTCCGGAAGTTCAAACGCTGCTTCAAACTTTTTAAAGGAGAAAAAGCTGACCACCATAATAAGGATGGAAATAGCCAGTGAAGCTTCCAGCACTTTACGATATTTCAACGAAAGATCGGCTTCCGGGTTTTTTTTCATCAATTTCATAATATTAATCTCCTCCCGGCAATGCTGAATAGTTTACCCGGATCGCACTCGCCTTTCGCAGTTCCTGATGCACATCATTGACCTTTGCCATTTCCGCGACACGGTCAATTTTAAGGTCAATGATAAGCTGCGGATCTGCGGCAAGTTTCTGGTAAACGATATTTCTGAGGTTCTTCACATCGCCTACTTTCAGATCATCACAAACAATTGTGTTATTACGATCCAGCCATATAGTTGAAATGTGACGCTTGGACCCTTCGATCTTTTGTATTTTACTGGCATCCGGCAGTTTCACTTTCAGACCGCTGTATTGTTTAATAACGGTCGCAACCATGAAGAAGATCAACAACATGAAGATAATATCGGGCATGGAAGCCGTAGGTATCGCCACATTGACTTTACTTTTTTTCTTAAATTCCATGTATATTACCTTAATTTATTCCTCTGGTTCAGCCAAGGAAATTTTCTTAGCCTCTGCCTTTTTGAGCTGATCTAAAACCCTGATATAATCATCGTATTGTGTTTCTTTAGCGGTTTTCAATGAGATCACCATAAGAGGATTGTTGATAATTTTTTCTTTAACAATGCGCGAAATTTCAGCCATTTCGACGATTTCATTATCCATCAACACCTGCCCCTCCGCATTAACAAGAATATTGGTCAGGTTACGCTTCGGGATATTAATTTCCTCGTCTCCCGGTGGCGGGAGAACCAGGTCGAGACCTTTTTCAGTGTCAATCGACGTGGTTACGAGAAAGAATACGAGCAACAGGAATACGATATCGGATAATGAAGCCGTCGGTATTTCTGTAGTTTTTTCACGCCTTTTTCCGATTAGCATAATGATTCCTTATTTAACGGTTATCTTATTTTTCCTGCATCTCGACGAGGGCATCCATCAGTTCGACCGAGCTCTCTTCCATATCGATGATAAGCTTGTCGATACGGGACGTAAAGAAATTATAGAAAACCTGGATAATCATAGCTACAACAAGACCGAAAGCCGTTGTCAGAAGGGCCTGTGAGATACCACCGGCAACGATGTTCGGTGAAATATCGTTTGCTTTTTTAATGGAGTCGAAAGCATTGATCATACCCCATACCGTTCCGGTAAAACCAAGCATCGGTGCGATTACGATAACGGTGGTCAATACAACCATACCTCTTTCCAGAAATGCCATTTCGATGGAACCGGCATTTGAAATCGCTTTTTCAACATGGTCGATGCCTTTGTTTGCTCTGGACAGACCGGCATGAAGGATCGATGCCACAGGTCCGGGTGTTTTTTCACATTCGGCGGCAGCGCCTTCTACACCACCCTCCTTTAAAGCGGTATGCAGCTTGGCAAGGAACTTACGAGTGTTGACGGAGGCTCGTGTTAAGCTCCAAAGGCGTTCGAGAGAGAAAGCGACTCCAATAATCAGCAGGGCGAGAATCGGATGCATGAAACCACCACCTTGAATATAAAGATCTACCATAACTTTGACTCCTTTGTGATTTGAGATATTTGTTCGTTAGGTTTTAGTCTGGACTTGTATTTACTTTTGGAAGTTTACTATTTTTTATATCTAAAGTCAATCAATTTTTAGGCCTCAATTTCTTTCCAAACGGCTGATTTTAACGGCTTCCGGGAAGAGTGTAACCGCCCTCTGAAATTGGTTATCCTCCTCGAGAATGACTTCCCAGTATTTACTCAGCCCCCATGCACTCCGGGCAATTTCCGCTTTGAGCCTGTTGGCAAGAAACCGCTCATCCTTTTCCATATCTTCAGGGGTAACCGCCACCTCTTTTTCCAGAGCCTCACGGAACAGCCTTTCCTGCAGTTGATCCGTATATTGAAACGTGCTCAAAAAGGCCGTGAAGTCCTGTTTATCGGTACCATATTTATTCACATACCAGGATGCCATGTTGACAAAAACGCCTTGTTGAATGAAGGGATACATGGCAGAGGGATTTTGGACCAGGTCTTCTGATTCGATAATGATATCGGGCTGAATGCCGCCGCCGCCGTAAACCGTTCTGCCGGCTTCTGTATTATATTGATGCTGTTCGCTGGCGGTATCCTGCGCGGCAGAATCCGCCTTATGGTAATATTCCTCCCGTTCCTTTCCTTCATAGGAACGCTGAATGAGCCGTCCGCTGGGCGTGTAATACTTGGATACGGTCAGACGGATGCGGGAACCGTCATTGAGAACAAATTCATTCTGAACAAGGCCTTTACCGAAACTGTTGGTTCCGGCAATCAATCCGCGGTCGTAATCCTGTATGGCTCCTGCGACAATCTCGGAAGCACTGGCTGAATTGTTATTAATCAGAACGATCAGGGGATACTCCCGTTTCAGCGAGCGGCCAAAATCATCGGTATAGAATTTTTCAATTGTGTCTTCATCTTTTCCTTTGGTATATACAACCAGCTTGGAACCATGAATAAATTTTCCAACAACCTGTACGGCCTGGCGTAAAAAGCCACCGGTATTTCCTCTCAGGTCCAGCAGGAGTTGTCCCATACCCTGTTTTTCCAGCTGTATCAGGGCCGTTTCCACTTCATCTGCTGTTTTGGATGCAAACCGGCTCAGCCAGATATACCCTGTTTTTTCATTGATCATGAAAAATGTGTTCACTGTCGAGATGGGTATTTCATCACGGGTCAGTTCGAAGGAGATTTCTTCTTGTACACCGGGTCTGGCAACGGATACCTGTACTTTGGAATTTCGGGGGCCTTTCAGCCTTTTCTGAACATCAGCATGACTGATTCCCTCCGCGGATTCACCGTTGATTGTGACGATGCGGTCCCCGGCAAAGATACCTGCCTTTTCCGATGGTGAGCCGGAAATGACGGAAAGTACCGTTATAAAACTATCGATCACGTCATAGTGAATCCCGATACCGTAATAGCGGCCTTCAAAGTTTTCTTCATTCTGGCGAACTTCAGCGGGTGTAAAATAAACCGAATGGGGATCAAGCGTTTCCAGGAAACCCTCGATCGCGCCGGTGATCGAATGATCCCAATCGACTTCGTCCACATAATACGATTGCACATACCCAAGCATTTCTTCCATTTTTTCCATCCCCCGGGATGGTGTCAGGCTGCCTTCATAGTCCGTTTCCCTGCCAAAATCAAAATAACCGTGCTGGTATAATACGACCAGGGTTAACACAACAAACAGAATCACTAATACGCGCTTTGACATAAGAAGCCTCAAACAATGTTATAATAAACACGGACGTTTCGGGCATTATTGCCTTTAAATCAATAATGTACAGGAAAAAATGTTACCATGCCGTGCGCCCGGTCAATTCGTTCCGGTGAAGGTTATACTATTTCCGCAAATTTATAACCGAGCAGTTTGTAAACCAGCCTGGCAGCCATGAAATCCGGATGAGCCAACCCTTTTATGGGGCTCAGTTCCACCACATCGAATCCGACGACATTGCGTTTCCGGAATATTTGTCTCAGGAATTCCAGGGTTTCCTGCCAGTAAAAGCCGCCCGGTTCGGGGGTTCCCGTTGACGGTATGATTGAAGGATCGAAATAATCCAGATCAATTGTGATAAAAACATGTTCTTCCAGCCGGTCTGCAAGTTCCTGCGGAAAGCCGTTTTGCCGGATGTGGTGTGCGTAGGTTACACGCCATTGATGTTTCTGAATCAACCGGGCTTCTTCAACGCTCAGTGAGCGTATCCCAACCTGCTCAACCCTGTCCGTGTGTTCCCTTATACGCCGCATCACGCAGGCATGGGAATACTTCGACTCCTCATATTCATCCCGAAGATCGGCATGAGCATCGAGCTGTACCACGGATAACTTTTTATAACGGCCCTGAAAGGCCCGGAAAACCGGGTAGCTAATGGAATGTTCCCCGCCCAGCGCCACGACAAATTTTCCGGCATCCAGCAGCTCCCTGAACTGATCGGTAATCATGCGGAAATCGTCTTCGATATGAGCATCGAAGAGTAAAGGCGGCATGGTATGGATACCAACGGTATATATTTCTTTATCCAGTTCTTCATCATAAAGCTCCACGTAGCCGGAAGCATCGATAATCGCTTCCGGACCGCGACGGGTTCCCTGCATGTAACTGGTGGTTTGTTCGAAAGGGACCGGCACGACCGTTACCCGTGACGAGGCATATTCCGTATACACCGAATCTAGACCTAAAAAACCTTGCATATCTGTCCCTTTATCAGGGCAGAAGGATCGCTGCAGCAAGCACCGTTGTCCATTGCCCCTTTTTGTCCCCCTTTGCTGCTATCGTAAAATTTTGTGTCTGTACAATCTTGTCGGAAATTTTCCATATTTGTCGCTTTTCATCCCAGCTCAGGTCGGGATCAAACTCGACACCCAGAATGGTTGCCAGCATCTCCGCCGCCAGGTCTTCCGCATAGGAGCCGGCAACTTCGTCGGTCTGTCCGAAGCTATGGTGTTCACTAAGATAGCCGTAGGCATTTTCATCTTTGGGAATAGCGACGCCAATCGAGGAAGCAACCATTCGATGGGGCTCGCAGGTTGCATTCCGGCTGTAAACGGCATGGACAATCTGCCCCGGTGTCAGTTCCGCAAGTCCTTCCTCTGTGCTTACAATCTGGCAACCGGCCGGATAAATACTGGACACGGCAACAAGATTGAATGGTCCGATACCTGCATTTCTAAGGGCCATTTCAAAACTGGTCAATTGCTCTTTATGAATGCCTTTTCCCGTTGTAAAAAAAATTTTTCCTGGAACGTACACAGTTATTCCTCCTATACTAACGTTCCTGCATCGTTTCACTCCGCCTGCTTCTCCGCTTCATCCGATTCCCAGTCCCTGAGAGTTCTGCGCACATGCAGACGTTTGGCTACTAACGCAAGGATAAAGAGCAGCCCGATAGTGACCCATAGCAGATTATCAAAATTAAGAAAAACCAACCACTTATAATTATCTCCGAGATAGGCATTCCAACCAATCTCAAAGTCGATAAAATCAAAACCCGTTGCCTTCAGAAAAGCCTCATCAATCCCGGCTGAATCATTTAAGTTTTCCAGTACAATCCGGATAGCATCTTGTCCATGCGCAGCGATAAAATACTCAACGGCCGACAGCGCTTCGATATATCCGAGCCGTGCTCTTGCGGGACCGAAAGTCAGAACGGAATCCAGTGCTGAAAGGTCGATGAGCTTACCGGTTGACAGAGCCGTTGCCAGCAGACGTTTATGTTCAAAAGTCAGCTTATCATTCGAGAAATACTGGGCGAGTCCTTCGTTAAGCCATACCGGAATGTCCGCATCGGGATAATAGGCCGCAAGAAAAATGTGTAATAATTCATGGACCAGAATCTGCGGCGAGGCCTGAATGGCTTCCGCCGTAGAAAGGTTCAGCACGATGCGCCCCTGCCGTGTAAAGGCGATGGCCTGGCTCCACTCCGGGATTTCCACTTCGGCCAGTGCCCGGTAACGTTTTCCGGATTTAGCCAGAATGATCGTGATCCCTTTTTCCGGTTTTCTTCCGAAAAACAACTCCATGGATTCCAGTGATGGCTTGACTTTATCGATCAACTGATCGACAAGCTTATGGTCACCTTCATCATACCTGAACCGGTAATATTCCTGAACGATCCGGCTCTCCTGATCTGCCGCTTCAACGTACGTATGTAAAAGAACGCTTTGTAAGATAATAAATATAATTATTTTATGCATGTTAGCCAACATTTTTATTTTTCACCATTCCCTCTTTTTCATCAACCCGGCTCAGAAGGATGCTTCCAATCAGGAAGAACAGGATAACTACGGATACGCCTGCTCGCTGTGACTGAAAAATGTCCGTCAGTATACCCAGAAACAGGGGGCCCAGAAAAGCTGTTAACTTGCCGGAAAAGGCAAAGAAACCGAAAAATTCATTTTTCCTTTCCGGTGGGACAAAACGTCCCATCAGGGAACGGCTGGCCGACTGATTCGGGCCGGAAAAGAAGCCGACAATGATTCCCGAAACCCAGAAAAGGGTTTTATTCGGTGCAAATACTGCGATAACAGCCGCAACAGTCAATGCCCACAGGCTGATCTGAATCGTCTTCTTGCCTCCGAGGCGATCATCCATAAACCCCATGAGGAAAGCTCCGATTCCTGCTGCAATATTCAGGACGACACCGAACACCATAATCTCTTCAAAGGAAAATTTAAAGGTTCCCGCCGCATAGATGCCGCCAAAGGCAAAGATAGTTACCAGGCCATCATTATAGATCAGTCTGGCCAGCAGAAACCGCACAATCTGCCGGTAGCGGTTAATGGCCCGGAAGGTCTGTCTCAACTCCGCAAAGGTCTCGCGGACCAGTCTGGTGGAAATGAGCGCCCCTATGGGCTTGCGGTCCTTTACAAACGCAAAAAGGGGTATACTGAAAAGAAGAAACCATACGGCCACGAGCAGATTTGTGGCACGGATATGGGCACCGCTGTCTTTTGTCAATCCGAACCAGGGAACTTCGGGGTTGACAAACCCGATCATGGCTACAAACATGGCCAGTAATCCGCCTATATAACCCAGAGACCATCCGTATCCTGAAATACGTCCGATATTATGTTTGTCACTGATATCGGGCAAAAACGCATTATAAAAGACCATACTCATTTCAAAGGCGATATTGCCGATGACGAACCATATCAGTGCCTTCGTTACCTGCCCGGGCAGTGCCGTATAAAGCATGGCGGCCGCACATACCGTGAGCATGGTTGTGAAAAACAGCAGCCGTTTGCGATACCCCCCTCTGTCGGCGACGGCACCCAACACCGGAGACAGGAAGGCGACCACGATAGCCGTAAGATTTACCGCGCGCGACCAGAGTACGGTTCCTTCGATTTCATTCGGTGCAATTTCCCTGGTAAAATAGGTCGCGTAAATAAATGTTACAATGAGCGTGGTAAAAGCAGAATTGGCGAAATCGTAGAGGCTCCAGGAAAAAACCTGCAGCCGGTTAGATTGATTGGACAGGCTGATATTTCCTCCCTTCCGGAAAATGCAAAAAAAAACCTTCTCTTAAAAACGGAGAAGGTTTACAGGGTGTTGCTTGAAAACAATCCATTAAAGCTGATTTTGAACGTTCTGAACGACCTTATTAATTACAGCTTTGAGTGTATTAAACACGCCTTCGCCCTTGACGGCGGATCCTTCAAATGAAGGGACATTAAAAAAGTTAAGCCGTTTCTGCAGCACGTCGACCGATTCCACACCCGGAAGGTCGCGTTTATTGTACTGAACAACCCACGGAAAATTTTCCAGTGTATGGCCATCCTGTTTCAGGTTGCTTTCCAGGTCCAGAAGGGTTTCGATATTCGCTTCCATCCGGTGCGGTTGTGAATCGGCGACGAATACGATACCATCGACGCCATTCAGAATGACTTTCCGGCTGGAGGCATAATAAACCTGCCCGGGAACCGTATAGAGATTGAATTTTGGCTTTTTCCCTTTAATGCGCCCCACCTCAATTTGCATGAAGTCAAAAAAGATGGTACGGTCTTCTTTTGTTTTCAATGAAACGAGTTCGCCGGTAAGGGAAGGATCGAGCTTGGAATGGATATACTCAAGATTCGTCGTTTTACCGCTCATTCCGGGACCATAGTAGACGATTTTAAGATTAATTTCCTGTAATGCCCAATTTATAAACATTCTTCATCCTTCATATATGTTAACCGATTACCGTTATAGTCTCTTTATTTAAATGTATCGTCTAAGGCATCACCGAGCAGCGTGCTGAAATCGCTGTCGATTACCGATTCATCGGATCCCTGTTCGGCCTCTTCTTCAAGGATCGTTACCAGGTCTTCAATCGCTTTTTTGGTATAGATCCGTATCAGTCCAAGGGTGACACTCACGTCAAACACGACGACGAGAAAAAAATTGTCGCCTACATTGGAAAGATAGACATTACGTTTTTCCCCTTCATGGAACAGCAATTTAAATTTTGCTTCCTCACCCACCAGTTTCGCCATCTCAGAGGTCGCAGCGAAATCACTGGCGGCAAGAGCTGACAGAACGGTCGTATTCATGTTCTCCGTATTTCCGCGCTGACTTATCAACTGCCCGCTCATATCAGCAAACAAAATGGCAGAAGCTTTGGTCTTATTGGCCAGTTCAGACAGGACCTTCGTAATTCCATCATATTGTTTGCCGCTTAAGATGATTTGTCGACTACCATCTTTTAATTTTCTAGTTTGTACCATTATACGTCCTCACTCTTAATTTATATACGCAAGGTCTGATGTTTTTTCAATCTTTCTAATGCAATTTTTACGCTCTCGCGCAACCTTTCTAACGCTTCTCCCAGGTTTTGTATTTCATCATTCGTATTCACGCCCACTTTTTCGTCCAATTTCCCCTGGCTGATATCGTTTGCTTTCCGGGTCAGGTATAATATAGGCCTAATTATCCGATTTGCAAGAAATAGTACAATGAGCATACCCGCAACAGTTATTCCTACAATTGTAAAAATTATGATCATATTTGTCCGGTTAACGGCTTCCTCCACGTATTCCTGACGCATGCCGACCCGCACATACCCCAGAAAGCCTTCTTCCACGGGAACGATGATATCATAACACAAACCGATAGCGTCAGACGCGTTAACGGACGCTGCGACCTCGTAGTGCTCCCGTCCCATAACAGTGACGGATGTCAATGACTGTGGCACCTGCCCGTTAAAATTATCGGCCAGTACCTCTCCCTCACTGTCATGAATGAGGATATAACCCACACTTTCAAAGTTCATGCTGCGCGAAATGATCTGCCGTAAACCAATGACATCCTCTTCCATTAGCTGTTCTGCGGAATAATTGGACAGATTGGTAGCGATCGTGCGTCCCCTCTCCACCAGTTCCTTCCGGAGACTGTCAGATACTTTATCATTGACAATCAGGACAATCAGTAAACCCAGTAACAGGTTACTGACAATAAGGATGCCACTTATTTTCCATCGTAACCCCATCAAGATTACCCTTTATCCAGACCGTTTTTTAAAAAATCCAGCATGGCGGACTGAAATTTAATTCGTTTTCCGCTATCGCTGATTTCGTCGCTGATAAACTCAATCAGGTCCGTTGTCTGGTCACTGAGAAATGTGTCCCGTGTCGTATCCATTTCGCGTAACGCATCATCAATTAAAAACGGAGCGACGGGACCGACAATGACTGTGAGCTCGCGTTCTAACGTACTGAAAAAAGCATCACCGACACGGTTTACCTGCGTTTTTTCGGTAGAAAAGAGTACGATCAGACCCTTTTCATAAAGACTTATGAAAAGATTGACGGCTTCCTCATGACTCATCGAGAGAGTTTGGGCAATATCGTGAATTGATTTCTTACCATCTACCTGTGTAATAACTGCCCATTCCGCTGAACGAAGGGTCACTTCGCCGGGTGATTTATCCTTCGACAAGCCAAAAACGACATGCTCATGAGGAATTATACTTTTATAATCTTTTCCAGTCAAGACTTAAACTCACTATAATAACGACATATTTTTCAAAAAATTAAGTTTTTATTGATCTTACCCGCGATATGAGCTGTGTTTCCGTAGCATCCCGTGTCCCCTTTGACAAAATCAGGGTTCGATCCGTGGCATGATTTTTTACCATTTTCATAATTTTCTTGTCTTCCAGTATGTTTGCCAGAGCCACATTCAGCGTAATACGTAAAAAGGAGATTACCTTAGGTGTCCGGCACAGCGTCACGAGAACAAGGTTGTGCGAATGACGGCAATTTACATAATGGTCCTGCCAGTACAGTTCTATTTCGGTTACGTTTTTTCCCATGGAATAGAAGGCACCCAGTATACGGAGCAACCGCAGAACGAGCAATTCCAGCCGGTCATCTTTCTCTTTTATACCGAATTTACGGACAATTTTACCACGTCCGGAGGCGATAAATACACCGTTTACGTCTTCTACATTTGCTATTTCCTGAATCCAGCGATCACTCATTGGCGTTTATCTTTCCTGTCATTCAGTGGTTTCAGCCGTCACGGCACCGTTTATTTCCAGTTTACCGAAATCACTTTGGTGTAACTTACTGAATAAACGAAACAGTTGATCTGTGTAGGAGTTTTGTTCAAGGTAATGATCCAGGTCCGGTTTGATCGTTTCAACAAATGCATCAAGAAGGGATTCGAGATCAGTAAGCGTTAGCTTTTCAAGTCCCCGGATCGTTTCCGTTTCCAGGCTGATTCCCGAAATATCGCGCTTACGGCAGGCAGTATCCCATGCATCATGGATCAGTTTTTCAATATCCACTCCGGAAGCATACGGTTCCAGTGACATTCGGAACCAGTGTAACAGTTCGATTATCCGTTCGGAATCGCGTATGAGACCGATTATTTCCGGAGCATTTTCGCTTTCCCTGTACAATTCCAGTGTATCGGTGCTTTCAAGAGTAATACTTGTGGAAATGGTATCAGCCATCTGTATCATTATCGGGAAAAGCCGTATTGTTCCTATTTCACGGGATTGTTTGCCATCACGGCTCCTCAGGACCGTGCCGGCAATGCGCCCCTGCGTCATCAGGATATGCCCTATGGCATCACCATCTCCGTATTCAATCCGGATAAAACCGTATTCTGTCTGATCTAAAGCCGCTTCCACAAACTGCTTCAGATCTTTCATTCCGAGATTTTTTTCTTCTTTAATCGTCTTACTTTTCAGCAGAACCAGTACGAGGGGAATCCATTCCGGATCCACTTTGAAGGTACTCAGAGAGCCATCGCGTTTTTTAAGCTGCGTGTGAATCCGGATAAGGGCTTCCAGCCCCTCACATTCTCTGTCCTGGTCATTTTCAAAAGCATGAATGATCGTTCCCGTATCAAAAATGAGATAGCCTTCGTATTGCCAGAATTCCACGACCAGAAACCCGGAGAAGCGGATTTCCTTCAGGTTTTTTATCAGATCCCATGAACGGGTGGTGATGGTTTCCAGATTCTCCTGAACAGGAATCCCGATTATTGTTTTAATATGTGCTATCATCAGCCAATCGCTTGTTTTAAAAGTGGCATCACCACATCAAATTTGACCTTGCTCTGCATTTCAAGAATGATATAAAAAGCGTTATATGGTGTGACAATATATCGTACCGGACCGACAAGGATATTGACATATTTCGGTGGTTCGAATGACAAGGTTTCACCGAATTTTTCGGATTCCAGTGCGGTAAGGGCAAAGAGCGCCAGCAAATTATCGTCATACGTTTCATCACTCGCAGTAATCAATGCCCCTTCGGCGTCGATCATAAAGGCTCTGATTACCCCTTTAATCGTCAGAAGACGTTCAAAAAGCCTGAAATAGCGGTGTTCATCGTTTTCTCCGGCAGTATCGAGTTTATGCAATCCTTCAAGCAGAAGGTTGTTCCAGTTTGTTTTGATCGTCCGGACGGGTGCTCTGACCCCGTTTTCCACTTTAAATCCACCTTCCTGGAGACCCAGCATCCTGAACACGGCATCTTCACCGATTTCCGGCTCAAATTCCGCATGGACCAGTTGTCCTTCTTCAAAATAGATAAAACCGAATTTTCCGCCCCTCTCAATGGTCAGTTTGGCGGTATTCAGTTCCATACAATTCAATTGAATCAGACTGGGGAGCTTCAGATCCCTCAGGTTTCCGACTAATGCCATATTAACCCAGTATATCCATTACCAGTTTTTTAACATCTTTCATTTCAAAGGGCTTCTCAAAATAATCACCGGCCCCAAGCTCTAACGCTTCTTCACGCTTCTCTTCCGATCCATAGGCGGTCATCACGACGACGACGGTTTCAGGGTGCTTTTGTTTGATGGTCTTCAGTAAATCAAAACCGCTTATGCCGGGCATAAATATATCCGTGAGAACCAGATCGAAAGGCCCCCTGTCGATTTTTTCCAGCGCCTCTTCGCCCGAATTGGCCGTCACCACCTCATAATCCTTATCCGAAATAATAAAACTCTGGTACAGGCTGAAAGTCAGCGTTTCTTCGTCATCAACAATGAGTAATCGCTTTGCCATAGATCATCCCAAATTAAATATCATTTTTGATCACCGGAAGATAAATGGTAAACGTGCTGCCTTTTCCGGTTTCTGACAACACTTCCAGTTTCGCGTCATTTTCTTCCAGGAGCCTTGTAGAAATGGACAACCCCAACCCCATTCCATCGCTCTTGGTTGTATAAAACGGATTAAATATTTTCTCCTGGTTCTCGGGCGGGATACCTGTTCCGCTGTCCTGAATCTTCAGGAAAACGGCCCCGTTATTATAGCGTTCATTCTCAAATTTCACACCGGCTTTCAGCCCGGCATCGATGGATAGTTTACCTCCGTTCTGCATGGCATCGAGCGCATTCAGAAACAGATTGAGAATAACCTGTTCTATCTGGCTTTCATCTACGAACACATTTGGTAAATCGTCATCAAAATGCGCATCATAAGAAATTTTTTTCTTTCTCATGCGTGAAGCCATCAGCATATACACACCATCCACGATATGACGCAGGTTATGAAAACCCTGCCTGGGCTTGTTCGGCCTGGCAAAATTAAAGAAGCGCTTCAATAATTCATTACTTCGGTCTATCTCTTTTACGATACGCGCAACAAGTTGTGACCGGAAATCACCGAGGCTGAAGCTTTCTTCAAGAACCTGTGCCGATGTTTTTATGCCGGCCAGGGGATTACGGATTTCATGGGCAATGCCGGCAGCCAGTTCTCCGAGTGTGGACTGCCGCTCCATCCGTTCGATCTGACGCTTGAAGTTCGTGATTTCCGAGATATCCCTGAAGATGAATATAATGCCGTCATAACCGTCATCGCTGGTTTTCTCCAGGATGGTTGTGCTGAAACCAATAGGCATGATTTTTTGATCATTACTGAGAAGCCGCGTTTCCTGGCTTTCAAACATGTGTTTTTCAGTGATAAGCTGTGTAATTATGGTATCGGCTTCTTCCGGATCAACAAAAAGCTGGGATATGGATTTCCCCTGAATATCATTATACCGGTATCCCAGCATCTCCAGTGCGGAACGGTTCATAAACGTAATCTTCCCCTGGAGATCGATGGTCAGAATGCCACTGGAAATATTCTGAATGATCCCCTTGTGAAACTGGAATACTTTCTCCAGTGTATTATATTGCTCAAGCAGCTGGTCGTACCGGGTGGACAACCGGCTCAACGCTTCGGCCATGGATGTCTGTGAGTCAAGTCCTTCCAGCAACCGGCTCATGCGTGATGCATTTTCTTTTTTCAGTTCTAAATTTTTACCCATTCATTCCCGGTATTGTTTTCGTAATAAAATTTCATTCTAAAGATATCTCTATTTGATTGCAACACATTTATGCATGTTTTATCCTGATTTACAATGAAAACGGATCGACATCCGCATGCACCTGGGCATTGTCTTTCGGTTTGCTTACCAGCGGTTCCAGGATACCCCTGAGTTCCGATTTGATATGTTCCCTGAGTGCAGGGCTGTTTACCGGCAGTTTCAGATTAATCTGCCAGCGGAAGCGGTTATTTAGACGCGGAAACATATCCGGTGCCGGGCCGATGAGCTGCGCCCTGTCTTTCAGTCTTCGCCGGATTCCCGTGCTGATGGTCCGGGAAAGAGCAATGACTTCATTCAGATTTTCCGCAATAACCAGGATTTTTATCAGCCGGCTGTAGGGCGGATACTCCAGAGCCTGGCGGAAACGGATTTCCTGGTTATAAAAAGCGAGAAAATCGTGCGTCTGCGCGAGCTTGATGGCATAATGGGTAACATTTGCGCTTTGGATGACCACCTCCCCTTTTTTCGAGCTGCGCCCGGAACGGCCTCCGACCTGCATCATCAGCTGGAAGACCCGTTCGGCCGCACGGAAGTCCGGCAGCGACAGGCCGATATCCGCCGAAATCACACCGACCAGTGTCACATTGGGAAAATCAAGCCCTTTGGCCACCATCTGTGTTCCCAGCAGGATATCCGCTTCGCCTCTACCAAAACGCTGCAGAATGCGGTCATAGCTGTTTTTTCCACGGGTCGTATCCAGATCCATCCGCAGCACGGTCGCGTCGGGAAACAGGCGCTCCATTTCCTGCTCAATTTTCTGGGTACCCGGTCCGGACTGGCGAATCTGCTCTCCGCCGCATCCGGGGCAATAGGCTGCCGGCTCTTCCGTGTATCCGCAATAATGACACTGCACCGTTTCATTAAAGGAGTGATAGGTCAGGCTCAGCTCGCATTTTGGACACAGGGCGATATACCCGCACCGTTTGCACTGCAGGAATGAAGCGTGGCCGCGGCGGTTCTGCAATAGGATAACCTGTTCGTTGCGATCCAGACGATCTCTCATTTTATCCAGAAGGACGGTGGAAAAAATACCGGAATCATCCTTCTCGCGTAAACTCCTAGAATCGATGACACAGACCTCCGGCAGGGAAAAATTTTCAACCCGTTCGGGAATTTCCAGAAGCCGGTATTTTCCATTACGGGCATTGTAATAAGATTCAAGGCTGGGTGTTGCAGAACCGAGAATGATAATGGCATTATTCATGCGTGCCCAATACAGGGCCACGTCCCGGGCATGATACCGTGGCTGGCTTTCATTCTGCTTGTAGCTGGCTTCATGCTCCTCATCCACGATTATAAGGCCGATATTCGTCAAGGGTACGAACAGTGCCGAGCGGGGACCGATTACAATACGCACTTCTTCCTGGTAACAGCTCATCCAGGCATCATAGCGTTCCCCCGTAGACATCCGGCTATGAAAAACGGCCACTTCTTCTCCGAATGCCGATTTAAACCGGCCGACGGTCTGAGGGGTCAGGGCAATTTCCGGAATCAGAATAATGGCATTCTGGCCCTGTCTGAGGACTTCCCGGAGCACTTCGATGTAGACCTGTGTTTTTCCGCTGCCGGTTACACCGTGCAGCAGATAAGACGAAAACCTGCGTTCCTTATAACCTTCCAGAATGGTATTGATTACCCTGCGCTGACGATCTGTGAGAGTGATTACTTTGTTTTTCTCACTGTATTCAAAGGAAGGTCGTCGCATAACGGGCCGTTCCTTGATAACACAGATACCCAGCTTGGACATTTTCTGGAGGGTGGCGACGGCCATTTTTGTTTCTGACAGAAAATCGGTGCGTTTGATCTCTTTGCCTGCCCAGCTTCTCAGAATGTCATCGACATGCGGTTTTTTTTCGATATATTTCAGGAAATCAGCGTACTCATTTTTCCGTTTCGGATAGTCAGCAGGGATATGTACAAACTGACGGTACAGTGTCCGGGCCGTACCATCGGTCATGCGGATATGTATCTGTAAACGGTCACTCTCCTGCAACTTCCTGAGGATGGTATAAAATGAACTCTGCCCGAATTTTTTTCGGTAATAATCTTTTGAGCGCCCCGGATCGGAACCGATGAGAATGAACAGTTCTCGCTGTTTTTCCGTGAGCCCCTTTTCCTCAAGTACCTTTCCCAGTTCCACGATTTCTTCAATCTTACGGTCACTCCCCTTCGGCAGAACCAGTTGCAGGGCTTGTCCCCAACTGGACAGATAATAATCTGCAATCCACCGTGTCAGTTCAAGCATGGCTTCACTGACCAATGGCCCTGAATCCGGCGTGTCAATTAAATCCCGTATTCGGGGATAGGAGGATTTGGTTATGATGCGGGTGACCACGCCGTTCAGAGTCCGCTTACCAAAAGGAGCCAGTACCCGGAAACCGGGACGGATATGTTGCAGTTCTTCAGGAATTCGGTACGTAAACGGATGATTAACCGGCAGGTTAAATATGACTTCAGCATAAGCCATAAGCAGACCAGTATTAAATGTGAAAAAAAAAGGCGGTGATTACCGCCTTTCGTTATTCTTTAACCACCCAGACTTTGACAGTCGCTTCAACTTCCGGGTGCAGTTTGATCGGTACCGAGTAAATACCCAGGGACTTGATCGGTTCTTCCAGAATGATCTTGCGCTTATCCACTTCGTAGCCCTGTCCGCTGAGGACTTCGGAGATATTCTGAGATGTAACCGAGCCGAAGAGCCTGTCCTCTTCACCGACATTCACCGTGATCGTACAGGAGACATTTTCCAGGGCCTTGGCCATATCTTCCGCTTTTTTCCTGTCACGGCTCAAACGCAACGTCTGTTGTTTAACTTCATTTTCATAGCGTTTCAGATAAGCCGGCGTTTCCGGGTAAGCTATGCCGCGGGGAATCAGGTAATTGCGTGCATAACCGTCTTTTACACTGACCACTTCTCCGGCGTTCCCCAGCCCTTTATATTCTTCTCGTAATAGGATCTTCATGATGCATACCTTTTTCTTTTATTTTCCTTATCTAGTAAAATCAGCGACATAGGGGATCAACGCCAGATGCCTGGCGCGTTTTACAGCCGTTGCCAGCTGACGCTGATGTTTGGCACAGGTTCCGGAGGTATGACGCGGAATGATCTTACCCTGTTCCGTCAGGAAACGGACCAGGCGACGATCATCTTTAAAGTCAATATAAGTAACATTACCTTCACAGAAACTGCACACGCGTTTTCTTTTCATCTTCATCATCATAAACCTCTTTTCTCCTTATGATTCACTGGGCGTCTCGTCCGCCTTTTTTTCCGCTTCAGCCGGAGCTTCCGGTGCTTCTTCCGTCGTTTCGGTTGTATCTGCCGGGGTTTCCTTGGGAGCCGGTTCCGGTTTCGGTTTCGGCGGTGGTGCAGTTTCTTTTTTTACTTCTTCATCGTCCTTCATTACTTTAAGCTTATTTTTATCGTAATGATAGGTCAGGTATCGCAATACCTTGTCGTTAAAATTGTAATCACTCTCGAGCAGCGCCGGGATATTTCCTTTTCCCTCGAATTCGATGGAAACATAATACCCATACTGCTTTTTCTCGATTTCATAGGCCAGCCTTTTCTTGCCCCATTTATCGACTTTGCGGACGGTACCACCGTTATCGGTAATGATACCGCTGAACCGCTCGACTGATGCGTCGATGTCTTTGGGGGGCACGAGGCTGTCCATAATGAAAATCGTTTCATAAATAGCCATACTACCTCCTTCGGTCTAACGATCCCGCGCTCTTGCGCGGAACAGGATTTGTTACGTGTTTATTACAAAAGTGGCGCCAGAACGAGGGCAACCACCGACATCAGTTTAATTAAAATATTCAATGACGGGCCTGCCGTATCCTTGAAAGGATCACCGACCGTATCACCGACAACGGCGGCCTTATGGGCGAACGAACCTTTGCCGCCATAGGCCCCGCCTTCAATAAATTTCTTTGCATTATCCCAGGCTCCCCCGGAATTGGCCATAAATATCGCCATGAGTACGCCGCTTACCGTTACACCGGCCAGCAGACCACCCAGCATTTCCGCTCCGCCCAGGAATCCGAAAAAGACCGGTGTGAGCACGGCCAGCATTCCCGGGGCAACCATGCGACGGATTGCCGCGGCGGTGGAAATGTCAACGCATTTGGCATAATCGGCTTCTGCCTTACCCTCCATCAGCCCTTCTATGGTTTTGAACTGCCTGCGCACTTCCTCGATCATTTCATTGGCAGCTTTTCCAACCGCTTCCATAGCAAACGATGAAAACAGGAAGGGCAGCATGGCCCCTATGAACAATCCGGCCATCACGAAGGGGTCGGCAACATTTATTTCCTTAACGCCCGCGGTCGTCATGAAGGCACTGAACAAGGCCAGCGCAGTCAGGGCGGCACTGCCTATGGCAAATCCTTTTCCGATGGCGGCTGTCGTATTCCCAACAGCATCCAGTTTATCCGTACGCATCCGTACTTCTTTTTCGAGACCGGCCATTTCCGCAATACCACCGGCATTGTCGGCGATGGGTCCGTAGGCATCAACGGCCAGCTGAATACCGATCGTTGCCAGCATGCCGAGTGCCGCAATTGCGATTCCGTATAAACCCGCCTGGGAAAAGGCGACTATGATCGCGACAGCGATCACGATGACCGGCAGGGCTGTACTCAGCATACCGGAAGCAAGCCCCTGGATAATATTGGTTGCACTGCCTGTTTCCGATGCCTGGGCAATTTTCTGTACCGTGGGTTTAGTTTCGGCTGTATAATATTCTGTCAGCATGCCGATGGCAATCCCACCGAGAAGCCCGGCAATCATCGCGAAAAAGATACCGTGCGCATTCTCGCTTACAAACGCATCGATAATAAAATAGGATATGAACGCCATGAAAATACCGGCACCAAACGTCCCGATATTCAACGCTGTCTGCGGATTGCCCCCTTCCCGGGTCCTGACGAAAAACGTGCCAATTATGGAAACAATAATACCCGCGCCCGCAAGAACCAGCGGCATCATAACATATTCAATAGCCATGGCAGCTCCAAGCACCATGGATCCGATAATTGCACCGACATACGATTCGAACAGATCTGCGCCCATTCCGGCGACATCACCGACGTTATCTCCCACGTTATCGGCAATAACAGCCGGATTTCTGGGATCATCTTCGGGAATACCGGCTTCGACTTTACCAACCAGATCGGCTCCGACATCCGCTGCTTTGGTATAAATACCGCCTCCGACACGGGCAAAAAGGGCAATAGAACTGGCACCAAGCGAAAACCCGCTTATAATGGGCATTATTTTCGACTGAAGCAAAACCAGGGACGTGCCGTCAAAAATATTGGAATAGAGCAGGAGAAGCCCTGAGATACCGAGCAGCCCCAGGCCAACAACGCTCATCCCCATGACAGTGCCGCCGGAGAAGGCAACCTGAAGGGCCTGAGGCAGACCTTTACGGGCCGCATTGGTTGTCCGGACATTGGCGGAGGTGGCAACACGCATACCAAAATAACCCGCGAGACCGGAACTGAGCGCGCCGACAACAAAGGACAAGGCAATCAGTTCCGTACCTTTGGCCATATTTCCCAGATAGAGAGCAACAGCCACAGCAAGTACAAAAAAGATCAGAACCCGGTATTCCCGCACCAGGAACGCCATCGCTCCGTCACGGATGTAGCCGGAAATCTTAATCATGGTTTCATTACCCGGATCGACTCTATCGACCAGAACGGATTTGATAAATGCAAAAATAAGCGCAAGAAATGCAGCCGCAATAGCGAAAACTAAGACTAGACTCATGCGATCCCCTCAGTTTATGAAATTTCGATTGTAACGGTTCATGGCTTCCTGCATGCCAAGTCGGAGCCACACATTAATACCTTCTATCGCTTTCTCAAACAGCACATCGAGATGTTCCTGTTCCGCTTTCGTAAAATCAGACAGGACATGCCCGACGGAATTGCTGGATGGATCACCAATACCAAATTTCAAACGGTTGAACGCTTCGCTTTCCAAGTGATAAATGATCGATTTAATCCCGTTATGTCCGCCGTCACTTCCCTTTTTACGAAAGCGCAGCAGCCCGAAATCGAGATGAAAATCATCATAAAGAACTATCATGTTATCACGTTCAATATTAAAAAACCGCAGGGATTGTTTAACGGCAATACCACTGCGATTCATATACGTTGCAGGCTTAATCAGCACAACATGCTTGCCGGCATACCTGGACTCCAGGTAATAAAAGGGGCCTTTTCCGGGCCGGAAGGACGCTTTTTTACTCTGCGCCATCTTATCCAGCAGCATAAATCCGACATTATGACGGTTCATACCGTAAGCGCTTCCCGGATTTCCCAGGCCAAAAATCGCAAACACAGCTTAATCTTCGGCGCCTTCGTCCTTCTTACGGGCCGTAATGACTTCCGGTTCTGCCTCTTCAACATCTTCTTCAGCCAGCTCTTCTTCCTCAGCCTCTTCCTCGGCGGCTGTACGAACAGCGGCGACGACGCAGAGAATATCTTCCGGATCATCGAGAATCTGCATATTCTCTACCTTCAGATCCTTGACACGCAGGCTGTCTCCGATTTCCAGCGCACTTACGTCAATAGGCAGGGAATCCGGTATATTCTTCGGCAGCACATTGATTGTCAGCTCATTTTTATACGTGGACATGACACCCCCGGCCTCGATACCCGCCGGTTTACCTTCGAAATTGATCGGTACTGCAATTTTCAGTTCGTGTCCCTTGGCAATCCGCATGAAATCAACATGAAGATATTTTCCCGTCACCGGATGATACTGAATCTCCTTGATGACCGTCTGCTGATCTTTCCCGGCTACCTTCAAATTAATAATCGTTTGTCCTTTTTTAAGCAACTGCGCCAGGTCATGTGCATTTATACTAACATTATCAACCGTATCCGTCTGGCCATAAATAACGGCCGGTACATATCCCTCTCTTCTGACGTTGCGTGAAACCGACTTCCCGGTCCCTTCGCGTTTTTCAGCAACTAAAGCCGACATTTCCAACTCCTGTTTCTTGTGACAAAAAAATGCAAGCATACCGCTTGCATCCCTTCAATTAGCTGGGATGGGAGGATTCGAACCCCCGAATGGCGGGACCAAAACCCGCTGCCTTACCACTTGGCTACATCCCAACAAAACTCAATATAGAGATTTATAATTTACTTATCATTTGTTGATGTGTCAAGTTGAATGTTTGGTTTCTGAAGAGAATCACACGAATCAGTGCGCAGGTAATGTATGAAGGAGCACAACATCGCTGCCTCTGAAATCTTCAATTCTGAAGTTGTTCTTCTGAAGCATTTTAATACTGGCGATATTGTAACGGTTTACAACACAATATACCGAAGCGTAGCGCCCGTGTAAAAACGGCAAGACTTTTTTGATTGCCTCTGTACCGATACCCGTGATTTTAGGCTCGCCGATCAGGATCATCAACTGTATCCGATTATGCGCAATATCCTCCTCTTCCATGAACAATTTAATATCGCCCACCAGTTCATCATGCAGATAGATTTCATAGTACTCGGCGTTTTGTTGCTGTGCATCTTCCGGCAGCGGTTGTGTACCGGAATCGAAATAACGGCTGATTCTGGGATCTGCCTGCCAGCGCTTCCTCTGATCCGTGTCTTTAATACCGGTTACCGGCTTTACTTCCAGCTTCACGGCAGCCGCTCAGAAGACGAGTCCGAATGTCAGACGGTGGCTGTTCCCCAGATCAAACTGGAACGGGACAAAGGCATAATCAAAATGGTAGTCCTGATAGTTCAGACTCAGTCCGGCCGTTATGGCCGGATCTTCCATGCCCGAAATGAATCCCGTCCGCAGGGTGAGAGCCGGATGCACACGATACGCACCGCCAATACGCAAATGACTGGTTTCTCCCAGGATATGCTGCACTTCAACTGAAGCCAGCAACGTTTGAAGAAAAGGCATAGTGTAAGCTAACCCGCTGCGAACCATCAAGGGCAGCTCCGTGCGTTCTTCATTCAGTTTACTCATCCGGCCGGCATTCTGAAGCGTGAAACCGAAATCGAGTTCCCGCAGGAATAATGATTTTCTAAGAACACCCAGATCAACAGCCAGCCCCTGGCCCGTTTCCAGGTAATAACGTTCAAAAAGGTACTTCAAACTGACACCGACCTGCCAGTGTTCTTTTATGATCGTGGCATAACTGAGTGCGGTACTCACATTCAATGCATCCACTTCGCCATCGGGCTCTTCTGTCGGTACCGCACCACGTATCTCGATGCCCGGAATGCGCATGACATTCATGGCGATACCCAGGTTATGTTTACCCGTCCGGAACTGCAGCGCGGCGAATTCCTGGGTCAGATCCACCAGCCACTCGTTATGCATAAGGATCAGCGACGCCCGTTCGGCACCGGCAAGCCCTGCCGGATTCCAGAAGACAGAACTGGCATCCGAAGCCTGCGCCGTATAGGCCCCGCCCATGCCGGCCGCCCGGCTGTCCACATCCATCTTGAGAAACGCCATCCCCTTACTGCCCGCATCGGCCATAACATTATTTACAGATAGTATCAATACAAAAACTAAACAGACCTTCCACTCCGGCCTGCATAATAAATTCCAAAATAATCGCATCATTTTTATACCACTAACCTTTCTCTTCTTCCCTTTAATCTTTCATCTTTTATCTTTGAGTCCACTCCGATAAGTGCTAATTACGGAGTTGTCATCCCGAACTCGTTTCGGGATCCACTGTTTTTATTGAACTTAGAGATGCTGAAATAAATTCAGCATGACACCATCGTGCTTTTCGGAGTGGACTCATCTTTTATCTTTAATCCTTTATCTTCAATCTTTTTTCTTTTTTCTCTTTTCTTTTTTCTTAAAAAAAGATTTGCCACGAAAACACATGGCTGCTACCCTCATCAACGACAGACGGTACAAAGGCATAGTCCAAATGAGAGACATACTTGTATAATGTAAAATCTATTCCCGTTCCGGCTACCAGACTGGTTTCATTCAGACCTAACCTTACGGCGAGGTTCCTGCCATGGAAGGCCTCCACACCAAGATGGCTGTTGACATGTTCCTTGTCGCTGACCTCGAAATCGTACATCACCCGCAGCCATGGATACGGCGTTGTATAGTTGACACCCAGCAGAAACCGTCGCGGAAAACGGTCGATGGTGGTCCCCCCGCGTTCAAAGAGCTTATCCGTATTGGCTTTCAGCTTCGACCCCACATCGCGCAGGGTGGCCGCAAGGTTCAGGGTTTCGGTCAACCGGTAATACAAACCGAAGTCCGCGCCGACGCCGTTGGATTTATAATCGAACTCATCGGTGCCGTCGTTAATATATTCCATTAACAGCTTAATGGAAATACCGACCGAAAATTTCGATGTGAATTGCCGGCCGAAACTGAAATAGACGGCATGGGCGGCCTGGTTGATCTCACCGGTTTCCTCCCCGATGGAATTATAGGAATACAGTTCATCCGTGCCGCTTTTCAGCCAGCCGATCGAAAAGCCGGCTCCGGGCGGTACCTTGATGCTGATCCCGACAAAATGGATATGCCGGTCCAGCGATAGAAAATCGTAGGACAGGGACAGCGCCCGTTCTTCCAGCATTCCCAGCGCAGCCGGATTATAGTAGGCGCTGTAGCCGTTGGGCCTATCGGCCACCCCGGTATTCCCCAGGGCGATGGAACGCGCACCCAGCCCCATACGCAGGTACGAACCGGCAAACCGGGCGTTATTATTGGCCTGCACGACAACCGGTATTAAAAACACAACGAACAAAACAACACTTCTGAACTTTATTCTGTTTCCCAAAATCGCATTCCTTTAAGTCATTTTCGAATTATGTCATATCTTCAATGATTCATTCCATGAACAAACAACAACAAATCCTGTATTTTCTGTATTAACTTTATCTTTTATCTTATTTTTCTTTTTTCTTTTTTCTTAATTAATGACCACTAGCTTCCCCCACGTCACCTCACCCCCAATATCCGCCCGGAAGAAATACACACCTGTTGCAACAACGTTTCCGCTGCCGTCGGTGCCGTCCCATTTCGTGCTGCGGTCCGCCGATTCCTCCCCGAAATAGGTTTCCCGGTCGCGAATGGTGACGATGTGTTCCATGGCAAAATTGTAGATATCGATTTTAACATCCGACGCCGCGCTGATATCATATTGAAAACGAATATAACCGGTACGTGATGGTGAGAAGGGTGAGGGATAGGCATACACCTTCGGATCCCTCCGCTGTGCCGTCGACACAAACGAGCGGATGACCTTCCAGGTATAGCCATTATTTTCCGTAACAGCCAGGCCGCCCCCGCTGCCCAGCCAGAGCCGGGAACCGGCCTGCAGCGGCTGTACGGCCGCCGAATAAAATGCATCCGTCAAAATTTCCTCGCCTGTCTGATCATCCTTAATCGATGGAACGCGGTACCATGATTCCCCGGCATCTTCCGAAAGATAAACCCCTTCGTCCGCCATGACAAAAACCCGGTGGCCGTCGAAGGCAAAATTGTGGGCGAAAATACCGGGCAGAAACACCTCCCAGGTCAGTCCGCCGTTGGAGGTCATACTCACGGCCCGGACCTCGCTGGTATCGGTCGCTTCAATCGTGGCTGCCCAGACGGATCCGGTGGCCTCCTGATAGGCCAGGGCCACCACAAAATTGCCACTGATTGGATATTCCTGGTTACGGGCGGTAAAACGCTCCCAGGTTTGTCCGTTATCCGTCGTTTTACTGATACCTTCGGCCGAACCATACCAGAGATTCCCGTTTTCATTCAGCAACGAAAACGCCCGGTGACTCAGGTGATCCAGGCTGGAAAAGGCATTTCCGTCTGTCGTTACCACCTGCCAGGTGGCGCCCATATCATCGGAGCGGCGCAGCCCGCCACCGAAACTGGCAATCCAGATAGTGCTGTCGACAAAGGCGATATCGTACGTCAGATTCTGAACCACCGTCGTTGTCGGTTTGTAATTTTGTTCATCACGTGAATCAACCGGTTGCCGCAGATGGGTCCAGGTTTGGCCCTTGTCCCTTGTATAGCTGAGTCCGCCCCCGGCCGGCAGGTCATCTTCCTGGGCCAGGGTATCAAAGGCGGTTGCAATCCATAATGTCTCATCATCCATCAGCCCCATGGCCGAGACACCGCCTTTACCGACATAATCAGCCGTGGTAAATGTTTCCCAACTGTTTCCGGCATTGTCCGTCCGGTTCAACCCGAAACCGGTCGACGCCCACACCGTCGAATCCTTTACCAGCATATCGACAATGCCGTTACCGAGGAGATACCCGGTTTCGCTGCTGACTTCTTTCTCACCCAGCTTAAAACTCTCCCTGAAATAAGCCTGTCCGTTTAAACCGGCCTGCAACAAAAACACAAGAATGATAAAATATTTCATGTATTAATATACCTCGATTGAATCCTGCATGACATTGGCCAGGTTGCCGGCTTTGTCGCGCATATAAAACGTATAAACATAGGTTCCGAGAAGCGTTGCCGGGTTTCCGGAAAGCCCGATAGTCAGTGTGTAGATGCCGTCTCCGGCCGTCGCATCACCTGCTTCCACCCAGAAATTCTGCTGATTGAAGGGCAGACCGTTATCCACCATGGGAAACGGCGCACCGCTGTTGGCGTATTCACCATCCGGTTTCAGTGAGAGAAAATAAACTGAATCCACATCGGCCAGCCCCTGGGGATCACTGACCCGGACCCTGACCTCAGAAAAGAGAACCGCCGCAGGGTTATCCGGTTTCTCAAGGCTGTCCGCCAGAAATATTTCCAGAATGCGGCCGGGCTTATTGTCCAGATATATCTCGCCGGAGGTCTCCGGACCGGTATCCCCGAATCCATCGGTTGCAGAAAAACGCAATTCATATCTTCCTTTGCGCCCCGCGGCAAACGAGGAATCCATTTTATAGGAAAATACGGAGTCCCCGGCAAAGAGGTCGCCTGATTGCTCCGTATCGCCGCTGTTGGACATCTCTACGGGCAGGGCGGTTACCTTTTCGGTATTCCGGTACAGGTCGAAACGAACCTGTTCCACCTCGTCGGTACCGTTTTCATCGTAAACAGCAGCGTAAATATACCGTCCATCCGATCCGCTCGGCAGGGAATCCGGTGACGCGATTTTAACGATTTCCGGAGCAGTGTTCGCACCGAAACGGACCTCCCGTTCCAGCACAGCGGAAGCATGTGCATCCCGGTCTTCGGCCTGCAGCCGGAATCGGTACACGCCCGGCAATGAACTGATATCAGATACATTGAAACGGTTCCGGAACACACCGTCACGGGCAAATACATCCCGGGCATCCGGATACACCACGCCACCATCATCGTAGAGAGAATCTTTGAACACGGTATTCCCGCCATCATCGCGCACTTCCAGGCGTACCCCGCGGATATTGTCATTACCCTGGGGGTCCTTAACGGTCACCTCAACGGCCGCCGGTGCCTGCGAAAGCAGGTTCCAGTTCGCTGCAATTCGTGTTGATACAATTTCCGGATCGGTTCCGGTTTCCAGCGGTCCCTCATCCTTATCACAGGAGATGAAAAGAAGGATGCCGATCATAATAAAAATACCAGACTTTATTGTTTTCATATGGATCCTCATAACCCTCCCCTTTCTCCCCTCCCTTATGCATAAGGGAGGGGATGGGGGTGGGTTAGTTCATTACCAGCGCTACCCATTCATTTTCACGCGCTTCCTGAACCGTTTTCCATCCGGCTTGCCCGTAAGCTTCACGGATACATTCCAGGTCGGAGATCAGGATGCCGGACAAAATAAGGGTAGCATTCTCAGTTGCCAGGCTTTTTAGTTTTACCGGTATTTCAAGCAGGACATTACGGTTAATATTGGCCATGATCAAATGAAAGGTCTGCATCCCGCCGGCTTCAATATCACCGATACGTCCTGTTATCCCTCCGGACAGCTTATTGAGTTTAACATTTTCTTCAAAATTGTCAATCGCCAGCGGATCCGTGTCCACACCAAGTACCTCAGCCGCTCCTTTTTTTTTCGCATAAATGGCCAGAATCCCGCTTCCTGTTCCAAGGTCCAATACCCTGTCGCCGGGTTTGAGACAGTTACCCATCAGTCTTAATATCAGGCGGGTCGTCTCATGATGGCCTGTCCCGAAGGCCATTTTCGGGGCAATCGTTATAACGGTTTCACCGGCTGCCGGTCTGATATCTTCCCAATCCGGTTGTATAATGAGGTGCGGTGTGACATGAAACGGCTGAAATCCCTTTTTCCATTCCTCATTCCAGTTTTGATTTGGGATGACGGTCATGTCCAGTTTCTCGGCGCTAAATTCCGGATCAAATGGGCTGAGCAGGTCCAGGATAGCCTGCAGCAGCTGATCACTTTTTATAGAACCGGCAAAGTACAGGCGGCATTCCGACGTACCTTCTTCAATGCCTTCACAGCCCAGCTCAAATAGTCCGGCTGATATGGATTCCAGAATGACCGGATCCGTTTTCAATGTTATTTTCAGCCAGTTTTTAATTTCAGTCATGATCAATCCCGGATTGCGATATTGACGGTAATACCAAATTCTGTCCAGCCGTATTCGCCGGATATTTTATTTTTCGTCGCACCCATTTCATAGAACATACTGCCCTGAACCCGCGTATTGAAGCGATAGGTGGCGGAAGGGCGCAGTTTCCAGGAGCTGTTTTTTTGCTTTTCGTTGAATTTTTCTTCATTGAATTTACGCTGGTACGTTCCGTTTTCCGAACTGTCATAGCTGAGACTGAAATTGATTTCGTTTTTAAAGGACTTTCCTTTAAAAGGCCAGACAGGCAATGGGATTTTAAAACCCGCTGTTTTGGAATAATTCATACTGATCGTCATGGCCTTATTTTCAGTACGGGTCGCACCGCCGCCTTTCGCGTAAGAATAGTTGGTACTGTTGGTCATCCGGATTGTAGAAGAAACACCCCAAATCGTGCGGATATTAAAACCGATAAGCGGCGACCAGTTATTGGAAAAAGTCTGGGCCGTCGGGACAAACCCTTCGTTTACCTGTAGCGATTTTTTTTCGGTGTATTTGCCGGAGTGGCCGTGGTCCACTGTAACGGATTTTGCGAACGTGGGAAAAAACAGGAATTTTTCAACGCCTGAGATCTGGACAGACCAATCAGGAATATACTGCCGGATATCCGTACCGAATCCCTTGTAGTCTTTCAACGGATCTTCGCCGAGGGCAAAAAAGGTAACCGTGTTACTTCCCGACCGTGTTCTGTTGAAATCCGTACTGGTTTCGGTTTTTCCAATATCATGATTGAACGATGTTTTGATATTCTCTGTTATTTTGAGCGAGGTTGTTGTCCGGAGATTACTGGTCTGGGAAAGACTCGGTCCCTGTAGCTGGACGTTCTGCAGGGCGCTGTCCTGGGGGACGCCGGGATTTTTTGTAAAACCAAACTGATAATCCCATTTTGGAATATCCGAAAGGTACTGGTTGGTCACATTATCACTAACAGAATACGTGCTCTGAATGCTCTGCCAGGAATCCAACATATTATAAAGCAGAATGAAGGGATTGGGTATTTTGACCTGTGGGCGTTTGGACTTGCCTTCCTCATCCTCTTCTTCTTCGCCCTCCTTCTTCTCTTCCTCGCTTGTTTTATCCTGCGTTATCTGGCTTCGCCGGCGTGTCCCCCTGCGACGGCTCGTTGTGGCGGATGATTTTTTCGACTTGGGAGACCAGATAGAATTAATTAATGTATTGGGATTAAGGGTCAGGCTTACCCGTTTCTGAATTTTACTCGAAGCCCCCTGGTACTGATAGTTATTAGTCAGCGAGTAGCGGAAATTGGAACTGAAAGAAAAATCCGTTCTGAGCCATTTCAGGAGATCGGGTTTGAAATCGCCTTTGAATGACTGGTTGATATCCGTATCCAGACCGAAATTTCCTTTGGTGAGAATTTCCCTGAACAGGTCTTCATGTTTCAGACTGTCGGCATCGACATCGGACTGGTAATTTCTGGAGTAACTGAAAGACAGGTTGTTCAACATTTTATAGCTGGTCGATATACTACGGCTGGCCGATGTATTCGCCTGTCTTTTAAGTGTGGAACCTTCTGCCCTGCGTAGTTGACTGGTTTCCGAATCGGAGATATTCAGTGACATGTTCACACTATTGGGCAGATAGGAAAGCCGTTGATCGCTCAGTTTATTGAGTACGGGAATTTTCTTGGCAAAACCAAGCGGTTTGATATAGTTGTCACTGCCGAAAGGGATCTGGTATTTAAACGATTCTTTATACTGCTCCGAATCATTGAACTTAAGGTCCCAGCTGGTGCTGTGTTTTCTGGAGTAATCCAGATTCACGGAGAACTGATCGATGGTATATCGCAGATACCAGCGTTTGGATTTACCACGTTTTTTAATTGTCGTTCCAACACCCATCACTTCGTTATAGGAAATCTGATCTTTCAGTTCATCGGGTACTTTTCGTAATCCAAGAAGTGATTTCATCTTCCGGTCGATACTGTTATTCCGGTAACCGGAGAGGATATCCGTTTTCGGCAAATATTTGGGTATACTGCGACTGAAACTGGCCCGGGCATCGATGGGAAAAGAGATGTCCCAGCTGTCCGGTAAAAATTTATCAACATAAAATGCGCCGGAATAATTTTGTCTTTCTTCCGTATTGCCGCCGCCGAACTGGGTACTGATATTATGAAAATCCGCATCCTTACTTTCCCATTCGGCATTGAAGCGCAGCAGATCGGCCAGTTTCAGCTCTGTTTTCAGCCTGAGGGCTGTCGCCGATTCCCTGCGGACACCGGAAAGACGCATCTCATCGAGCCAGACCTCACCCGTAAAAGGGTTTATCTGATCATTATTGATCACACCGATGGTAAAATAACGAATTGTTTTCAGGCTGGGTTCTCCGACGACGCGGTAATACCCCCCCGGCACATCATCGAGTTCCAGGACACGGCCTCCCTGGTCCAGAGAATCCAGGGGAAGGAATTTCGCCTCCGACATCGCGTCGAGATCGATATCAATCTCATTCAGCGTATTCCAGCCCCGGTAGATATCCTGGCTGAATTCATAATAATTCCGGTCATCCGACCCGAAACGCAGATAGAATTGAACGTTGGAGGAATCCCCGTCCAGCGGTTCTATTGGCAGGGAACGATCCCCGTGAACGAACATGCGTAACCGCTTATAATTAACCATCTCCATATTCTGGAACAGAGATTTTTTTGCTTCCGCCCGCGCACCGGAAGGGAGATCATTGAAAATCATGACCAGCGACTGCTCTTTTGAAATGGCCTGGGTTATGCGGTCACGAACGCCGGACACACCGGGAGGAGAGGTGTAGGGTTCCGGTCCGCCGGGAATGGCGACGGTATTTTCCTCCGTATTGTACGTCGCAAGGGTGAAGATGGAATCATTTTTGAAAAATCCGGTTGAGTCTGTTAGCGAAATACCTTCTTCTTCCCATTCATTACCGACGAAGTCAAACGTAGCGATCAGAATGCGGGTACGTTCTTCCGGTATATCACTTACCCATAACCGGGTGAAATATACCTGCTGGAACAGCGTATCCGGATCCCCGATTTTCCGGCTGAAATCTTTCAATGGAATACGGAACTGGCGCCAGCCTTTTTCCGTGGAACCGACAATCCACTTCCTGGTTTCCTGGTCGGTGGAATCCAGGGAAAAACTGTATTCAAAATAATTATTAAAAACGTCGATCTTACTGTTTCCATTCAGGTCCTCGGTATCGGGATACCGGGCGCCTCGTGCATTACCGTTTCCTTCCGTACCGTTGATGCCGTCATACAGCACGCCGTCGAAACGGTCGGTTGCCCCTCGTTGCGGTTCGCTCCAGATATCCAGCGGATCGTCGCTGCCAGGCACGCCATCGATCCCCAGATCCTCACCGTCATCGAGCAGACCATTTTCATTGATATCTTCGGTGTTCAGCCCACGGCGGCTGTCTTCACCAAGATAGTTCTGTCCATCCAGATGCCAGTCCTCCGAGATACGGCCGATATCGATATTTATGGTTCCTTTCCATCCCTGTATCCAGAGCTCGATGTATTTGGTTTTCTGCTGGTCGGCAAAACTGGTGGTCGAACGCATCATGCCGGCCCAGGCGCTGTCAGGGTCCGTACCTTCGTCCCGCCAGTACTCGAGCCCGAGGACATCCGTCGTCTGTCCCGTCTGCGCATTGACGTCCCGGTTGGGCCAGATATCATTTATCCACACCTGTTTATAGGGATTGAACCAGACCAGGTTTGCACGCGATTTGCTCGCTTCTGTATCCGCAATTTTATACGCACTCAGATCATCATTCTGATCGTGAAAGGGCAGTAAATTCGGAAGAACAGTCGGTGCACTGGACTTGGTCCAGGTTTTATAGCGGATACCGAGTGTCGTCGTCCGCTTGCTGGATTCGAAATCATCGATATAAGCGACACCGTCATCATCCCCGGTGCTTTCGTTGCTGAGCGTATTCGGATTGGGCAGTACCTGGGCGAACTCACCCTCGATACTGAACCGCGACTCATCACTCGTTTCGACAAGGGGCAGCGCATCGACCATCTTGGTCAGAAAATGCGGTTTGAATTTGAACGAGGCATTTAAATCCCATACGAAATTACGGAAGGGTTCCTGACCGACACGGACGCGACGTTCAATCGTGGATTTATTCAGGTAAAGGGCGGTAAAACCAATGAATGAATCATCCAGAAAGCGGTATTCCATGCGGCCACCGAGGATGGTCTTTTTGTCGAGCTGAAACAGATTCGCCCGTTCGTATTTTACCTCGATATTCGAGCTGCTGCGCATGGCTTCGTCGGACATCAGCGTAAGCTGACCGCTGAAATAATCGATGACATAATCGCGGTCCCGCTGCAGGGTCCGCCCATTGAGGGTTACCACTTCACTGCCTTCCAGTACATAAAAACCGAGATCGAATGTCGACTTGGTGCTTTTCGAGGTCACAATCATTTCAAACTTACTGCTGTCCTGGAATGCGGTACGGTTGGAGTGGCTGATATTGTACATCCCTACGCGGTATTTATCGGCAAGGTCCTGGAAGGGTGCATTTTCACCGGGATTGAACGGTTCCAGCGCGGGAAACATGAGAATACCGTCCGCCCGGTTAATCAGGTTCGAATTATTATCAACCTTGTTATCCCCCCCTTCGACCGGATTGCCGTCCGTATCCAGCACATCGAGTCCGACCAGGTTGAGAAACGATTCCTGCGGATCCACATCCTGGTGGGTTTGTTCCTGGCCGGTCTTATTGTACTGCAGGCGGATATCGAATCCGTCCGCCTCGATATCGGTTCCGCCGAGAGAGTAAACATTGCGCATCATCAGCGGCCAGGTTTCTTTATAGGTGCTGGTCGGCTGCATATTCTGGGGCTTTATCAGTTTAAGGATCTTCGTACCGGAGGTATCGCTGAGCTGCGATCCGACCTGGATACCGTCCGAGGTCGTGTATGCAACGGCCAGTATTTCATTCTCACCGATGGGCTGGTTCAGTTTAATATAGCCCCGGTAACGGTCATATTCATATTCATTCTCGTCCAGCGGTTTGAACACACCCTTGTCCGACTGCCCGTCAACCGTTTCAATGGTATCCGGTGCCACGTTCTGATAATCACCCGCCGGATCGAGCACGACGATGGCAGATCGTCCCTGGCCGTCACTAAGGCTGGTTGATTTAAATACATCGAGCTGTATGATATCCGTACCAGCCTGATAGACGAAGGCCTGGTTCCCGCGGTAGCCTTCTTCATACTGTTCCCGGTAAGAAAGGTCCAGGAAGAAATATTTGTTTTTTATAAAATCACGGTCCCAGATCGTCGTTTTGGATTCACTGGAACTGCCGGAGATACTGAGCTCCTGCTGCTGGCCTTTTTCGAGAGAGGCGATGGAAGTGACATACAGGTTTCCCACCTGCATTTCCGATTTCAGTCCGAAGAGGCCTTTATTG
Organism: uncultured Calditrichota bacterium; assembly: GCA_964410215.1. GTDB lineage: Bacteria > Calditrichota > Calditrichia > Calditrichales > CAYPHA01 > CAYPHA01. The sequence continues at coordinate 57,659 of CAYPHA010000009.1, read as the reverse complement.
GAACCACCGAATATAACATACTTTGTGGACGGCAGAGACAGGGAAATATTTCCGGCCTCGATTTTTTTTACGATCTCATCCTCATCACCGTCGTAACGCAGCCTAAGTGTATTTTCAATATCCATGACCGCTTCACTGTTCTGTTGTACGGAAACGGTCACTTTCTCACCGATCTTTCCTTCGACGGTAAACTGCTGTGTCTGGTTAAAACGCGGGCTGAAGGTATTCTGATTTTCCTGGGCATTGATGGCCGATCCGGATCGTTTTTCGGTGCGTCCGGAAAGATCGAAGGAAATATTACCTGTTACATTGAGGCTGATCCGGTCGGAACCGAAGATCCGGGTAAAGGTCTTGCTTTTAATCTTAAAGGGGATATCCAGTTTGATTGCCCCGAAGGCTTTGGACACCTGGCCTTTGATACCCGTCGTCACCGACTTTTTCCACAGCTCACGCACATCGGCCTGAATGCGCAGCGCGGCATATGTCTCCAGATCTACAACAGCCGGCAGGTTATATTCCGTGCCGTCGATGGCTTCCCGGAAAGAAACATACCGGGCAGTGGAATCCATTTCAACGGTGCGCTTAAACGCCTTCGGTTTTTTTGCAAAAAACGTCGAATCCGTCACATAGGTTTCCAGACCCAGTTCAGGCACATCGAACAGCTCCACCGTACGCGGGGGTGCGGGTGGCCTGATACCAAGTTGTCCATAACTTTTGATCGGGGATAAACAGAGAATTTGCAGAATAACGGCAATTATTAAAAGAAGCCCCGGTCCCTTGCTAACTTTCATACAATCCAAAATCGCTTAGCTAATTAATGTTACCGTAGCAAAATGTTTCTGGGACTTCCTCCTGGTCATGGTAAAGGCTTTTTGAAGTAAAAGGAATGAGAATATACAATGCCCCGGCACCTTATTCAAGTGATTTTTTTTTGTACATTTTAGTTCTCATTCTCTCTAAACAACAGAAGCTCTGCGAAAGTTTCTTTATTTATGGTTTTTTTTGAACGAAACAGATGCAACCTCCGTATCAGGTTAATATAGATGGAACTTCAACAGGATTTTATTTATATTAAGTATTTATACTGAAATCATTTGGTTCATCGCATGAATATACTTTCCAGGTACATTATCAAAGAGCATATAGGCCCCTTTTTTTACAGCCTGTTCGTTATCATGTTTATCCTGCTCATGAACTTCCTGGTAAAATACATCGGACAAATATTCGGCAAAGGCATCCCCATCCTGACAATTTTCAAGCTGATTGTCATGAACCTGGCCTGGATGACGGCCCTGGCGGTGCCAATGGCCACGCTGATTGCCGTGCTGATGGCATTCGGAAGGCTCTCTGCAGATAATGAAATTACAATATTGAAATCCAGCGGGATCAGCATTTACCGTACAATTCGCCCTTCACTGTACCTGGGTGTCGCCCTGATGCTGATCATGGTTTATTTCAGTGACCAGATTTTGCCGGACATGAACCACCAGGCCCGTCTTCTGATGCAATCCATCCGCCGGAAAAAACCGACACTCCAGATGGAAGAACATATTTTCTATGAACTAAACCGGTTTGCCTTCCTGGTTGAGCACATAGAGAAGCCCCTTCAGGATGAACTGCTCAGCCTGCACAGCCTGCTCGGTCCGGAATATCATAATACGGAAAACCTGGACCGTTTGCGGAATATCACCATTTTCGACCGGACAACCCCCGAAAAAACCGTCACTATCATTGCGGATGAAGGATACATGATATATGCCAGGGAACGAAAGTCTTTCATTTTTACCCTGTTCAGGGGCGAATTTCATGAACTGGATAACAACAAGGTGGAGGAGTACCAGCGGTCGACATTCAATAAACACCTGGTATACATTCCTGCCGACGATTTTGAATTTGAAGAGCATCAGGATTCCTACCGCAGTGACCGTGAATTGAATATCGAAAAAATGCAGGAAAAGATAGACAAGGCCAGGGAAAAAGCGAACGATCAGCGTGACAAAACCGCCGAAAACCTGGAAAACAATTTCCGCACCATCGATGCACTGTTCGCAATGGTACAGGAGGATACCAGTATCGTTACCGTGGACAGCATTGCGCTGGCCCGCATTTCAGCCGACCAGAGTAACTGGCGATCCGCCACAATGAAAGCGGAACGCCAGGCCGAACGTTATTACCGGCGCATGCGTACTAATCAGAGTCTGCTGGTTAATCATGTCAAGACCATTAACAAATTTGCCGTTGAAATTCACAAAAAGTTATCGATCCCCTTCGCCAGCATCGTTTTTGTCCTGGTGGGCGCCCCGCTGGGCATCATGGCCCGCCGTGGAAACATGGGCGTGGCCATCTCTCTCTCAATCGGTTTTTTCCTGCTTTTCTGGGTTTTCCTGATCGGCGGAGAAGACCTTGCCGACCGCAAGTTCATGCCGCCCTTTCTGGCCATGTGGGCACCGAATATCATAGTCGGTTCGGCCGGTTTATACCTGACGTGGAAAGCCGTAAAAGAGACATCTTTTATCAACTGGGATCGCCTTGCGGGATTCTTCAAACGAAAAACACGGTTGCCGGGGCAATAGCTATGTTTCGAATTCTGGATGTATACCTGCTGAAGCGGTTCATGATCAATCTGTTTTTTGCCATTATGACCTGGATTGTCATTTTCCTTGTGGTCGATATTATAGAGAATATTTCGAAATTTATCGATTACGGAGCGACCCTGCCCGAATTCACTTTGTATTACGTCTATTATTTCCCCTATATTATCAGTCTGACACTGCCCATCGCCATACTGCTCAGTACGCTTTTTGCCCTCAGCTCCTTTGCCCAGAGTAATGAAATTGTGGCGCAGTTATCCAGCGGTATCAGTTTATACCGGATATTATTACCCTTGATTATCCTCTCTTTTATGCTCAGTATCGGCGCCGGTTTCTTTAACGAAATGGTCGTACCCGAAGCCAATCAGCGCCGTTATGATATTTACCGGTATGACATCAAAAACAATCCGCAAAATAAAGGCAAAAACCGCAATAATATCTATGTACAGGATTCGGAGAACAGAAAATTTGTCATCAAGTATTTCAATGCCGAAAAAGAAGAGGGAAGGGATGTGAGCATACAGACATTCGACGGTGCCGTTCTGATCGAACGTATCGATGCGCAAACGATGCGGTGGGACACCACGAAAGTCTGGAAACTGAAATCTGGTACCATCCGGCGATTCAAAAACATGCAGGAGACGATGACCACCTTCAGGGATACCATGCTTACGGACAGTCGTATCGGACCAGAGAACCTGGCGGAAATTCAGCAGAAGCCGGAAGAGATGGGTCTGGCTGACCTTAATAGGTTTATTGACGAATTAAGGGCTATCGGAGCCAGTCCCCGCAAATGGCTCGTTGAACGTCACTTAAAAATTGCTATGCCCTTTACCAATTTCATTATTATATTACTTGGAGCACCGCTTGCATCGCGAAAACGCCGGGGCGGCGCAGGACTGAATTTTGGCGTCAGTCTTTTGATCAGTTTTATCTATTTTATCATCATAAGAGTAGGACAGGTTTTGGGACATCAGGGAAACCTGGAACCGTTTCTTGCAGCCTGGCTGGGTAACTTTATTTTCCTGGCACTGGGTTTGTATGCATTATTCACGGTACAAAAGTAAATGTTGGGAAATTGAGCATTTTCAGCAGCAGATTTCGAATCACTGTACATATTTTCTACAGTTGCCTGTTTATGTTTTCAGGAATGGTATCAGGTAATAACAGCGCGGATATCAGCATCCCCGTTTTCAGCGCTGACATTGAACTGGACGGCGTGCTGGACGAGCCGGCATGGGAACGGGCCGCTAAAATTGTCGATTTTTACACCTTTCAGCCTGTAGACGGCCTGCCGGCCAATGAGCGCACCGCGGCACTACTGGGATATGACGAAGAGAACCTTTACGTTGCCCTGATCTGTTTTTATGAAGACCCTTCAAAAATACGGGCATCCATCTGCAAACGGGATGATATTTTCGAAGATGATTTTATAATCTTTTACCTCGACACGTTCAGCGACGGCAAAAACGCCTACCAGTTCGCCTTTAACCCATACGGCATTCAGGCTGATGGTATTTTTACCGATCACGTCGGTGAGGATTTCAATCCGGATTTCATCTTTAACTCAAAGGGACGGATCTTTCAGAAAGGGTACATCGTCGAGGCGGCGATTCCATTTAAAAGCCTTCGTTTTGACCAGGAATCCCCCAATCCCTGGAGATTGGCTTTCCTGCGCCGGACCCAGTACCTGAATCACGATGTCGTATGGCCGAAAATTTCATTGAATTCTACGGAATTTGTCGGTCAGTTCGGCCGGCTTTCGAATATTTCGAATATTCAATCGGTCAGCCGTTTTGAAATCCTCCCGGAAATTGCCGGTCTGCAACAGGGGCAACGCAATAGCGATAATGAGCGATTCGATGAAGGTCCCGTTGAAGGCGAAATCGGTGTCAACCTCAAGCTGGGCGTCTCTTCCGGGCTGACGCTCGACCTGACCGCTAATCCTGATTTCAGCCAGATCGAGGCCGATGCCAATAAAATCGACGTCAACCGGCGTTTTCCCCTCTATTACGACGAAAAACGACCTTTCTTCCTTGAAGGAACAGAGATTTTCCAAACGCCTATCGAGGTGGTTTATACACGAAAAATGGTTGATCCGCTGGCCGGTATCAAGTTCTCCGGCCGCAGCGGTCCTTACAGCATCGGACTGCTCAGCGAAATCGACCGGTATGAAGGCAGCATGGATTACCTGACCGGTATGTATTATTCCGATGACATTATCGATACCTATAGGAATGAAAAAACATTTAACAACATTATCCGGATTAAACGGGATATCCTCGATAATTCGTTTATCGGTCTCATCGCCACGGACCGTGAGTTCGGAGACAGCTATAACCGCGTGTTTGGCCTGGACGGCAGTTTTGCCTTTCTGAATAATTACCATATTTCCATGCAGACACTCTATTCACAGACACGGACAGTTGAAAAGGAGAAAAAGGAAGATCCGGCCCTCGTCGTTAACTTTTATCATGGAACGCGAAAACTGAAGATCCAGGCGTATTACCAGGATATCGACACGAACTTTGTCGCAGCCAATGGATTTATTCAGCGAACCGATATCCGTGAAGGCGGAACGCGTATCTGGTACGATCTGCAGCGTACCGATCATCTATTGCAGCATTTTCAGCCGCGGGTCGACTATTACCGCATATATGACCATCGCCAGGACCTTGTTGAAGAGGAAATTAATCCAAGTCTTAATTTTAACTTCCGCAGCAAAAACGACCTGTATCTGAACTATTATTACCAGCTTGAAGAATACGTTGGCACGACCTTCTATAAAAACAGCTATTCCATCTATCTGATAAATTCCTATATTCCATGGCTGTATGGTAATATTTACTGGTATACCGGGGATGAAATATTCTATTCCGCGCTATATGCCGGGTTAAACCCTGAACTGGGAACAACACAGTATCTCAGCTCCGATCTGACCATTAAACCGGGAAAAGCCTTTACGACCACAATGTCTGCGACGGCATACCGGTTTACCACCGAGCGGTATGATTTTGATTACACACTCAATCAAAACATATACCGCCTGAAATCTACCTGGCAGATATCACGTTCGCTCTCCCTGCGTCTTATTTATGAGCTGATTGACAACCGGGAAGATCCGGCCCTGCTGCGTTCCCTTTTCGATATGAACGATAATGCCGATTTCAACTTCCTGGTCAGCTGGCAGCCTTCTCCCGGCACGGTTTTCTTCCTGGGGATGAATGACTATCAGAAATATGAGAAGCCTTATGCCAAGGGTTGGCTGTTCCAGAATTTTCGCCGGCAGCAACGGGGATTTTTCGTGAAGTTTTCCTATCTGTTCCGTTTTTAATCCGGCAGAAAACAAACGGGCCTTTTTTTCGCAAATTGAATGCAGTAACATGAAAACGGAGGGACGTATGCACACTAAAGAAGGTTCCGGTTCCATGACATTCGGTATTGTCTTAATCCTTTTAGGCGTCCTCTTCCTGATGGACAATTTCTACCTGATTGATTTCGGCAATCTGCTTAGCGACTACTGGCCAGTTATCCTGATTATTATCGGAGTGAATATCATCTTCAAACACAGGAATGAGACCGGGAAAGAAAGACAGGCACCTGATTCCCATACCGAGTAACATTATAATTTACTCTGAAATATGAATTTTTAATACATATTGTGACTTTTGGGGATATCTCATTTTCGTTTTGATATTAAATTCACAAATAAAGTGGCCGACATTTTCACCTGTCAGTAACTCTCCGGATTTCCATTCTGTTTTTTGTTTCCCTTTCGTATGTCGCGGGTCAGGTCTATGATAATTCATACAAAATGACCGCCAGTTATAAAGGCGAGGGACATTATTTTGGCAACAATATTGACCTGAATGGCTCCACCTTTGCAGCGGGGGCTTACGGACGTGATCCGGGTGCCTGCTATATCTTTGATCTGATCCGGGGGGACTGGTTGGAAACGGCACAGATCGTTGATCCGGATTCGTTCGCCTGGAATGCCTTCCCTTCCGATGTCGCTCTGTCCGGTGACAGGCTGATAATCGGTTCCCGGCAGCACGAAAATGGAAAAGGGGCTGCATTCATATATCGTCGTATTCACAATGAATGGATCCTCGAACAGAAACTGATGGAACCGGAACCGTTAGAAATGCGCCATTTTGGCTCCAAAGTAGACATAAAGCACGCATTACACCATCGCCGGCGAATCGGCCGCAACGAATGATGCGGGCTGGTTCTGGCCGGATGGGGAACTGGACGGGACCATAACCACCCCTTTCGGAGCTGCTGTAAATGAAGTCGAAATCCGTGTCGACCCTTCCGAATCAGATATTAAAACCTGCCTTTCACTGGAAAACAGCTACGATCATGTTAAAATTGAACCCGCGGAGAATTTTCCGACATCCGCACTTACCTTTTCCTTCTGGATGAAATCATCCGACACGGGAAATGAGGGGACCCCCATATCCTATGCCTTGCCCGGACAATTCAACAGCTTTATCCATATTGATTACAACGATTTCAGAGTTGCAATCGATGGTGAAGAAACAGGAAGAACCGGCGTGTCCGCCAATGACGGAGAATGGCATCATATTGCCGTTACCTGGCAGAGTTCAGGTGGAGAAGTAAATATTACAAAGGATGGCGAATCGAGAGACTTTGAAATCACACCATTGAAAACAGACCATGGTTTTTCGCCACCGTCTCAGTGGATAAACCTGAACCTGAATACGCCGGTCAACAAATCGGTTGATTTTATCGACACGACGTCCTATACCCTCGCGGGTACCATTCAATTTGCCGGCACCGGATGCGCAGTCGAAAACGTCACATTTCTGGTAAACGATATTCCGGAAGAAGTAAAAACCAATGCGAAAGGTGAATTCCGTCTGACCATTGAACGGGCAGGTACCTATCGCATAAAACCCGTATTGGAGGAAGGCGAGGTTTCCCATACGTTTTCCCCATCCGACACCACGCTTATCGTTGAAACGAATATTCTTGATCTCACGTTCACGGATACACAGGAATGTGAACTGACCACCCGCCTCCGCGGCCCCTGTGACACCCATATCGGCTCTGCCACCTTTCAGATCACTTCCCTCGGTAACAATGCCGGTTGCTACCAGCAAACGATCGATACCGATGACAGCGGCACCCTCACCCTCATGTTGCCCGCCCAACCCTACGCCATCGAAATGACCAATATGCAACCGTTCAATCCCAGGATTATGGAATATTTTTCGGTGGATACCGTCGATCTGACCTGGGGAGACCAGGTTAAGTATTTCACCTACCGGCAACCGCCCGCCATCCGGGTCACCGGTTTTCCGGAAATAGGCACAGGGGCTTATCAGGTACCGATTATGGAACAGCATGTCCCCTATCATCTTCTTATCGAAGTGATGGATTACTGGGAAGATGACAGTTGCAGCGTCAATGAAGGGAGCATTACGATTTATGATGATATCGCCGGCAGAGCATCCAAACCGGTTGAATTACTGCTTACCGACAGCTTGGTCGTTTATACCTGTATCCCCGGTAATCCTAATATCCTTTCCGGAGGAGAACATCCGTACCAGCGTCTTATTCAGATTGTCGCCCACGTGGGAGAAGAAGACGTCAGCTACGAACAGTGGGCCCTCGTTACCGGGCAAAGCCCCCGCTCGCAGACCTTCATGGCGACGACACCGGAAATTCCACAGATTATCCTGCATGACCCGCCCGGCGATCAGAGTTACTCCTTCATGGCCCAGGATTCGACCTATACGGTGTCACATACCCATACCTACGAATCCGCCGGTGGGGGCGGTCTGTTCCTGGACGCTAAAATCGGTGCCGTTGTCGGTGAAGAAGGCGATGTCTACATCGGCGCATCATATATTAACCTGTATGCCATTACCGACGTGATAACCTATAACTGGAATTCGGGACAGGTCGACGAAAGCATGGCCCTGGCCTGGCAGCCGGAGAAAATCCGTTCCACATTCGCCTATACCGAATCCCATATCCTGCATACGCTGATGCCACAATTGAAGGAATTGAAAGCAGCTGCTCAATCTTCCGGAGACCAGGATCTGGAACTGGAGTATGATGCCTCCCTCAGCATCTGGCAACAGATCATAGAACAGAACCGGCTAAATAAAGAGAATACTGTTAAGAAAAAAATATTTCGTTCAGTGCCGGAACGAGCATCGGTGAGACCCATACTGTTCAGCAGGACTCTACCCATACCCTTGAAGTATCCACATTTTTTGAAGGCGATCTGGCTATCGGACTGGGCGTCGTCATCAATCCGGTGGAGAACAGTCTATCGAGATCGGGATCAACAGCCGGCTGAATGTCGGTATCTATAAAGATACGGTCATTGCAGCCACCACAGAGGGTGATGAATACCTTCTGGTTAAGCTCAACGTACTTAATGAACCACCTGCCTGGAATCTTGACCCCTCTGCCTTCGCCTACAGCATGGAAATGACCGTCCAGCCCGCCTTTGAAGACGGTTTTTCCGAGGATCCATACGACATCGTCAGTGTATACATCGATAACGAGCTGCGTGGTGTGGCCAATGTCGAATTTCTGGAAGCGGTCCGGAAATATGTGACCTTCATAACCGTCTACCACCATGAAGCGACCGGCGAAAACCTGGAATTCCATCTGTGGGATGCCTCAGAAGGAAAAGAATATGTGCTCCTTGAAAACGATCATTTATTTTCCAGCAACAGCTCCCTGGGTACCGTGGCCAGCCCGCTCATCATCGAACCGGATGCATATGTACAATCCATCCGTCTCGAATCCGGTTGGACGTGGTTCTCTATCAATGTGAACATCGGCACACTCCCGGTCGACCTTGCACTCCGGGATGTATGGCCGTCCAATGGCGATCTCATCAAAGGTGAGCAGCACTACAGTATGTTTCATGACGAGCTCAACTGGGTTGGCTCCTTGACGCATCTGGAAGCCGGAAAGACTTACAAGATATATTCGAATGAAGGTTGGACCCTCCGGTTTACGGGTAAAGCGGTCGATCTTGCCCGTCATGAACTGGACATCTTTCCGGGCTGGAACTGGATCGGTTATGCCAGTCAGCAGATTCTGGACATCAACGGTGCGCTGGATGCATACAGTGCCGGCGACGGTGACCGCATAAAAAGCCAGACCGCATTCGCCGCGTATCTGGGAGATGTGGACTCATGGGAAGGGAGCCTGAAGTACCTGATGCCCGGCGAAGGCTACATGCTTAAATCAGCCGAAGGTGATTCCGTGACGTTCATGTTGTATGAACCGGCGACAGAAAAAATCCGGTCGATTGAGCAAAAGTACCCAATCACACCGGATGGTATCCTGGGAACGATGGGCGTACCGCTTGTACTGACGGCAGAACCGATCGGTGATGAGCTGGTGCCTTATGTCTACTATCTGAATCAGAATTATCCCAATCCGTTCAATCCGGAAACGGTCATCGAATACGGGTTACCTCAGGATAGTAAAGTACGATTGGATGTATTCAATACGCTGGGGCAGAAAGTGGCCACGATTGTTAACGAAAGACAGGTGGCACGGCGATATAAGGTGCAATTCAATGCCCGTGATGCCGGCCTGGCAAGCGGGATTTATATATACCAGTTAAAAGCGGGCAACACCATAAAACGGCACAAATTCGTATTCATCAAATGACGTGATCTACTTGTTTTCAGACAGGATCACAGGATTAACAGAATAACAGGGGCTATTTCAGGCGATGATGTAAGCCAGATGAAGTGATTTCCATGATTCAAGTGGAATGCATTTTATAATGAAAAAGATACGCATTTACTATGCATCAGGTAAATAATTGCAGGATTATATCTTTTTAATGACTCCAGATTATTATGTTGCATTTTAATTTTCAATACTGTATATTGACCAATTAATTAAATGTACACTGTTTTTCTCGCTTTGTTTGTTTTTGTTGTTAAAAACCAGAAGATACAATATTAACATCGAAATAGATCGTGAAGAATTCTGTAAGATTGTTCCTCACGATTTTTTTTTGGTTTAAGCTGAAAAAAAGAAGTACGCAGATCACATATTTTTATAAGGATTCATCTAATGGAAAATGGAACAGTAAAGTGGTTCAATGCCTCAAAGGGCTATGGTTTTATTAGCAGGGAAGAAGGCGAAGATGTATTTGTACATCACAATTCTATTGAAGGTGGTGGTTACAAATCACTAGACGAAGGTGATAAAGTGCAGTTTGAAGTTGGACAAAGTCCCAAAGGATTGCAAGCAAACAATGTATCAAGAATATAACTGCTAGACTCATTTTTGCACAACCCCGGCATCTATTCAGCCGGGGTTTTTTTTATCCAAAAACACATCCTGAAGCGCACGACAATCCCTTCCCATTGATATTGACGGTAATAAGAATTATTAAATCTCTAAAAATATTGTCTTGCCTTGAAGCCGGCGTTACCGTTATGATTTATTTTAATCATGTATTTTCATTCCTGCATCAGAAGCGGCAGTTGCCATTGTTCCTGAAGTTCCCGATAGGTTAGCTTTGTAAGCTGTACTAAAACAGGTTGTTTTGATGCGTCCAACCAGGAAACGATTGTTTTCATATGCGCAGGCGCCATGCCCGTGCAACCGGCCATGGTCTCGTTCGGATCCGCCCAGTTATGCAGAAAAATACAGGATCCGGCCGATGGTTTAACCGGATCGGTATTGTGTTCGACAACCACGCCCCGTTCATAATAAATGCCCGCCGAACGCATTTTTTCAGAGGATTGCCAGTCTACCTGTGTCGTTTCGTTGATGTCATCCCTTGATACAACCTGATTATAATAGACTGAATGCGCATCATCCACACATTCGACCGCTTCGGTAATGTGTATATAGGGCATTTTCAGCGTATCCATTTGATCCGCCGGTGCATAGCCGAAAACGGCCGAAAGCAGAAACACGCCGGCAGGACTTCGGCCGTCCCCTTCTGCCTTAAGTGGATAACCATAGGTGTCAGACGAGTCATGTAGCCCACGGCCCCAGCCCAGGCCGCTTCTTCCCAGCACCACCGGTATATCACTGTACTTCAATTGCCACGCTGATGCACCGCCATCCCTTTCGAAACAATACAGCGAACCGTTTGTGGCCCGCAATGAGTCCGTCAGGACCAGAATAGACTGCCGGCAGGAAAAAGGAACAGGCGTGTGTTTGATTTCCCTCTCGCAGGAAAAAATGGATAAAGACAAAATAACGATAATGAAACGCATATTGATTTTTAAAAGCATGATTGCATTCCCTGAAATATTTCGTTGTACATGGCGGTCAGAAGAATTTATTGCCCAGACGTTCTGTGATCTATAAGGTAACGGAAACACCGAATCGTGCAATGGTATGTCTTCTCCATTTACCGGAAAAAAGATGGCTGTCTGCAACCGAAGCATTGATGGCATAATGTCTGGATTGAAACCGGATACCCCCGGTGATATAATTTACCTCCATATTTCGGTTCATGTCCTTAAAATATGCATCTGTCAGGTCTGACCTTGGATGGGCGTAATAATTCCCAACAGAAAGAATCCACGCTTCTGAAAGGTAATAAATCAGGCCCCCTGAATATTCGATGGTGTTTTTCCATTGCGTATTTATTTGATTTCGAAATAATAAAGCAGCATTCAGTGAAACGTATAAGCGGTTAACGGATGAGAATAAAATACCAGCATTTATTTTGTCGGGTGTTTTTGCCACGATCGTCCATTCGGTCACAGCCGGTCCGACAAATTGAAAATGGGATGCGTCACCGGGATCGATGTCGATGGGATCCAGCAGACCCTGTGTTTCGTATGTTTTCTTTTCTTTAAATGACGTCCCCTTTTCAAAAAAGAGGCCCAGTTCCAATAATCCGGGATTTAACGTTCTTTTCTGTTTGTAATGAATGCCGATGGAATAACTGTTTGAATAACCTTTCGTTTTAAGATCAGCATGCCATCGTTTAGAGCGATAATCCAGTCGATCCCGGTTAAGTTGGAAGCCAAGACCCAAGGCATCATCATCCTTAAATACAGAATGCAGGGAATAGGAAACGGTTGCTGCAAGCGAAGAGATGAGCGTATTATCCTCAGCAGCATACGTCTCACTTGTTCCGTCCGGCGCGTTTATCGTTGTGATTTCCAGGTCACCAAAATCAATTTGGGAATTGTACCGCTGGCTGGCACCAAGTCCTATCAGGAATTTATCAACCGGGATGACTGCACCGAATGATTGAGGAAGAGAAGAAAACGCCCTGTTGTAATCGATATCCGAAAACCAGCCCGGTTCAATATTGGATACATACTGATAAGAGATACCGGCCGTAATCGTACTAAAATTACCCGGACTGGCCGGATTTGAACTGGCTATATTTTCAACGGAATAGTTACAGCTTTGTACGAATCCAAAACTACTTAATTGCTCTAAAACCCGGCCATGAGGGAAATTGGTCACTTCGATATCGACATCCATGCGTTCCGACTGACCGTATATCTTAAATAAAAACAGTAAGGTGAAGAAAAAAACAAAACGTACGCTGTTCACACAATCTCCTCGTTCATCCGGATATTCATGTTAAAGTCTGAGACAGAAAAAGTATTGTTTTTGATTCCCTTCCGTTCCGTTGCACAAAACGAATCATTCAGAGGGCTCTGTGATAGTTAAATATATTGAGAATTTAATCAACCAGGAATTGAAAGTCGACATAATGTTCCGGGAAGAAAAAAATATTTTTGATCGTCAACGATCAATAGAACTCAAACAACCGAAACGCTCATTCTACGAGCTTAAAACGAATTATTCTCCGCAATAACGTAGAGAAGGACTATTGTTTTTGAGACTATCGAGTTCATGTATGTAAGCGTCCGGTTGTTTGACCAAAGAAGCAAGTGTGTCCAGTAACCGCAATTCAGATGATGAAAGATCATCGATACTGTTTTCTACCTTCATAACAATCGGTGGATCCTGCCAGTAGGGTTCTTCAGATCCAATAATGTATGATACATCCAGCCTCTCTTTGGCAATGTAAAAAATTCTGACTCAGGCTATTTAACTATAAAATAATCGCCATATGATTGTTAAATAAGCACATTTCCCTGGAGCATTATATTAGTATCGATCACGCTAGGTCATCGGTCGGATGTATACCCAATAAGCTGATCGGGACGTTCCGTTTTTATCGGCAAACCATGTTTTTAAATCAATATCACCTTCGGTCAATTCGACAGTAATTTCTACCGCTTTCTCATCCGCATTGATTTTTTCTGAAATTGTCGTATCTCCGATGGACAGACCGGCTTGAACCGGATTAATCTGCGTACTGCCGCTTTTAAACTCTGGCCAGAGATTCGTTTTTTCGATATCTTCGAATGCATTAATCGGCAGGTCCAGCTCCCTTGGCCATCTGCGCAGTTCAAAGGCATACATGCCGGCTTTCTGGACCTTTAGAGGCCATATGCCCTCGATTTCATCCCAGGTTGCTGCGCTTATTTGTGACCAGACCGCGTTGCCACCCGCTACGGGTGTAAGGTTTGTTAATGACAAAACCGTCGTGGCTTGCTCGGGATGCCCGATAATAACACGGGCAAGATGTTTCGTACGCGGCAGGATATCCGCCCAGTATGCTTCGTACATCTCCTGTAATTGTTTTACGACTTCCGGATTTTGAGCGGAAATATCATGTTCCTGACCGGGATCTTTCTTTATATCATAGAGCTCATTTTTATTTACGAGTCGCCATTGCTGGGTCAATACAGCGGAAAGTCCCCATTTGGGAGGCGTTATATGGTAACCGGGTACATTCTGGGCCATCTGGGTAATATATGCTCTTTCGTTTGCCCATTGGACCACATCATCCTGTAATAATGGTGCCAGATTCTTACCATCAAATACAGGCTCCCTGTCCACCTTCAAATCACAGAGATCCATCAAAGTCGGAAGAAGGTCGATGTGTGCGGTTAAATCACTGATATCCATACCCTGACGCAGACCGCCATTGGGCCACCGGATAAACAACGGCACCCGGTGTCCCCCCTCATAAGGGCTGCCTTTGCGTCCACGCATCCCGGCATTGTATTCACTGCTGACCGTGCCGTTGTCCGTCAGGAATAACAGGATGGTATCATCGGCAAGTTGTTCCCTGTCCAGATAATCGATGACCCGCCCCACCTGTTCATCAATTTTATCAATCGTCCCATAAAACTGGGCCATATCCGAACTATTGTAAGCGACAATTTCCGACGATTTAATCTGTTCAGGATCATAACGCAGCCTGTATTCATAGGGGATATTCCAGGGCCGGTGCACAATATTCGGAGCCAGGTAGACAAAGAAGGGTTTATCGCGGTTTTCCTCAATAAATTTCAGGCAATGATCGACAAAATTATCCGTTCCAAATCCTGTCGTTTTCACCGGTTCGCCATTTAAAAAGTAGGTATCGTCGAACCGATCATTGCCCCAATAATCATCTGTCGCACCAAGACCGCAGTTTCCCAGCGTGAAGGATACATCAAATCCCCTGAAATGAGCAGCGAACGGATAATTATCGCCGAGATGCCACTTCCCGAAATGGCCCGTTGTATAACCGTTCATTTTAAATATTTCAGGCATCAGTGTTTCATCCTCAAACAGCCAGTTTCTTCCCCCATAGGTATGCCATACACCGGTGCGCAAGGCATAACGTCCCGTCAAAAGCGCCGCTCTGGTCGGTGCACAATAGGGATCCACATGGAAGTTGGTAAAACGGGTGCTTTGAGCATGAAGTTTATCCAGGTTTGGTGTCTTCAGCCTGGGATGTCCATGACAATGCATGTCACCATATCCCTGATCATCCGTCATAATAAGTACGACATTGGGTTTACGTTTTCCTCTATCTTGGCATCTGGTCAATAAAGGTAATGTCGACATGGACAACAATGCCGTTGATGTTACCAGAAAATTACGTCGATCCATTTACATGCTCCTCCAATTTCTGATTTCGATCTGATTTGCGTGATAAGGTTAGATAAATTTTAATATAATTTTTCTATGACTCATTCCGTGTATCGCTTAAACAACCATCTTTTTTAACAAGAGTACCGTGAGATCATCATCCATTTTTTTTGTGCCGATGTGGTGTTTGACGGCTTCTGTCATGCTGCGGACGATGTCTTCCGGTTTTCGCAGGCGGTTGGCACGCAAAAGGTGAAGTACCCTCTCCAGCCCGAACTGTTCCAGCTTTTCATTGGTCACTTCAAAGAGTCCATCGGTGAACAGGCAAACCAGGTCATTATTCCCTAATCGAATGGTTTCGCTTTCATACTGCCAGGGAATGGATCCGATAAATACACCGCCGGTTTCCAGATAGCGGACCGAGCCGTCCTCTGCCATCAGGATCGGCGGATTGTGACCGGCATTGACATAATCCAGGGTACCTGTCCGGGCATTAAACAAACCGATAAAACAGGTAATGAACCGGTCTTCCGCCGTTGTCCGTATCAACTGGCCGTTCAGTTTATTGACGATATAAAGCATGTCATGACTTTGTTCAAGATAGGCAATCAGGGCAGCCTGCATGGTCGACACCATCAGGGCCGCCGGAACACCCTTGCCGGCGACATCCGCTACGACGAAGACGAAACGGTTGTCATCCAGCGGAATGACATCATAAAAATCACCACTGACTTCCTTACAGGGAATGTACGTCGCCGATATGTCGAGTCCGTTAATGGATGGTAAACTGACCGGAATCAGGAGTTGCTGTATCTCGCCGGCTACCTTCAGTTCCCGTTCGATGCTTTCCTTTTCGATCGTTGATTGCAGCAGACGCGCATTTTCGATAGCCAGGGCAGCCTGGGAGGCAAAGGTGGTCAGGAAGGTCTTGTCGCTTTCACAGAACGGTTCGCCGTCAAGCCGATTGAGGATATTCACCACACCGGTTACTTTGGCATTATAAATCAGTGGGACCGCCAGTATGGATTTCGTAACATAACCACTTTTCTTATCAAAAGAAGGGTTGAAACGCGGATCCTGATTGACATCCGGTATCAGCAAGGGCTCCCCATGCTGGGCCACCCAGCCGCCGATACCTTTTCCGACCGGCAAACGCAGATTCTTAACCTCTTCCGATTTGGGCCCCAGGACGACTTTAAATTCCAGTTCATTGGTCTCCTCATCGAGCAGCATGAGAGAGGCGGCTTCCCCGCGCATCAGGTTCTGGCATTTTTCGAGGATGTCATTTAAAAGCTGTTCCAGATTTCTTGACGATTCAAAGGCACGGCTTATTTCGTGCAGGGCGCCCATTTCCGCCACAACCTGTTCCATGCGTCCTGAAAACTGGTTGAGCTCGGTACTCAGATAGCGGATCTGGAAAATATGGGTCAGATCATCCGCAATCAGGTTGAGAATCTGCTCCTTGTCCTCGGTAAGCTCTTTGGCATCCGTTTCAAAAGCCAGCAGAAAATAGGTATTCCTGGATTTTGGAAAAGTAACGATATAGGAAAAGCCGGCGTCATCCATCGATGTGCGTAAAACCTGGTCCGTCAGGTAGGCTACTTCATTCAGCTTAAATTCTTCGACTGGCAGTGTTGAAGGCAGCTTGACCGCACCGGAACGCGTGCCCCCGCACTGCATGTAAATTTCACCGCAACCCTCGATGGTGCTTCGAAACAGATACATGGAACGCAACCCCAGTGATGGCTTATGATTCCGGTATATCCGTTCAAGCTGTTCGCGCAGTCTTTCCTTAAATCTATCTTCCATATTACGTACCTGAATGTTAATGGCGGGTTTTTTCAATCAGGGCTTCCAGATAGCGGGACTTCACCTGTTCACTGGCCAGAGCCTGCTTAAGCGGTGGCAGCTTCAGGATAACACCCAGCAGGGCGGCCATGGCCCGGTGACTGAATAAAACCCGGTTATCAAAAATAAGGTCCTGTAGTTTATGCCGTTCAATGGCCATCATGACAATCCGGTGCGTTGAATTAACCGGCGTAATAACCTTTTCTTCACGATATGCCAGTTTCATCGCGTCATCATTACAGTTTCGTACACAAACGCCGCAACCGAGACAGGCCGACGCATCCAGTTTTGCTTTCTTTTTTTTAACATTATGCGGATCATTCGCCGAAACCAGGCTGATTGCCTCGACCGGACAGACATTGACACAACGGCCGCACCCGCTGCAGGATTCAATATCGATTTCAGGAATAAAATTGGTCGTATGTACCGGATCCAGGAAGCCAAAGCGCTGGGCCGCAAGCATAGCTTCACAACAGCAACCACAGCAGTTGCAGATAAAGCTTACACTCTCGCGCACATTTTCCCCAAATTGCACCAGGTTGTGCGCATAAGCCTGTTCCAGCAGATCAAACCCTTCCTCCGTATCCACCTCCCTTGCAAAACCGTGCCTGATCAGAGAGCGAGCCGTCGAACCGAATGTCATACAGATATCCATCGGCGCATCACAGGCTTCCCCGATATGCTCTTTCTTATGCCGGCAATAACATATACCCACGCCCATAGTAGATGCCTTCCTGATCACGGCACTTGAGCGCTCATAGTCGAGTACGTGAAGGGCCTGTTCACTGCTCAATACTGGTTCGTGAACGAACGTCCTGCCAAGTTGCGTTTCGCCCTCCGTGAATAAGGTTTTTACAAAGTCCTCTTCCACATTCAGATATTCATAAAACAGTTCACTCAATCGCTTCTGATCGATATCATCCCGGTAACGCATCAGGGAAAATTCAAAAAATCCGGCCATGGGTGGTGGGAGGACATAGACCGACTCGCCATTCTGTGAGATATCCAGCAGGATGGCCCGGCTTGCCAGTTCTTCCAGGATAATCCGGGCCTCACGTTCACTCATTTTCCAGATCCGGGCCGCTTTGGAAGCACTAAAAGGCTTAATGGGCAGCAGCGCCACCAGACCGGCCTCTTTTTCACTGAAAAGCATCTTCAGGATCTTAAAGAGCAATTCGGATACAGGTGCACCCTGGGGAAAACGGTTTAACCGCTCGGAGAGTTCCCTGTATCCTGTTTTTACCGTGTGATGTGCCATAGTTTACCCTCTGTCTATTCAGACAACGTTTCAAAACCTCTTTTCTGCAGGTCAATATAGATGATTGCTCCGGCTATAATACCGATTCCAAGGATGATGAATCCGCTCAGAAATTCGGCAAAAATGATTTGCCCGAAGCCGAACAAAAACGCATATACGACCACAACACCCAGGAACCAGTCCAGAAAAAGGCGTCCGAAACCACTATCACCGGTAACACCGGGAACACGCTCTGCGATTTTTTTCCAGCCGATACCTCCGGGATGGGTGCGTTTGAAAAAGGATATGAGTTTTTCTTCTTCAACGGGTTTGGTAAGGTATGTAACGAGCAGCCAGAATATCGTCGTTCCCAGCACAACGGGATACAGGGTAATGGGTGATTGCATCCCGAATCCTATTTTGGCAACGGGATAAATGATCAGCGGAACAATCATGGCTGTGATTTCCGACCAGGCATTGATACGCCACCAGAACCAGCGCAGAATCAAGACGGCGCCCATACCGGCACTGGAATTGATGATAAATTCCCAGGCACCTGAAATCGTAGTGAGAAAATAACGCGTAACCAGCAGGGAAAAAACCGTCATAAGAATAATACCCATACGGGATACCAGTACATAATGGCGCTCCGGCGCATTCCGCTTGATAAACCGCCGGTAAAAATCGTTAATGATATAAGAGGTACCCCAGTTCAACTGCGAGGCGATTGTAGACATATAAGCCGCCAGGAAGACGGCAATCAGCAACCCAAGCAATCCGACCGGCAGATAGCGCAGCATCAGTTTCGGATACATCACGCCCGGATCCACCGTGTTTTCATAGGTTTCATACATCGTTTTGAATGCTTCCGTACCATACACGGGATTGCCCGACTGCATGAGAGCGTTGTCATTGTAAGCTTCCACCACCTGTTCGTACAATGCTTCATCCTGAATGCGCAGCATCTCCGGATCTTCCACGCGCGGCAGAATCACCAGTGCAACCAGGGCCACGATGATCCAGGGCCAGGGCCGCAGCGTATAATGCGCAATCGTGAACCAGAGGGTTGCGAACAGGCTGTGTTTTTCATCTTTGGCTGACATCATGCGCTGGGCGACATAGCCGCCGCCACCGGGATCGGCTCCGGGATACCAGCTGGACCACCATTGTAAACCGATATGGGCGATAAAAGCACCCGCCGATATCGCCATCGCCCCGCCGGTGATTCCGCTTACCGTTGTCGTGCCTATACGCGGAAAAAAGTCCAGAATCTGCGGGGCCAGTTTTTCTTTGAGAGAAACAATGCCCCCTACTTCGGGCAGTTGCACGACGATGACGGCAAGAACGATACAGCCGATCATGGCAAATACAAACTGGAAGCTGTCGGTTCGCGCCGTACCCAGCAGCCCGGAAGCCGAGGCATAAATGGCAATAGTAAAGGCAGCCAACATAACCAGAAGAAAGGCATCAATCTCAGGCAGGGTGACTTTAAAAATCTTTTCCATGGCTTTGTTTACCCAGCCCATGACGATGGCATTCATGAACAAACCAAGGTAGATGGCCCGGAATCCGCGCAGAACAGCCGCTGCCTTGCCCGAATAACGGAGCTCAACGAACTCGACATCGGTCATAATGCCGGCCCTGCGCCACAGTTTGGCGAAGAAGAAAACGGTAAGCATGGCTCCGATGGCCAGGTTCCACCATAACCAGTTCCCGGCGATCCCGTTGCGGGCCACAAGCTCGGTCACGGCCAGCGGGGTATCTGCAGCAAAGGTCGTGGCAACCATCGCCGTACCGGCAAGGTACCAGGGCAAGTTGCGGGCAGAGAGGAAAAAAGCACTCGTATCCTTACTCGCTTTCCTGGAATAATAGGCGGCAATGCCGAATATAATCAGGAAAAAGATGATAATGACGGCAAAATCCAGGAAATGTAATTGCTGCATACGGGATTCCTTTCAAAACAAAATAATATGCGGGGATATTGGGTTAAGACGGATATATGATACTATTTTTATTAAACCAATTCAAATGCTTTCTCTCAAACAATTTATTAATTAATATCTTGCTCCGGACAAACGTTATATCTATACTTTGTTACTGGTGGTAAAACAGTGGATTTCTTGCCATATTTAAGGGAAACATCATGAAGCACATCATAGAAAAAGCGGAACGCCATGTCCGGGATCTCTTGAATAATAAACTCGGTCCCGGCTATCATTTTCATTCTATCGACCATACCGTAGAAGCCGTACAAGCGGCCGCGGAAATCGGGCGGCATTCCGGTCTCTCCGAAGAGCAACTCGAACCCGTCCTGCTGGCCGCCTGGTTTCACGATACCGGTCATGTAGTACAGTATAACGGGCATGAAGAGAAAAGTGCCGGAATCGCGCGCGCATTTCTTCAAAATGAAAAATATCCTGAAGAAAAGACTGCCGAAGTCGAGCGCATCATAATGGCCACGCGTATGGGTCATGAACCGGTTGACCTGCCGGAACAGATCATGCGGGATGCCGACCTGCTTCATCTGGGACGTAAAAAGGCACTGAAAAAGGGTGCGCTGTTGAGACGTGAAAAAGCGGAGGTTCTCAATAGACATTTTACCGACCGTGAATGGCTTGAATTGGATAAACAATTTTACACAAAAGCGCGGTTTTATACGGATTATGCCCGGGAACAGTACAATGCGGGTATAAAGAAAAACCTGGCAAAGATTGAAAAACGTCTTGACACAGAAAAATCAACAACGGCAGGCGGTAAAGAGAAGTTGAAACAAACAACTGCTGTGGATGCGGCCGAAAAAAAGAAACAACCGCAACGCGGTGTGGAAACGGTATTCCGGACCACTTCCCGGAACCACCTGCGGCTGAGTGCCATCGCCGACAACAAGGCCAATACACTCATCAGTATCAGCGCAATCATTATCTCCATTGTCCTGTCCTTCCTGATCAATACGCTCGACGTCATGCCCGGCCTGATGATCCCGACCATCAGCCTGCTTATCACATGTGTCGTAACCATCATATTCGCAACGCTGTCCACAAAGCCAAAAGTAACAGAAAATACCATCTCCCGAGAGGATATCCGCAACAGGAAAGGAAATTTGCTTTTCTTTGGCAATTTTTACAGAATGAAACTTGAGGATTATCTCTGGGGAATGCAGGAACTGATGCATGATCCGGACTACCTTTACAACAATCTGACCCGGGATATCTACTATCTTGGATTGGTCCTGGCAAAAAAATACAGGTTTTTAGGCATTGCCTATTCGGTGTTCATGTGGGGGCTGATCATATCCGTAGTATCATTCATTGTCACCTACTACGGTTTCAGGCCGGAATTATAAGTGTAATTATCGTTTTAATTCATATATCGAAATCATACCGTTTTTACGTCCCTCATCCGAAATGAGCAGACTGAGATCCGCCGTGATCTCTATGCCTTCCGGTTGTTCATGCCACTTGTCCCGTAATTTTACCATTCCCAGTATGTGCCCCTTTTCAGAAATCTCGATAAGGGCATTTTCTCTGGCAGAAAGGATCAGAAATGTCCCCGTTGCCGGATATCTTACAATTCCTGATGGTTTGAAATCATCAATATCCAGAAAAGATTCCACGCTATCCCTGTTAATTAAAAACCGCGGGTTCTCACTGAGCCTTTTTTCTTTTAATGAAAAGGAATATACCGCGCGATACCCTTTATAACCTTTACCCGGGTACTCCTTGCACGCCAGCAGTAATGATCCGGTCTTCGGATCGTAGCACAACCCTTCAACATTGTATTTCTTCGAAAGACCGGAGTGGTAAACATGATAGTCTACAGACTCTTTATCCCGGCCCTCCTGCAGCTCAACGATCTGTCCCTTACTTGTAGTCAGATAAAGCGTATCACCGGCGCCGGCAATACCTTCAAAATCACCCTTTTTTACAAGATAGCCAAAAAAGAAACGCTTAACGATGTCATTTGACTCTAAATCAATTTGATAAACAATACCGCGCTCATCATCATGCGTGAACAGCTTCTGGTCCCCGGTAAAGACCAATCCCGATATTTCATGGAGTTTTTCAGGTAATAAAATCTGCTTCGGTTTATTATGCCCGAAATCATATTTTAACAGGACCGATTCACGGGTAGCCTGCGAATATATAGGGGAAACGGAAAAAATAAACAGATTCATAATAATCTGAATTAAAAAGAACAACCGTAAATTCATGCGTTTATCTCGGTGCTGTTGCATATATTTTAATTAGAGAATGTTTTTTCCCATTCTTCCCGCAGAATGCCCATAACATAAAAATCATGGTACTCATTTTCAAAATACATCGCTTTTCGCAACGTACCTTCGATCCGGAAGCCCGCCTTTTCATACACTTTTACCGCACGATCATTTTTACAGAGAACGTGCAACTGCAGGCGATTCAGGTTCAGCGTAGCGAAGGCATAGCGCACCATTATGCCGGTTGCCTCCGAACCATAACCTTTTGACCAGTTCCTGCTCTCCGCGATAGCAATATAAAATATGGCCATTCGTCCCAGCCAGTCAATTCTGTGAAAAGCGGTTTGGCCGATGGCCTGATCTGTCTGCCGGTCACAAATCGTAAACAGGATCGTATTTTTATCCCGCCGGGCATTTTCCAGTTTTTCACGCTGATCTTCCAGAGAGGTGGGCAGGCCGTAAAAAAGAAAACTGCGCGGATCCGGATGATTTTCACAGAGCGCCGCCATTTCAGCATCTTCGGATTCGGGAGCACGAAGATATAATTTAGAACCTGAAAGAAAAGGATTGATCATGAGGTTTTCCCTGAATAATGTTCCGAAAAATATACATATTTTTTTAATTTTTGTTAAATTTAAAATAATTCTAACAAAACATAAATATGGAATGAATATATTTCACATAGACTGTTCATGATTATATAGTCAAATATGAGGAGTATATGCCAGCTTCTTATCCATCCGGATCTCTGAATTCCATCAAGCATGCGTTCTTTTCTGCAATTTCTTTTCCACGTCCGATCGGATCATTTATTAAGCGACCCTTATCCATGCTGATGTCTCTTGATAAATTTGACCTCTGGTATAAAACAGTTAAAGTCGAGCCCGGAAAAGAATTTACAGAACAGGTTCTTTCTTCCCTCAATATAAAGTATATCGTCCCCGATACAGACCTGATGCATATTCCTGAATCAGGTCCTGTTTGTATCGTCGCGAATCAGCCTTTCGGTGGAATCGAAAGTCTCATCATTGCTTCCATTGTCCAAAAGGTACGTCCCGATTTGAAGATACTGGCTAATCATTTCGTCAGCCTGGTACCGGAACTGAAGGACCTGTTTATTTTTATGAACCCGTTTAAATCGCGTCGCTCCCTGAATCCCCATTCCGTTCCTTTTAACCAGGCATCGGATTGGATAAACCAGGGTGGTGCTCTGGCACTTTTTCCGGCCGGTACCGTTTCCCATCTTTACATCCGCCATCGGAGTATTACCGACCCGCCCTGGCGTCAGTCGTTCGGGCGACTCATCGAGTCGTTACAGGTTCCCGTTCTGCCCTTTTATTTTTCCGGGGCAAACAGTAAAACATTTCAGACCCTGGGCATCCTGCACCCCTTTTTACGGACACTGCGGTTGCCTGCTGAAGTTTTTAACAAGCAAAACCGCATTTTTTCGGTACATATCGGCACACCCATTGCCGTAAAACAGATCAATGCGTATGAAACAGTCCGGGAAAAACTCGATTACCTCAGAAGAAGAACCTATAATCTCGCACACCGGGAATTAAAACCCGAAGAAAAAGCCATGCTCAAACACATGGAACAGGAACCGGTTGCAGAAGGCAAGCCGAAGGCCCTCCTGCTGGAGGAGTATCATACGATACCCGAAGATCAAATTCTCCACGATACGGAGAATGAACGTGTTTTTTATGCCCGCGCCCGGCAGATACCGGGCCTGCTTCATGAAATCGGCCGGCAGCGCGAACGGACATTCCGTCAGGTCCAGGAAGGAACCGGCAAAGCACTCGACCTGGATAATTTTGACGATTATTATATCCACCTGATTGCATGGGACAAAACGGAGGACCGGCTCATCGGTTCCTACCGGCTTGGCCTTGCAGACGAAATATTGAACAGCAGCTTACCTGGTCAGAACTTGTATACGAAAACGCTTTTCCAGCTCAAAACCGCCTTCCTGAAACGGATTTCACCCGCCATCGAACTGGGTCGATCCTTTGTGGCTCCGGAATACCAGCGCAGTTTTAATTCGCTGTTCCTGTTATGGCGCGGAATAGGTGAATTTATCTCCTACCGCCCCCATTACCGTTACCTTTTCGGTCCAGTCAGCATCAGTAACGCCTATGCCCATTCGTCGCAGATGCTAATGCTGCGCTATCTCAAACTACATCATCATAACACGAGGCTGGCCCGCTGGGTCAAACCACAGAATCCCTCCATGAATCCGCATAAGGTACTGAACCGGCATAGCCATGTTATTCGCCAAATGCGCGAACTCGAAGAAATGATTTCCGATATCGAACACCAACCCACCGGCATCCCCGTACTCATACGGCAGTACATCAAACTGGGTGCGGAATTCCTGGCCTTTAACAGGGACCCGTTGTTCAGTAATGTGGTAGACGGCTTAATTGTTGTAGACGTACACAGGACCGACCGCAAAGTACTGAACCGCTACATGGGCAAGGAAGCCACGAAGCGCTACTTTGAAAATCAGGGAAAAACGGAAAATAAATAACACCGCGGCTTTCATAAAAGCCAGGTCCCCCTGAGCACGCTCTCCGTTCGATTATTCACAATTTATGATAATTTTACGCATGCCGGTATTGACATCGCTTTTTTATTTTTTTATATTAGTACCGACCAGTCGGTCATTTAAAATTTAAAAGGGAGGCTTAATGCCCAGAACCGTCGACAAAAAAGCAAAAAAGCTGGAGATCCTGCGGGTGGCCATGCAGGTTTTCGCCCGGAAAGGTGTTGTTAAAACCAAGATGATTGATATCGCAACCGCTGCCGGTATCGGCAAAGGAACTATCTACGAATACTTCCGCAGCAAGGAAGCCATTTTTGCCGCTGCATTTAACCTGTTCTTCCAGTCGATGGATTCAGATTTTCAGTCGGTCGTGCAGGAAACCGGCGATCCGGTAGAAAAACTGAAGGCCCTTGCCGTAATGTCGCTGGAGCATCTGACCAATGAGAGCGCTGAATTCGCCGGAATCATGATGGATTTCTGGGCCGAAGGGATTCGCAATAAAGATGAAAGCATACGTGACATTATTGCCCTCCATCATATCTATTCCAAATACCGGACACTGTTTGCCGGCATCCTGACCGAAGGTATTGAAAAAGGTGTGTTCCGCAATGTGGATATTCATTCGGTCTCGGCCATTATGATCGCTGCCCTGGACGGTCTCCTCCTGCAGTGGATTATGGACAGGGATCTGTTTGACATGAAGAAATTGGCGGATGCTTTTATGGATACGTTTATTGATGGATTGAAAAAACGATAATTGTTATATGACCGGCCAGCCGGTCATGTAGAAAGGACAGTCAGATGAAACTATTAAATCCGACGATGTTTGTACGATCCCTCGCTGTGCTCTTTGCGACCATGTCGTTCCTCATAGCGGAAACGCCCAAAGAGATCGTTGACAAGGCTAACCAGCTTCTCCGCGCCAATTCCAGCCTGAGTGACGTAACGATGACGGTTATCAAGCCGGACTGGTCCCGCGAGATGCGCATGAAAATTTGGGCTCTCGAACCGGACTATGCCCTCATTCTCATCACTGAACCGGTCCGGGACAAAGGCACGGTGACCCTGAAACGTGAAACGGAAGTATGGAACTGGATCCCCAGAGTGGAGCGCGTGATTAAAATTCCGCCATCAATGATGCTGCAATCCTGGATGGGATCCGATTTTACCAATGACGATCTCGTCCGTGAATCTTCTATTGTCGAAGACTATACCCATTCCCTCCTGGGTGAAGAAAATCTCAATGATCATCTCTGCTATAAGATACAGTTACTGCCGAAACCCGATGCCGGAGTGGTCTGGGGAAAAATCATCGCATGGATTACTAAAGAACGCTACATGGAACTGAAAGCCGCATATTATGATGAAGATGGAACCTTAATCAAGAGTATGACCGGCAGTGATATCCGTGAAATGGGCGGGCGCGTCATCCCCACACACTGGGAAATGGTGCCCCATAATAAGGAGAACCAGAAAACCGTTCTTCAGTACCATGATATCGATTTTAATATCGACCTCGACACATCCTTTTTCTCACAACAGAATATGAAACGGGTTCGCTAGAAAGGAGCAGTAATGTATTTTTCACTGAGCTGGAGAAATTTATGGCGCAATAAACGGCGTACGCTCATCGCTGCCGCTTCGGTTTTTTTCGCCGTTTTACTTGCCTGTCTCATGCGCTCCGGGCAACGTGGTTCCTACAGCTATATGATTCATTCATCGGCGAAGCTTTACACGGGCTACCTCCAGGTGCAGGGAAAAGGATACTGGGAGAACCGTTCACTGGACAGAAGCATCGTGATCCATGACAGCCTTATGAAAATATTCAGCGCCACCCCGCACATCACAAATGTCACACCCCGTCTGGAAGGTTACTCCCTGGTTTCCTTTGGAAATACAACCAAAGTCGCCCAGGTAATCGGAATCGACCCTCAGGCAGAGAATGCCATGACCGGTCTGAAAGAGCGCCTTTCAAAAGGGCAATACCTGGACCCCGGTTCGACCGGCCTGCTGGTGGCCGAAGGGCTGGCAGACATGCTTAAAGTCGTTCCCGGTGACAGCCTTGTCCTTTATGGCCAGGGCTTTCACGGGCAAATTGCCGCCGCGCGCCTGCCGATCGAAGGATTGGTGAAACTGCCGTTTCGTGAGATGAATAATGGCATGGTTTATCTTACCTTATCCAACGCCCAGGAATTCTATCTGGCTTTTGACAGGGCCACCTCGATCGCCGTCATGATCGAAAACATCAGCTATCTTGACGGCATAAGGGAACGGCTGGCGCACAAACTGGACACCCGGTACGCCCTCCTGACCTGGGATGAAATGATGCCGGATCTGCGCCAGAATATTCAGGTCGACAACGCCAGCGGTATCATCATGATTACTATTCTTTATATTGTCATCGCATTCGGTATTTTTGGTACCGTGATGATGATGATATCGGAACGCGGCAGGGAATTTGGTATCCTTATTGCCGTAGGTATGAAAAAGCAGAAACTGGCCATTGTAACCACACTGGAAAGTATTTTCGTGGCTTTCGTAGGTGTCATTGCCGGCATTGCGGGCAGTATCCCCCTGCTGTATTATTTCAAACATAACCCGATTCACATGGCAGGAGATGCGGCGAAAACATTCGATGCCATGGGCGTTGAACCGATTATGAATTTCAGTACCGATATCGGGATTTTCACGGGTCAGGCCCTGGTCGTCCTGATAATCGCCCTGCTTACCGCTTTGTATCCGCTCTTTTTTATCTGGAAACTGGAAGCCGTGAAAGCCCTCAGGGCATAACCACAGGAGTAGGAACATGTTATTAGCACTTGCCTGGAAAAATATCTGGCGCAACCGGAAACGCAGCCTGATCATCCTGGTGGCCATCGCCTTCGGACTTTGGGGAGGCCTGCTCTCCGGCGCCATCATGATGGGTATGGGAGAGTCCATGGTCAATACCGCCATTGACCGGTATCTTGGGCACATCCAGATCCACGCGCCCTCGTACATGAAGGAAACAGAATTATTTAACCACCTGGAACAGGTTTCGCAGATTCATTCAGAATTATCACGGATGGATGAGGTGTCCGGCTATTCATCGCGCACTCTTATACTGGGTATGGCTTCCTCTCCCGCTTCTTCTTATGGTGTCCGCATCAACGGGATCGATCCGGAAAAAGAGCGCGCCATAACGTCGATACACCGCCTGATCAGGGAGGGAGACTATTTTGAATCCGACCGGAAGAACCAGATCGTCATCGGCCGGAAACTGGCGAAGCGTCTGAACCTGCAACAGGGTTCCAAGATCGTGTTGAGTTTCCAGGGTTTTGATGACGCCATCGTCTACATCGCCTGCCGGGTTACCGGCATTTACAAGAGCGCCTCCGCACAGTTCGACGAGATGAATGTCTATGTGCATCAGGCTGATCTCTTTCGTGTGCTCGAAAGCCAACCGGTATATCATGAAATCGCCATTCGAACACGTTCAGCAGACCTGGCGGCCGGTCTTCGGGACAAACTGGCGGATACCTTCCCCAATCTGGATGTGCAGACATGGAAAACGCTTGCTCCCGAACTAGCTGTTCTTGCTGAAATGATGGAAAGTTTTACCATCCTGTTCGTCGCAATTATACTGTTTGCCCTCGTCTTCGGCATCACCAATACCATGCTCATGGCGGTGATGGAACGCATACGTGAGCTGGGCATCCTCATCGCCGTGGGTATGAAGCGCACAAAGGTGTTTATAATGATTCTTACCGAAACCGTCATGTTGTCACTGACCGGTGGTATCGCAGGTATTTTGATCGGGGCACTGACGATTTATTACTTTTCAATCGATGGTATCGACCTCAGCGCTATTGCAACCAGTATGGAAAGTTTCGGAGTCAGCACCGCGCTGTACCCGATGCTGCCCTTGACCATGTATGTCACACTGACCGTTCTCGTTATTATTGCCGCCATTCTGGCTGCCGTTTATCCGGCATGGAAGGCGATTCATCTTCAACCCGCAGAAGCGGTGCGGATTTATTAAAACCTGTAATTTCTGGAGATAAAAATGGCACTTATTGAATTGAATGAAATAAACAAGACTTACAACACGACCGCCGTCCCGGTGGAAGCGGTTAAACATGTCAGTTTCAACATCGAAAAAAAGGAATTTACGGCCATTGTCGGTCCCTCCGGATCCGGGAAAACCACGCTTCTGAATATGATCGGCGGGCTGGACAGCCCCACCGGCGGGAACATTACGATCCAGGGTAAGGATATTTCCTCTCTGAAAACCGGTGAACTGATTGAATACCGGCTGCAGCATATCGGATTTGTTTTTCAGGCCTTTAATCTCATCCCTGTTTTCACGGCACTGGAAAATGTCGAATTCATCATGCTGCTCCAGGGTGTTTCCAAAAACGAACGGGAAAAGCGGGCTGTTGAGCTGCTTGAGTCGGTCGGGCTTGGTGATCGCATTCACACACGGCCTTCGCAGCTTTCCGGTGGGCAACAGCAGCGTGTCGCCGTCGCCCGGGCCCTGGCATCACGCCCCGATTTCGTCCTGGCGGATGAGCCTACGGCGAATCTGGATTCCCAATCGGCCGAATCTTTGCTGGACCTGATGCAGGATCTCAATAAAAAATATGAAATGACCTTTATCTTTTCCACACATGACAACAAGGTAATCAAACGCGCCCGGCGGGTCATCACGCTGGAAGACGGAATGGTCAAATCAGATACATCAGCCCGGGTTTCGTCATGAAAATCATCACAACACTGATTCTGATCGCTCTGACAGGATTTACTTCCCTGCAGGGACAGGATTATGCGCTGTTCGGTTACACCAAGTACATGTTCAGCAGCACGCGCTACCCCGGGATGCAAAACCGGCTCAACGATCATCTCGTTCATTCGCGGATTAATACCCGATGGTATCCCGGTGATGCCCTCAGCGCAGCAATGGAAATCCGTTTTCGGGCTAT
This sequence comes from uncultured Calditrichota bacterium, assembly GCA_964410215.1. Lineage (GTDB taxonomy): Bacteria > Calditrichota > Calditrichia > Calditrichales > CAYPHA01 > CAYPHA01. The sequence goes on along the minus strand of CAYPHA010000009.1, from coordinate 27,331 downwards.
TGCAGGCGATTCTCCCGGCGACTATCCGGATTTTAAAGGAAGTATTCAAAGTAACTATGCCTTTATGGACCTGGACGGATTTCTGTGGGAAGAAAAAAACACGCTGGGTTATGGAGAAATCGACCGTCTCCATGTGGATTATATCCATGGTAATCTGCAGATGACCCTCGGCCGGCAGCGCATCGCCTGGGGAACGACCCTCGTATGGAATCTGACCGATCTGTTCAATCCCATGTCCATACTGGATTTTGACTATGAGGAAAAACCGGGCGTTGACGCCTTGCGACTTCAGTATTTTACCGGTCCCGTTTCACGCATGGAACTGGTTTTCAAACCGGGAAAGGATATGTATGAAACGACCATAGCCGCCCTATGGTCGACCAATGCATTTGCGTACGATTTCTTCCTTCTGAGCGCCCTGCGGAACCATCGCTGGGTTCTGGGCGGCGCATGGGCCGGTGATGTCAAAGGCGGCGGATTTCGTGGAGAAGTCACCTACAGTGCGCCGCCTTCGGAAGGTCCGGGAAACAGCCGTGCGCCTCTTAAAGGTACGAACGATCCGTTTCAGCAGGAAAAGGATCCGGTGTTGTCAACCAGTATATCGGCGGATTATACCTTTTCCAACAGTTTTTATGTCCATTCGGAAATACTTCACAATTCGAACGGTCTCACCGGAAATGCGGGAGTCTTTCAGTCCGAGGCGCTGAATGCCGGCCTGCTTTCTCCCGCCCGCTGGTCCTTATTTCAGGAATTCGCCTATGACATCACACCGCTGATCCGCTCCAGCCTGTTCACTATCTATAATCCGGACGATGGTTCTTCCATTACGGTTCCCATGCTGGACTGGTCGGTAAAAACAAACTGGGATGTAACCCTGGTGGCCTTTCTGACCAATGGAAAAGCACGATCCGAATACGGCGGTTATGGCGAAGGGCTTTTTGCCAGGGTTAAGTTTTCCTTTTGAAGGTAGAGATTTTATAAATTCCAGGCATAGCCCGGCTTGGAAACACCGTCCGGCTGGTCCGGTCATTAGTGATAAAGGCCTCACTTGTTTTATACCTGCCCTGTTTTGTATCTTCCCTTTTTTTGATGATAGAACCCGTAGCGGTTTAATCCGGAATTAAATTGATAATCAGGTGATAAATTTATCATGAAGCGCTTTAATCATGCTATTGTAAAAACCCCGTGCAAACAATTAATAAATGGGCTGACCACTGCTGAACTCGGCTTACCGGATTATGATCTGGCTTTGCGTCAGCATCAATATTACATCACCGTATTGCAGCAACTGGGATTGGACGTGACTATCCTGGGTTCGGACGAGGCTTATCCCGATTCCACCTTCGTAGAAGATACCACCCTGCTGACTCCGGAAGTAGCCATTCTTACCCGTCCCGGTGCTCCCTCGAGAAGGGGAGAAGTCGATGCCATGGCAATTTCCATCAGGGATCACTATAAAAAAGTTGAATCCATCAGGTCTCCCGGGACGGTCGATGCCGGCGATATTATGATGGTCGGTTCCTATTATTACATAGGTTTGTCCGGTCGCACGAATCGAGAGGGGGCAAAACAGGTCATCCGCATTCTCCGCGACTATGGCATGGATGGGACAACCGTACCTCTTGAAAACGTTTTACATTTGAAAAGCGGCTTGAGTTATCTGGAAAACAACCACCTGGTTATCAGTGGCGAATTTATAGGTATGCCCCTTTTTGATCATTTCAACCGGATAGAAGTCCCGGATAACGAACAATATGCTGCGAACTGCTTGTGGCTGAATGGTACGGTTTTAATGGCCGGTGGTTTCCCCGTGCTGGCCGGCAAGATCCGAGAAGCGGGTTTCCCTGTCATTGAATGCGATATGTCTGAATTCCGGAAACTGGACGGCGGCCTCAGTTGCCTTTCATTACGATTTTAGGACACACGGGCAATCATGTTAATAACCCGGGAAAACTACACAATATGAATTCATTTCTTACCATTATTTTGTACATTCTTGCTGCTGCGGTCTTTCTGTATATTGTGGCCTGGATTCTCAATTTTCTGAGTTATACCCTTTTTAAAAAACGTATACTCAAACGCAAGAAGTGGGATCTTAATATCTGCTGCGGATACACGGACGGCGGAGGTATCAATGCCGATATCGTTCCCCATGTAAAGGTACCGCGTATGACCATGGTGGACATTTACACCCTGCCTTTCAGGGATAAACAGTTCGATACCGTGTTATGCTCACATACGATCGAGCACACGGATGATCCTGTAAAGTTTTTTAAGGAACTGCAGCGCGTTGGTAGAGATGTAACCATCGTAATACCCCCACTGTGGGATATTTCCGCTGTGGTAAATATTTTCGAACATCGCTGGATCTTTCTGAGCTGTAAAAAAGAACATAAAAGGCTTCCAGGATACATCCGTCTGCCCTTTGCACGGACGATTCAGAACCGCATCGGCCAGAAAGTGTCCGCCTAAGGGAGCAGGGTTTTAATGGTCATGTCTATCCACAGTCATTCAGAACTCGAAGAACTTTATAACAAACTGAACGCAATATACAGCGAAAAGAATCTCACCTTTCTTACAACTTCGTTGATTGATTCATTCCGCGGGAAGCAGCATGCCGTCATAAAAAGTATGGCCTGGTGCATCCCGGAAGATAGCGGCATACATCAAGATAATGTTAATAAACTCTTTTCCCATCTGATAATGATGGTTCATCCGGACCGCATTAATTATTACAGAAAAGAGATAGAGACCGGTTATCAGAGAAAGGACCGTAAACACCTGATGCGCTTTACATTTCTTTTTCAGTTAATGGAGGATCTTCATCAGGGCCATCTGAATGTGAACATAGATTCGGAAATCCGGGAATCGATGGAGGATGAATACTGGTACGTGGACGAAGATTTCGATCAGATTATCGATCTTGATGAAACGATGGCATCAGATGAAAATAACTACATACCGGAAGATGCGATCGAAGTTGCCTGCGATTTTATGTCTGTCCTGGCCAGGAAGGAGGGCATCACCGATATGATCTTAGAACCGTTTCACCTGGAAAACCTGACCGGAGCACTTGATGTTTCCGGCTATGGTATCAACGACCTTTCCGGAATTGAGTACTGCACGCACATTACATCACTTGACCTCTCAGCCAATCATTTAATTGATATCAATGAAATCAGCAATCTTGTCAATCTCAGCGAGTTGTATTTATCAGGGAATGCGATCGGATCGATCGAAAGCCTGCAATCCTTGATGCGTTTAAAATATCTTGACCTTTCCTATAATGACATTCAGGATATTTCTGTTGTGGAGGATCTTCCCGCTATCGCATTCATAAATCTTACCGGTAACCCCCTTTCGACAGGACAAATCGATGCCATCCGCACAGAAGGCCGGATTGTCGTCTATTAAGGCGTTACCTGTTATTCCTTTTGCCTTTCCATCTTCAGCAATTTAAACCAGACATTCATACTTTCGATTCGGCCGGAAATGTCCGTATTATTGACAAGTGTTCCACCAAACACATAGCCTTTTTTGGCAAATGTTATATTCATACCCGGAGAATGGGACCGCGCAATCGTATAGAGTGTTTTCATATCCTTGTTCTTCATTTCTGATTCCATGATATCCAGCAGGTACAGGGCCAGCTTATTACCGCGAAAAGCGGGTAACGTGGCAAAATCGGTCATTTCTGCATTTTGTGAGGCACTATCCATTTCTGCTGACGAGGCAGCCACGAGCCTGCCGTCCCTCGATGCACCAAAATAATCGACATGGTCCGCCATCGTCTTCCGCAGATACTCCTCTTCAAAAATAGGAAACGGGTAAGAATCAAAAACCGCTTTGTAGACGTCGGCCAGTTCCGACACATCGCGGTTATCCAGTTTCCGGAATTCGAATCCCTCGCTTCCCGGCATTTGAAGCCCCTCACCGGTTTTATTCGTGGCAATCATGATGTTTTTTTCAATTTCATCCCGTTTATCGGAAGTGAGGCCGGACCGTTTTTTATCTCTGAACAATGCCATGAACACTGCTTTTTCTTTACCATTATAGAAACCGGGAATCATGGCTTCCTTTTTATACCCTGCATCTGCGAATGTCTCAACGGCCCATTGAGGAACTTTTACAAATATTTTTGAATACTTCTCTCTGGAGGCCAGTGCTTCCAGTTTCTGAATAATTTCCGGAAAATCTTTTTTGTCCAGCTTCTGGAGATAAATACGGTCATTCTGTTTACCGTGCTGCACCAGTGAATGACCCATTTTCTCGATGGTATCGTACATCGTTTTCCTCGATTTATCTGGAAAAATAAAGACGCCCAGCAAATATAACAGCGCAGAAAAGACAATGCCATAAATACTGGCGTCCAGACCGAAAGGCAGGCTTGCCTTGCTGAAAATCAGGATAAGGGTCAGCCCCCCGCCGCCGAACATACTTAACAGGGCGGCTCCGGCCGATTTATGTTTTGAAAAATAGGCGATCATCGTCGGTACAAACAAACCGGCTACCATGAAAGAGTAGGCATGAAGAATAATTTCCAGGACCGTTGTGAACCCGCTGGCGATCACCAGGGCAATGCTGCCGACGATGAGCGTAATAATCTGTGAAACGCGAATCGTTTGTTTCTGGGTGGAATTTTTCATCCAGTACCGCTCGACGACATCATTAACAAAGTTGCCGGAAGAGGCGATCAGGCAGCTGTCGGCCGTCGACATGATAGCAGAAAAATAGGCAGCCAGGACAATACCGGTAATACCAATCGGCAGGACCTCGCGTAACAGCATCGGCATGCCCATTTCCGCTTCAACCCCAGGGAAGGCGACGCGGGCGAACATGCCCAGAATAACACCTAAAAAGGCCATCATCGGATACTCAAGAAGTCCGGCGATGAAAAAAGAACGTTTTGCTTCTTTGACCGTGCTGCAGGCGTAAATTCTCTGATAAAGGGTCATGGCGATGAACCATATGGGTACGATGGTGAAGAACCAGTTTACAAAGGTGCTTATTTCAATATGCAGGAGCGAAAAATAGGAAGCAGGCAATTCATTTTTGAGAACTTCAATGCCGCCCACCCCGAAATAGGCATAGGGCAAACCGAATAAAAACAATCCGCCCAGCAGAATGATCCATTGAATCGTATCCGTATAGATGACGGCCTTTATTCCGCCGAGGACGGTATAAATAAGTATAACCGCAGCCATGATATACAGAGATAATTGCAGCGGATCGATACTGGTTACCTCTGCAAACACACTCCCCGCAGCCAGCTTTGCTCCGGCCAGGACCTGTGCACTGGTAAATCCGAGATATCCGACCCCCGAGATAACGGCAGCCACCAGGGCCACGCGTTCGTTGAAATGAAAACGCAGAAAATCGGGGAAGGTAAGCATTCCGTATTTCTGGTCGATTTTTTTCACCTTCGGTACGGTCAATACGGCCGCGAGCCAGGCACCGACCAATCCGGTAAACAAGAGCCAGCTGCCGGCCAGACCCATGGCGAAACCCAGGCCACCCAGGCCGATACTGAATCCGCCGCCAACATCCGTCGCCACAATAGACAGGCCGATGTGTGAGGACGAAATAGAACGGCCGCCGACATAATAATCTTCCCGGCTTTCATTTTTGCGGAAAAAATATACACCGATCCCCAGAACGGCAAGGAAATAGACAATAAATATCAGATAATCAACAAGATGCATAGAATTCTATTCCTGGTTTTTTCATTCCGGATCAGACCGGCGCTCAATACGTTCATTATTTTCCGGAATCAATGAGATGGTTTCACCGGCATCGGATAAAAGTTCAGCAATACCCGTTGCGGTGTATTCATCGTCCCCTTCTTCCAGATTCAGGGTCAGGTTACAACGTTCACAGTTCCGGTCACAAAAATAAGATTCATAGGATTCCGGTTCTTTATAGGTCGTTATTACACCTTCATAGTTCCGTAAAACCACCTTGTGTGTTGACCAGGATATCAAATAATTAGGCATTACCGGGATTTTACCGCCTCCCCCCGGCGCATCGATCACGTAAGTCGGAACCGCGAATCCACTGGTATGACCGATAAGACTTTCAATAATTTCGATGCCCTTACCGACCGGCGTGCGGAAATGCGAAAGTCCTTCCGAAAGGTCACATTGATACAGGTAATAGGGACGGACACGGTTCTGCACCAGCTTGTGTACCAGGGATTTCATGATGCGCGGACAGTCATTGACACCGGCCAGTAATACCGACTGGTTACCAAGCGGGATCCCGGCATCTGCCAGCATGGCCAGGGCGGCCTTCGAAGAAGAACTGATCTCCCTGGGATGATTGAAATGCGTATTGACCCAGACCGGATGGTGTTTTTTCAGCACATTGACAAGCCCTTCAGTGACCCGGTATGGCAGAACCACCGGCATACGTGTACCGATTCGTATCACTTCCACATGCGGTATCGCCCGGATTTCACCGAGAATCCAATCAAGATATTCATCGGAAAGCATAAAGGGATCGCCGCCCGAGAGCAGCACATCACGCACCTGGGGGGTATCCTTAATGTATTTGATACCCATTTTAATCATACCGCGATTCGGAATATAATCCACATCCCCGACCTTACGTTTTCGCGTACAGTGACGGCAATACATGGAGCACAGATTACTAATGGTAAACAGTACACGGTCCGGATAACGATGCGTAATACCCGGTACAGGGCTATCCTTATCTTCCGCAAGAGGATCATCCATTTCATAATCTGTATTAATCAATTCCTGGGAAGCGGGAAAAGCCTGCTTGAATACCGGATCGTTCCTGAAATCCTTGGTATCGATCAGTGAAATGTAATAAGGAGGTACCGATAGCGGAAATTTATCCAGCGTTTCCTCCAGATCTTTACGCTCTTCCGCACCAAATTTCACGCCAAGTAATTTCTCAAACGTATTGATATCTTTAACGGCATGGCGCAACTGCCATTTCCAGTCTTTCCATTTTTCTTTGATGACGTCAGATTCTATACGTTTGGCAATAGCCTGCTGACGTGTAGTATAGATTGACACAATAAGCTCCTTTTTTTGTAAACGATTTTTTTTTGGAATCAGGTGATTAATGGATTGAATGTATCAGATCATCCAGGTTTTTAAATTTGAAAACACCATCAAACCGGTAAACCAGTTCCCATTTTTTACTGTCGATCTCCTGTTCAGGGAAAAATACGGGAATTTTCTCGTTGACATCCCGGACATTCAGAACAAATTCGATCGGATCCAGATCCGAGAGCACGCGATCCACAATAATGGCATTTATTTTATGCCTTTTTACAAGATCCATAACACCGTTCATCGACCTTCTGACAAGGGGGAGGTAGCTTTTTTTACCTAACCGCTTTACCAGTGGACTATTTTCGTCCTCACTAATAATAAGTATATGCTTTTCCTGGAAACACATTTCTTTTTTCCTCTGAATCAACCGAAACCAGTATTTCAAATTTAATGCCAGAATCAGAGAAAAACTTATAAAACGTTAAATAACAAATAGTTATAAAAAAGAGGCGTTCTTCTATATTGACAATATGCTTCCGTTTCAGATGCATTTCAGGAGATTTGTGCAGCTTTAGAACAGGATTTACAAAATCAGCGTGATTATGTGCACATCATGCACACTCACAAATTGTACTTTTCCAGTTTATTATAAATGGCCCGTCGACTGATACCCAGCAATTCCGCTGCTTTTTTACGATTATTATGCGTCACGGCCAGGGCATGCAGAATCATTTCCCGTTCAATTTCTTTGAGTGGCGTGCCCAGTTTAAAGGATATCGTCGGTTGTTCCGTATGCTGTTCCGTCTGAAAACGTGAAGGCAGATGCCGCGCCTCGAGTGTGTCTGTTTCACACACCAGGACGGCGCGCTGGATGGCATTCTTTAGTTCCCTGATATTGCCCGGCCAATCGTAATTTAACAGGGCATCCAGGCATTTCTGGTCCACATTCGATATCTGCCGTTTGTAAAGCTGGCTGTATTTAATGATGAGCTCATTGACAATCTGCGGTATATCACTCAGGCGCTCGCGTAAGGCAGGCAAAACGATACGGAACACATCGAGACGATAGAAAAGATCGATGCGAAAGCTGTTCCCTGCCACCAGTTCCTCCAGATTTTCATTGGACGCTGCAATGAGTCGGGCCTTACTGACAATAGACTGGCGTCCGCCCAGGCGTGTGAACTTTTTCTGTTCAATTAACCGGAGCAGACTGAGTTGAATTTTTTCATCGGTTGAATCGATTTCATCGAGGAATACGGTACCATGGCTACCCTGTTCGAAAACGCCTTTATGTTCCTTGACAGCACCGGTAAAGGCCCCCTTTTCATGGCCAAACAGTTCGCTGGCGACAAGCTGGCCCGGCAAAGCACCCAGGCTGACGGCCAGGTAAGGCGCTTCCCTGCGGGCACTCAGCCGGTGAATCATGTGTGCTACCAGATCCTTACCGGTGCCGGTTTCACCCAGAATCAATACCGGGATATCAGTGTCTGCGGCCTGTATGATCTGATCATAGACCCGCTGCATCGGCGTCGAACCGCCAACGATTTCACCCAGGCGGTCGCGTTTCATCGCCGTCTGTTGTTCATTATCAAGAATATGCGGCCGCTCCTCGATCGCTGTCAGGACCAGCAGCTTCAATTCCTCATCGCTTACCGGCAGGCGTGTGTAGTGATAAATACCATATTTTAAAAGCTGCGTCGCCAGCTTGATATCAGCCTGTTCCACGAGGAAAAGAACCTGCAGGCGCGGATACCTGTCGATGATTTTCCTTATTAACTCCAGTGCAGCCTTTTCTTTTTCCCTTATCACGGTGCTGGTCAGCAGGAGGATATCGGCATTGTGTGTCAGATCTTCACGGTCCAGTTTATCGAGGGAATGAAACGTATTAATCTTTACATCGCCGGTATTAAACAATCCTTTCAGCCTTTTTGAAACGTGGTTCGAATCCTCCACGATCAGCATACATAGCGCTTCTTCTATTCTCATCATATACCCTTTAAGTAAGCGTGTTCTAAATTACAGTATCGAACCGTTTATATCAAATCAGCATGTACCTCGCTTTTATCCGCTTCCGTTCGGTTTTGATGGAATACAGTTGCATTAAAGCGTGCGCCTTTCTATCTTATTTTATTGGCATTCCGGACATTATCGGTCAATTTATATAAGGAAACATACCATGCAAAACAGACAAAAAGTGTTTTCAGGCACCAGGTGGGAAGAGTTCGTCGGTTATTCGCGGGCGATTCGTATCGGCACCGTTATCGAAGTTTCCGGTACGATTGCCGTCGATGAGAGCGGGTCTGTCGTGGCAAAGAACGATGCGTATGGTCAAACCATATTCATCCTGGAAAAAATCAGGGACGCCCTCGATGAGGCCGGAGGCATGCTTGAAGATGTCGTCCGGACGCGCATGTATGTGACCGACATCCGAAACTGGGAGTTGGTCGGGAAGGCACATGGTACGTTTTTCAAGGATATCAGACCGGCTTCGACACTGATCGAGGTCAGTTCCCTGATCGGACCGGATTATCTAGTGGAAATTGAAGCGACGGCCGTCCTCGAAAGAATATAGTATGACCAAAAAATGAAGGTATGGAAATGACCAGGATGAAACATAGATATTTTGTACTTTTTATTTTTTATTTTGTATTAATTTCACTCTCGATAGCTGCTCAGGACACCAGGGTTACCAATCCGGATCCGGAACGGTTCAAAAATGACATTTCGCAGTTTACGGCCTGGGATGCAAAAAACAGTTTTCCCGAAAATCCGGTTCTGTTCATTGGCAGCTCCAGTATCCGTTTATGGGAAACGCACCGGGCCTTTCCGGATCAGCCGGTGGTAAACAGAGGGTTTGGCGGTGCGCATATTTCGGATATGCTGCACTATTACGATGCGATTGTAAAGCCATATCAACCTTCCACCATCGTCTTCTATTGCGGTGACAATGATGTGGCAGCCGGCAAAAGCCCCGCACAGGTTTTAACCGATTTTAAAACGTTTTATGGTAAAGTCCGTAAGGATTTCCCGGACGTCCGATTCATCTACATTCCCATCAAACCCAGCCATAGCCGCTGGCAATTCTGGCCTGAAATGAAAAATACCAATACGATGATTACATCTTCTGATAACAGGATCATCCTCATGGACATCGTAAAGCCGATGCTCAATGAAAAGGGTGAACCGAATAAAGCGCTTTTTCTCGACGATCAGCTGCATCTGAATGATACGGGCTATGCCGTCTGGAACCGTATTCTGCGGCCCCTGCTCGAATCCGGTTGACAGCAGACCTCTGTTACTGTTCAAGCGGTCAGTTCCCGTTCATTGCAACATTGTACCACTCCTCATGTAGTTCTTAGAATCCTATACCATAACCAACTGAAACCGGCAGCTCCCTGAGTTAACCGGATTCAAATCATTTCATTTTTTCGCTTTAACGTCACACCATTACAGATTAAAGGAATTTTAGAAGGGCTTTAAGCCGTTGTTAACATTTCTGTCATCCTGTTAGGATCCTTACGCGGATAGCCCCGCGCTGTACATGCAAAGATCCTTTCAGGATGACATCTGAATAAAACGATTATATCCGGGGTTTGCATTGACACATTACCTACAATATCTGATCAACAACAGACGGCACATTCGATACTCCTCTCTAATTTGTATTTTGTATTTTGTATTTTTTATTTCCTTTCCCAGTCATTCCAGCTCCTATTCCACATCTGCGATTCTTCACCGGATGGATCGCCTGAATACACTGGGACGTGTACTCTATGTCGCCGCACACCCGGATGACGAGAATACCGCTGTGCTCGCTTACCTCGCTAATAAACGAATGGTACGAACCGCCTATCTTTCACTGACGCGCGGTTCCGGCGGACAAAATTTACTTGGAAAAGAAAAGGGCTCTTCCCTGGGCATTTTAAGGACTCAGGAATTATTAGCCGCCCGGCGCATTGACAAAGCGGAACAGTTTTTTACCCGGGCTATTGATTTCGGGTACTCCAAATCCATGGAGGAAACCCTTCAGAACTGGGACCGGGAGCAGGTTCTTGAGGATATGGTGTATGTAATTCGTGAATTCCGGCCCGATGTAATCATCACCCGCTTCAGCAGCACACGGGGCGGCCACGGGCACCACCTTGCCTCGGCCGTTCTTGCCGAAGAGGCGTTCCATGCTGCGGCCGATCCCGGGCGTTTTTCATCACAACTGCAAACCCTGAGCACCTGGCAGGCAAAACGCATTGTATGGGACTCCTGGATACCTGCGGATAGCGCAATCAATCTTGAACTTGGCAGCTACAATCCCTTATTGGGTACATCCTCCCAGCAGATCGCAGCAGCCAGCCGCTCCATGCATAAAAGTCAGGGTTTTGGCGCCGCTGCAAACCATGGCAACCGGCAGGCAACATTTACCCCTATTGCGGGCGATATGGCAAAAACCGATCTTTTCGATGGTATCGATCTGTCCTGGAACCGGCTTTCCAACGGGAAAGATATTGGAACGGCCGCCCGGGACCTGACCCGCCGGTTTAAACCGGAATCTCCATGGGAAAGCATTCCCGCTCTGCTCACCATCTATCAATTACTGGAAGAGGCGGAGCCGTCATACTTCGCATCGTCAAAAATGGCTGAGGTTCGTCAACTTATGCAGATGTGTTCCGGACTCTGGCTGGAAGCGTTTGTACGCGAACCCGGGGCCGACAGGGATCAGGTTATTGACATCCATACGCTGGCTGTCAACCGTTCACCGGTTCCCATTATCTGGAAAAAACTGCATATTCACTATGCGGATCGCGATACACTGATCAACCATGAGCTGGGCGAAAACAAACCGCTTTCCCTGAAAAAAGCGGTTACGATTCCGGTGGACGCACCCTACTCACAGCCCTATTGGCTCCGGTACGAGGACACGGGTACCATGTACGTTATTCCGGATCAATCCCTTTCCGGAAAACCGGAATCTCCGCCGGCCCTGACCGCGACATATACCATGCAAATTGCCGGTAAGACAATCGATTTTACCTTACCCGTCCAGTTCAGGGAAACAGATCCGGTACGCGGTGCGGTTTACGAACCGTTCCATATTACACCGCAATTGAGTCTGTCCGTCGACCATCCGGGCTATGTTTTTCCGGATACAACATCCCGGTTGATTCACGTGCAACTTGAGAACCTCGGTCCGGAATCCGACGGAGATCTTGTCCCAGTTCTACCGGAAGGATGGAAGATATCACCCCGGTCCCACCGGTTTCGGCTCGCTGAAGGGGTTAGCAGAGAATATACCTTCAAAGTAACACCCCTGAATGATGCCGCTAACGGTTCCCTGACGTTTGAAGCCCGGACCCCGGACAGAACCTATAATCATGAGCTCATTCGCATCGCTTATGCGCATATCGCTCCGCAGAGTCTTATGCAGCCGGCCCGGACGCGGTTGATCCCTCTGGATATTTCCATCGAACCCCGTTCAATTGGTTATATCATGGGATCCGGAGATGATATTCCACAGGCCCTGGAACAACTCGGGTATCCGGTTACACTGCTGACTGACGAAGAAATCGAAAACGGCGATCTCACCCGCTATGACGTCATAATATGTGGCGTCCGTGCATTCAACACCCGCGAGATACTCAACAGGCAGCAGGCCCGGCTGAATGCCTTCGTCCGGGATGGTGGCACCTGGATCGTTCAGCATAACACCCGCTTTGGAAACCGGGTTGACCAGATTGGCCCCTACTCCTTCACGGCTTCCGGTAAAGACCGGATTTCCGAAGAAACCGCGCCGATTCGGATTCTCCTGCCGGAACACCCGTTGATGAGCGCACCGAATCAAATCACTGAGACTGATTTCGAAAACTGGGTCCAGGAACGCGGTCTTTATTTTGCTGAAAAATGGGAAGGAAAATTATACCCCCTTCTCTCCGGACATGATCAGGGAGAATCGTCTAAACTGGGCGGTCTTCTTTATGCCACGTATGGTGAAGGCGTTTTTATCTATACCGCTTTTTCCTGGTTTCGTCAGCTTCCCGCCGGTGTTCCCGGCGCCTACCGCATATTCGTAAATCTGATTTCTGCGAAAGGCGGCTTATGAAACAAACGTATGAACCGGAAAACACGCCGCCCCCCATATTAAAACGCTGGCCGCGTTTATACGGATTGGTCATGTTGAACCTCGTTTTCTGGCTGACCCTGTTTTATATAATAAGAAGGATCTTTGAATGAGCCGGCTGGACTGGATTGTAATGGCAGGATTCCTGATATTTATCGTCGCCTATGGTACATGGAAGAGCCGCGGCAGTAAGAATGTCAGGGAATTTTTACTGGCCAACCGTTCGACACCCTGGTATACGGTGGCGCTGTCGATCATGGCGACACAGGCCAGTGCCATCACGTTTTTATCCACACCGGGGCAGGCCTACGTCGACGGCATGCGTTTCCTGCAATTCTACATCGGGTTGCCGATTGCCATGGTTATCCTTTCCATAACCGCCGTTCCGCTTTACCACAAATTGAATGTATATACCGCCTATGAATACCTGGAGACCAGGTTTGATCTGAAAAACCGTGCCCTGGGCAGCTTTTTATTTCTCATTCAACGGGGACTCGCCGCCGGATTCACCATCCTGGCCCCGGCACTGATTATTTCGGCCATACTCGGCTGGCCCCTGGACTGGACCATTGTGACCATCGGTATTCTCGTTATTATTTATACGGCATCCGGCGGAACAAGCGCGGTCAACAAGACACATATGCTTCAGATGACCGTCATCTTTTTCGGTATGATTTCGTCATTTATCATGATTTTCCGTTTACTACCCGAGCACATATCTGTTTTGGATGCCTTTCATGTTGCCGGGAAGAGCGGCAAACTGAACACGATCGACTTTTCGTTCAACCTTAATGATCGTTACACCTTCTGGTCCGGCCTGATCGGAGGCACATTCCTGGCCCTGTCTTACTTCGGAACGGATCAGTCACAGGTGCAGCGCTATTTGTCCGGAAGCTCCGTCACGCAGAGCCGGATGGGTTTACTGCTTAACGGCATTATAAAGGTACCCATGCAATTCTTTATCCTGTTGATCGGAGCCATGGTGTTTGTCTTTTACCAGTTTGTTACGCCACCGCTCTATTTCAATCCGGTACAGCATGAAGCTGTAAAAAACAGTACATATGCATCACAGTACATGGAACTTGAAGAGCAGCATGAGCAGGTATCTTTGGAATCACGGCATATCATTAATAATATGCTGGGCAATCTTTCAGAGGATGATCAGGCTGCCCTTGACAGAAACAGGGAAAAGCTGCATGATAAGCAGGGAGAGATCAGGAGCCTCCGGGAAAAAGCGTCCGGCCTGATCCAGAAACAGAATCCAGACAGCGACGGGAATGATACCAATTACATCTTCCTGAGTTTTGTTCTGAATTTTTTGCCGGCCGGACTCATCGGTCTGGTGCTGGCGGCCATACTCTCCGCATCCATGTCCTCGACTTCCGCCGAACTGAACGCGCTGGCATCCACGGCAGTAATCGATATTTACCGCAGAATGGTTAAAAAAGATGGTGATGAACACCATTATCTGCTGGCATCGAAAATGGCGACCATTTTCTGGGGGATCGTGGCTATTTCGTTTGCTCTTTTCGCCAACCGGCTCGGCACCCTGATCGAAGCAGTGAACATACTGGGATCGCTTTTTTATGGTACCATACTGGGCATCTTTCTGGTGGCTTTTTATATCAAGCGGATCGGTGGAACAGCGGTTTTCTACGCTGCCATTATTGCCGAAATCGCCGTTCTCCTGCTGTTTGTATTTACCGACATCCCTTACCTCTGGTTTAATTTCCTGGGATGCGCGATGGTGGTCATTGCTGCGCTTACCTTTCATTATATCAGTCCTGCCCGAAAATAGCGCGTAGGTGTATTTATTTTTGATTCACATATCTGACTGGCTTAATTTCCCTTACAATTAAAAACAGCATACAATCCGGACGGATATGTATTATGCACAAACTTCTTCTCGTAGGCCTGGGTGGTTTTTTGGGCGCTATATTCAGATATGGCTTAAGCGGACTCGTATATCGCTTTTTTGAGAAACCGTTTTTCCCATACGGGACCCTGGTGGTCAATGTGCTGGGATGCCTGCTGATCGGTTTCCTCGGCGGGATTTCGGAGAACCGGCAAATTTTCAGTCCGGAAGCACGACTCTTTATCTTTATCGGTGTCCTGGGCAGTTTCACCACCTTTTCCACATTCGGGTATGAAATATTCAGTTTTGCCCGTGATGGACAGATGCTGGCTTCTGCCGTCAACCTTGTCCTGCATTTAATTCTGGGACTCACCGCCGTCTGGGTCGGTTATATCCTTTCACGTTTAATCGGAGGCGTATGATATGGTCCTTCCTGAAAACGGACATCTTTTGCGTATCTTTATCGGTGAAAGCGATAAATATGATGGCATGCCCCTGTACGAATGGATCGTGAAAAAAGCCCGGGAATTTCATCTGGCCGGGGCCACGGTATTACGCGGGATAGAAGGATTCGGTGCGCACAGCCGGATTCATACCTCTAAGATCCTGCGCCTGTCCGAAGACCTTCCTATTGTGATTGAAATCGTCGATACACTCGACAAGATCGAAGGATTCATACCGGTTATCGATGATGCCATAAAAGAAGGCCTGGCTACCATCGAAAAGGTGGCCATACGGTTCTACCGGTTCGGAGAAAAAGAAAATTAAACAATACAAGGTTTGTCACCAGTTATAGACGGGCCATCCCCTTTTCAGTGCAACTTTGTGTAATTTAGGCTCGGGTGTCACACAGACCGGACGGCCGACCGCCTCAAGTACCGGCAGGTCCGACCAGGCATCCGCATAATAATAAGCCTGTTCAGTGATACAGTTTTTTGCATGGCAATAGGCCTTCAGCCGGTTCAATTTCTCGGCACCATAACAGTATGATCCCTTTGGCAATCCGGTAAAGTAACCGTCAACCACTTCCATTTCCGTACAGATCATGTCATCCAGTTCCATATAGTCCTGAATGAGTGTGCAGATGTAATGGTTCGCAGCCGAAAGCAAAACCGTATCCCCGTTGCGTTCTTTGTGGAAGGCAATTTCCGAACGGGCCGCCTCCCGTATGGATGGCTTGAGAGACTTCTCGAATACCTGTTCAGACAGTTCGACGATATGACGCTCCGGAACACCTTTCAGCCACAGGGCCATCTTGTCAATGATATAGGTCGGTTCAATGATGCCAAGTTTGTAAATGATCGAAAGATAATAAGCTTTAGCCAGATCCTTCCTGCTCAGGATACCTTCGCGAAAGGCATGTTTTACAAGGTACTTTCCACTGTTCGTATCGAGAATGGTATTATCGAGATCGAAGAAGGCGATATACTTACTCATGTATTTTTGAATCCTGATCGTTGAAAAAGTGCGGACCACCGGGGTTATAAATAATTTGCAGCGCCTTCGGCAGGATGCTGACATCATATTCCGAAGCAAAAAATAGTTCACCATCAAGGTGATGTGGTACCTCCCGGTCAAATTTCAGTTTTAACGCATTGGTTTGATAATAATGCACATGCGGATTACTGAGATGTGTACCTTTTGGTACCTTCGGTAACAAACGAAACCGCCCCATTCTTCCCAGTTTACGGATCATGCAGACATCGAGTAATCCGTCATTGCCGATCGCTTTGGGTGTCAGGTAATAACCACCGGCATATCGCCGTCCGATCCCGATGGTATTAATGAAACAATCGGATGTTTCTACCGTGTGATCCGTCTGACATACCATTGCCTGCTCCTTATAGTATAGGATGGTTTTGATAATGTGCCACAGATATTTATGTGGTCCTCCTTTACGCCCTTTCTGGATATCGTAATAATTTTCGGCAGCCACCTGTGCATCAAATCCCAGCCCCATGCCGTTTAAAAAATAGTTTTCATTGCATTTGCCGATATCCATCAGGATGGTTTTCTTCTGAAAAAAGATATCCCAATCCACATCTTTGAATCGCACAGGGAAACCGGTAATGGGGATGAAATCGTTACCCGTACCGGCGGGTATGACGCCGAAAACAGTATCCGTTTGATGTACAAGAGCACGCATCGTTTCGTTTATCGTACCATCGCCGCCCACCGCGACAATATGTCCGAAGCCATTGTTCAGGAATCGGCCCGATAGCTCTGTTGCATGTCCCTTATACGCGGTCAGTACTATTTCTGCTTCAAAGTCCTGTTCTGCAACGCGTCTGCGGACCTCCTTGAGATAGGATTTCGCAAAACCATTTCCCGCCACCGGGTTGACAATAAAAGCCCACTTGTCTGCCTGGCTCATAAAAGCACCCCTCTTAAGTAGACAAAGATACATCCACCCTGTTTTCATTTAAATCATAAGGGAGTATGAGGGAAAGTTCGATACGGTGATTTCCGTCCTGTGAACGTAATCTAAACAAAAATCCGATAGGTTACACGAAAATGTTTATGAATATAAACGGCAAGATAATAAATAAGTACCGCGAGTATGGCTCCGATGATTACATCGATCACCCAATGGTAACGCAGGTACACCGTACTGAAAATCAATGCAGCAACCCCTGTAACCCACAAAAAAACGAGGGTGCGCCGGTATTTGAACAGCGCTCTGTTTTTCAGTGCAAAAAACAGGCAGATCAGGCACAGGCAGGTATGCATGCTGGGCATGCAGTCGGTTTTAATGCGTTCCAGCCTGTTCTGTCCGTCATATTGCAACGCATAGAACGATTCAAAGCCGGTCCGTTCCTGCAGCCAGTTGAGTTTAATACCCTGTAATGGTGTCGAGAACATTTTAACATCGGGGCCCGGATTGGAATGTTCGGGATTGAGGTAATAACGGGGCCCCTGTGCCGGAAAAACAATAAACGAGGTGAATGAAATGACCAGGGCAATCAGTTGTGCCAGCAGCACGGTTTGAAAAAGCTGATACTGACGCCTGATATGCAGGAAAATCAAATAGAAGTAGGGGTAGACAAAAAACAGGCCATAGGCAAGCATAAAGAATTCAACAGCAGCAGGGTGGTTCCATTTCTCTATTATAAAGGCAGGCTGCAAGCCGAACAGGGCTTCGTCAATACGCATGAGTTCCGCATCGATAAGTGGTATGCGGTCTGCATAGGCTTCCCTGAAAAGTATAAGGTTTTCATAGATAACGCTGATAATGAGATAAGGGAAAAAATCCCTCGTGATGCCATAATAGTAGCCCCTGATGCCTCCTGCATAGTAAAGCTTCTGTTCCAATTCGGAGCTGTCCAGAACTGTGATAATGATGAGTAACAAGGGATAGGTCCAGAGTGATGTAAACAGGCTGAATTTTTCGAACGGAATGTTCCGGAATTCAAGGAATGTAATTATAAGAATCAGAACACAGTATGCGGTGATTAATAAGAGAGCCGGCTCCTGTTCGCGTATGCGTGTTTTCAATCGAATCATTTGTACCAATGCTATAGCAAAGTCGTTGCGCTCGTATGTATAAAAAATATTCAATAAATAAAACATTTTTCTGAATTGTGCAAGCAAAATTTGCATCAGGCTCAAAACATACACTCATCCAACCCATCATGCCACAGTGATGCATTCAGACTAGCATTATATTTTATGTCAATCCTGTGATCCCGTCTGATACGACGGATCCTGTCTCAGCGCATTTTGAGCACCAGGAGGGTCACATCGTCACGCTGGGGCATGGATCCGCGGAAGCGATCGGCTGCTTCGATCAAAGATGTATAAATCGTATCGACAGGCGCATCTTTTACTTCCAGCAACGACGCTTTCATGCGCTCAAGACCCCACTCCCCGCCGGCAGCATTGGTGGACTCCATCAGACCGTCACTGTACAATACGAAAATATCACCTGAGTTAAATGGTATTATTTTAGCCTGGAAGGTTGCTTCTTTTTTAAGACCCAGTGCCAGATCGCCGGTGCGGTATTCGCTTATTTTTCCATTATTAGCGGAAACATGCAGCAGCGGTGGGTGGCCGCCATTGATCAGCGAAAAGGTCTGGTCATTTTTACTTATAAATCCAAACATGAAGCTGATAAACATGCTTTTGTCTTTGTTATCATATATCGTCCTGTTTAAAGACGCGGTGAGCGTGGCCGGATCCCTGAAATAGTTCAGTTCCGTCCGGAAGGCCGTCTTCAACATGCTCATCAATAATCCGGAGGCGACGTTGTGGCCGGAAACATCAGCGACCGTTACGGCCATATTGCTATCTTCCATGTGCACGGCATCGATATAATCGCCGCCAACCTCTTTTGCCGGTCGTGTTTCACCGATTAAGGCCCAGGAGTCGGTTTCCAACCTGATTTCCGGTATCAGTTCGTTCTGAATACGCTGTGCCACCCGGATCTCGGCTTCCATCCGGCTTTTTTCGGCAACGGCCGACTTCATCAGCTCGATGTAAAACGAAAAAGCGAGAACGATCAGCAGATTGGTCAGCAGATCTTTAACATTCACGAAAGGAAAATAGCTCATATCAGCCTGCATTGCATCCTGTGAAGAATAACCGATCTGCGCACCGATATAACCGCTGACCAGCCAGTATACCATCAGCCCACCTATGGAGAGCCAGAGCAGGCGTTTTTGGAAATTTTTACGGAATCCTCTCACAAAAAAGGTAAGTGTAATCAACAGGATCGGATAGACGGGCCAGATAATAACCAGGACCCGGAACTGACTCACAAAGTAATGTCCTTCCGGGAAATCGTATAAGAGGGAGATGGAAAAGAAGATCAGGGCATAGGCCAGCAGCCCGATAATCCTGGATTTAACGGGCAGATTAAAATAATAGCGCAACGGTTCGGCGGCACGGCGGTTAAAGACACCGAAGCTGAACAGGATCATATTGGAAAGGATGTTTTTCAGAGAATCAAGTGGATCAACCAGCAGAAAATCCCGTGCTTTTTTCCGGAAAACCGTGTGATAAATGAATACAACAATCACCGATATCAGGATACTGACCAGGAACAAACCCAGAAACAAACCACTTTCCACATTGATCAGATACCCGTAAACAAAGCCAACGCGGAACATCTCCTGGTCACCGGGAATCTGTATAGTACTATCGGCCAGAACTTCTTCAAATTTCTCCCCTGCCTGTTCATAAACCACGGTACGGGGAAGATAAAAAGCTAACAACAGGAGGAATAAGATGATGGCAGACAGCATCGTCTGCAGGGCATATTTCCATTGTACTTTCATTCACGGCATCCTTTATCAACGATAAAACAATTTACAGATATCTACGGAAAAATTCAGGAATTGTTAACGGAATATCATTTTTTTGGAGTTAACTGCCTGAAAATGACCGGACTGCAATGGTTGTAAAATAACGACCTGTTCGCATCATGAAATTGACAGCATTTTTACGCGGGAAGCATTTATATTTACATTCGGCTCACTATTGAATTTTATACTGCATCTGTTTATAATAAAGAATCATTTTCCCCATTCCCGGATATAACACATTTCCCAGAAATGGTTTTTGCTTTATTAATATTATCTGGAATATTTCACGGCGTCATTTTCATAGATTTTTGAAACAAATTAAAGACTTCGAACACTTTTCCTGAATGATAAGTTGATCGACCCAGGTGTGGTGGTTCCGTTGACCGGTCATCGTTTGTATTATGATCAGTTTATGCCTGGAAACCGTTATCAGCCAGACCTATACCGAAGTCAATGTGTTCGGATGGGGTAAGGGCATAAATGAATCCTATCCGGCAGTGTAT
Source organism: uncultured Calditrichota bacterium (assembly GCA_964410215.1). Lineage (GTDB taxonomy): Bacteria > Calditrichota > Calditrichia > Calditrichales > CAYPHA01 > CAYPHA01. The sequence goes on along the minus strand of CAYPHA010000009.1, from coordinate 6,536 downwards.
GACATCGATAATGACGGTTATATGGATTTGCTGATCGGAGCCGAATTTGGATTGATTGATGTAGTGGGCCAGTCGACACCCCGCTTTACCGATACTAATAAAGACGGCAGGGAGGACATCTTTGTCAGCGGCCGTAGCGGCGGCATCAGTCTGTTTCTCCGGAATGAAGATCTTGATCTCACGGCTCCGGATATTCCTGAAAATCTCCGGGCAAATATTATTGAAGAAACGGTAGAATTATCCTGGTCACCTTCATCAGCGGAAGATCTAATTCTTTATAATATCTATCGTGGAACACGCAATACCACCGCGACAGCAGAATATATTAACTCAGTAGGAAAACAATACACCTCATACCTGGATACAAATCTGACAAAAAGTGGGGCGTATTATTATTGGATAACCGCACTGGATCTCGTAGGAAATGAGAGTGATTTCAGCGATGTAGACAGTGTGAATATTGAAATCACGGGAATCGTGCATGAGGATAAATCCATCCCGGGTGGATTTATGCTCTACCAGAATTATCCCAATCCGTTTAATGCGGTAACAACCATACGGTATCATATATCAATTCCGGCTGTTGTAGGGACGCAAGATTTTGCGTCCCTACCATACGTCACAATCACCATCCACAACATATTGGGTAAACGCATAGCAATATTGGTTTCAAAAAACCAGGGACCCGGTTATCATACGGTCAAATGGGATGCCCGTTCCTTTGCCAGCGGTATTTATTGCTGCCGGTTAACGTGTGGATCAAAATCACGTACAATCACCTTGCATTTAATTCGGTGAATCATTCATGTAACCGGCATATTTTACACGTGCTGCGAAATATATTCGCGGCTCGCTCCGCCCTCCTCCAGACATCAAAATACCCCATCTCCACTTTTTATGTATTGACATGGCTGGAAAATGAATGGAAACATCCTAAAATACTGGAATTTGCCGATGCACCCTTTAAAAAATACTATAATGAGACATTCGGTGCATTTTACCGGGCGGATATTCCGGTTGAATCCATCGAAGGCAGCCTGCATTTTGCCCTTGATTCACCAATTGAAAACGGCCTCTATCTCAGCCATGCACACCACAAGAATGACAACGATAGAAAATGGTTTTTGTTACAGTCGTAAAGATATCAATTTCACCGAACAAGCGGTATATCTGAATCGCCAGGGAAACAACGGTACATTAAATTGATGATGTTGAAATAATGCCGGGGGCAATCAGGAATTATAAAGTAAGAATCAGGGATTGAGAATTTAAATAATAATTATGGGTGAATGGATTAAACATTCTTGATTCCTGATTCTTCTTTTTTTCTTTTTCTTTTTTCTTATTTCTTTTTTCTTATTTTTTCCCCCTAATCCCGAACCGGTCAAGACACGAACTTAAAGAGGTGCGTGGAATGCCCAAAAATTCCGCTGCTTTACTGATATTATTATCCGTTATTTCGAGCGAATGCAGGATCAGTTTTTTCTGTATTTCATGGAGCATGTTAACCTTCTTTTCATAATCAACACTGATCAGAATCTGAGTATCACCACTCCCTTTCAGGCGGGGTATGGTATGGTCCAGAAAGTCCTTTAACCGCAGTATACGGTCTTTTTTTAGAAGCATCGCCCGTTCAATGTAATTACGCAGCTCACGGACATTGCCCTGCCAGTATGATGCCTGGAGAAATTCATAGACATCTTCCTCAATCACCTCAACCGATTTGGTCATCTTTGTGTTGAAAAATTCAACAAAGAGTTTTGTGAGCGGAATGATATCCTCTTTACGGTCACGAAGTGCAGGGACCTCGATGGCAGCGACATTCAACCGATAAAAAAGATCCATTCGAAACGATTTCTGCCTGACCCGTTCATTCAGGTCCGAATTGGTAGCCGCGATAAAACGTACATCCGACCGTGTTGGATTCACGGCACCGATGCGTAAAAACTCATTTTTTTCAAAAACATGCAGCAGTTTACTTTGGATATCAAGATTCAACTCACCAATCTCATCCAGAAAGAGCGTACCGCCGTCAGCCTGGTCCATCAGTCCCTTTTTCCCCTGGTTCCGTGCTCCCGTGAACGCTCCCCGTTCGTAGCCGAAAAGTTCACTTTCCATTAATTCAGAAGGAATGGCAGAACAGTTTATTGCCACGAAAGGCCGGTTGAAGCGCTGACTCTGTGAATGAAGGTATCCTGCCAGCAGCGTTTTTCCCGTTCCCGTTTCACCTGTAATCAAGACTGTGGAATCGGATTTGGCATACTCGCTGGCCAGTCCCATGGCCTGTTTCATAAGGGGTGATTCAGCGATGATTTCGCCGGTTTTAATACCATTACGGTAATTGCTGCGCATTTCTTCCACTTCTTTTTTCAGGCGCAACGTATCCAGTGCCCGGTTAATCGTGTAGTTTAAAAACTGGGGTTCCGCTTTTTTCTGTATAAAATCATAAGCACCCGATTTCATGGCCTCGACGGCAATCTCTATATTTCCGTAAGCGGTTATCATAATGACGGTAAGATCCGGATACAGTTCTTTCACGTCTTTCAGAAAGGTAATACCATCTTCTTCACGGAGCTTGTAATCGAGCAGCATCAGGTCAATATGATGGTCTTTCAGAATTACCAGCGCTTCTTCTCTGCTGTGCGCGGTATCTATTACACGTTCTTCATTCTCAAGTATACGTTTCATCGATGCGCAGACAAGCTGTTCGTCATCCACAATAAGAAGGTTAAACTTCATGATGCTCTATCCGGTTTTGATTGAATAAGATATAAAAGTGTGTGCCGTATCCGACTTCACTCTCAATGCGGTAAATCGCCTTATGTTGTTCCAGAATTCGTTGAACGATTGACATACCCAGACCGGTACCGTTGGGTGACTTGGAAAAAAACGGATCAAACACGCGTTCCAGTTCTTCCTTTGGAATACCTTGTCCTGTATCTTTTACACTGATTAATAGCTTCGAATCCTGATTTTCAGTCGATACCGTCAGAACGCCGGCTTCCTTCATCGCCTGAAACGCATTGAGAAACAGGTTAAGGAAAACCTGTTCCAGTTTATACGGATCCGCGATAATTTCCGCTTTTTCCGCTTTGAAATCAGTTTGTATCTGAATCGATGATTTTTCAAACTGCTTCTGGACCAGCAGAAGGGACTGATTAATCACATCCTCTACCGAAATTTTTCTGAAAGAAAGCTCATGGGGTCTGGAATAATCGAGAATGGCCGATACAATCGCTTCAATACGCTTCACCGCATCCAGAAATTCGGGATATATTTCCTGAAAATCCGGCGAATCACCATACCTGTTTTTCAAATAATCGAGGTTATTATTCATCGCAAATAATGGATTGCGAATTTCATGGGCGATCCCGGAGGAAATTTGTCCGAGCGCGAACATTTTTTCGGTTTGCAAGGCATACTTTTCCACTTTTTTACGTTCGGTCAGGTCCCGTATATATACAAATGTAAGGTCATTATTTTTTTCCAGCGAGAAACCCGCAATGGAATAAATCTCTACAGGGATATGCAGCTTTTCCCGTGTTTCCAGCATGGTTTCAAAATGTTTCACCATATTTCCGGAAGGATCCTTCGCACCGATCGGACTCGTTTTTTCGCTCATCAGAAGTTCATTCAGGTGTCTTTCCTTCAAGGTCGTATCATCATAACCGGTCAGCCGGGATAATTTACTGCTGCACTCGATAATCCGCTCATTCCGGTCCACTATAGCTACCGCTTCCGGGGAATTTTCAATCAGGTCACGGTATTTTGCCTCTGACGCTCTCAGACGTCCCGTATATTCCTTAATGGTCATCCGCATATTTTCAAATGCTTCCGCAGTATGGCCTATCTCATCTTTGCTTCGAAGCGTCAACTGATGGTCATAATCGCCCTTCTGAATACGTTCGGCCGAATATTCAATAGCCCTTAACGGTCTGATCACACTATAGCGGATAGCGAAAAAGATGGCGGTAACCAGCAGAATAGCCGTAATGATCCAGGTCTGACTGAAAAAAATAATCTGGCTTCTGCGGGCAAGACGGTACTGTTCGGTAGGCAGAATAATGCTGATGCCGCCCCTCAGATCACCCAGTTCATATCCCTGGTCGGCATGGCAGGTTAAGCAGGATTCTCCAGTATAGAGAGGGGCAAAGTACCGGAAATAATTGGCGCTGTCGATCTGCTGAAAGTGAAAGAATTCCGAGACGGCCTCCCCGTTCCCGTTTTTTTCAAAAAACAACAATGCTTCCTTCTCAAAATCATCGGGCTGGTTTACCGGATTGATATAATTCAGGCTGGCCAGATGGTAGGAAAATTCCTTGCCAATGGTCCGGCTCAATTCACTCAGTTCGCGCGTAACCAGGGCCGGGTTTTTAAGAATGAGTGTATCTCCCAGCACCGTGTACAAATCGGGATGAGGCAGAAACGCATTGGTTTGCTCCTGAGGGGTTTTAATCACAAACACCCCCTCCTTATCCGAAACCCATTTCCGCATGATCACAATATTGTCATACACCGCCCGTGCAGTTGTCAACAGGTGTTTTTCCACCTGCCGTTCAAACTGCTGATTGATCACCCAGAAAACCAGGCTTACGATGACCGAAACGGTTACACCGATGATAAGAATGATTTTTAAGGTCAGACGCATACATGATCTCCGTCCACGAATGGAATGTGCTCCAATTTACCACATTTTACAAGCCCGGTGCAAACGGCAAAATAAAATGACGAGATAGGGTCATCGGTGACGATATGTCGTCGGTCACCATATTTACAGCACATGGCAAGATAAAACCTATCTTATTATTTATATATAACTTAGTCCCGCTGAATATTTCTGGTACGGGATTTGAAGATTATATACTCTCCACTTGTGAAATTAATCCTTTCATAATTCAATAAAACCTTAGGGAGGCTTCATGAAACATTTTACTCGTATTCTTTTCATTCTTGCCTTAGCCGGCAGTACGATGCATGCGGGAGAGTTCAAGGTAAACGGCGTCTACACGAGCTGGGCGCAATCGCAACACGCGTTTACATTTGATACCGATGTGTATGATGACAATTATGTTGTTCAGATGCTGCGTTTCAATGTACAGGGTATTGCCAATGAAAACCTGAAATTTGTAACCCGTCTGGATATCGCCCAGGGCTGGTGGGGTGTTGATAATTCGCTGCGCAGCGTTCAGCGGACACAGACCGGCGGCGGCAGCGCCCTGTTCGATTACAAGGATACGAACTTTCTGGTTCATATCGACCAGGCCTACCTCCATTTCAATGTCCCGAACATGCCCGTTACGGCACGTGTCGGACGGATGTGGTACGGACTCGGAAACAAGATTATGGTCGACAATAACTACGATGGTATCCAGCTTGATTTCAATGATGTGCTCGGAGAGAATATTTCCGTAGGCTGGGCCAAGGTCAGTGAAGGCGGCGACAATTTGAGTGATATCCAGAAAGGTGGCGTTGATAACCGCGATGCCGATTTGTTTACGCTGAATTTTTCCAATAAAGTGAATAATTTTTCTTACAATGCTTATGGATTTTACTACAACGATGCCAGCATGAAAGACAACAATGCCTATGTACCGGATCATCTGCAGTTCTTCAAGACCCGCTTCTCCCCTCAGATATCGCAACTGACCGCTATTGGTCTCAGCGGTACCTATAAACAGGGAAAGCTTTCCATCGACGGAGAAGTTGATTATCTGATGGGGAAAGACGACATCGATAATGCCGAACATGGAAATGACACAAAGAAACCTGATCTCTGGGACAAAAATGATGGTGATTTAAGCGGATATAATGTGTATCTTAAGGGTAACTATGCCGCCACTGACAAAGTCGCTTTCGGAGGAGTCCTCGGTATGGGTTCCGGTGACGACGATCTGACCGAAGGCAAAGGCAACGTGAATAAACTGCGTACTTCCGGTTTCTTTTACATTACAGAAATCTGGGAAGATTCCATTATGCCGGATGAAGAAGGTATCACACCTCAGGGTCTTGGCGCACCTAATGTCCGCGGCTATCGTGAGCTGGAAAACACGACGGCACTGCAGGTCAATACCACATTAAAACCCTTTCCGAAATTCAGTGCCTTTTTCTCCTATACCTATCTGATGGCCACGCAACCGATCAAGGAATGGATGGCGGTTGATACCAATGGCGACGGCTTGAATGACAGTGTGCAATTCGGAGACGAGGATGCCACGGATATTGGTATGGAAGTGGATTTTAATTTCGGTTATAAATTGTATGAGGAACTGGGTGTCAATCTGCGCGGCGGTTATTTCATGCCCGGTGACGCAGCCCTTTACCTGATAAACGGCCATACAAAAAATGATGATGCCGCCTGGGAAGTAAAAGGCATGATTACGTATAAGTTCTGATTATTTAACAACGGATAAAAAACAAGTACCCGAAAAAGGGAGATGTCTCAATGAAACGAAAACATGTGATCTTCGGATGTGGTTTGATTCTTTGTTTCGGTTTCCTGCTCCAATCATGGGCCGGCAAGGGTGACCAACCCGAAA
>CAYPHA010000008.1:39021-97129 GCA_964410215.1 uncultured Calditrichota bacterium | reverse complement strand
GACCCGGGAGGATCTGGAAGTGGCGGCAGGCATGTATATTTATCATATAAAATCGAACATATCAGGAAAAGAAAAAATTGGCAAATTTGCAATTATTAAGTAGAAGAGGAGATCATCATGGTTAAGTCAACTTTTAGAACCATCTGTGTATTGGTTATCTTAGCCTCATCATTAAGTGCCCAGAATAAACCGTATCGTGTCGGAACGACGGCGGCAAATTTCCTGGAAATGGGAATAGGGGCACCGGCCAGTGCCATGGGTGATGCCTATGTGAGCCAGGTAACGGATTTGTCATCTATATACTGGAATCCTGCCGGTCTTGGTTATATGAAAAGCCATGAAGCGTTATTCATGTATCAACCCTGGATTGCGGATATTGATGTTACGTTTGCCGGAGTGGGAATCGTTATTCCCAGGGTTGGTACGCTGGCCCTCGGATTATCCAGTATGAATTTTGGGCGCATTGGTGTTACAACGCTGGAAATGCAGGATGGAACCGGTGAAACCTACGAAGCCGGTGATTTTGCGGTTACACTTTCTTACGGCAGGAAAATCGTTCAATGGTTCTCTTTCGGAGCAAGTGCTAAATATGTTTCATCACACATCTGGCATATGAATGCAAGCGCTGCTGCTGTTGACCTGGGCGTGATTGTCGATACCCATTTTCTGGCTCCCGGGGGTAACAGGGAGAACGGATTGAAAATAGGGATGAGCATTTCCAATTATGGCACTAGAATGAAATATGATGGAATCGATCTTCTCCGTCCGATAGACATCAGTCCTAATGAAAATGGAAATTACAAGGACCTTGAAGGCCAATATCGTTTACAGGGTTGGGAACTTCCGTTGATTTTTCGCATCGGTATTTCAGTGAATCCCATCGTTACAGAAAAGCAGAAGGTAACGTTGGCAATCGATGCCCTTCATCCGAATAATAACAGCGAGTCGGTTAATCTTGGAATGGAATATGCCTACAATATGCTTGGATTGGGCGATATTTATCTCCGTGGCGGATACAAGGGCTTGTACATGGATAAAACTGAATATGGCCTGACGTTTGGTGCCGGAGCTAATCTCTTATTCCTAAACAATAAAGCGATACGTGTTGATTATGCCTATAAAGATGTAGGTGTATTCGGAGGAACCTCGCTCTATACGGTCGGATTCGCTTTTTAAAATCGCTGGTGCCGTTTTCTGACGACTGTTAACTGAAGGTTTTCGAGAACCTTGGACTTTAATTTGTATACATTTCTTAATATGTATTAACAGTTTTCTTGGCCACTTATGAGAAGCTTTTTCGCTAAGCTTTGTTTTTATTGACACCTTAATGCCAAGAAAGAGAGTGCGATTAAAACAAGGGATGCGTTCATTCTCAAAACATACCTCACGTTAGATTTTGCCCAGTCGGAATTATCATCCGTTCTAAAAAGTGGAATTGATTTCAAGGCGGTCATTGTCTTGAAAATATATTAGCATATGGCGCAGGGACTGCTGTTATTAGTAATAATTAATACATCGTTCTCGGTGAGCTGAAATAACCAGATAGGAGTGATTGTAATGCGGGTTGCCATTATTTCCGTTTTTTTTCTGTTCCTGGTTACGGGATTCTCGGATAATGATTCTCTGATAGCTCAAACAACCGGGAAGATTTCCGGACGTGTTTATTCACAGTCCGATAAAGAACCTGTGGCCGGGGCTAACGTAACCATTGATGGGATGACGCTGGGCGCTTCTACCGACCTCGAGGGAGAGTTTTTCATTATCAATATACCACCGGGAAAACATGATGTCCGGGTACAAATGATCGGTTACGAAACGGTCGTAGTTCAGGATGTTAAGGTATCGGTTAACAGAACAGCCGGAATCGATGTGGTCATTGGAGAAGCTTTACTGGAAGGCGAGGAAATCGTCGTTATAGCAGATCGGGTATCGATAAAGAAAGACCAGACCAGTTCCATTAAAAATGTATCATCAGAAGAAATACAAACTCTGCCCGTAGAAACAATTGATCAGGTCGTTGAAATGCAGGCCGGCATCGTGCAGGGGCATTTCAGGGGAGGTCGGAGTACAGAAGTTTCTTATCTGGTTGATGGAGTTCAAACTGACCAGGTTTTTGACCGGGAGGGCCAAACCGTCGAGTTGGAGACGGAAGCGGTCCAGGACCTTGAAGTAATAACCGGTACCTTCAACGCTGAATACGGACGTGCCATGAGTGGTATTGTCAATCTGATTACAAAAGATGGTGGCAGCGAATTTCACGGCAGTTTTACCGGTTACCTCTCGAATTACTACACGACTCATTCCGCTGTATTTATAGGATTAGAGAACACTGCTATTGCCCGAAATCAGGATTATACGTTTTCTCTCAGCGGGCCTATCCTGGGAAATACAATCACTTTTTTTATGAATTACCGTTATCAGGATCTTCAGGGGCATTTAAACGGAATCAACCGGTTTGAACCGGAAAATTATACAAATTTTATTGAACGACCCGAACCGTTGCTGAAATACAACACGCCCTGGGATGCCGTTATTAAAGGCCGGAAGCTCTACTCTGAGTATACAGGCGATGAACGCTATGTGGCAATGAACTGGAACCGTAAAGCCTCGTTTATGGGAAAACTTACCTTTAAACCACTTCAAAAGGTTAAGTTTTCTATGATGACCAACCTCAACGGGTTTAATCCGAATCTGGATCATGGAAATGAATGGCAGTCCTATAGTCACGGACTCAAATACAAGCCACTGGGCAGGGAAACGAATTATGAAAAAAATCAATTCTACCTTTTCAGCCTGAACCATCTTGTATCTAACAGCCTTTTCTATGATGCCAAGCTCTCCTATCAGAAAAATTACAGGACAGCCTTCTTGTATAAAGATCCTTTTGATGAACGCTACGTCTCCGACGGTTATGACCGGACGGGGGGCGGTTTCGTAACAGGCGGCCAGGATAAAGGGCGCTGGGAACGTTTTCAGGAAGACATCAATGGTAAACTGGATCTGACCTGGCAAATCAATAAAAACCACAATATAAAGATCGGGACTCTCTTTACACAATATGTACTAGATAACCGGCCGAATGAAGTGCTGGATTTGCGTTCACGAACGGGAGATCCAACCTATCAGGAGTTCTATTACGATCCTGATATTCAACGTGTTGTATTTTCAGATTACATACCTTCCGTATTACCTGATTCTGCTGTTGATCGTTATAAACGAGAACCCTATGAATATGCGTTCTATGTGCAGGACAAGATGGAGTTCGATGACCTGGTTATAAACCTTGGACTCCGTTATGATTATTTCAGTTCTAACACGGTCTATCCTTCCGATCTGCGTAATCCTGATAACCTTCAGGATGCAACGAGACTTTCGGATTATCCGGAAGCAAAACCACAGACACAGCTTAGCCCCCGGTTCGGGCTTTCTTATACATTGGGCAGTAAAGCCGTTTTGCATTTCAGTTATGGTCATTTCTTCCAGATGCCGCCGCTTTACGCCATGTATCAAAACCATTACTTCCTGATTCCAACCGGTGATTTTCAAACCGTACATGGGAATCCGAATATTAAAGCAGAACGAACGGTACAATATGAAATGGGTTTATGGCAGGAGCTGATGCCCGGTATGGGTATGGAAATCTCCGTTTATTACCGGGATATCTATGACCTTCAGAGTGCTATCGTAATGACCACCTACTCGGGTCGCAAATACGGGGTGTTCAGTAATAAGGATTATGGCAACGTAAAGGGGATGGAGTTAAAATTCGATTACTTCATGAATCCCATCATATTCTTTCTAAATTATACACTGCAATATACTCGTGGTGTTGCCGATAATCCGAATTCCACTTTTAACAGGCTGGGCCAGAGTATCGATCCTATTTCACGTCTGACCCCTCTGGCCTGGGATCAGAGACATACACTCAACTTCAGTGTTAATTATAGTAAAAACAATTACGGAGCAACCCTGACAACCTATTATAATTCCGGATTACCCTATACCTTTGTTCCGATTTTAGAGAGTCCGCTCTCTAAACAGGATATACCGCCTAACGGCGAAAAACGTCCCTCCACTGTTACGCTTGATTTGAAGTCGCATTATATCTATGAAATTATGGAAAAGGTAGACCTTGTTTTTAATCTATCTGTTTATAACCTGTTGGATACAAAAAATGAGCTGTTCGTAAATTCAACAACAGGCCGGGCCTATTCGGCAATTATCCGCGAAAGTCAAATCGTGAACTTCAGGAGCAACTATAACGATATATATGACAGTATTAAAAATCCAGCCATGTTCTCAGCGCCCCGGGAGGTCAAGCTCGGCCTCGGTATACGGTTTTAACTAAAAAATTAATACACATACTACGTAAAGTAGAGGTTCCCATTATGAGTATTATTTTAAAACAAATAAAAGTGGTATTCGCTTTCCTCGTATGTACAGGATTTGTGTTTCAGCTTCAGGCTCAGGAGCCATTTCGCCAGGGGACGACAGCGGCCAATTTCCTGGAAATCGGATATGGCGCTGAATTCAGTGCCATGGGTGATGCCAGTGTTGCAGCAGTGCGTGATATTTCAGCCATGTACTGGAATCCTGCCGGTTTAGGTTACATGAAGCAGAATCAGGCAATGGTGATGAATCAGCCCTGGTTTGTGGGCATTAACACGTCTTTTCTGGGATTTGGATATGTCCAACCCGTTGCGGGTACGTTTGCCATGGGACTCATCTATGTCAGTTATGATGATGAAGAAGTAACGACGGTCGAGATGCAGGAAGGTACCGGAGAAAAGTATAGTGGTGCCGAAATGGCTCTTAATTTTTCTTATGGAAAACGGCTTGTTGACTGGTTCTCTTTCGGATCAAGTGTAAAATACATCAGTTCCCGTATCTGGCATGAAACGGCTTCAGCCCTTGCTTTTGATCTGGGGGCGATCGTGAATACAAAGTTTCTGACCTGGGGAGATAATCCCGGTGACGGGCTCAATATCGGTATGAGTATTTCTAATTATGGAACGAGAATGAAATATGATGGTCTTGATTTAAAACAGACGAAAGATATTGCAGAACAGGAACAGGGTAATTATCCTTATGTCCCTGTGCGATTCGAAACACAAGAGTGGGAGTTGCCACTGCTTTTCCGGATCGGTGTATCTGCATATGCTTTTAAAGTGGAAAACCAGCATGTAATTCTGGCTGTGGATGCCATGCATCCGAATAATAACAGCGAATCGGTTAATATGGGGGGACAGTATACTTACCGAATGCCCGGTTACGGCGAATTCAGTCTGCGGGGCGGTTATAAGGCGCTCTTTATGGATGATTCGCAGTATGGGTTGTCACTGGGATTTGGTGTGGCTCTTGATTTCCTGGGTAACAAAACCTTCAGGATTGATTATGCGTTCAGGGATCTGTCTGTCTTAGGGCCGGCCCACTCTTATGAACTCGGATTTATTTTCTGAAGGTGGTTCAAATCCCGTCCTATTTAAACAATGGAATATAACAATTTGTTCTGGTTAATTCCTGATTTCTTAATTCTATTTCTAGGGAAAGGAATCAAAACATGCGGATGAATAATCTGATCATTATTATACTTGTTATGACTGCTTCCCTTGTGGCTCAGGGGAAATTGTATGAAGGGCCTGACGATCCGGCAAGTGATCCGGCGGCGGAGCGTTATGCCTGGCACTCCGGTAACAGATGGTTACTTTTCTTCAGAAATACTACCGAGCTCGGTGACTGGACAGGCAGTTTACAGTACGATGTAGCCCGATGGCCCAATAATTACGATGGAACAAAGATGCATGACGGTATCTCCATTATCATCGGTGCCAGGGTTTATGTTGATAAAAATTCTATTCCCGTTGAGGATCCATCCGGTTACAGTAACCCTCCTGACTTGGATACACTTTATTATGCACAGAGCAGTTTTCGTGAATTTATGGACAAGAATCCGGAAGGGACCGTGGAGTGGGCGCTTTATCCGGTATTCGGATACTTTAACGAACGCGATGAGTACCCGGGCATGAGTAATATTCCGAATTCCTGGCCCGCTGGGGGCTGGCCTTCCAATAAGGGATTGAAATGGCCCGGAGAGTGGAACGGACGTTTCGGCCGGGGAATTATGAAGGCGGACCAGGAATCCTTTATCGTGGTTAATGATGCTCAGGACCAGGAATACTTGCCGGGAAATCCGCTTTATGACGGTCCCTATTATTTTCCAAGACGTGTATTTAGCCCCGCTGGAGATGTTTTACAGGAAATCCGCATCGGCGATAAAAAACCCGATGTGACGGTTCAGAAAGGCATGCACTGGGGCGGACTGGGCATCCGTGTAGAACAGCGCGGATTTCAGTGGAGTAATCCTTCTGCACAGGATGCGATATTTTTTGAATATACGATCGCTAATATTTCCGAGTATACGATTCCTGAAGTCTATTTTGGATACAGTCTGGATAATGGGCCCGGAGGTGACGAGCAGGATGTTGCCTATTACGATAAACTTCTGGATATGTGTTATTCCTGGGATTATGATGGTGTGCCTCTCGGTGGTGGAGTAGAACCGGGTGTACTGGGTTTTGCCTTTCTGGAAAGTCCCGGTATGGCCTATGATGGTATAGATAATGATCAGGACGGAATCATTGACGAAGAGCGTGACAATCAGGCCGGTAATAGGGTTGGACCGTATGATAATATCAGCAACCTTTCCGATTTCCTGAACTTTTATAATCTGAGAGAGAGCGACCTGCGCGAACATTGGGATGCGGATGAGGATCAGGACTGGGAGGATGGCTTTGATGCCAATGATAATGGACGTTATGCATACTACGATTCGGTCTCAATGGTTTGGCTGGTGGAACCGGGTGAACGTGTCGGTGACGATGTGGGTCTTGATGGCGTGGGACCCTTTGATCTCAATTATGATGGGCCCGATGAAGGTGAATGCAACCACAGACCGGATTACGTAGAAGGTCTGGGATGTGAACCAAACTTTGCCGCTACGGATGTAAATGAATCCGATATGCTTGGTTTAACCTCTTTCCGTTATCTTCTTAACTGGATTATGGGCACAGGTGGACCCGGGACACAACAGGACGATGAGTCCCTGTTTCACAGACTTACCCGGGGTGTATTTGATGAGGTTCAGCCAGAACCAGTAAATTTTATAGAACAGTTTGCATCGGGTCTGTTTCCTCTGTATAAAGGCAGAACGGAACGGGTTTCCATGTCACAACTGGCAGCCTATGATCCGCTGGCCGGATTAAAAGCTTACCCTTACGAGGCCCCGGCACTGTTTCGTCTCAAGAAAGTCGTCCAAACCATCTATGAATCGGACTACCGTTTTGCCCAGCCACCGTTACTGCCCACCCTGACGGCCACACCGCTAGATGGAAAAGTGGTGCTCTCCTGGGATAATATTTCGGATCAGTTTACCCGGGAAGCTTTTCTGGGTAATATCAATGATTTTGAAGGCTATAAATTGTACCGGGCGACTGATAAGAAGATGTCGGATGCCGAGCAGATAACGGACGGTTTTGGCACGCCGTTCCTGAAGAAACCGATTTTTCAATGTGATCTTATAAATGATAAAAAAGGTTTTACGGATTTCGGCCTTATTAACGGGACGCCCTACTATCTGGGCAATGACTCCGGCATCAAACACCATTTTGTAGACAATACTGTAGAAAACGGCCGCACCTATTATTATGTACTGGTGGCCTATGACTATGGTATCGAAAATATTGGCACGGGTGTGCCGCCCTCAGAAAACACGTATGTAATCGAACTGGATGAATATGAAAATATCCGCAAGATCTCGCAGAATGTGGCCGTAGTGCAACCGCATCAGTTTGCCGCGGGTTATAAAGAGGCCGATGTGGAGAAGAACGAGGCGCAAAGCGATGTACTGGGCAGCGGCTGGGTGGAACCGGAAATGCTCATACCTTCCAAAGTAAAAGAAGGGCATCAGTATAAGATAAAGTTCGGAGTGGAGCGTCTGGTTCACGATACGCGTGCGCCTATGGCCATGTTGTACCGGAATGATGCCATCCGGGTGTATGATGTAACGGAAGAGGACAGGCTGGTATATGAAGAGACCCGGGATGATTTTACAGGCGGCAATTTCCGGCGGATCAACAGGGATATCTTCAATGAGGGCTTTACCAATGTGATCATGAATTACGGCAGGGAACTGGCGACGGGCGAATTTGACGGGCTGCTGATACGGTTTTTTATACCGGTGGAGACGGCTCAGTTGAACGAGACGAAAATGGGCTGGATCAGCGGTTCATCGAGGATCGGGATCGGCATTGCTCCACGGCTGAATCCAGGCGGCGAGCAGAAAGAGGTAAGGCAGCTGGTTTTGCCTTATGAGTATGATATCGTCTTTACAGGTAACGATTCAGCCTATGTCTCGACCTATGCCTATCCGAAGATCTGGCGGGTATCGGAAGGTGATGGAGTTCAATATGGAGCCAATCAGATTCTGTATGGTCAGAATTTCAGTTTTTATGTAGCCAACCGCTCGATCCAGGACGAGACGGGGCAGGATCTGCGGATGGAAATGGTGGCCATCGATCATAATAGGAATGGAGAATTTGATATACTGACGGATGAAATATTCGTTGGGACGACGTATGTTACGGGCGGTTTTCTGAAGGGTAAATGGGGCGGTACGGCGTTTACCATTAATTTTTTTGATACGGAAACGGAGGAGGATCTTCCCCAGCCCGGTGATGTCTACCATATTGATTTTATCCGTCCGTTTACAGAAAGCGATTCGATCGTATTCACGGTAAATGCGGAACAGACGCTGGTGAGCGATGCGAAGCTGAATGCGGACATGGAGGAGATACGGGTGGTACCGAATCCGTATGTAATGACGAATACGTTTGAGACCAATGTCGCCAACTACCAGCTGAGTCAGCGTCGCCGCCTGATGTTCACGCACATTCCGGCACAGAGTACGATCAGTATTTTCACGGTGAGCGGTGTGCTTGTGGATGTGATCGAGGTGGACAATGCGGAGGTGAACCGTACGTCGGACTGGGATCTGAACTCGGAGGCTAATGGTACGGTATTCTGGGATATGAAATCCAGTGAAGGTCTGGACATTGCGGCCGGATATTACATGTATCATGTCAAATCGCATGTGACAGGTAAGGAGAAGATGGGAAAGTTTGCGGTGATTAAATGATAAACCGACATATATGGATCATCGGATATAAATGGACTTTCATTCTTTAACAGATATTATTCATTCAATACTAACATTGCAGATATTGTTTGTAGTATTCAGAAAGAATGCGTCTATAATGAAAGTACTTGTCTTGTCTAACTCTTTAAAAATACTATAATTATAAAATTTATTTTAGATGGATTCAAACTCTGCAATTTAGAATATTTTTCTTGAAAAGAAACTAAACCCTGACTATATTTACAGTGTATTCTGCTTAGTAAATTATGTTTCTCTTAAATTAGTAAAAAGACGAATAACTGGTATAAACGTCATTCTTAAAATATATTAAAAGGGTTAATACGCGAATGAAATACGGATATTTCAGCACAAACGGACGTGAATATATCATAACCAATGTCAAAACCCCCAGTCCCTGGATTAATTATCTTCAGAATGGCAGATACTTTGCTACTATTTCTAATAATGGTGGAGGGATAAGTTACTATAAAAGTCCTTTACATGGAAGAATTTCCCGATATCGCATCAATGATGTTCCGCATGACCGCCCTGGCAAATATATTTATGTAAAAGATAATGAAACAAAAGAATTCTGGAGCCTTACCTGGCAACCGGTGAATAAGTATCTGGAAAATTATAAAGTAACGCACGGACTCGGCTACACCAGGGTTGAAAGCGTTATACAGGATATCGAAACCAGTCTTTTGTTTTTTGTGCCTTTGCAGGATGATCTGGAAATCTGGCATGCGCGTATAAAGAATCAGGGTAAACAATTAAGAAAACTCTCTTTTTTTAGCTATGTAGAGTTTGCTTTAGGGCACGGACATATCGATATCATCAACCAGTGCGATGATCAGCATTTTAACCGGGTTCATTTTGATAAAAACAGCAATGCTCTTTATGCCACAAAAACGTATTGGGTTACCGAGAATTCCGGTACCCAGCAACAGGAAAACAAAGAATGGGATCAGTGGGCTTTTATGTCCGTGAATTTACCCGTTTCCGGATATGAAACGAAACGGGAAGAGTTTATTGGTCTCTACCGGAATGAAAATGCACCCGAGGCCCTGGAAAGAGATGAACTCACCTCAAAGGACTCGGATTTTGGCAACGCAGTCGGTGTATTGAAAACAGATCTGGAACTTAAACCCGGCGAAGAAATCGATCTGATATTCACAATGGGTGTAATCCCAAAGTCAGACTTCTCTAAAAAAACAAATTATGTCGACAAGTACAAAACGGTCGACGATGTAAACCGTGCTTTTGTTGATCTCAACGATAGATGGGAAAAAATACTAAGTCCGGCACGGGTTCACACCCCGGATCAGTCTGTTAACACGTTCATGAATTATTGGATGCCTTATCAGGCCAGAACCGCTTTCGATATTGGCAGGGTTGTAAGTTTCTATTACTGGGGCATCAGCCGGGGCTTTGGTTTCCGGGATACCTCTCAGGACACCATTGCCGTTACACTTTCAGATCCTGATAAAGCCAGAGACCGTATCTGCATGTTATCGCGGCAAATGTTCACGTCAGGGCGTGTATATCATCATTTTTACGCTGACGGTCAGGGAGAAACGACAGGTCACTGCGATGATCCTCTCTGGTATATCCTCGCTGTTACTGACTATATTAAAGAAACAGGTGATACAGATATTCTGTACCAGCATGAGCCGTTCATTGACTCTAAAAAGGGCGGGAACGTACTGGAACATCTGATGGCTACTGTTAATTTTGTAAAGAATAATCTCGGCCGTCATGGATTACCTGTTTTTGGCCGTGGAGACTGGAATGACACGCTTGATTATATCGGTGGGGACGACGGCGGGGAAAGCGTTTGGGGAGGCATGTTCTATGTAGCTATGCTGAACCTGCTTATTGAGCTTCTTAATCATGTCAGTGCTGCTGATCTGAAAAAACAGGTGACCCCGGTGCGCGACGGAATACAATCAAATTTAGATAAATTCTGCTGGGATGGCGAATGGTATATCCGGGCGTTTGGACAAAATGATCGAAAAATCGGATCGCAGTCCAATACGGCCGGAAAAATTTTTCTCAATACCCAGATTTGGGCTGTAATTGCACAATTACCGGATACCGATCGTTTGAGGAAAGCAATGGATAGCGTGGAAAGGGAACTGGTGTGTGATTATGGACCTAAAATCTGTGCACCGGCATTTAGAGAAATTGATCCGACAATCGGACTGGTTACACGTTGTGTCGCAGGTAAAAAAGAAAATGCAGCTGTTTTTTGTCATCCAACGACATGGCTCATTCAGGCCGAATGTTTGATGGGAAATGGTAACCGGGCATTTAAATATTACAAGTCCTTATTACCCAACACCGTTGATTCCGATACATTTGTAGCGGAGCCCTATGTATATTCACAGTATATTACGAGTGATGAGCATGAACTATCCGGTCGTGCCAGCCATTCCTGGCAAACCGGAACCGGGGCCTGGATGTATCGCGTCAGTATTGACTATATTCTGGGCATACGTTCGTCATACAAAGGGCTTATTGTAGATCCTGCCATTCCGTCCCATTGGGACGGGTTTACATTTGAGCGCATTTTCCGGGGGAAAAAATATAAAATTAAGGTTGAGAACCCGGAACATGTGGAACATGGTGTCAAGAAGATTTGTGTAAACGGTGCTGAACTTACAGGTAATATTTTACCTGTTTGTGAAAGTGAAGAAATTGAAGTCGAAGTAATACTTGGAAAATCCTGATTTAATTTGATAATATCTAAAAAATGAATCGCATAGGCTTACTCCGAGTCAAAAAAGGCACCTTGATTGGTGCCTTTTTTTTATCCGCAACCCGTGATCCATATAATGATTATCGTTTCCTCTTATAATCTGAACCGGTATGCTTTTAAGTTGTTAAAAGTAGAAAGTGAACCCTGTTTCGGGATTCATCTCAAGCTCGAATTAAACTGCATGCGGTTGATAAATGAACGGAATGAGAACATACCATTAAGTGTTGTCTTATTGTGCCGAATACGCATTAATGAAGGGGATAACAAATGAAAAAAGGTACAAATTTTTACAGGAATTGATTTGATTCAAATATATAAAATACATATTATTAATACTTATCTGATCTGAACAGGGAAGACAAACAAAGGAATATTTTCGGGAAGATTTTATGATTTACGAAGGCCGCACACATTATTTTAAATGGATACTTATTTTTATCTGGTTATTTGTAGGCATTGTGAATGCTCAGCAGAAAGAACTGTTTCAGCATGAAAAGGAGATTGAGAAAAAACAGAAACAATACAATAAACTTAAAAGGGGCTGGAATCTGGGATTAACTTCATCTTTCACCATGAGCCAGACCGCGTACGAGAAATGGGCTGCCGGCGGTTCCAATATCTTTATCTGGACAGCGGGTCTGGACGGAAGTGCAATCTATGATACACTGGACTGGAACTGGGCGAATGAAACTAATTTTTTGTTTGGTAATTCTAAGCAGAATGGTTCTTCGACCAGGAAGACGGACGATATTATTGATATTGAATCGGTTATAACCTATAAGAAAAATCACCTCCTGAATCCCTACTTTTCACTCAATTTCAGGACACAGATGGCACCTGGATACAAATATACCGAGGATGACAAAATAGAAATTTCCAATTTCATGGATCCCGGTTATCTGACAAACGGGCTGGGCATAGGATATGCGCCAAAGAAGACATTCAGAACAAGAATGGGTTTAGCGGCACGAAGCATTTTTACCGAGAAACACAAAAATTTTGCTAATGGAAGAAAAACCCAATTCTCATCCGGCATACAATGGGTTACACATGCGGAGCGGACTTTCTGGGAAAAAATCAGAATGAAATCCAGGTTAAATTTTTTCTCCCCTTTTCATGATTTTCAATACAGCAATTTAACCTGGGATACATCCATCCAGGCGGCTATTACTGAATATCTTGTGGTCAATGTACATACACTCGTCCTCGTTGACAGAAAGGTATCGCCCTATACACAGCTGAAAGAGGTTCTTGGGATTGGCCTGAGTTACCGTTTTATCTAACAAACATTCTATAAATGTCAGTCTACAAAAATTCTGCTACGTATTATGATATCTTCGTAGAACCTTTCAACAAAACTATTCGCAAAATTGCCGCTGGGATAATCAACATCCAGAGGGGGCAGCGGATACTGGAAGTGGGATGTGGTACCGGTACGAACCTTCGTATATATCAGAACGAAGGTTGCAAGGTATTCGGTGTCGATTTGTCACCCTTTATGCTGAACATGGCTAAGAAAAATCTTGGTACACATGCCTCCCTGGCATTGGGTGATGCCTCCGCACTTGCATATTCAGATCACTCCTTTGACCTGGTTATTGCCATGCTGACCCTGCATGAGATGTCACCAATAAAACGCGGGGAGGTAATGGATGAGATTTCCCGGGTTATGAAATTGGACGGCCGCTTGCTGATTGTTGATTTTCATCCTGGACGAAGATGTTCCCTTAAGGCCTTGCTCATCCGCGGTATCATCTTGTTTTTTGAAATCTCTGCAGGACGGGAGCATTACCGGAACCATCTTCAGTTTCTTTCTGCCGGGGGAATTCCTTCCATTTTAGAGAAGCATAATTATATTGTTGAAAAATATAAAATACTTGGAAAAGGTAATATTGGAATCTTCCTGGCTCATAGATAACCTGTGACATTTCATATGACTATTTTTTGTGACCGATTATCCATATAAAAGTCAAAATTTCATTACAGAATAAGGATTGAATAAAAATAAATTTGAATGGAGATGTCATATAATGTAGTATATCTTACTTTTGAAGAGCAAGCAATCCTAAATGAAATACATTAAAAAATAAAATTTCCATAAAATATGATAGCAGAGGGGATTATGACGGAGAATGAGCTTTTTCAGCAAGTGGCATCCGAGCTCGAATTAAACTTTATTCAGGTAAAAAATACTATTGAAATGCTGGACGACGGTAATACTGTACCCTTTATAGCCCGTTACCGAAAGGAAAAAACAGGATCGCTTGATGAAGATCAGATACGGATGATAGAAGATCGCATCAATTATCTCAGGGCGCTGGAAGCACGAAAGCAGACGATTCTCCACTCTATTAATGAACAGGGAAAACTTACACAAGAACTAAAGCAAAAAATCGAATCCACGGTCAAGTTGCAGGAACTCGAAGATCTTTACCTTCCATATAAACCGAAAAAGCGAACAAGGGCGACAATTGCTCGTGAACGAGGTTTGCAACCACTGGCTGATATGATATTGAAACAGGACATTACGACTGGAAGAAGGGAAGAAGTTGCGGCAAAGTATGTAGATCCGGATAAAGAAATATCAACTGTTGATGAGGCACTGCAGGGTGCCCGTGATATCCTTTCGGAGATGATCAGCGAGGACGCGGAAGTTCGCCGACGCATCAGGGAATGGACTTCTGAAAAGGGCACCATTACCTCCGAGGTAAAAAAGGCCGGTGAGTATTCAGAGTATGAACTCTATTATGATTATTCTGAACTGGTTAAACGCATTCCTCCTCACAGGATACTGGCTTTAAACAGGGGGGAAAAAGAGGGTATTCTGAAAGTAAATATTGAAGTGGATGTGGCCCACATGTGCCAGTTGATCGAAGACATATACATTAAAAATACGGGCTGCATATTTGTGCAGGATTTAAGAGACGCGGCAAAAGATGCCTATCACCGTTTAATTGCTCCGTCTATTACGCGTGAGGTCCGGTCTGACTTAACCTCAAAAGCGGACGAGCATGCAATCAATGTGTTTGCCATGAATCTTAAGAATCTGCTCCTTCAGCCACCGATTCGCGAAAAGGTGATTATGGGGATCGATCCCGGGTACCGCACGGGATGTAAAGTAGCAGTAATTGATGTAACCGGTAAATATCTGGAAGGTGAGACGATATATCCGCATGCGCCTCAGAATCATTACATGGACGCGAAATCAATCCTCAGGAAGCTGATCCAAAAATACAATGTCGAACTTATAGCTATCGGTAATGGCACCGCCAGCAGAGAAACAGAGCAATTGGTTGCGGAAATAATCCGAGAGACTGGTGATGAACGTAAAGTAGCCTATCTTATAACCAATGAATCCGGCGCTTCCGTGTATTCTGCTTCGAAAATTGCCAAGGAAGAGTTCCCTGATCTGGAAGCAAGTATGAGAGGCAATATATCCATCGCTCGCAGAGTGTTGGATCCGCTTGCGGAATTGGTTAAAATTGATCCTAAAAGTATAGGGGTGGGTTTATATCAGCATGATGTCAGTCAGAAAAATCTGGCTCATGCTCTCGGACAGGTTGTTGAATCGTGTGTAAATATGGTTGGTATTAATCTGAACACTGCCTCTTCGTCGCTGTTGAAATACGTCTCGGGGTTGACATCCCGAACGGCAACGAATATTGTACGATATCGCGATGAGAACGGGCCTTTTCGTACGAGGGAGGATTTACACAGAGTTGATGGCATCGGTAGTGTCGCTTTTGAACAGGCTGCCGGTTTTCTGCGAATACCTTATGGTGATAATCCGCTGGACAATACTTCCATTCATCCGGAATCTTACGAAGCGACGCAGGTGCTTCTTAAAAAATTTTCAATTAAAGATATTCGCTCTGAAGGAAAGCATTTAAAACAGGCTATAAGTCAAACTGAATTGGATCTGGACATTTTCTTGAATGAACTTGGCATTGGAAAACCTACCTTTGAAGATATCATTCTAAATATTGAAAAACCAGGTCTTGATCCCAGAGATGAAATGCCAAAACCGATTTTCAGGAGTGACGTTCTGAAAATGGAAGATTTAAAAATCGGTATGATGCTCAAGGGAACGGTACGCAATGTGGTCGATTTTGGCGCTTTTATTGATATTGGGGTAAAGCAGGATGGATTGATTCATATTAGTCAAATGTCGAAAAAATTTGTAAAAAATCCGCATGAAATAGTATCGGTGGGGGATGTTGTTGATGTTAAAGTTGCTTCAATCGATCTGGAACGCGGAAGAATAGGACTTTCTCTACTTATTACCGATTAGGCATCGGACATATCTATAATCATGTCCTTTAAACCGCTGATCGTAAAGGGCTTTTTAAGAAAACGTTGATTATTACCAAAATCCGTATCAGAGAATGACTGATCGCTGTTATATCCGGACATGAAGATTACTTTACAGTCCGGTAGAATTTCGCTGATTTTTTTATAGGTCTCTTCTCCTGACATCACAGGCATAAACATATCTATAATCAGCAAATCGATGTTTTCTTTATGTTCGGTAGCAAGCTTTATCGCTTCATTGCCGTTTGCAGCCTGAATAGTACTTATATCCTGCATGGCTAACACTTCAGAAATTATATCGCGCAGTGCATCCTCATCATCTATAATAAGTGCTTTTTTTATATCCAATAGTCTGCTCCCTGTGGATGTCATCGTTTAACATACTAACAATTCTATAGATTATCGTCGTCAAAATTCATAAAATGTTAAGTCCATTTCAATTTTTTTCTTACATTATGGAAATACATTAATTTTCAGGAGGCGTAATGGGGATATCTTATACCGATCTGGTCATAATCGTTTTATACCTAATGATAGTTGCTCTTATAGGGTCGTTTTCAGGAGGTCGGCAGAAATCGACAAAGGATTATTTTATGGGTGGAGGAAGTGTCCCATGGTGGGCTGTTGCATTTTCCATAGTTGCGGCTGAAACCAGCAGTCTGACATTCATCAGCATACCTGGATTGGCTTATATATCCAATCTGAACTTCCTTCAATTAACTATCGGTTACCTGATAGCCCGCATTTTGATTGCGGTATTATTTCTTCCTGCTTATAAAAAAGGTGAATTATCGACAGCATACGCTTATCTTGAGCAACGGTTTGGTTCAATGACAAGGCGGTATGCGTCTACCGTATTCCTGTTTACACGGATTGCCGCAGATGGTGTTCGGCTTTTTTCGACGGCCATTCCTCTTGCACTGATTTTCAGGACGATGGATTATTTTGCATCGTGGTCAAATTTTCAAATATATGTGGTTTCAATAATCATCATTGCTCTTATTTCTTTAATTTATACCTATACAGGCGGTGTTAAAGGAGTTATATGGGCAGATGTTCTTCAGATGGGTATATACATAGGTGGTGCTTTGATCGCATTGATTATTCTTCTTCGGAGCCCTGAAACCTTTGCCGGTGCGGCTGTTCCAGATGCTAAACTACAGGTGTTTAATCTTGATCTTGGGACATCTGTTTCTGACTTTTTTCGAAAGCCTTACACGTTTTTTGGGTCTCTGCTCGGAGGGATGTTTTTATCGATGGCTTCGCATGGCACGGATCAGTTAATCGTTCAAAGACTACTTACCACAAGGAATCTGCGAGACAGCCAGAAAGCGATTATTACAAGCGGTATATTAATTATGTTTCAGTTTACTTTATTCATGGTTGTAGGTATCCTGCTTTATAAATTTTTTAATGGTGTTGCGGTAGGTAGCACAAACGCACCTTTTCAGAAACCGGATGAGATTTTCCCGTTTTTCATTATACAGTATTTACCGAATGGTATTCGTGGTATTATTGTAGCGGGCTTGTTTGCTGCTGCGATGTCAACATTAGCCGGATCCATGAGTTCACTTTCCGGTTCGGCGATGTTTGATTTATATAAGCCTCTGTCAAAAGGGAAATTAAGCGAAAAAATGGAATTACGTATATCAAGATTTTTCACTTTGGCAGCCGGGGTTGTGCTCGTTCTGGTAGCCTTCCTGTTTATAAAAATGAATCAATCTGTTGTGGAAATTGCTCTGGGAATAGCATCAATAACATATGGGGGATTGCTGGGTACGTTTCTACTAGGTCTTTTATCAAACAAAGTACAGGAAAAGGGAGCCTTGATCGGCTTTACGGTGGGGATCCTTGTAATGCTTTCCGTGAGCCTGGTGCCAATCATACTGGGTTCTGCTCCGATTGTTCACTGGATATGGTTTGTTGCCCTGGGAACAATGGTTACTATAGGAGCAGGTATTATCTCGCGCAGATAAAGCCTATTTTTCTGTCATGGTAAATACACCATCCCAGTCTTTACCGGGACTATTCAGGCGAAAGTCAATGCATCGCCTCCTGTAAAGCTTTGCCGGCTGGTCAGCAGGATATAACCGGAGACAATATTCAAAAAAATCGATTGCTTCGCGCCATTGCTGGTTTCTATAGGCCTGGATACCTTTCGTGTAAACTTCGAGCATTTCAAGGTACTTGCTTGACAATTTTACATTACGTTCACTTATTAATTCGAAGACTTCAATAGGCTTTTCTTTGCCTTTAACGCGTATAAGATCCAGTGGTCGCGTATAGAATTCGTTCTCTACTTCTTTATGAGTAAACTCACTAATCATAATGTAAGTGCCATAAAATTTGTTCGCACTTTCCAGGCGTGCTCCCAGGTTAACATGGTCACCCATCACGGTATAGTCAAATACATTTTGAGAGCCCATATTTCCTACGATAACTTCGCCGGTATTGATGCCGATCCGGGCCTGTAACTGTGGCCGGTTTTCGGAGGCCCATTTTTTTCGCAATTCACGGAGGGCCTGTTGCATTTCCAGAGCGGTTCTGCAGGCAGCCTGGGGATGATCAGGGTATTCAACAGGCACACCGAATTCAGCCATGATGGCATCACCTTCATACTTATCGATAATACCACGGTTCTTGATTACGATATCTGTCATTGCTGTTAAGTATTCGTTAAGTAACACAACAAGTTCATGCGGAGTCAATTTTTCTGATATGCTGGTAAATCCGGCTACATCGGAAAACATAACGGAAACAACACGTTCTTCTCCGCCAAGGGTCAGTTTTTCAGGATTATTTATGAGCTCTTTAACAACTTCTTCGGGAACATAATAGGCGAAGGCCCCGCGTAGCATTTTTTTCTCCTGCTGCGTAAGGAGAAACTGGTAAAGCGTGTGTCCGCCAAAACCAAAAAACATAACAAGTACCGGGGTGACAACCGGAAGAATGAAGTTGTTTTCAATAAACATGTAAAATGCAAGGAAAATATAAACAACACCCAATAGAATAATGGACAAGGCACTCCAGGTCGTCTGTAAAAATTTTGAAATAAAAAAAACTGCAATAGCGAGTCCCAGAATAATAAGTAAAAATTGGGTAAAACTGAGTTCTTTGAGATAATTTTCCTGCAGAATTGTTAACAATGCATTGGCATGAATTTCTACTCCGGGCATCTCAGCCTTGACGGTTTTTCCTTCATGATCCCGGTATTCCAGGAATGGTGTCGGGAAATTATCATGTAATTCCTGCATCGTGGCACCGATAAGTACAATTTTACCATCAAGCTGACCAGAATATTTCAGCCCGGGTGGAATACCGAGCTCCGGGTCGCCGGGATCATCAAATGCATCCAGGTCATACTCAAAACCAAGATCGACATCTTCATCGTCATAAACATTTACGAATGAATAATACTGGAATGTCTGCGCCGGTCCGGCAAAGTTAATCAGCATGCTGTTGGGGTAATTTGCGATATCGTATTTTGGAATGGTATAATCACCCAGATAAAAATGTTTGTCATCCTGAGTCAGGCCATCAGCATGCGGTAAGCCTTCTTTTACGCGTAAAATTTCGGATACAAACGACGGTAGCAGTGTATCATTATAGGTACTGCCGGGTAAATATCTTCTGTAAAAGCCATCCATATCAGCTTCGATAGCCACCAGTCCCCAGGGTGTACCGGATGCGGTGAATTTTTCATAGGGCGGAATGACAGTTGTATATGTATATGTTCTGCCGGTCTGCAATAGTTTACCGACCATAACAACATTATCATATTTTTTCAGAACATCGGCAAGCTCGTCATCCTGTTCAGGACCGTATTTGTCAGGCTGGTCAAAAATGACGTCGATGCCAATCACTTCTGCCCCGGCTTCAACCAGATTTTCGATCACATGTGCAAAGTAGGACCTTGGCCACGGCCAACGGTCAGGAGTCGCTTCATCGGATGCATCATCAATGCCGATAATTACAATCGGGTTGTCTTCCACGGGTATCTCACCGCGCATTTCGAATCTGAGATTAAGCAGTGTCATCTCAAGTGTCTGAAGCGTATCCGTGTATCCAAGAAGAACTGCTAGGATAATGGAAAAAACAGTGATTAGTATTGATAAACCAATTTTAAATTTAGGTTTTGATACCTGCATTATATTTATAATCCTTAGAAGTTTATCTCATAACGCGTACTCAAAATGGAGTCATTCCAATCAATGTCGTCCCTGTCTCCATAGGTAATTTGATCGTAGCGCAAAGAGAGATTGCCGTACATTTGGTTCCTTAAATAGACTCCGGTACTATAATTAGTGCGAGAGTAGTCAAGGACATTGGTCATAAAATTATTTTCAATGCTCTGGTAGGTAATATTCAGAAATGGTTTTAATGTACTATTCATCATTACATTTTTAAATAAATAGTCCAGGCCCAGGTAATATTTGCTTATGTCCGTGGTCCGTTCATTTACATTGGCTCCGAAAATCGAGCTTGAGGAAGTAAAGCCTAATTGTGTTGTCAGCGGGAACTGAAACCGATTTCGAATCCCCAGGCTGTAAAGGGTGAAATCGGATTGATTGGTTTCATATAAAGCATCATCACGAACAAAATTTGAAATACTGAAAGTCGCTGTATTTTCCAATCCCGCTGCAGGGAAATCATAACTGGATGACAGCATAATCCGTCTGGTAGAATTGTCTTCTGCATAATAGATGGCTTCCGTAGAATTGGAAGTCGTATCGATATTGTTTTTCCTTGACTGATTTCCATACATCAAAGTTATACTCGGCAGGTTTTGGAACGGAAAATAAGACAAGGTTGCTCCAATGTCCGTATTGGATGTTTCTGCCACATCCTGGGAAAGGTTATCCTTATATGATTTAAAATATAAATTAAGAAAAACCTGATTGTTGATTAAACGGATATTATCATTGATAAACAGACCGGCTATTCCCTTCTGCAGGTAAGGATTGCCGGGGGTTGTATAATTGGGGTCAATGTTTTTATAGGTTATCCTCAGGTTATGTCTGAAATAGTTTAAACGCGTTTCAAAGCGCATTGCCAGGTTTGGTAGTGGTGCCAGGCCTTGCGTAAGGGTCAGAAAACCGGTTGATTCCATAAAGTTGACAAAAGATTCTGCGAGATCCCGTTCAGAGCCTTCCAGATCGTAACGTTCGGCCAGGGTGTCAAAATCGACTTCGCCAACGGCATCATTGTTGGCAATACTGGCGTTAAAACTGGCAATGAATAATGCACGCCGGTTATCAAAATTAAGGTCCAGTGTCGTGCCCATAACCAGAGATTCCCGGGGGTTGGCACCGAATTTAATTGAATTTGGATCGTCCTTACCATTGACCAGGTGCAATCCCCAGTCGACATGTGACCCAAATTTAAAAATCGGACGCAATCCAAAGAAAGATCGTTTATACTGTCCATAATTCAAGATATTTCCTTCTTCATCACGTTCACCTTCAACGGCGCTTGCCGTCTGACCGGCTGTAATATCCAGGTCAAAATATTTAAACTGAACACCACCACCAATTCCAAGGATACGTCGGTCCCAATATACGAGGGGATCATAGTGGCCACTGAAATTTCCCCCTTTAAAATAGATTCTGGAAGTAGGGGACAAGAGGTATTGCAGGTGAGTGCCCAAACGGTTTTCGGGTTGGCCGTCATAAGCATCTACCGAACTTGCAAGCCCATACAGTCTGAAATCGAAATCCTCATACGTACCCTGGAAATTGAATCCACCGCGAAATAGATTTCTCGAATTTTCCGAAACATTCTGATAATGGTTATCGAGAAAGATATTGGTTGCTGATCGGAAACCGGTATAATTTTCAGAAACGCCGCTAACCCTGAAAGACCACTCGGTTTTACCAAGCAGATTACCGTTCGTGTCAAAAATCTTAAATTCTGCATTATGCATCCCGGTACGAATAGTCTTTGGTGTAAACAAGTACAGATTACCCTCATTGGTAAGCAGTGAGGAAATATTGACGCCATCTATGAGCAGACGTGTACGTGAATGGTCTATCTCGATATTTTCTGACGGGACAGAGACTGCTATCAATAATTCATCGAGCGAGACGGTTTCATTATCTTCGGGACTTAAAATAAGAATTTCCGTCGTATTTTGAGATTCAGGCAGGGGTTCAGCTTCCGGCAAAATCTCCATCTGAAATGGACCCGTTGAGGCTGCGTATTCAGGAAGAGTCAGGACAGCACCTGTCGATGTTTCGAAAGCAAAATAGTATTCCATTAATCCGGATGACAGCTTACCGGTTGGTATTTCCGCATACATTAAATATCCCTGGCTGTACAATTCACTGGATTTAAAATCCACATCACCCTGTTGGCGGTAAAATAACCTTGCATCCCTGAAGTAGGTTTGGGTATCATAGACATGTAATTCTATACGTACATTCTCACCTCTTAATACCGGTTGGGGGGCATTATGGACTACTTTATCGGAAAAAGAACCCGCTAGAAGCCGGGAGGATAAAAGAAAAACAAACACAAGGGTTAACGAATTCCTCATAACAGTCTCCTGAACTTAAATTAAGAAATCGATTGAAGGGCTCAACCGATTTCCAAATAGACAAATATTTATGCCGGTGTGGTTTATTCTGTTTTCTTTACTTTGAATTTAAGGATTTTATTCTGTCCCTGATCATTCTCAAATTCAAATTCAAACTCATCCAGAATTTCATCCTCCAGGCCGAATGTTGGCTTTTCGCCTTCTTTTGTTTTTCTCACGATCGGTTTAGAGGACCTGGAACTTACATACCCGGTTTCACCGGCCTTTACGAGGGCAGAACCGGCATCATTACTTATTTCAATGACGCCTTCTTCACCGAAATACCAGGTTGCTCCCTTAAACTCCTGTTTAGTCCAGAATTTGGTTCCCTTTACGGAGGCGACTGATGTTGGTGTAGACACCCGGTATTTACTCTTTTGTTTGGTGACTCTTGAGAAAATTGTTCCTACTTCAACATATATATTCTTTGCAATGGAACCTTCTTCTTTTTCCGTATTAATGGAACACGTGGAATTTGGACGCACCCGGACCAGGCTGGCGTCATCCAGGAATTTAATAGCGGCAGAGCCTTTTTTACCCGTTATAACTTTATCTCCGTTTACAAGCCGTGTTCCCCGTTTCAGTTCAACCGTTCTCGGTTTCAATTCAACCTGGCCTCTGGCCCTTATCATAATGGCAACGGGATCTGCTGCCAGGGACAGAGTTGCTAAAATCAATGCCGATATAAAAACAATCGTGGCTGCTCGTTTCATAACAAGACCTCTTAGTTACTTTGTTGCATAATAAGATCCAGAACCTGCAAGTCCTGGCCGCGGTATTGATCTATTATCTGGTACAATTCATGAACCGTTATGGGACGACCATTAATTCGTATTGATTTCAAGTGAAAATCGGTCACCCCCCTGGCGATTTCTTCAGCCTGCTGGGTGCCGAGTAACTGGCTCAACAATTGTTGTATATCCTCTTTCGCCAGGTCATCTGGTGTCTGAATCATGTTCGTGGGATCAGTTAGTTTAAATGTCCATATTTCACTGAGAATTTCGTTTTCTCCGGAAGAGGTTTGAATGAACATTTTGACCAGCCAGTAATAGGTTCTACCGAATTCGAGCGGTATAACAGGCGAGTCTCCCGACCCTCCTGCGGAAGGATATTGGACCGACAATGTAGTTAACCGTTCAGATTTCCAGTTAGGGAATGAATTAAGAATATCATCGAGCGATTCAAAATCACTCTTCTTCTCAAAAACGAGGACCTGATATTCACCGCTGCTGCCATTCCATTGAAAAACAGGGAATTCGGCGTAAATTTCTTCGACATAACCTGTACCGGCCTGCGAACCGGGTGTAACCAGGTTGATCATAGTTGGATTGGTGATGAAAAATGGGTGTGTTGTCTCGGACGGGTTTGGTAGATCTTGTGACCTGATTTCCACAGCGAGGTCGTAATTTCCTGAAGGAAGTCGCCCGGATGAAAACATGTCCGTGGCTAAATCATCGACGATGTTGTCCTTGATTCCGCTATCGGCGATGCGTACGTCTTCAGTAGTTCCCGGGAATTGGAAAGTCCCATTAGAAAGATCAATATTGCTAATTTCCCAATATCCCATCTCACTATTATAGGGCATGTCAAATTCATGAGTAGTTATAAAAGCTAACTGAGTTCCATTCCTCAACAATTGTACCTTCATTATACAATTATCATATGCTCTATCGTTTATTAATCTTACTGTGAACAATCTCTCAGCAATGTTGCCGGCTTCTAAAAAATCAAAGTCTGAAAGATAGATTATCTGTGACTCATTTAATCTGGAATCCGGAATTATTTGCAATGTAACATCCGCGTATGAAACCATTGAAAAACTGAAAACGGACAAAAGGATGATTAATCCTCTGTTAAACCTGGTATTCATATAAAATCCTCCTAAAATTGACTTCTAGGTTCAAGATAGAATTATTAACTATATTATTTCAATGGCTTACATCACAAAGTGATGCTCATCAAAGTAAATATGTTACAGTTTATTTTTCAGAACAACAACAAAAAATATATAATTTTTTTTGTTTTAATTAGGTATTATTTTAATTATTCGACGAATGATAGTCCATAAATTATTCTTCGATGTTTCCGCCGATTCTATCACTTCATTATGTGATAGTTTTTTGTTTGAAAGGCCTGTGGCGTAATTAGTAATAAATGAAATGCCTATTGTATCCAATCCCAGACTTGCAGACATAATGACTTCCTGTGTAGTGGACATACTCACGGCATCGGCGCCCATTTTTTTCAACATTCTGACCTCTGCAGCTGTTTCATAAGCCGGACCACTCGTAGTCCAGAGTTCACCACATTTCAAAGGGATGTTCTCTTCATTTGCTATAGATTCGATCTTTTCAAGATAGACTTTAGAATATGCTTGCGATATATCTGGGAATGTTACCGGCAGGTCTGGTATGACATTACGCAGCGGTGAATTGAACATGAAGTGCACCTGATCGTTTATGAGCATCAAATCACCGGGTTTTAGTCTTGAACTGATTGCTCCCGCTGCATTCGATAGAATTAATAATCGAATGCCAAGTTCTTTAAATACATTAACATAAAAAGCGGTGTGTCGCGAATCATATCCTTCATAATAATGTGATCTTCCCATCGATACGACGACGGGTTGATGCTCACAGAAACCAAACAACAGCTGTCCTGCATGTCCGTATACTTTTGTTGAAGGGAAATGCGGAATTTTTTTTGTTGGAATTTTAACATCGTCCATAAATTCGTCACTGATTTTCCCCATTCCGCTTCCCAAAACCAGCCCAATAATTGGTTTGAATGCTGTTATTTTTCTAATGAACGATACAGCATTATAAACTTCATTGTTCATTCCATTTATTTCCATATAAATATTTAATAAACTTCATAGCGTAGCTGGTAAATGAAAGGAGAATAAAAAGCAGTGCAATATAAAGTGAATAAACAAAATACGTTTTGAAGTGTGCAATAAACATGAGGACTGCAAACGCGATAAAAAATACGGCGATCTTCCCGGGTATATTAGAGGTTGTAATTTGATTTTGGCGTTTAAATATAAAGGTTGCACCCATAAGGATGAGTAAATCCCTGCCAATGATGATAACCATAATCCAGAAGGGGAAATCCTGATAAATATAGAGGGCAATAATGATAACAGCTGTATTGAGTTTATCTGCAACGGGATCCAATATCTTACCAAGTTCGGTAATCTGATTGAATTTTCTGGCAATGAAACCATCTAAAAAATCAGTAAACATGGCAATACCTGCAAGGAGAAGAAACCAGTTATTCATCCCCAACCGGAGAAGGATAAAAAGAGGAATCAGCATAATGATTCGTATAATGCTGAGGATATTAGGGATTGCGAACAGGTCGTTTTTATTTAATTCCATATTATCCTGAATGGCATCATTGCTAATGGTTTGTTTTGAAACTGTAAAATAGATTTAAATTCTTGTCTTTCGGCAATGCTTTGATTTTTAATGCGTGCACGAACCAGTGCAAACAATTCCTCAAAAACTGATCGCTCTTTTGGAAAATAACTTAGTCTTATAGAATATTCTTCCGGAATTCCTGCTTCTTTCTTAGCCACATTGATGGCATCATAAATGGTTCCGGTCATATCAATAAGTCCATTACCGGTCCCTTCCTCTCCTGACCAGACACGTCCCTGCGCTATTTCATTGCTTTGTTCGATAGACAGAGTCCTTGAATCTGCAACTTTTTCAACAAAATGTGAATAGTAGGCTTTAATCAGACGTGTGATTACAGCTTTCTCATTTTGAGTCCATGGTTGCATTACAGAGAACAAACCGGCGTTCTCGCCTTTAGAAATGCGTTCACTTGTCAAATCCAGCTTTTCATAAAGATGTTTTATGTTTAGTTTGCCAGCGAAGACTCCAATGGAGCCTATAAGGCTGGCAGGTTGCGCTATGATTGTGTCTGCGCCAAGGGCGATTAAATAACCACCCGATGCACCGTAATCAGCGATTGATGCAATAACCGGTTTTTTATCGGCTGCTTTTTCGACAGCATTAAGAATTACTTCCGCAGCGATTGCAGATCCTCCCGGGCTGTCAATCCTTAATATAATAGCCTTAACCATGTTTGATTCAGCTGCATTTTTCAGGTTATTAGAAATACGGTCTGCGCCACTTAAAGAGCCAAAAAGCGGATTGCTGGAATCACCACCGCTGGCAATAGTGCCACTTACATGAATAACTGCAATATTCGATCGGTTCCTTATCTTAAGTGAGCTTGCCGGTAAAAGACTGTAAGTGGCGGCATTAAGTTTTGACAGTTTTCTTCCGGACGTTGTAAATAAGGAAACAACTTCATTTTGAAAGGCATTTTTATCTATAAGGTCCTTTGCTAAGGCTTCTTCTCCGGTAAATCCTGTTGTATTATTTACCATATCAACTATTGTTTCTCTGTCAATATTACGAGAGATAGAAATTTTAGAAATCACCTCTCCGTAATAGATATTTATTAAATTCTGCAAAACTTTCCTATGTGGATCAGACATGTTGTCCCGGGTGTAAGTGTCGGGGGCATTTTTATATTTACCAACGTGAGTGAATTCTGCTTCAATACCGAGTTTATTAAAAAAGCCTTTATAGAAGGTAATTTCAGAATTAATACCATGAAGAAACAGATTCCCTGTAGCAGGCATGAAAATGGAGTCACAAGCAGTTGCAAGATAATATTCCTTGATAAGGGCAGATTCCATAAATGCATAAATCTTTTTACCGGATAGCTTGTACTTTCTAATAACTTCATGTAATTCCTGCAATTTACCATAGCCAATTTGTAAAAACCCGATATCGAGTAAAACGCCTTTGATCCGGTCATCCACAGCAGCTTTTTCCAGATTATCCCTTATTTTTTTCATATCCAGTTGTGTTTTACCAAGTATTGTTTCAAAAGGATCGGGTGGAATGAAATCCTCTAATGAACCGCTCAATGGAATATAAAGGTATGATTCCGATGGAATCTGAGGTTGTGTATCAAAGAGTGAGCTAAGTACGATAATCACTGTAAAGACAAAGATTAACAAAACAGTACTTAATATTAATACCCATTTCAAAAATGACTTCATGATATAGACCTTTATTAAAGTGAAGTTAAAACACCTGCAATCGTAGCTGTCATGAGAGTGGCTAATGAGCCTCCCAATACGGAAAGTAATCCTAGTTTTGCCAGGTCGCTCCTTCTATTTGGTGCAATCCCGCCAATCCCTCCAATTTGGATGGCTATCGATGCAATATTGGCAAAGCCGCAAAGAGCGTAGGTTGAAATCAAAATAGATTTTTCGGCTAAGATTTCATCATGGAGCATTTGAGACAAATGTAAATAGGCGACGAACTCATTAATGATAATCTTTTGTCCTATCAATGAACCAACGAAAACCGCATCGGTCCATGGGACACCAATCAGCCAGGCAATAGGACTTAGTGCATAGCCCAGTAGCAATTCCAGTGATATGGAATGGCCATTAAGTTTCAGGCCCATGAGGTCTGTGAAAAAGCCTGAAATAATCCAGTTTAACATCGCAATTAAGGCAATGAAAGCTAATAACATGCCCGCAACATTTAATGCCAGTTGCATGCCGTCGGCAGCGCCTTTAGCGGCGGCATCAATGATGTTTACAGACGTTTTTTTGGGAGGTATTTGAACTTTTCCAAAGGTCAATGATTGCTGCGTTTCAGGAATTAGTATTTTTGAAATTGCAATTGTTGCTGGGGCGGCCATTATACTTGCTGATAAGAGATGTGTTGCATAATAAAGTTGTTGATCGGGGTTTGCACCACCCAGAACGCCAACATATGCAGCTAAAACGCTACCGGCAATAGTAGCCATTCCTCCAACCATAAGGGTAAATAGCTCAGATTTTGTCATCGATTCTATATAGGGTCTGATTACCAGAGGGGCTTCAGTTTGGCCAATGAATATATTTGCTGCTACAGCAATGGATTCAGCGCCGCTGATTTTGAGAATCTTAACCATCAGCCAGGCCATTAACTGAACAATTTTTTGCATGAATCCTATATGATATAATATAGCCATCAGCGAAGAAAAAAATATGATTATAGGCAAAACCTGAAATGCAAACAAGAAACCTATATTCCGATCTTTATTGACATCAGTAAAGATTTCATTCAGCACCTTCTGGTTGGCCAGAACACCGAGCACGAATTCTGCACCCTGATTGGTAAATGAAATGATTTTTACAAAAAAATTTCCAAAGCCGCTGAATATTTTTACCCCAAAAGGGGTTAAAAGAATAAATACTGCAAGTAGAATTTGCATGAGCAGGGCCAGAAAGATTTGTTTCCAATCAACGGATTTCAGGTTATTTGAAAAAAGTGCTGCAATTCCTGTCAGAGCAGCAATTCCTAACATTCCGAAGACTATATCTTCCATGCATTTCCCTTGTCAGAAACATATGTTAGTGGGAGAAAATAGTAATCCAAGCAAATTAACTGAAAATCAATTGCTTGAGATAAATGTTGCTGTTGCCAAACAATTATTTTTATAAGTTAATATGAATCTAATTTTAAATCAAATAACTAGATTCCGATATGTTCATGTATTCGGGAGGAAACTAACTCAAGTGCACTTACATTTTTTCCACCTTCGGGAATAATGATATCTGCATGTTTTTTTGAAGGAATGATGAAGCGGCTCAGCATTGGTTTTACAGTATTTATATATTGATTTATAACAGATTCAAGATCTCTTCCTCTTTCAGTAATATCACGTTCTAATCTTCGTATGAAGCAGATATCAGGGTCAACATCCATAAAGAGTTTGATATCTAATAAGTCGACAAGGCCTGGTTCTGAAAAGAGGAGTATGCCTTCAACTATTATTATATTTTGAGGTTTTATGTGTTTAGTTTTTTTTCTTCGGGTGTGTGTTTTATAGTCATATATCGGTTGAAAAACTTCTTTATAATTTTTTAGTGCGGATAAATCTTTTATAAGATGTAAATGGTCGAAAGCTTGAGGATGGTCAAAATTTTTGCCGGTTCTTATATCAAATGGGATATCAGAAAGATCATGATAATAAGAGTCCTCCTGCAGCAAGATAATTTCGTGCCTGCTATTTTTTTCAATTAATCTTTTAGCAAATAAAGATTTGCCGGACCCAGAAGGCCCGGCAATACCAATAGTTAGTACCGTATTCATCACATAATCAAAAATCGGAAAAGTGTCGTTCTGTATTAAGACGGAAAGACATAGAAATATTTCTTTTTAATTAGAATGGAAGATCATCATTTTCTGAATTTTGTTCTTGAGCAACAGTTTCTTTCTTGTCAGAAACCTGTTGATTTTGCCTGTTCTCATTTTTGGATCCAAGCAATTGGATTGATGCGGCAATTATTTCTGTTCGATAATGTTTTTGGCCTTGCTGGTCTTCCCAGTTATTCGTTTGGATACGCCCTTCCAGAAAAACTAATGTACCTTTTTTAAGATATTCTCCAGAAAATTCTGCTAATTTCCCAAAAGATTTGATGTTATGCCATTCTGTAATATCATCCCATGAACCATCATCCTTCTTTTGACCGTGATTGGTGGCCACAGGAAAAGAAGCGATGGCAGTCCCTGTTGAAGCATATCGCATGTCAGGATCTTTACCAACTCTTCCAATAAGAATAGCTTTGTTTACAGTGCCTTTAGACATGATTTCCTCCTTAAAAAATGTTGAGACGAACAAATTAGTTTGTTTTTTTGATATCCTTTTCCGGTTTTGAGGGAGGTGGCGGAATCGGGACGATTGATGCATAGGCAGATCCGGATTTGGATAAAGGTTCGTGTGTTGCTGTTGTCAATACGGTAAAAACGATCGCTAAGGCAAAAAGTGCTGCTACGATAAATGCTGCAAACTTCTTCATGGTACTACTCCTATGATAGATTAAATAATAATGATGTATCACAATTTTAAAAATTACACTAAATACAATAAATCCTCACTTTACCCATTTTTGGTATATGAATACTGATTTGTATTGCATCTAGCGCGAATTGTTGCATCCTGATGAGGTAGGTACTTCCGTGTCGAGTTAGGTCGAATCAGAGTCGATAATTCAACGCTAAAAATTTAAACAATCCTGAACAAAAAGCAATATGCAATAATATAAATTTGACATTTTTATATATTGTTAAAAACTCCTGCTAATAAGAAGATGACAAATTTTTAAAATTGCATAAAATCTTCCATTTTTTTTTGATATTGAATTTTTAGTAACTATATTTATGGTTACTAATCCGATTGGCGTATATTAAGATGATTATTTAAAGATGATAAGGTTATAGGTTGAAATATTTTATGCCAAGCACCACGAATTTACAGTGATTGGTAAATGCTCAAAATTAAACTTTCCAATTATTCAGTACTAAAATGTATTCTAACCCTTTTCTCGTTGCTGGTAATTTTAATTGTCGTTAGGAGGAAAAATAATTGACTTTGGTCACCAAACCAGCTATTGCTTATATTGATACTCTTCAAATAGATGTTACAGAATACCAGAATCGCCTAAATTTTAATCCACCTCTGCACGTATATGATGTTGATAATGCTAAGAAGATAGTTTTTTCATCATTGCTGGCTGAAAAATTATTATTTCTTGAATCAAAAAAACATAAGCCTAGTATGGACTACGATCATGATGCAATAATAAAACAACATTTCTTTGAAGCCATTATCGAACAACTACGAGTTGATTCTGTCGAAAACAAAGTGCAGGTGTCCAAGGAAGAACTTCTTGTAAAGAAAAAAACGTCTAGAAAAGAAATTGAAGTGCAATATTTAGTATTTAAATCTAAAAAATGAAGCTGATGCGCTCTATAATAAAATTATTTATGATTCAAATTTCGAACGACATGCCAGAGAATACCTGAATAAACAAGGTTGGTTTTATGATGCTATTCCTGGTACAACTGTAAAATGGTCGCCAACGCAATCCCAAATGGAAAATACAATATTTAAACTTAATATAAATGAAGGCAGTAAACCACTTAAAGCATTTGGTGAATTCTATATCGTTAAACCACTAAACATTAAAAATAGCGAATCGATAGAAAATAATAATGCTGAAAAGCATGATGCTGATGTCTACAAGAAAATATTCAACGCTAAAATCCGTCAGCTCTATAGCGCTTTTTTTGATAATCATATTAGAAAAAGACTGGGTCGGATTTAATGGAATGTGATAAACGACTTCCTTGATTTCGTGATTCAGAATAATGAATTCTTAGAATTTACTTCCAATAGGAGTATTAGAACGCATGAAGTTTTTTTACCCTCAACAAGAAATGAAAAGACGCATCATAGGTTTGATAATCTTCATAATCAGATTGTGATACAATTCCCGGAATGTGGGGCATTAACAGTTGATTCTCTAATCACCAGATTGAAAATTGGACCTTACATTTTCGATTATTAAAATGAACAGAATTTTAGAAAATCATTTATCAAAAATATTGCGCTGTTTACTGAACATGTTGCTCTTTTTGAATATGCCAAAGAATTGAAATATTTCAATCATCCTGAAGTGCAAGAAGAATATAAAATGTGGAAAAGTTATTACAAGGCGATATCTATTATTGATTCATTAAATGAAATACCTGTAATAGAGCAATATTTGTTAAATGCACTTGAAAAGTACAAAATAAGAATTGATGTTGAGCAATATGAGACAATCAAGCTGAATAAAACAGATATGGTAGTGAAAAAACACATTTTCCTAATCGTTTAATAGTACCACCCCTGCCACCATTTGTTGGTTTGACAAAATGGGATAGTGTGTTCGCTAAATTAATGAAAAATAATGAGATAGATTAAAATATTATATGAACATTAATGGTTATATTGATCGTTTGCCTCTGATTTATAATCCGTTTTCCCTATAAGGAGCATCCTTATTAGTAGCTATTTAAAAAAATCCCTGATACTTGGGCTGCTTTTGTGTATTTCTAACGTGTTTGCCGGTACAACAGGGAAAATTGCTGGACGTGTTATCGATGTGGGTACAGGCGATCCCTTGATTGGAGCAAATGTATTTGTTAAAGGTACGACCTTTGGCGCTTCTTCCGATTTGGAAGGATATTATGTGATCATGAACCTACCTCCGGGGAAATATGTTTTAGAGGTAATGTAAATCGAATATAATACGAAAGAAATCACAAATGTCCAGGTTTCGATAGATCTGACGACAAGTCTGGATATTACTCTAGCTGAAACAACCCTGGAAGCCACAGAAATTGTTACGGTTGTTGCTGAACGTCCAGCCGTGCAAAAAGGGACGTTATATATATTTAGGTGTATTTTTTAAGGTTATCCACATTTTTAAAAACGTCTAACTGTACAATTAACAAAATGCTAACAATTGCGTTCCGTTCCGGAAAAATACTAATATTGGCCTTAACTTTATTGTTAACAATTAGTTGTGGCGATAAAAAAGAGCGTGTGGTGATCTGGACCTCGTTGCGACCCGTTGAAAGAGACTTGCTGGATGAACTTATTAACAAGTTTTCCACAAGTTATCCACAATATGAGTACAGGCAGCTTTTTTACGCGCCGGAAGAGCTGAGAACAAACTTTATCGTGTCGTCACTGGCAGGAAAAGGTCCTGATCTTATTCACTGTGCAAGCGATTTCATAGGTCCGCTTTCTAAGCTTGAAGTGATCAAGCCGCTTAATAATCTGTTTACTGAAGCGTTTTTTAATCAGTTTATCAAAGAGCCGGTTCCTGCCAATACGGTATTTGAAGGTAATCTGTATCAAATTGCAGACCGGGTTGGAAATCATTTGTGTCTGTTTTTTAATAAAGATCTTGTTCCTGAACCTCCCCGCAGTATATCAGAACTTCTCGCCATGAAAGAAGATCTTGTTAAAGATCTGGATGGTGACGGAAAAAACGATACGTATGCACTGGCCTGGAATTATACGGAACCGGCCTTTGCTGTGCCGTTTTTCGGTGGTTATGGTGGATGGATCATCGATGAGGAAAACCGGCTGACGTTAAATACGTCGGCCGTTGTTAAGGCTGCACAGTTGATTTACGATCTGGCTAATACACATAAAGTGATTCCCAGGGAATGTGACTATGAAACGGCAAATGCATTGTTTCTGGATCGGAGAGTGGCGATGATTATTAACGGACCGTGGTCATGGGGGACATATATTAAAAACGACATCGATATTGGTCTGGCCAGAATTCCAATGATCGATGAAACCGGTTTATGGCCGACACCTACAATTTTCCCTATGGGATATTGTTTTAATGCAAACTTGAAAGGGGAAAAATTAGCTGTTGCATCAGAACTCGTTAGATTCCTCACTTCAAAAGAAAGCGTTTTACAGTTCGGACTGAATTTTAACATAATTCCTGCCAGGGCAGATGCTCTGGAGGATACGTCACTTCAGTCGCGGCTTCTGCTACAACAGGCTTTAGACCAGATGGAAGTCGGCAGAGTATTACCAGTAGTCACTGAAATACGCTGGATATTCGATGCCATGCGCCCTTCCTATCAAAGTATATTTACCGGAGGTGTTTCTCCGAAAGAGGCAGCACACAATATGCAGAAACTGGCAGAACGATTAATTCACGAGGGCAGGAAATAACCACTTATTAAAGATAAGTACCATGTCGATTGAAATCTATTCTAAACCAAACAGGCTTGTTTACATGTATATTGCACCGGCACTCGTTGTCATGGCTCTGGTCGTTGTATTTCCTTTTATTTACAACGTGGTTGTTTCTTTCTCAAACATGAATCTTACACATTTCCGAGACTGGAATATTACAGGCATTGGAAATTATGTGGATGTTCTGGCACGCACTGATTTCTGGTATTATCTGTTTAAAACGATTTTATGTACAGGCTTGAATCTTATTTTTCATGTTGGCTTCGGTCTGATGCTGGCATTGATCATCAATGAAGATATCAGGGGCAAGACGATCTTCAGGACGTTACTTATCTTACCCTGGGCCGTACCTCAGTACATTACCGCCTTAACATGGCGTGGTATGTTTAATAGTGAATATGGGGCCGTCAATCTATTGTTGGGAAGCTTCCTCGGGATTGAAATTCCATGGCTCTCAAAAGAATGAGGTGCCTTCACGGACTGCCTGATTACAAATATATGGCTTGGCTTCCCCTTTATGATGATTGTAGCTCTGGGGGGATTACAAAGCATCCCGGATAGCCTTTATGAAGCGGCAGAAATTGACGGAGCATCCCGTTGGCATCAGTTTAAGAATATTACGCTACCACTGATGAAAACGGTAATGGTGCCGGCGGTGACACTCGGTGTTATATGGACGTTTAACAATTTCAATGTCGTCTGGCTAGTCAGCAACGGAGGTGAACCTTCAGATACAACACATATTTTAGTATCATGGGTATATAAAGCAGGATTCACATATTTCCGTATGGGATATGCAGCCGCCTTTTCCATGATAATTTTTGCCCTGTTGCTGATATTCAGCTGGAAGTTTATTAATCGTACAAAAGCCACAGAAAGTGTTTACTGAAAATGACCGTCAAAGCACGAAGACTTAAGCCACTTGAAAAGACACTGGCTTATATTATACTTGGAATATTTATTTATCCGATTCTGGTCGTGTTTTCGATTTCACTGCGGCCTGGTGACCGGTTATTGAGTAAATCACTGGCGATTATACCACAAGGTTTTACTTTTGAAGCATATATTAATTTGTTTACACAACAGCCCTTTTTACACTGGATGATGAATCCGCTGATTGTATCCGTTTCTGTAACGGTATTTTCTGTCGTGCTGGCTTCTACAGCCGGCTATGCCTTCTCACGATACAGATTCAGAGGTAGGGATGCATCCATGATCGGATTGATCACAACGCAAATGTTTCCCGTCACTATGCTTCTGTTACCCATGTTTATCTTGCTGATTAAAATCGGGGCTTATGACAGTTATCTGGGACTCATCATTGCCTACTTGGCAACCGCTTTACCATTTGTTGTATGGCAAATGAAGGGTTATTATGACACTATTCCGTACAGCCTTGAAGAATCGGCCACTATTGATGGTGCGAAACGGTTTACTATTTTTTATAAAATCATACTACCCCTGGCATTACCGGCCCTGGCTATCACCTCTCTTTTTTCATTTATGACGGCCTGGTCCGAATATCTTGTCGATGCAATTATCATACAGGACCAGGATCTGTTTACATTGCCGATAGGGCTTAAACTTTTTTCTTCAAATATGGAAGTGGCCTGGGGCTTGTATTCAGCAGGTGCTATCATGGTAAGCCTGCCTGTTGTCATATTATTTAAGAGTCTGAGCCGCTGGCTTATATCCGGGCTCACTCTTGGCAGCGTAAAAGGTTGAGCAGGGGAGTGTAATGCCGGTTGTACCCTCTCCCACGATGTATTTATATCAGTAAAGGAGTGACTATATGCCGCTAGAAGACATCGCAAATAGAATGAAGAAACTGGGATTCACAACTTATGAGGCGAAAGCTTATGTCTCATTGTTACAGAATAATCCTGTCACACGTTATGAATTGAGTAAGAATTCCGGCGTTCCCAGGTCAGCTATATATGATGTTATACGAAAACTGGAAATGACCGGCGCTGTAAACGGCCTTTATACCGAACCGGAAAAATATATGCCGCTTCCGCCGGTACAGTTATTCGATCTGCTCGAAAGGCAGTTCCATGAAAAGGTAGAAGAAGCAAAACAGGCACTTAAACATTTTGAAACCGATATAGAACCCGGACATTTATGGAATATTGTTGGATATAAAAACATGCTCCATAAAGCCCGTGAAATGATTGGGAAAGCAAAAAAATCCATCTATCTGTCCATCTGGCGCCGCGAATTTCATTTGTTGCAGGAAGACCTCCTGAAAGCGAGGGATGAACGGGGTATAGAAATAATTGCCTTCTCGTTTACACCTCTGGATATCAGCGACGAAAAAATATATACCTATGATATAGCAGAGAAAAAATTAGCCAAAATATGGGATCATAAAATCATACTGGTGGCAGATCAGAATGAATTATTGATGGGTGAGGCTGATAATCGATTCCCAAAAAAAACAGCATGGACACGCAATACGGCAATTGTTGATATTGCCACAAACCATTTAATACTCGACATAACGTTGTTTGGGATCAGGAAAAATATCGATGTGGGAAATACGGTGACATCCATGCAGAAAGGTGACTACGATAACCTGAGTGAACTTCTTGAACACAACCTTTCTGCGCATGTGGAACTTGTAAATCGTAATGGCTGAAATGGACGGTTATATGAATGACGATTATCGAAAGAAATTTGATGAAATAGTGAATACTGTACCCATATGGGGTATCGATAGAGACTATGTTAATTTAAATAATATAGCCGGACCGGCTTTGCCTGATTGGATCAGAGGTAAAACGTTATACGAAATCTATGTGCGGGCATTTTCTGAAGAGGGTACCATGAGAAAAGTAACTGAACGTTTATCCCGAATAAAGAGCCTGGGTATTGATGTCATATGGCTTATGCCTATCTACCCGGTCGGAGAGGAGGAACGTAAAGGTACACGCGGGAGCCCTTATGCCGTTCAGGATTTTTACAGGGTTGATCCTGAACAGGGTTCGGCAGCTGATTTTCTCCATCTGGTCCAAAAAGTCCATGAACTGGATATGCGTATTATTATTGATATGGTACCGAACCATGTTGCACACGATTATCAGTACCTTCAAAAACAGGCCGATCTCATTATGCGGGATAAAAACAGGTTGCCATTCCGCAAGGTTACAGAGTGGACCGATATAGTCGATCTGGACTATTCCAACCCTGAAACAGCAAAGCACATGGCTGAAATAATGCAATATTGGATCAGGCAATTTGATATCGATGGTTATCGCTGTGATGTCGCCGGTCTGGTCCCCGCAAGTTTCTGGGAAATGGTTGTTCCGCATCTGAAAGCAATTAAGCAGGATCTTTTCATGCTCGCTGAATGGGAAGCACCGGCTATGCACAAGGAAGTTTTTCACAGTACGTATGACTGGACTCTCTACAGTCTTATGTTGCAGTTATATAAAGGGAAAACAAGGGCCAGCGTGCTGGGTGACTGGGTCCATCTGAAATCAAAAATGTACCCTAAAAATGCCTGTCCGCTCAGGTTCCTGGAAAATCATGACAAACCCCGGGCAATTTCCATATTTAAAGAAAAATCTATTATACCATA
Organism: uncultured Calditrichota bacterium; assembly: GCA_964410215.1. GTDB lineage: Bacteria > Calditrichota > Calditrichia > Calditrichales > CAYPHA01 > CAYPHA01. The sequence goes on along the minus strand of CAYPHA010000008.1, from coordinate 59,070 downwards.
CCTGGTTTTCCTGTTTACGATTGATGGTCTACCTTTAGTTTATAACGGCCAGGAAATCGGGGCTGCAGAATCACCTTCCTTATTCGAATCAGAACCCATTAATTGGCGGGATAATAATCTTGGTATGTACCGGCTTATTAAAATTCTTATCGGGCTGAGAAAACAATATTTGGCCTTGTCAACCAAGAATTATACATTTGTAGAGCATGATTATAAAGAAGATGTACTCGTGTTTATAAAACTGGCTAAAGAAAAAATGATGGTTGTTATTAATTTTAAAGATAAGGAAATGGACCTTTCCCTTTCAGCCGTATCCTACTCAAGACTGAAAAAGGGAGCCGTTGTATTTAATTCGAAGAACCATTTTGAGTTGAATATGAATAAGTTGAGATTACTGCCGTATCAGGCGTTGATTGTCAGAATTCAATAATGCCGGAAACAATACTTCCCGGAATGGGGTACATTTTTGTTACAGAAAAAAAGCAGGAGAAATAAATGCGTTGGGCAATGAGCCAATTGATGGTTTTTATTCTTGGGAATCTTATTTACGGCCAGGTTGTCACATGGGAACCTGAGTTTTATACACAGCACGATTCCGTCACGATTTACTTTCATGCTGATCAGGGTAATCAGGCACTCGAAGGTTATACGGGAACAGTTTATGCACATACGGGATTAATCACAATCCTCAGTGAACCGGAACCGGGCAATCCGGGCGGTTGGCGTTATGGCATCCAGGATGAATGGGGAGAGAATCTTCCAAAGCTTGCCCTGGAACAAATCGGAACGGATGAATATAAAATGGTGGTTTCACCTACGGTTTTCGATTTTTGCCTGAGCTCGGAAGATACATCGCTGCAGGAAGGTGAGCTTATTGAAAACCTGGCTTTTGTATTCAGAAATGCTGCTGCGACCATAACCGCAAAGGAAGCTAATGGCAGTGATATCTTTATTCCCGTTTATCAGCCGGGAATCACCGGTGTATTTACGGCACCGGATTTATCAGACGATGTAAAGGGAGATCGTCGATTTCCTGTTATGATGAATCAGAATGATACATTATCTATCGAAGCGACAGTAACTACACTGGGAACGGACATAGAATCACTACTACTAATGTTTGATGACCAGGAACTTGTTTAGGTGATTGGTGACTTTAACGGCTGGTATGTAGATCCGGATTTTTTTATGAACAGGTCTGCCGATGGAAATTATTTCTGGATTGAACTTGATGGATTAACAAGTGGGGAGGAGTACGCATTCCAGTATATGGTTGATGGATCAATCCGGATTGCCGACCCCTAAACTGAGAAAGTACTCGATCCGTGGAATGATGAATATATATCGGATTCAACTTACCCGGACCTGAAAGCATATCCGGAGGGAAAAACCCGGGAGATTGTGTCTGTGTTACAGACAGCACCGGAAACCTATATCTGGCAGAATACCGATTTCGATCGTCCGGATAAGGAGCAGCTTGTCATTTATGAATTACTAGTCCGCGATTTTGTCGCGAATCATGACTATGATACGCTCATGGATACACTTGGATATTTTAAAAAGCTTGGTATCAATGCCATTGAGCTGATGCCGGTCAATGAATTTGAAAGAAACGAAAGCTGGGGATATGACTTCAATCATGCGGGCGCTGTGACACAGGAACTTGTTGACCGGATAAACCGTTTCTGGCTTGGAGAATACAATATTGACGGTTTCCGTTTTGATTTTATAAAAGGATTTACGAGCCGCAGCGGCAGTGGCTAGGATTATGATGCCTCCAGAGTGGCCATAATAAAACGAATGGCGGATCAGATCTGGTCGTTTTCTCCGGATGCGTATATCATTCTGGAGCACTGGACAACCAATTCAGAGGAAAAGGAACTGGCCTCCTACGGGGCTATGCTGTGGGGCCATGCGAACCGCGAAAACGCAGAATAATGTCCGCTGCGTTTTTCTTTACGATTCCCGGACCGAAAATGATCTGGCAATTTGGTGAACTGGGATACGACTATTCTATTAATTTTAATGAACGTACGGGCAATAAACCCATTCGCTGGGATTACCTCGAAAATGAAAACAGGCTGAAGTTATTCAAGACCTTTGCCACATTTATTAAACTGCGAACGAATCATGAGGTTTTTTACAGTGGGGAAACCGGCGTTTCCCTGGAGGTTGCCGGAGCGGTCCAGCGCATTAAACTTACCCATCCGTCTATGAATGTGATCATACTAGGAAATTTTGATGTGGTTTCACGGGATGCTGTTCCCAATTTTTATTTTCAGGGTCGATGGTATGACTATTTTTCCGGTGACAGTGTCCAGGTTACCGATACAAATGCTCCGTTATCCTATGAACCCGGCGAATTTCATATCTATACATCGGTTAAACTGGAAGCTCCGGAAGAAGGATTGCTCACCAGCCTGAAGGATCCGTATTATTCAAATCAATATCTGCCCGAAACAGCGCCGGGAATCCGGTTGTATCTGGCGTCTATGTATATCAGCTCGAGGTGCAAGGTAATCAGTTCCGGAAGAAAATGATTTTGATGCGATAGTCAACTGTTGGCTCATACAGATACTAAAAAATAGAAAATTTAATGCCTCTGAATATTGATTTTAGAGGCATTTTTTTTGATCTTATGTTAATTTTAAATAACTTTACTATAAAGTTAAAACGCCTATGCCAATGCTTGATGAATGGACCATTAGTGACCTGTTTGATGACATTATTCAGGGGCGCGGTGTAAAGCGCGCTGTGCATGAACTTGAATATGATCAGACCTTATATTCGGAATTATTCATAGAACGCCTGCAGGTTTATAAATACAGGCCCATGAGCCTGGGAAAAATTCCTCTTCAGGACGATATGAAAGCACCTGCCTTCTATATACATAAAAACGTTGCACTTTTCGGGAGTGTGTTCTGGACGGAAAATATTTCTATGGAAAAGAGTATGGTCTGGGCCTCTTCGCTGAAAAACGCTAAAGGGAAAAGTAAGTACTATCTGACAAATGATTCTTCCAGCGTGGTGTTTGTCAATCTCGATAAACAGGAACGAATAGAAGATTAGTGATTCTGCATCTGAACTTCAACCATTTCCGTCATGCCTTTGGTTACGAACTCATCAATATCAAGTTCCGATTCAGCACGTTTTATATCTCCAAGACGTGATCGTATCACTGGATTTTCCGGCATAAAACGTGTGCAGACATCATCATGAGCCAATTTGGATATGTCATAGGTTCCAATCTTTCTTGCTACCGAAATAATTTCATTTTTATCCATGCCGATTAAAGGCCTCAGAATCGGTAGTTGGGTTACCTGTTCCACACCCCGCAAATTTTCAAGTGTTTGTGAAGCAACCTGCCCGAGTGATTCGCCGGTTACAAGCGCGGGTATATTCAGGTGGTCGGCCAGCTTTTCAGCAATACGCATCATGAACCGGCGGTACAAAACTATCCGGTATGGCTCAGGACATTTAAAAACAATCTCTTTTTGCGTTTCCGCAAACGGAACGGAAAATAATCTGCCGCCAAACTGAAAATTATGAAGCTGTTGGATCAGGTCCCGTACTTTTTCTTGGGAACGTCTGTCCGTAAAGGGATGGGAATGAAAATGTACAAAATGGCAGCGTGCTCCGCGTTTCATGATAAAATAGGCCGCAACCGGTGAATCCAGTCCCGCTGATAGCAATACCAGTACATTCCCATTTACACCAACCGGTAAACCGCCGGGGCCTTCACGCCGTTCATTATATATAAACACTTCCTTATCCAGAATTTCAATGTTAGACACCATTTCTGGATGTTTCAAATTGACCTTTTTCTGATAGATGTCCAGTATGGCCTGTCCCACTTCCTTATTAACCTCTTCAGATATCAGAGGAAACCTTTTATTGGATCGTCTTGTCTTGACGGCAAATGTCTTAAACTCCTTATCTTTGAGCTGTCTGACAGCCGTTTCCTTCATTTCTTCCATATCCGGTTTGGAAATGTCGATGGGAGAAAAATGGGCGATGCCGAAAATGCGTTCTAGAACCATATTGACGGAATACCTGTCAGCTTCATCTTCAATTTCCAGCAGAATACGGCTGTTCCGCGAGTAAAGAGTAACATGCCTGATTCCAAGAAATTTACGAAGGGAACGCCTGATATTATTCTTCAGTATCCGTACGAATAGATTTCGATTCCGTCCTTTCAGTCCGATTTCACCATAATGACAAACATATTTGAGGCTCATGATATTTTTCTTACCTCCGAAACGGAAATCGGTAATTGGTGGATAAAACGATCAATCTCTTCTTCATTCGTGAACATTCCAAAACTTATCCGTATCGTTCCTTTTGCCCAGGATTGACTGATACCGCATGCCGTAATAATACGCGAAAGTGAAATGGTACCGGAAGAGCAGGATGCACCGGTGGAAACCGAAAAACCGTGACTATCCAGATGCATGGCGAGTAAATCGCCGTCCGTATCTTTAAATGAAACATTTATAATGTTGCATATTCCCTGCTCTTTGTCACCATTTACACGGGTTTCCGGTATGTTGTCCAGATTTTTAAGTATTTTTTTGCGAAGGGTTTTAAAGCGTTTCTGTTCTTCCTCTCGCCTCATCATTGCACGCTCCAGGGCTTCAATAAATCCGCTGATCGCCGGAAGGTTCACGGTAGAGGGCCTTAATCCTTGTTCCTGGCCGCCTCCATGCAACTGGGGTTCAAGTTTAAGACCAGAGCGTACATACAAAAGTCCGGTACCGGGCGGCCCGTGTATTTTATGGGATGAGGCAGACAGCATATCGATTGGCAATGTTTTCAGGTCGATTGAGATTTTCCCGAGGGCCTGAACCGCATCAACAAAAAAGGGAATCCCTTTGACACGGCAGCGGTTGCCGATTTCAGCAACATCCTGTATAGTACCGATTTCATTATTGACGAAATGTGTACAAACCAGTCCGGTATCTTCACGAAATGCACTGCTTATCAAATCAGGATGAACATAACCCCGGCCATCCACCTTAATAATCGTTACATGGAAACCATATTGCTGAAGGAAAGGAACTGTATTGTAAACGGAAGCATGTTCCGTTTCAGCAACAATGATATGTTTTCTGTTATTATCCGGATGAAAAAGTAGTCCTTTTAATGCCAGATTGTTGCTTTCCGTCGCGGATGACGTAAAATAAGTCTCACTAAAACCACAATGCAACAGCCGGGAGGTTCGTTCGCGCTGACTATCCAGTAATTCTGAAGCCTTCTTAGCATGTTGATGCAGTCCCGTTGTGTTACCCCAGTTTGAATGAAAAATATCAGTTATTCGTTTAATCACTTCAGGATCGGGTTGGGTTGTGGCCGCATTGTCAAGGTATACAGGGAGATGATGTTTCAACAAATATCCGTTTTATTTTTCTTCAATATCATTTCAAAATGGAGGGAGTATACAAAAATATTCTGCAAATATCCAGATTATAGAAGCGGATAGCCATTATAATACTGGAAAAATGAGCGCTCATAGCAATGGTTCAATATGGACTGAAATAAATGTTTCCTGCCCGAATTCATTACGTAGTGCATCCTCTACATTCGTAGCAATATCATGAGCTTCGACGATAGATAATGTAGGTTTTACCCTTATATGAAGGTCAATTGCTTTAGCGTTTCCGATTTTGCGGGTTTTTAGGTTATGCGGATTGCTGGCTCCCGGAATCATTTTAACAATTGTGAGAATTTTGTTGTTCAGATCATCTGCGAGGGAAGCTTCCAGAAGTTCATCGATGCTTTCTTTAGCAAGTTCGATGGCAATTTTTGTTATAATGAAGCCGACCAGGATGGCGGCGATCGGATCAAGTATGCGCCAGGAATCGCCGAGTAAAATGGCTCCTGAAATACCGACTAATGCTGCAATTGAAGAAAGGGAATCGGAGCGGTGGTGCCAGGCATTGGCAGAAATAGCCGGACTTTTGATTCTCTGTCCGACCCTGAGTGTAAGCCGATAAAGCATTTCTTTTATGAATATGGATACCAGGGCGGCGCCAGCGGCGACCCAGCCCGGAGGGGGTAAAATGCCCCCCCTGACAGCAAGAATTAGTTTATCGAAAGCTGACCAGAAAATACCCGTGGCTGCGAGGATGATCATGACACTTATCATGATGGTCGATAATGTTTCAAACTTACCATGCCCATAATGATGGTTCTCGTCAACCGGTTTTTTTACGATACGAAAACTGATCAATACGACGATATCACTGGCAAGGTCAGAAATGGAATGAAAGGCATCTGCAATGATGGCGGAACTGTGGCCAACAATTCCGGCCATAAATTTCAATGCAACAAGAATAATTTCCCAGAAAACCGAGATCCATGTTATCCTGTTGGCCGCATCTGATCTGAGCTGGTTGCGCATGGTGGCATCCGCACCTATGGTTTAATTTAAATTAAATTCAGATTCACTGAAAATCAGTGCTGAAAAACGCAAAATCTGTGTGGATTTTTCTTTCCAGGCCGATGTGCTTAATCCGGCTTTACGGCAGGTTTGCTCAAGAAAGGTAAGAACATCCCAGTTATAGTCGGTTGCTACCTGGGGTAATAATAATCCCTCATGATAGCCCTGCTTTATTATTAAGCCGTCACGACCGATTTCAATTTGAGAAATGTCATTAATTTTTTGTTTTGGCGTCAGTACGGATATTTCTATTTCCATATCCCCGAGCTCATCGGGTCCGAGGGGAGGGAAACGCGGATCATTAAAGGCCGCTGAAAGGGCCAGTTCGGCAATGGTGTCCTGCAGGGGCAGAATGGGATCAATATAACCGATGCAGCCCCTGAGGTCGCCTGAATTGTTTAGCGTAACAAAAGCACCTGTTTTTTTCTTTAAAAGATCCGTATAATAGGTTTTTCCCGGTGAATCCAATCCTTCCAGGTAATCAGCGATGACCTGTCTTGCCAACCGGAGTAAAAATTTTTTTTCATTCTCCGAAAGCTCAAATAGCATATCACCTTCCCGCTTTGTATATTTTGTTCATGTAATAATCTAATTTAATACGTTCATCCACAATGGCACAAATATTTATCTGACCATAAATAAAAGATGCAATAACGGTAAACAATGCATAAAACTTCTGCTATAAATCTGGAACAGGCATTACAGAAATTCCTGGGGCTTCGCGAATTCCGTTCTTCGCAAAAGAAAATCATCGAAACGCTCCTGTCGAATCAACATGTCCTGTCCATAATGCCCACGGGATCCGGTAAATCCGTTCTCTATCAACTCACGGCCCATTTGCTTGAAGATCTTACCCTGGTTATATCGCCACTTATCGCCCTGATGAAGGACCAGGTAGATTCCCTGAGAAAAAAAGATGTGGATGCCACTTTTATTAACTCCTCCCTTGGGAAAAAAGAGCGGGAAAACCGTTACCAGTCAATTCGGCAAGGAGCGTATAAAATACTTTATGTGGCACCGGAACGCTTTCGTAAAAAAGAATTCCTCGAGGTTTTGAAGCATCGCAGAATCAGTCTTCTCGCTGTGGATGAAGCACATTGCATCAGCGAATGGGGGCATGATTTTCGTCCGGATTACACGAGGCTCAGAGAATTCCGGAATATTATGAAGCATCCATTGACAATCGCACTGACAGCTACAGCGACACCCGATGTTCAAAACGATATTATCGACCAACTTGGACTTGAAAAGAATGAAGTCCGTGTCTTTCACGAAGGTATTGACCGCCCTAATTTGTTTCTTGAATTACAAGATATCTGGGGCGAAGATGAAAAAACGGCCCGGATTGAGCAGATCCTCAGAAAGGAAGACAGACCGGGTATCATATATTTCTCTCTGATTAAGGATCTGAGCAGTATGAGCGATCGGCTCCGGTCAAAAAAATGGAATCATGCCGTCTACCATGGGGATTTGACATCGGAAGACAGAAAACGGATACAGAATCGGTTCATGGACGGAAAAATTCCACTGATTCTGGCAACCAATGCATTCGGTATGGGGGTCGATAAGGAAGATATCCGTTTCGTGATCCATGCCCAGGTACCGGGCTCCATGGAAGCATATTACCAGGAGATCGGCAGGGCGGGACGCGATGGGAAGCCATCCGTTTGCACATTGCTATATGATGAACAGGATCTCAATATCCAGCTGGAATTTCTGAAATGGAATAACCCTTCCGCGGAATTCTATTACCGTGCGCATCGGCTGTTACTCACGGAACAGGAACGCATCAATGGAGAAGGAATGGAATATTTTAAAGAACAGCTTACCTTTAAAAACAGAAGAGATTACCGGGCGGAAACGGTTCTGGCGATTCTGGATCGCTATGGGGTTACGGAGGGAAAAATAGAAGATAAGAATCTTAAGGTCACGGCTGAGTTACCGGAGGCACTCGGCAATCAGGAAATTCTTGATCAGAAACTGAAACGGGAACAGAACAAGCTTTATCAGATGGTGCTCTATTCAAAGCTGGAAACCTGCCGGAAGTCATTCATACATGAATATTTCGGCCTGGAACACAAAGAGCGCTGCATGGCTTGTGACAATGACACATAATTAATAACCAACTGAAAAGTCAGGGCTTATTCGGGTTACATCATGAAAAAGATTATCATAGGCATTCATGGTCTTGGAAATAAACCGCCTAAGGATTTACTGACCATCTGGTATCGGCAAAGTATCCGTGAAGGACTGGCCGCGATTCGAAAACCATACCATTTTTTTAGTTTCGAGCTGGTGTACTGGGCCGACCTGCTCTATCCGAAACCACTGGATCCTTCTCTAACCGATCCGCAGGATCCCCTGTATATGGATGAACCTTATATCATGTCACAACCGAATATACTGCCCCTGCATGGGGGAGGACTGCGGAATAAGGTCATGCGCTACCTGGAACGTCAGCTGGATAAACTGTTTCTGAATGAGGATATGTCCTTGAACTTTTCTTCCATAACCGATACGATTATTCATAAGTATTTTAAAGACCTTGAAATCTATTATTCCGATAAACTGAACAGCCTGAGCAGCGATGCGAAGACCGTAAGGCAGGAAATTCAACAACGGCTGACCACTGTTCTGAAGAAGCACAAAAGAAAAGAGATTCTGCTTATCGCGCATTCGATGGGATCGATTATTGCCTATGATGTACTTAGCCAGAATATCCCGGGTATTTATGTAGATACTTTTGTGACGCTGGGATCTCCACTTGGCTTTCCGGTTATCGTAAGCCGCATTTTTGCAGAACAGAATCATAAGAATCCCAGGATAAAAAGAGTGCGGGCCCCCGAAGCTGTTCATCGCAAATGGTATAACTTTTCGGATGTGGAGGATAAGATCTCCATCGATCCCACACTTTCTGATGACTATGAGGCTAACAGTTCGGGGGTTATTGCTGAGGATAGCACTGTGTATAATGATTATACCATAAACGGTAAGCGTAACCCGCATAAGATATACGGGTATCTGCGTACAGCAGATATGGCAATGGCTCTTGATGATTTTCTCTACCGGGGCCGTATGGAATTCATGAAAAGGTTCTTAAGATGGTTTAACAAACGGCTTTTCAGGCACCTGTGACAGGAGGTACATGACTATGAACCGTGATGAAATGGTGAATCGCATCTCGGAAAAGAAAAAAGTATGGGATATGATCATTATCGGAGGCGGGGCGACCGGGACGGGAATCGCTCTCGATGCAGCAGCCAGAGGGTACAGTGTGCTGTTACTGGAAAAGCGGGACTGGGGTAACGGCACCTCCAGCCGCAGCACGAAATTAGTCCATGGCGGTGTGCGTTACCTCCAGCAGGGAAATATATCACTGGTCCTTGAGGCCCTGAAAGAAAGAGGGATTTTAAGGAAAAATGCACCTCACCTGGTTCATAATTTGCCGTTTATTGTACCAAATTATGATTGGTGGGAAGGCCCATTTTACGGGGTCGGTTTGAAAATTTATGATATGCTGGCGGGAAAAGAAGGATTCGGACCCTCAGAAATACTTTCGAAAAGCGAGACCATTAAACACCTCCCAACAGTGGAAACGGATGGTCTGAACGGTGGCGTCATTTACTACGACGGTCAATTTGACGATGCACGACTTGTAATTAATATCGCCCGGACTGCCTTCGAACAGGGGGCCGTGATTATAAATTATATGCCGGTTACGGATATATTGAAAACGGGTGATACGCTCAGTGGCGTTGTTGCCAGAGATGTTGAAACGGACAGGGAATACCCGTTAAAGGCTAAAGTCGTGATAAATGCAACGGGAGCATGGAGTGATGGTATACGGCGTATGGATGATCCCGGCTGCCGGGATATGATTCGCCCGAGCCAGGGAGTGCACATCGTTCTCGACCGTTCATTTCTTCCCGGAGACAGTGCCATCATGGTGCCGCATACCGAAGATGGTCGGGTCCTTTTTGCCATTCCCTGGTATGACAAAATCATTGTCGGCACAACCGACACGCCGGTCGAAACCGTACGTTCCGAACCTGAATATTTACCAGAGGAACAGGAATTCCTCCTATCCCATGCCGCACGCTATCTCGAAAAAGATCCCGGAACGGAAGATGTCCTGTCCATATTTACAGGCATCCGCCCACTGGTGAGCACGTCCGCAGCGGAAAAAACCTCCGCGATTTCGCGGGATCATGTCCTGACCATTGCCCGGAGCGGACTTGTAACGATAGCAGGGGGTAAGTGGACAACATACCGGAAGATGGCCGCGGATACCGTCGACCAGGCTGCTGCCGTGGCCGGGTTGGAACCGCAGGCCTGTACGACAGAAACACTTCAGATCCATGGGTATCACCTGCATCCCGATGCGCTGGGATCGCTTAAAATATACGGGTCGGACGCCATGGCAATTAATGAACTGGCGCACGAACAGCCTGAACTGGATGAACCACTGATACCCGGTTCGGAAATTAAAGCGGCAGAAGTGGTGTGGTGTATACGTCACGAAATGGTGCGTACTATAGCGGATTTTCTCTCGAGAAGAAGACGTTCATTGATCCTGGATGCGGGAATGAGCTTAAAAATTGCGCAACCCGTTTCTGTTTTACTCGCAAATGAACTTGGAAAAGATGAATCGTGGCGCAGGAATCAGGTGCAACGATATAAAAATCTGGCGCAGGGTTATCTGTGCAGCAACAATGGGCTTCAATAAAGGAATGAATCAATGACCCAAATTACATTCTGGGGGGCGACGGAATGCGTGACGGGATCCCGTTTCGTACTTGACATTGAAAAAAAATCCTATCTCGTTGATTGCGGATTGTTCCAGGGCACGAAAAAAAACAGGTTGAGAAACTGGGAAGTTTTTCCCGTATCCCCTGAAACGATTAGTAAAGTGTTCCTGACACATGCGCATATCGATCATTCGGGTTTCTTACCCAAATTTTGTACCAGCGGATTCAATGGGAAAGTTCACAGTACCCATGCGACGAGAGACCTTTGCCGGATCCTTTTAAAAGATACAGCTTATCTTCAGGAAGAAGATGCTGCATGGGCTAACAAAAAGGGTTTCTCCAGGCATAAACCGGCTCTTCCCCTGTTCCGTGTCAGGGACGCCGAAGAAACAATGAAAGCGTTCCGTCCCTATCACTATGGAGAAGACTTTTTTATTGCCAAGGACATCCGGGTGAAATTCAGGGATGCCGGGCATATTCTGGGCTCTTCGTTCATTGACTTTAAACGAATATGCGGCCACCATAGCCGTAAAATCCTTTTCAGCGGGGACTTTGGCCGCCCGGATAGACCCGTTTTGCGGGAACCGGACCAGGTTTATAATGTTGATTACCTGATTCTGGAATCCACTTATGGTGATCGCTTACATGAGGATATATCACCTTATGATAACCTCGCCCGAATTATCAATGAAGCGGTGCAAAGAGGAGGCGTACTCGTTATCCCCGCGTTTTCAGTAGGACGGACCCAGTCTCTTCTTTATGCATTGAGGGAATTGGAAGAAGATCAAAAAATACCGGTGCTGGATGTGTTTATGGACTCACCGATGGCCATTGCAGCGACAGAAGTATTCCGGCGCAGGCTGAATGACATGAACCTGACGATCAGGAAACAATCTCTTCAGGGTATCGATGTGTTTCATCCGCAAAAATTACACATTTGCGAATCCGTGAATGCGTCGAAATCGATAAATAAGACCGGGAGAGAGGCCATTATTATATCGGCGAGCGGAATGGCTGTAGGCGGCCGCATACTGCATCACCTTACTGAGCGGCTGCCGGATCCGTCGAATACCCTGCTTATGATCGGTTATCAGGCAGCCGGAACCCGCGGACGTCGCATCCTGGATGGTGAATCGTCGATAAAAATTCACGGCCGCCAGATCCCGGTTCTGGCAAAAGTCGAATCCATATCCGGATTTTCCGGTCACGGAGATTATAATGAAATACTGGCATGGCTCATGGCTTTTAACAGGAAACCTGAAGTGACCTTCCTCGTTCACGGAGAGCCCGGGGCAACTGCGGCCATGGCCGGGCATATACGTAACCATTTAGGCTGGAATGTCGTCGTACCCGCGTATGGTGAAACATTTAAACTGGATTTTTAAGGATAAAAATACCTGACCATCAGTTAGTGTGATTGTATGATAATTAATTCTGTTGAATCATGGCTGGTTGATACGGCATTGAAAGAACCTCTGGAAAAAGACGGTGCACCCGTATTGAATCTAAGCCATATTATTTTAAAAGTGGAGACTGATAACGGGTTGGTCGGTTTCGGGAGCCTTACGCCGGAACCATCGCAAAGCGGAGAAATGACCGAAATATATCGGAGTCATATTGAAAATATCCTTATGCCGCTATTGAGGGGTGAAGATCCTTTTTTTATTCACCAGTTACGTGAACGTATGCGATTAACATTCGAGAACCAGAACGCTCTGATCGCCATGGCAGAAATGGCCCTGTATGATCTGATTGGTAAAAGAACCGGACTGCCTTTGTGGAAATTACTGGGCGGGTACCGGGAAGCTGTCCATACCAGTATCACTATCGATACTACAGATGTCGATACGACGCTGGAGAAGGCGCGGGCTTTTACAGATCAGGGATTCCGAATTTTGAAGATCGTCGGTGGCAGGAATGTCGATGAAGATATTGAGAAACTCATAAAAATAAGGGAAATTGTCAGCAGCCGGATCGGCCTGCGTTTCGATGCCCGGGGACGGTACTCTGTTGCGGAGGCGATACACTTTTCAAACGCTGTCTATCAAACCGGACTCGAATTCATTGAACAGCCCGTAGCCACTGCGATCCCGGAGCAAATCGGACAGGTTACCCGGAATGTGCCCGTACCGGTAATGGTTGATGAAGGATTAGGTACGATCGATGATGCACGTTTTTTTTCGGAGAAAAATATGGTGGACCTGTTCAACCTGAAGCTTATGAGAATCGGTGGGATATGGCCTGTGTTACGCATTGCCCTGATTGGTTCCGGCGGCGGTAAAAAAAGCATGATGGGCAGCGGATGTGAACTGGCGCTTTCCGTAAGCCCTGCTCTGCATCTTTCCCTTTCATTACCTGATATATTACATGCTGATCTCAGCGGATATATTAATATTGAAGAAGATCCCACGAGAGAGGTATTCGAATTAAGAGACGGCCTGCTGTACCCGAACAGTAATCCCGGTCTGGGATTCAGAGGTTTTTAGCAGGTCATTCGAAGGTCATATACTGGAATAAGGCTCCATAAAAGTAGTGAGGAGAAGGGTTATTAATGGAAACCAGATCAAATAAAGGGTATGGATTCGGGACCGCCCCGGTATTTCTGGGGGCGATAAGTACGATTTTAGGAGCGATTCTTTTCCTGCGTTTTGGCTATGCCGTTGCCCATACCGGCCTGTTCGGTTCAATCATGATTATTCTGATCGGTCACATGATTACCATCCCGACTGCTCTCGCCATCGCGGAAATTGCCACCAACCTGAGGGTTGAAGGTGGTGGTGAATACTTCATCATCAGCCGTTCATTCGGTTCCATGGTAGGCGGAACCATCGGTATTTCTCTATATCTTTCACAGGCCATTTCCGTTGCTTTCTACATGATTGCTTTTTCTGAAGCGTTTACACCGTTATTTGGGTGGGTTGAAGCGCAGACGGGATTTAAACCGCACGTCCTGATGATCAGCCTGCCGGCAACGGGCGCACTGCTTTTTCTGATTATCAAGAAGGGAGCCGGTCTGGGGGTCAGCGCGCTTTGGGGGGTGGTTGTCATCCTCGGTATTTCACTAACCATGTTTTTCCTGGGCGGAACGCCGGTGGAGAAAAATTCCCTCGATATCTTTGCCAAAATTGCCGACCATGATGATTTTTTCATTGTTTTTGCCATCATATTCCCGGCATTTACAGGAATGACTGCAGGAGTCGGTCTGTCAGGTGACCTTAAGAATCCGAGAAAATCGATTCCATTGGGTACTCTTTCCGCGACAGTACTGGGCATGATCACCTACCTTTTCATTGTCTTCAAGCTGAGCCACAGTTTATCTCCGGAAGAGCTTGCTGCAGAACAGTTTGCAATGAGCCGGATTGCCTTGTGGGGACCCATTATACCTATCGGTCTGGCGGCAGCGACCCTATCCTCGGCGATAGGTTCCATACTCATTGCACCAAGAACACTCCAGGCACTCGGCAAAGATCATATTCTGCCCGTGAAACCACTCAACCGTATCCTGGCAGGTGGTAAAGGGGAAAACAACGAACCACTCAATGCCACGCTTATTACGGCAGCTATCGTCATCGTATTCGTATCCATGGGTAGTGTTGATTTTGTAGCACAAATTATCAGTATGTTTTTTATGATCACCTACGGCTCCCTCTGCCTGGTGAGTTTCCTGGAACATTTTGCCGGGAATCCATCCTACCGCCCCACATTTCGGTCTAAATGGTATATTTCTCTCCTGGGAGCAGCAGGCAGTTTTATCATGATGTTCCAGATGGCGCCACTCTATGCGTTTTTTGCCGTCATTGCCATCATCATAATCTATTTAAGTATAAAATCCGGCAGGGAGGAAGAAGATGACCTGTCGGCCATGGTAAGGGGTGCGCTATTTCAGCTCACCCGCAGATTGCAGGTCCTGATACAGCGCAAGCAGGCTGCGCGCACCGAAACAACATGGCGCCCTTCCTTCATTGCCATATCGTCCAGCTCGATGACCCGTCTGGCGCCTTTCGATCTGCTGCGGTGGATTTCACATTACCATGGGTTCGGCACCTTTATCCATTATATCAAAGGATTCCTCGATCAGAAGACGAATGAGCAGGCAAAAGAGGACCTTTCCCAGTTGATCGAGCAGAGCCGGGAAAGCAAAGCCGGTATCTATGTGGATACCATCATCTCACCCAGCTTCCGTACCGCCATTGCCCAGATTGTGCAGATACCGGGCATTTCCGGCATGGAAAATAACAGCATTCTGTTTGAATTTCACAAAGACGAGCAGGGAGATATTGAAGATATTATCGACGGGTGCCAGTATGCATCGATTGTCGATTACAATATCTGTGTATTGCGCTCGTCTGAAAGACATTTCGGATACCGGAAGAATATTCATATCTGGCTAACGCCCGGTGATTATCGCAATGCCAACCTGATGATTCTCATTGCCTATATCATTCTAGGACACCCGGAGTGGAAAGAGTGTGAGGTCGACCTGTTTGCCGTGTTCGAGGAAAAGGAATTGAACCGGGAGTTCAAACGGTTACAGCAGTTGATCGATATGGGACGAATTCCGATTTCGGTGAAAAATGTCAGGAAAATTCCCTGGGATAAAAATGCGAAAAGTTATGAAGTTCTGGTTACGGAGCACTCGGATTCCGCCGACCTGGTTATCATGGGATTTTCCGTTCAAAAACTGACAGAAGAAGAAGGAGCTTTTTTCAAGCGTTTCGGGAACATAAATGAGATTCTGTTCCTGAGAGCGGGTCAGCAGATTGCCATCAGCGACCTGATTGAATGACAGGAGAAACGGAAGGATAATTGTATGCTGATTACAGTTCTGCTACTTATGGTTGGTTTTGTGATTCTGGTGAAAGGGGCTGATTTACTGGTCGATGGTGCATCGAGCCTGGCGGAAAAGTTCGCCGTTCCCCAGATTGTGATAGGGTTGACCATTGTGGCATTCGGGACTTCCACACCGGAACTGGTTGTCAATTTGCTGGCGGCTTTCCAGGAACGCAGCGATATCAGTATGGGAAATATAATCGGCAGTAATATCATCAACATTTTGCTGATTCTGGGTATTGCCGGTCTGATCTATCCGTTAAAAACACTGAAGAATACAGTGTGGCGTGAGATCCCCTTTGCACTGCTTGCCTCTGTCGTATTGTTGATCGTATGTAATGACCGTTTTTTAAACCAATCGGACGACCTGGTTTCCCGGGGCGACGGCCTGCTGTTGCTGATCTTTTTCAGTATTTTCATGATATACAGCTTTGGTGTATCGAAACCCGAAATACAGGACACGGTTATTGTTAAAAAAATGGGCTCAGCCCGAATGATTATTTACATCATAGCGGGGATTATTGCTCTGTTTTTTGGCGGAAAACTGGTTGTCGACAACGCGGTGAAAATTGCCAGGATCTTCAATGCCAGCGATAAACTGATTGGACTGACGGTAATCGCGATCGGTACATCGCTACCGGAGCTGTTCACATCGGCCGTCGCGGCCTCCAAGCAAAAATCGGATATTGCTATCGGGAATGTCATTGGTTCCAATATTTTTAATGTATTTCTGATCCTTGGGGTGACAGCGCTAATCCGACCGCTTCCTTTTGATATCGCAATGAACAGTGATATTATCGTCTTAATAATCGCATCAGCGTTTCTTTTTTTCTGGATGTTCACCGGAAAAAAACGGTCGCTGGACCGGTGGGAATCTGCCGTATTTCTCGGCATTTACCTGGTCTATACCACTTTCCTGATCATCCGGAACTGACCATTGCACACCCACTAATTACTTAATAATTTGTATTTTGTATTATTTACTCCCCGTAAATTGCGCAATCCAGTCATGAACCGTTTTCCACCATAACCGGGCATTCTGCGGTTTACGGACAAAATGATCCTCGTCAGGAAAAAACAGCAGCCGTGAGGGTACACCCTGCCGTTGCAAAGCTGTAAACAACTGTAATCCCTGGGTATAGGGAACCCGGTAATCATGCTCGCCGTGAATCACCAGCATCGGTGTTTTAAAATTACCGGCCAGTCGGGAAGGGGACCATTTGGCATAAAGCTCCGGATTCTCCCAGGGCACACCCCCGAATTCCCATTCAGGAAACCATAATTCTTCAGTTGCGCCATACATACTGACCTGTTCATAGGTGCCGTCATGGGAAACCAGGCATTGAAACGGATTCTCATGGCCGGCAATCCAGTTGATCATGAAACCACCATAGGATGCACCGGCTGCCGCCAGGCGGTTCCTGTCTATAAAGGGATAGTTTTCCAGCACATATTCGGTGCCAAGAACAATGTCTTCATAAGGTGCACCACCCCAGTTTTTGCTGACCGCGTCCTTGAAATCCTGTCCGTACCCGGTACTGCCATGAAAATTGATCATAAAGACCACATAGCCGGGAGATGCAAACATCTGGTAATTCCAGCGGAAATGAAAATCATCGCCCCAGGCGCCCTGCGGGCCACCGTGTATCAGTTCGATAGCGGGATATGTCTTTGAAGGATCGAAAAAGGGCGGTTTAAGCAGAAATCCCTGTACTTTTTCTCCATTCGCTCCCGTAAACCAGAAGGTCTCGTAAGCGGGCAATTCCAACTGATTGAGAATATCTTTATTAAGATACGTAACCTGTACGGGTGTCCGTTTTTTCAAATCCATCGTAAACAATTCATTCGGCAGGCCGGCCGTCTGTTTGAGAAAGATCAGCTTTTCCGCGGAGATAAATGAAACCGAACGGATGAAATGTCCTTTCAGTACCACCGATATGTTCCCGGAAGCAATATTTATGCTAAAAAGACTGATCGTCCCCTCTTCATCGGCCGTAAAGTAGATTTCCTTTCCGGAAGGATGCCAGAGCAGGGAAGTGGCCGATAACGTAAACCCTTCCGTCAGTTCCTTATGGCTGCCCTTTTTGCGGTCAAAAAGCATAACACGGTAACGATCGGCTTCGAAACCGGCCCGTTCCATGGAACGGTAAGCAATATACTGACCATCCGGCGAATATACCGGGTGATTGTCATTACCGCGGTTTGTGGTCAAACGCATTTCTTCGCCGGTCTTTAGTGAATGGATAAACAGATCGTTGTTGGTACTCGCTGCCACGATGCTGTCAGTGTTTTTTACAAAACAGACTTCTTCACCATCCGGTGAAAAGGTATAATCATGCGAACTACCCAGGGAAATCGGCGGGGTGTCATACGGGCCCGGTGTTATATCTTTCAGAACCGATCCGTCTGCCTTTGCCAGAAAAACATGGCTGTATTTGCCCTCGCGCCAGCTGTTCCAGTGACGATACAGAAGCTTGTCGATAACCCGGCCGGAAGATTTACGGTTTTTAACTTCTTCGAATTTTTTATCCTGGCATTCCGGCGTGTCACAACCGGGATAAACATCTGCACGGAATAAAAACTGTTTACCATCAGGATGAAAAACCGGTCCGGAAGCACCGGCGATAAAGTCCGTTACCTGAACAGCCTCCGTATCGTCAAGGGATTGCCTCCATAGCTGATTATCCCGGCTGAAATACAGATGTTTGCCGTCAGGCGCCCATACGGGAGAAGAACCTTCACCAATCTCCTGTACTTCCCCCTTTTCAAGATCCAGTTTGTTGATGACGGTTCTGAATGTGTTTTCTTCAATTTCCGGTATGGTAACATCGAACAAAACCGTTTTTCCGTCCGGACTTACCTGCGGGGTGCCGGCCCGTTTCAGGCTGAAAAAGTCCTCGAAGGTAATCGCGCGTTTATCGGATGCGACGAGAGGCGAAAATATCATAACAAGAATAACGACCAGAACAGACATGTTTGGTTTCATGGATTGATCCTTTCTGAAATAAGTACAATGAAGGTATCCAATATACGAAAGGAATCCGGTATGATGCCACTGAATTGGTGATGTGACGGGCTTTTACTGACAGGTGGACATATTCTGAAACACCAGCAGCGGTAAAATGATATAGAGGAAGGTATCCCTGATCAGGTAGAAGAGAACGATAGCTGCGACAAATTTCCAGCCTTTCTCCTTAAAAAAGCCCTTAAGGCCTTTTTGTCTGATAAGAGTGCGCCAGTCTTCGATAAACCCGGGCGTAAATAGTCCCATTTTTTCTCCGCTTAATACCTTTAGGCTAACGCTGTAGAATGCGGAATTATTCTCTGTGATCGCCATCCCTTTTCCGGGCAGCACGTATATTTCTGATGAAATCGGGGTGTTTGGCTCTGGTCACCGGACTTCCCCTGAACCGTTTCCTGTAGCTTTCTTCACTGATCGTTTCCAGTTCGGAAAGCTCTGGTGCCCTGTTATCTTCGACCGGGTAATACCCTTTCTCATCGGTTGGTTTCTGAAATTTATTCCATGGGCAGACATCCTGGCAGATATCACATCCGAAGATCCAGTTATGCATCTTCGGGGCGAGCTCTCCAGGTATCGGGTCGTTCCGGTATTCGATGGTGAGATAGGAGATACACTTGCGTGCGTCCAGAAGGTAAGGCTCGAGGGCTCCTGTCGGACAGGCATCGATGCAGGCCGTGCAGCTTCCGCAATAGTCCATCACGGGTGAATCAGGGATCAGTTCTATGTTCAGAACGAGTTCTCCGAGAAAAATCCACGAGCCCATTTCACGGGTTAGAATATTCGTATTCTTACCCTGCCAGCCGATTCCGGCTGCTTCCGCCCACAGTTTTTCCTGCACAGGTGCCGTATCCACGAATAAACGGCCTTCTATATTCGCGTTGATTTCCTGGATCTGCAGTAGTAATTGTTTCAGCTTCTTCTTGATAATCTTGTGGTAATCCCTGCCCCAGGCATACCGGCTGATCTTTCCTTTACCGGGTTGCCTGGCATGTTCAAAGGGAGCATAATAA
>CAYPHA010000008.1:0-39011 GCA_964410215.1 uncultured Calditrichota bacterium | reverse complement strand
ACGGGCTTCCGGATACAAGTGGAGAATGTCCAGCCGCTTATCCAGGTACTGCTCCATCCAGGTCATTCTGCCGTGATAACCCCGGCTGAGCCATTCGTCGAGTAAATGTGATTTATCAAGCTTCCGGGCCAGGGCAATCCCCGCCTTGTGAAAACCTATATCCCGGGCCATCCTTTTGATGCTGTCCGATAGGTTTTTTATTGGTTCCTCTTGCTTTTCAGCACACATAAACGTTCTCTTATGAATCATTTTTCAATCCGTAGCGTATATTAAACACATTTGGCTACACGCTGCAACTTTTGCAGGGACCTCTTCCTTAAAAACAGCCTTTCGCCTATTTATTTTATGCGCCGGAAGGTGTATTTTAGGAAAAATTTAAACGGAAAGGAGTATGATGAGTAACGTATATGCTAGCCGGGTGGACGTTCCGGAAAAAGACAAATGGAAACTGGAAGATATTTTTGAATCGGATGCACTCTGGGAAGAAACATTTAAAAAGGTAAAAAACGGACTGCCTGCACTGATGGCGTATCAGGGTAAATTACATACCTCTTCAGAAACATTGCTGTCATTTATTGAAAAAATGCATGATTTGGAAGAAGATATCGGTAAACTCTATGCCTATGCCCATATGCGTAACGATGAAGATAAAGCGGTTGCTGAATACCAGGAACTTTATGACCGCTGCAGAAGCCTGCTTGTTTCTTTTAATGAAAATATTTCCTTTTTTGAACCCGAATTACTGGCCATTCCGGAAGACGAGCTTAAAAATTATATCCATGAAAACGGCAGGTTGCAGAAATATGAACACTATCTGGAAAATATTGTCAGGGTAAAGCCGCATGTGCTCTCGCCCGCTGAAGAACGTATAATTGCCATGACCGGTGAAATACAAACAGCGGCAGCAGAGATTTTCGGGGTCTGGGACAGTGCCGATATTCAATTCCCCACTATAAAGGATGAAGAGGGAAAAGAAATCCGCTTAACCAATGCCCTTTACGGCCGGTACCAGCAACATCCCGACCGCCGTCTTCGTAAGGATGCATATATGGGATTGTATGTACCCTTCATTCAGAACAGAAATACCCTGGCCATATCCTATTCCTCGATTGTCAAGTCGCACCTGTTCACGTCCCGCGTCCGTTCCTATCCATCAACGGTGGCGGCCGCCCTGGATGCCAACGCGGTACCTGTAGATGTCTATTTCACGCTCATCAATTCAGCTACGGAAAACCTGGCACCGCTTCACCGGTATAACCGGCTGAGGAAAAAAGTGCTTGCATTAACTGACGGCGTCCATGATTATGACCTTCGTGCCCCATTGTTTGAACAGGAAGCGAAATCATACAGTTGGGACGAAGCGGTCCGTCTGTGTATTGACGGATTGCAGCCCATGGGAAATGATTATCTTTCCGTTCTGAAAGAAGGGTTTTCATCCGGCTGGATCGACGTGTATGAAAACAAGGGAAAAAGAACCGGGGCGTATTCTTCCGGTACATACGGTGTCCATCCCTATGTCCTTATGAACTATAACGGTACGCTCAACGATATATTCACACTGGCCCATGAGATGGGACACGCCCTTCATACCTGGTACACGATTAACAATCAACCATTCGTTTATGGCGATTATCCGATTTTTCTGGCGGAGGTGGCTTCCACGGCCAACGAGCTGCTTTTACAGGATTACCTGATTAACAGCGCCGGTGATAAAAATGAAAAACTGGCCTATTTGAATGCTTATCTGGATAAATTCAGCCAGACTTTTTTCAGACAGGTCCTCTTTGCGGAATTTGAATGGGAAAGCCACCGCCTGGTGGAGGAAGGCCAGGCCCTGACCGCCGATAAGCTGGACAGCCTGTTCGGTGATATTTACAGGAAATACCATGGGGATGCGTTTGTGCTGGAC
The DNA here is from genome assembly GCA_964410215.1 of uncultured Calditrichota bacterium. GTDB lineage: Bacteria > Calditrichota > Calditrichia > Calditrichales > CAYPHA01 > CAYPHA01. The sequence continues at coordinate 37,102 of CAYPHA010000008.1, read as the reverse complement.
CGGGAGACAAGAGCCTTGTGGAGTCGCGTACCCCACTTTTATTATAATTATTATGTGTTCCAGTATGCTACCAGTTTCGTCGCCTCATCCGCACTGGTGCGCAATATACTTGATCAGGGAGAAAAGGCAAGGGATCGTTTCCTTACGTTTCTTAAAAGCGGCAGAAGCAAGTATCCCATCGAGACCCTCCGGGAATCCGGAGTCGACCTGAGCACGGCAGAGCCGACCCGTTTAGCCCTGAAATGGATGGATGCATTGCTGGACCAGGTGGAAGAACTGATCTGATACCGTTTAATAATTCGATTGTCTATCCGGCAATTTCTCTGATGAATTCGATGATTGTTTTTTGTATATTTAAACTTTGATTTCGTTTAAATGTTATGATCCGTTCAACAAATAAAAGGAGAATCACATGAAACGCCTGCTGAAAGGTTTTTTGCTTGTTGTTGCTTTCATTTTTCTGGTAACGGCCAAAGACACAGAGATTACACGCGACCAGTTACCGGAAAAATATAAGTGGAATTTAAAAGATCTCTATGAAAGTAATGATGCCTGGAAGGTTGAAAAAGACAACTTGAAAACGAAGCTTGGAAAATTTGATCAGTACAAGGGAAAACTGGGGGAATCATCTGAAATTCTATTTGACTGCATGGAATACTATTCGGATGTGTTGAAAGAATATTACCGCCTGTCTGTTTATGCTTCCCGCCTGGCGGATGAAGATACGCGCAAATCAGGACCACAGGCCATGGTGCAGGAAATCGGGCAGGTCGGGACGGAACTCAGTGCGAAAACATCATTCATTGATCCGGAAATACTCTCCATTGACACAGAAAAGATCAAAGATTTCATGAAGGAGAATCCCAGCCTGGACGAATATGCCCAGTATATTGACGATGTACAACGCCTGAAAGCGCATACCCTGACCCAGGAAGAAGAAGCGATAATCTCTCAGGCCGGGTTATTATCGGGTACGCCATACGACGTGTATGGTATTTTTAAAAATGCGGATATGCCCAGGCCGGCCATCACGAATAAAGCAGGCGACGAAGTACGTCTGGATGATGCGGCCTATACATTGTATCGTGCCGATGATGATCGCGGATTACGCAAAGAGGTGTTTGAAACGTTTTTCGGTGCCTATAAAGACTATGAGCGTACATTCGGTACACAACTATATGCCCAGCTTAAACGGGATATGTTTTATAAAAATGTACGCAACTACGAATCCTGTCTGGAAAGCGCCCTCAACGCGAATAATATACCTACATCGGTATACAAGAGCCTGATCCGGTCGATGCGCGATAATCTGGGCACGCTGCACCGCTATCTCGAGCTGCGAAAACGCATGCTGGGGCTCGATGAACTGCACTATTATGACATGTATCCGTCTCTGGTCAGCGAAATAGATATCAGTTATACGGTGGAGGAAGCACAGGATTTATTACTCACAGCACTCCAACCGCTGGGCCGCGATTATATTGCCACACTGGATGAAGCCTTCTCCAACCGCTGGATTGATATGAAACCGAATACAGGGAAACGTTCAGGAGCCTATTCGTCAGGTTCAGCTTATGATGTGCATCCTTATATCCTGATGAACTACATGGGCAAGTATGAGGATGTATCCACACTGGCGCATGAACTCGGTCATACCATGCACAGTTATTATTCCAATAAAAACCAGGAATTTATAAATGCCGGTTATCCCATATTTCTGGCAGAAGTTGCTTCTACCACCAATGAAGCCCTTCTCGTGGATCATGTTCTGAAGGAAATCAAGGATCCGAAAAAACGCCTGTCCATCCTCGGAAATCAATTGGAAAGCTATCGTCAGACCATCTTTCGTCAGACACAGTTTGCTGAGTTCGAATTGAAAATACATGAGCTTGCTGAAAAAGGTGAAGCACTCACCGGGGAAAAATTAACCGGAATTTACCTGGAAATACTGAAAGACTATTACGGTCATGACAAAGGCGTGACTGTCATCGAAGACCTGTATGGCATCGAATGGGCTTATATCCCGCACTTCTACTATAATTTCTATGTCTTTCAATATGCAACTTCACTGTGTGCGGCCGCGGCGATATCGGAAAAAATTCTTACTGAAGGTGATTCGATGCGGGATAAATATGTTAAAGAACTCCTTTCTGCCGGCGGATCTGATTACGCAATCCCCATCATGAAACGCGTAGGGGTCGATATGACGACGACGGAACCCTTTGAGCTGGCCATTCAGAAAATGAACGAGATAATGGATGAGATTGAAACAATTCTGAATGAATAAAACGGATAAAAAAAACGCCCCGGACGGGGCGTTTTTTATTTAGAAGGTACCGGATATATTCTCGAGGTCGAGCTCTTTGATACTGATATCCGAGGGTTGATGCAGACAGTAAAGCACAGCCTTGGCCACCTCGGTTGACTTGAGCATTTTCGAACGATCCCAGCCGTAGGGCAGCTGATCGTGCATGGTCGTATCGACAGAAGAAGGGAAGATCGTGGTTACACGTATACCCTGCGGGCTGACTTCTTTGCGCAGTGTGTCGGCAAAGGCTTTCAGACCATATTTGGCCGCACTGTAGGCCGACCATTCCGGGAAGGGTGTTTTTCCCGCAACCGAATTGATGAAAATGAACTGACCGCCTTTCTTCATTCTGGGCAGCAATTTCTGTGTCAGGCGAAAAGGGGCCGATAAGTTCAGGGAAAGCGTTTTTTCCCATTCCTCCCACTGATAGTCCGCGATTTTCCCGACGCTGGCATACCCTGCGTTGTGGACAACAAGGGAAAGATCACCCTTGAAATCGTCAACATACTTAACAACTTCTTCAATATCTTCCTGCTTATTCAGATCTGTCGGAAGCGGAATGGCATAACCACCTTCTGATTGAATATAGCCGGCAACGCCTCCCAGACCCTGTGACGAGCGTGCCAGCATGAGTACACCCAGGCCTTCTTCAGCAAGAAGCCGTGATATCGTGGCGCCGATGCCACGGCTCGCTCCTGTTACAACAGCTAATTTAGAAACCGGATACACGTTCACTCCTTATCAAGTTTAAAAATTCAGAACGGGTTTTTTCATCATCATGGAATTCACCGAGCATAGCGGACGTGATCATTTTAGCCTGATCCTTCTGGACACCCCGCATCATCATGCACATGTGCTGGCCTTCGACAACCACCCCGACACCCGTCGGTTTCAGAGCATGATTCAAGGTGTCCGCTATCTGCTGGGTCATTTGCTCCTGGACCTGCAGTCTGCGGGCATACATTTCAACCAGCCTCGGAATTTTGCTCAAACCGACCACTTTCCCTTTGGGAATGTAACCGACATGCACTTTCCCGAAAAAAGGCAGCATATGATGTTCGCACATACTGTAATATTCAATATTGGCTACGACGACCATTTCGTTATACTTGACATCGAACACGGCGTTGTTGATCAGTTTGGTGGGATCCATATGATAACCGCGGGTCACTTCCCGATACATTTTGGCAACCCTGAAAGGGGTTTGCCGGAGGCCCTGGCGGTCCGGATCCTCACCAATATCGACAAGGATCTGTTTGACGGCGGCTTCAGTGCTTTCCATATCTTATGTCTCCTTTCCGAGCTCAAAGTAATTATTATTTGTTTCCCACAACTTCAGATGAAAAAGCATACCACCGGGTAACCGGGAATTAATTTCTTTCCAAAGGTACCCGATAATTACTTCCCCCGTGGAAATATGTTCCCGGAAAAAGGGAACTTCCTTATCGAGATGACGATGATCCAGTTCCTTTAAAACGGATGCGACGATCTCATCGAACCTGTCCATGGGATAGATCATACCGGTTTGCATATCAGGCCGCGCCTGCAAGGTCACCTCGAGACTGTAATCGTGTCCGTGACCGTTTATATTGTTGCACTTATCAAAAACATCCAGGTTTTTTTTCTCGTTCAGCGTCCGGGAATGCAGGCGGTGTGCAGCACTGAACCGGTAAATCCGGCTGAAACTCACTTTGAGCATTATTTTTCCTCCCTCCAGACGTCCGCGTATATATCACTGCGTTCGTAAAGACGAACCCGATGCAGGCGGTAGGGGGCATTGCCGGATAGCCGTCTGTCAATTAAATCGAACAATACAAGAGCAATGTTCTCCGTTGTCGGAATCCTGCTCTTGAAGTATTCGGTATCCAGGTTCAGGAACCGATGATCGAAGGCATTTAAGACTTCTTTTACCTCCCGCTTCAGATCGGTAAGGTTTACAATCATACCGGTATCATCATCGATTTGCCCGCTTACCGTCACATGCAGTTCGTAATTATGTCCGTGCCCGTAAGGACTCGTACACAAACCGAACACCTCTTCATTCTTTTCAGCCGACCAGGATTCATTCCAATAACGGTGGCTGGCCGAAAATTCAAATTTTTTGCTTATTGTTACCGTATTATTCATATAAAACCCCCATTTTTTTTTAATGATTAACGCATTAAACGCTTATTCTATTGCCTTCGGGCTGAAAGAGTTCCCTATATTTTAATATCATTTGCTTTTTGGCATGGCTTTGATAATATTCAGATAGTATATCATTCTAAAATAGTAAAGGATGGAACAATATAATAAAAATTTCGATACATAGTTATAAACCGTTCTAATACGACAAATAATAGCCGGCATCCGGCCGGGAGATGAACCTATATACACATTTTTTGGGAGAATAACCATGACAGATTTTTTTGATCGCTTTAAAAAAACATTCGAGGAGGGTCTGGATACGGTTCGGGACAATGCGATGAGTCTGAGGGAAGTCGCGGAAGAATACAGCAAAGTGGCTAAACTGAAATTTGAACTATACCAGACCAAATCTTCCCGCGATAAGAAGCTGACACTCCTGGGCAGTACGGTATATCCCTACCTGCTGGAAAATGATCACAAGGGATTAAAAGCGCATGATACCCTGGCTACAGTCGTGAAAGATATCAAAAACCTTAATGATCAGATCGATCTCCTGGAATCGGCCGTGGAAGACATGACCGACAAGTCAAAAGAAAGTGATAAAAAACAGGACAAGGAACATCTGAAAAATCAGATTTCCAGTCTGGAAAAGGATATTGAAGCACGTCTGAAAGAAATTAAAGTCATGAAGGAAGAACTTGGTAAGGATTAGATCCGGCTGAAATTGATTTCTGAAAGATGATTTGATATATTAGGCACGTCCGTAAGGGGTGTTTCCATAACAATGGAAACTGAGAGTATACCCTTTGAACCTGATCCGGATCATACCGGCGTAGGGAACGGTTAAACTACTAAGACAGTATACTTAACTTATAGTGAAGCCATTTCCTAACGGCCGGAAATGGCTTTTTTTATAGGGAGAGTATCATGTTCAGAACGTTTTTTCCCATAAGTTATATTTTTCTGTTAAGTGCTGTTTGTGCTCAAAATACATTTATGATAAGCGGAAATATATTCTCTGCCAAAGACAGCACCGCGCTGACAGGAGCAAATGTATATTTGTCTGAAACTTCCATCGGTACTATTTCGGATGAAAACGGGTTTTTCCGGCTGCCGGGCCTGCCTCCGGGCGCTTATGACCTTAACGTTTCCTTTGTGGGATACACAAAACAGACGATCCCGGTCAATCTGACTTCGGAAAATTTCTATATCGAGCTTTATCTGAATCAGGAAATAATATCGGGGCCTATGGTTTCTGTCGTGTCGACCATAGCCAGGGAACGGCTCTCACCGGTTACCTATTCATCGATCGGCAAACGTGAAATAAAGGCACGTTATACCGTGGAAGACATCCCCGAATTACTGTCTGACCTGCCTTCCACAACCTTTTATTCGGATAATGGAAACGGATTGGGTTATAATTATCTGAGTATACGGGGATTCGGGCAGCGACGCATCTCAGTTATGATAAACGGCATACCCCAGAACGATCCGGAGGACCACAATGTTTACTGGATCGACTTTCCGGATTTCATGCCCAATGTTCAGCAGATCCAGGTTCAGCGCGGAGCCGGCTCATCTTTCTACGGCCCGCCTGCAATAGGAGGGTCCATTAACATCATGACCAACTATTTTTCTCCGGAACGGTTTGCAAGGGTGGAATACGGTCTGGGTTCTTTTAACACCAGAAAGTATGCCATGACCTATAATTCCGGATTGATGGGCGATAGATATGTTCTTTACAGCCGGTTTTCGCGCATGACCAGTGACGGTTACAGGGAAAAAGCATGGGTGGACCTGTGGAGTTATTTTCTGGGTGCCGCCATGTATACCAAAAACAGTAACCTCCGGCTGCATTTCTACGGCGGTCCGATTGAAGACGGCCTTGCCTATTTCGGTCTTCCCAAAGCGTATAACACTGATGAGGACCTGCGCACATATAATTATAACTACTGGAAGTATGATGAAGACGGCGACTCGATTATTTACGATCAGCGGCGCCGTTCCGACGAGATGGAACGTTTCAACCAACCACATGTTGAACTGCTTCATGAATACCGCTTATCGCATGTTACCACGTTGAATAACAATCTGTTTTTTATCAGGGGTAGCGGATATTTTGATTACAACGGGAACTGGGCCAGCCCTGAATATTACCGCCTGACTCCGGAATATGGATATGACGTTGCATCCATGCCTGCCAATACCCTGATCAGGGCCTTCGTGGATAACAGACAAATCGGCTGGTTACCAAACCTGACCTGGACACGTTCCGATGGTGAAACGATTATCGGTGCCGAGTTGCGGTACCACCGTTCCCTGCATTGGGGCAGAATCCAGAAGGGCAACGGGCTTCCGGGGGACGTAACCGGTGATGGTGCGCGCCGTTATTATGAATATAAAGGCGGCAAGGACATGGCTTCCCTTTATATTCATGATATGCGCTATCTTACGGAAAAATTTATACTTATGGCTGATCTGCAATACGCATACAAGAAATACCACCTGTTTGATGAAAAATACCTGGATACGGATTTTGAAGTACCTTACCACTTTATCAATCCCCGGTTCGGAATCAATGTTAATACTACTTCAGCCACGAACTGGTATCTGAATATTGCGCGGACAACGCGTGAACCCCGGCTTAAAAATCTTTATGATGCAGCCGAAGCCAGTACGACCTCCTGGGAAGGTGATCCGGTCACCCCCCGGTTTGAAATAGATGTTGATGGAACCTACGATTTTGATAATCCCCTTGTGAAGCCGGAAACACTTACGGATGTGGAACTTGGTTTCGGTTACCGGGCTGATGGTATTCAGGGGTATGCAAATCTTTTCTATATGAAATTTGAAGATGAAATCATTAAAAAAGGCGGACTGGACCGCTTTGGCCAGCCCATTACCGGAAATGCAGACCGGACCACCCATAAAGGTATTGAATTGAATGTCGAAACACAGCTTTCGCCGCGATTTTCATTAAACGGAAACCTGATGTACAGCCGGAATGTTCTGGATTCTTACAGTGTCTATGAAGATTCCCAGCGTATTACACTCGATGGCAATCCCATTGCCGGTTTCCCGGATGTCCTGGCAAATCTCCGGTTTACATATTCCTGGAAAAATCTGTATCTTTCCGTTATTGTGAAATATGCCGGCAAACAGTATACGGATAATTATAAAAATGAAACCAATACCGTCGATCCGTACACGACGATCAATCTGAACGCCAGGTATACACTCAGCGCCTTTTCTCTGAAGGGTTTTGTCCTGCAGGGGCGGATCAATAATGTGTTTAATAAGAAGTACCTGATGTACGGCAACGGGATCGAATTTTTTCCGGCTGCTACGCGTAACGGATTCCTGAGCCTGCAATATGAATTTTAAAGGTACCGGTAAATGAAATCAAATCCTGTAAATATGATAGCGGTTATCGCGAATGGTGAGATGGTTGACGCAGATATTGTAAAAAAATATACATCGGATGCGGACCTTATTATCGCGGCGGACGGCGGTGTAGCAACATGCCTGAAAGCCGGCATTCAGCCGGATTACATTGTCGGTGATATGGACTCTATCGATATGGACCCGTCGCTGATATTTCCGCAGGCCCGTATCGAAAGAATATCCGATCAGGAATCCACCGATCTGGAGAAAACGATCGGATTTGCTCGGACATTCAGACCGGCAGAGATTCGTTTTTTCTCCATCCTTGGCTTGCGCACGGATCATACCATGGCAAATATGATTATTTTACAGAATTTCGCTAGGGATATCCGGGTGTCCGCGTATGATAATTTCGGCAAGCTTACCTTATTACACGCCGGTAATAATGCCCTGCAGATCAGAAAAGGCCGGACGGTTTCTTTCTTTACCCTCAACGCGGTTGAAAAGCTTACTCTTTCCGGTTTCCGTTACCCCCTCGAAGGCTTCAGTGATCCCGTATCCTTCTTCGGAATCAGTAACGTCTGTGAAGACGGGGACTGTATTGTTTCTTTCAGTTCAGGTTCATTGTTATTGTATGAGTTGTTTGCATGATGCTGCGTTCTTTCTGGGAACTGTTTCCGTTCTTTATTTATCTGAGTTTACTGGCATTCCTGGGTATCCGTTCATACAGAAAAGGGGCGGATCAGGAGGAATACCTGCTGAGCAACCGTTCCCTGACAGTGCCGGCCCTGGTGGCAACACTGGTGACAACCTGGTATGGCGGTATTCTAGGTGTCGGCGAATTTATCTACCGCTTCGGTATTTCCGCCTGGTTCGTATTCGGATTACCCTACTACCTTTTTGCCGTTTTATTTGCCTACAGCCTCGCGCCGAGAATCAGGAATATGAATGTTTTTTCCATTCCGGATATTTTAAACCGGGAATATGGAAGATATGCCGGTCTGCTGGGCAGCGTGTTCGTTCTGATCATGACCTCACCGGCTCCCTATATCCTCATGGTCGGCGTTCTCCTGCAGCTTTTGCTGGATATCGGTTTTCTGCATGGTATCCTCCTGGGAACGGTCATTTCGGTGGCCTATGTCTATTGGGGCGGTTTCCGCTCTGTCGTTCAGACCGATAAACTGCAGTTTTTGTTTATGTTTACCGGCTTTTTTGTTTTAGCTGTATTCCTGCTTAACGGTGATGTGTCACCGGGTAAACTTTGGAATCGTATCAGTGATTTGCACAAAGATCCGACTGGTGGTATGTCCCTGCAAACGATTGTCGTATGGTTTTTAATCGCCAGCTGGACGTTTATTGATCCAGGATTCCATCAGCGCTGCGCTGCCGCAAAAACCGCTGCAGATGCACGAAAGGGTGTGTTGTATGCGGTAGGATTCTGGTTTGTTTTCGATATGCTGAGCCTGACCACGGGGTTGTATGCCGTCGCGTTGCTACAGGATATCAATCCGCTTCTGGCTTTCCCGCTCGTCGCCGATTATGCATTGCCGCCGGTGCTGCGCGGACTATTTATCGTCAGCCTGATGGCTATCGTCATGTCAACGGTTGACAGTTATGCTTTCCTGTCGGCTATAACCTTCGGGCGGGATATCATGGGTTCCGCAGGAAAAGATGACTCCTTGGTCAACAGGCATACGAAGGCCGGCCTTCTCCTGACTGCCCTGGTAGCCGTCGGTATGATACTGCTGATGCCTTCCGTTATTGAACTGTGGTATAACCTGGGCAGTTTGTTTATACCGCCGCTCCTGCTTCCCGTCTTTTTTGCTTATTTCCCGAAGTTTAAAACCGGAAGTAACGAGACCTTTATTCTGATGTTGATGAGTTTTTTGACGACCCTGATCGTCTTCATTCCGGGACAGTTTCGTGAGTCGGGAGGCGAACCGGTATACCTGTTCGGCATCCAGCCGTTTTTTACGGGTCTGGTTGTCAGCGTCTCCGGTTATCTTTATTTCCGAAAATGGCCATTATCTCCGAAACGGGACCGGTTGCAGGATTCATAACCGGAAGATTATTTATCAAATTGACGATTTTTCTAATGTATTCGATACTTTGTACGAATTAGTGTACTGAGATCGTGAATTCCATAAACGGGAGATAAGTATGTATAACCCGGTAAACTCGACAAATGCGATTCACACAGCTTATGATGGCATGAAAACGTCCTCTAACAATGCCGTAGCGGCTCCTCAGCAGGTTGAAAAAACAAACAAACAATCGGATAAAGCCGAAGCGGCAAAGCGAAAGAAAAAAAGGGCAAAAGTCCAGACCATGAATCTGAAATCTGGTATGCGACGCGGAAAAAATATGATCGATGTCGTAGCCTGATTAGTAATAACCGTATTGCATGTTGTCGGCCTCTTCTGATATTTCTTGCATAAGAAACTTCCATTTTGCAAATTCAGATATAGTGAAAACACACACTTTCTTCCTGTTATTGAAGATACTGCTTTGTACAATCATGTAAAAAATGAAACTAAATTGGTTCTTTACGTATTAAAATGATAAGAAAACAGCCGAAAACGGGAGTCAGGCATGCAGAAATTTTCTTTTATTGTAACGCTGATATTCTTTTCAATCTTGCTCACAGCCTGTAATCTGGAAATCAATAAAACGATCCGGATTGAAGACGGCAGTGTGGAAACGTCGAGTTTGAATTCTGTTAACGGAGGTATCATTATCGGCAGGGATTGTGAAATACAGGGCGATTGCCGGGCCGTAAACGGGGCGATTGAAGTTGGTGAAAATTCGACGGTTAAAGATTTGCAGTCAGTAAACGGCAGCATCTCTCTTGCTTCCGGTGTCATAGTGAACGGGGATATCAGTGCCGTAAACGGTTCCATTAATGCCCTGAACAGGAGCCGGATTGAAGGTGAGATAACCACGATCAACGGAAGCATTGAACTTTTCGAAACCTTTGTGAAAAGTGATCTTTCAACGCGCAACGGAAATATTACCATACGCGACAGCAGCCGTGTAGGCGGAGACATCATTATCGGTGAGGCAAACGGGCAGTCTAAAAAGCATCGCCATATCGATATTAATATAAATAACAATTCGGTCGTTAAAGGGGGAGTCATCGTTGAAGACGCGCATGTCAGTGTACGCGTCTATTTAACAAATGGCGGACAGGTGCTCGGTAAAATTGTTAACGCAGAACTGATTGAAGAATAGATGGCTGCCCGGTTACAGACGGTTAGCCAGGTCTGCCAGGGATGATTGGACGGAATTATCGGTTTTAACATTCATGAATTCAATTGCGTATTCTTTGCCCGACAATACGGCGGGCATTTTTTTTGATTTTCCTTCTTTTACCAGCCGGACCAGGGTACGCGCCATTCGCTGAGCCAGCATAATGTCCATATTATTCGGGTGCGCGCCGCGAACGTCCCTGGAGAAGGGCTCACAAATGATACGATGCTTCATATTGATACCGGTTGACAGCAATTCATCCCGGAAATATTCGGCCGCATTTCCCCTATAATTCTCTTCTTTACGCTGCCGGCTTTTGTAGCCTTCAGCAACAACGATCACCGTTTCCGAGCGGGTACGCATGGCTTCGGCAATTTGCCGTATATCGTACTGGGAGGAAGGAAGTACAGCCAGGTGGGCGCGGGCTCCCAGGCAGGAGTGCAGGGCGTGATATCCACCCTGGGCACCCATCATCTCAACAATATAACAGCGCTTGTGTGTGCGTGCATCCGCCATGTAACAGCGGATTTTTTCAGCACCGATTTCAACACCGGTATGTTCTCCGATACAATCAGTTCCGTATAAATCACTGTCGATCGTCACCGGAATAAAGAAGCTCTGAATCGTGTCCGGAAGTAAATGACTGAGCGCTTTTATACCCTTAAACGTGCCGTCTCCTCCAATACCGATCAGGATATTCACTTTTCTCTCAACGATATGTTCAACCGCTTTTCGCTGTTGTTCTTCTTGTCTGAAATCCGGATAACGTTCGGAGCGAAAATCGGCACCCCGGGCTTCCCGCAGCGGGGGTGCAAAAATAACCCCGGGGATGTGTTCAATCTGTTTATAATAATCCATGTGATGGATCAAACAGCGGTAATCATCTGCCATGTTTGAAACCAGGGAGCGAAATCCCTGCGCCGCGACAAAGACTTTGCGCCCCTCTTTTTCAAGGTATTCCGTTAAAAAAGCGGTGACAGGATTGTAACCCGGCGCACAGCCTCCGTCCTGCACAAGGAGCACATCCATTTCACGGTACAGATCGGAGCCCTCACGGACATAAGACGTAATCAGCCTGGCGAAACCCTGATATATTTTCCGGGCTGTTCGGGGATCGACGCGGTTTTCATCTTCCAGAGCGGCACCTTCGAATACATAAAGAACACCGTCGGAAACCGCTTTGACCGTCCCTGTTCGCGGTCTGGCATCGATAATGGCAATTTCGCCGAAAAAATCTCCCGGTTTAAAAATTTTTATAACGCGGTCCATTTTAGCGAAGGAGAATTCACCAGCGGCGACGATATAGGCAGCGGTTCCGATATCTCCCTCCTGCAAAACGATGTCACCGGCTTTGTATTCTTGCCTTACAAGCAGTTTGATAATTGAGCGCACTTCATCTTCCGTTAAGGACTGCAGCGGCTTTGTGGACTGCAGTAATTTTAAAAGGTCCGCTTTAGCAGCATTTTTGTGATTGGTGCCAGGCATAATACTCCCTGTCTGGTAATCGTTTGTGTTTACTGGTCATCATACGTTTCAACTGTATCTTCCATCACGACCATTTCGATATCCGCTTCTCTGAACAGTTCACGGGTTTCCGCCGCTGCGTGGTAGCGCCGTTTCGCAACTACCTTCTTGATCCCTACACTGATAATCAGCAGGGCACACACGCGGCAGGGTTCCATGGTGCAATAAAGGGTAGTCCCCTGGAGTGACAGACCGTGTCTGGCGGCCTGACAAATGGCATTCTGTTCAGCGTGAATGGTACGTACACAGTGCTGACGCACGGTACCGTCTTCATCAATGACCTTTTTCATCAAATGGCCGACTTCATCGCAATGGGGAAAACCCGGCGGTGAACCGACATAACCGCTACAGATGATGCGCTTGTCCCGTACGATTAAACAACCGCTTTTACCCCGGTCACATGTGGCGCGTTTGGCGACCTGGTCAACAAGGTCCATGAAATATTCATCCCAGCTCGGGCGATTTCCCGGTTCTGCCATTAACCTTCTCCGAAGCTTGTGTGTGACGTTACGTACTGATTTTTCACGCATAATATAAGAGCCACACCCATACAAGGAAATTTTATTTACGATTTTTTGTTCTCTATAGGTAAGTATTTGATACTTTACCCGGCAGCTCGTATATTCATGAAAAATCAGGAATTAACTAACAGGTTTATATATGTCTGATGGTAATAAAATAAGAAAACAGGCTGTGGCCGGCCTTTTCTATTCATCTGATAAAAATACACTGGAAAGAGAAGTCGCTGTCTACCTCGAGAATGCACAAGGCGATATGGTAATAAATAAGCTGTCTGGTATCATCGTTCCGCACGCTGGCTATATGTATTCCGGCGGGGTGGCCGCTCGCGCTTATCGTCAGCTTGTCGACAGAGCGTATGATACCGTCGTCGTTATATCTCCGAGTCACCGCGTCTATTTCGAGGAGATATCTGTGTATGATGGCAGCGGTTACAGCACGCCGCTGGGGGTAGTGGACATCGACCGGGATCTGGCCGGATTTCTGGTGGAATCCCATCCCAATATCGTCTTCTCAGGACTGGGTCATGACGAAGATGAGCATGCGCTGGAAGTCCAGCTTCCTTTTCTGCAGCATGTCCTGAATGATTTTAAATTAATTCCCGTTGTTATGGGGAATCAGGATAAGGAAAATATCGATATTCTTTCGGAAGCACTGAGTTCCGTTCTCAGAGATCAGAACGTGCTGGTCGTCGCCAGTTCGGACCTGTCCCACTTTCACAAACATGACAGAGCCGCACTGCTTGATAAGGTGGTGGTCGATAACGTAAATGCTTTCGATGAAGAAAAGTTATATAGTGACCTCCAGGATGGACTCTGTGAAATGTGTGGCGGTGGACCCGTTGTAACGGCCATGAAAGTGTGCCGCAACCTGGGTGCGAAACGGTCTAAAGTTCTGTTATACCGCAATTCAGGTGATATTACGGGCGACCGCAACCAGGTTGTCGGTTATCTTTCCGGAATCCTGTATAGCTGAACCGGGCTGATATGAAAATACATTATAATTCACCGGTTATATTAACCTTCACGTTTATTTCCGCCGGCGTTCTGATGCTCGACGGTATGCTGGGGCATAAACTCATCCCGGCTCTATTTGTCGTACCCGGTATGGTATCATGGGCTGATCCGCTGACCTATTTCCGTCTCTTTACCCATGTGGCGGGACATGCGGACTGGGCACATCTCGTAGGTAACTTTACCCTGATTTTATTGATCGGTCCCATGCTCGAGGAAAAGTATGGCTCGCGAATGATACTGATCATGACCCTTACCACGGCACTTGTGACCGCCCTGCTGAATATCGCCCTGTTTAATACCGGATTGCTTGGTGCCAGCGGGGTGGCTTTTATGCTGATTATTCTCAGCTCCATGACACGTATTAAATCCGGTTTTATTCCGCTTACTTTTATTCTTATCGTGATTCTGTTTTTAGGAAAGGAAATTGTCGAGGCATTTTCCAATGACCGCATTTCGCAGTTTGCCCATATTATTGGCGGGATTTGCGGAAGTGTCTTCGGTTTTCTTAAAAATGAAGACGAGTCCGGTCAGAACCTATAGCTGCACGTTCTTGCCGCGACGGATGATAGAACGTTCATGGGTTGCCGATCCAAATGCCGAAACCAGCATTTTTTCCAGCCGTACCATATTCATTTCCGTATCGCATGAAAACACATCGATAGCCGCGTATCCGTATTCAGGCCATGTGTGAATAGTAAGATGACTTTCTGAAATGATGATCACCCCGCTCACGCCATAAGGACTGAAATGGTGGAAAGCGGATTCGATGATGGTGGCATTGGCGGCCAGGGCTGCTTCCCTGAGGATCGTTTCAACAGGTTCGACCTTATTTAAGACCTCCCGGTTGCAGTCGTACAGTTCCAGTAAAAGGTGACGACCGAGACCCGTATCCCGGTCGATAGTGGTTTGTTTAAAGGGTTGTTCCAATGACCTATCCTTTTTGTACGTATCTGATCCGTCGATTCGGATCCCGAAACGCTTGTTCCATTCATAAAGAAAAAAGTCCCGGGAGACCGCGCCCCCGGGAAAACAGGTTATTGGCCGAGCTTATTTTTCATGGCAGCCAGTTTTTCCTGGACGGCATTCGATGATGCGGTTGTCCCGATACTTTCGAATTCTTTTTCCAGGCTGTCTCCGCTGACCGTTTCTGCCATTTCCTCGGCGGCGGCGGCTTCATACGACGAACGTTCGGCTTTGGCCTTCATGCGTGCCATCAGGTCGTCGGCTCTGCGATCGCTTTTTATTTTTGCCTTGGCCTCATAGATCTGTTTTTTGACTTCGGCCGTTTTACTCTGGGCAATGATGAAGTCTTTATTACGTTTGAATTCAGACAGCTCGTCTTCCAGCTTTGTAATTTCCTGCTTCAGTTTGTCAACATTATCACGCTGACCCTTCCATGCCTCTTCAAGCGAAACCGCCTTCTGCTCATGTTCGCTGGCACGGTTAAGGGCTTTGACGGCAAGGTCTTCCCGTCCTGTTTTCAGAGCAGCTTCCGCCTTGGCTTCCCAGGTCTGTTTCTCCGCTTTTTCGGAATCCAGCATGCCCTTGGTCTGACGTTCTGTTGCGATGACGGACATGACTGATTTTTTGACATCGCTGATCTGTCTTTCCTTGTCGCGGATTGCCTGCTCAAGCATCAATTCCGGTTTTTCCATTCCGTCGACCACTTTATTAACTTTGGCTTCACCAATTTTGAACAATCTATTAAATACGCTCATTGTATACTCCTTTATTTGAAATTACTGACATCATTACTTTGTTACGAGTTTTGATAAGAATGCTTCTGCCTTATCAATTGCCAGTTCGAGCGCGTCAAATACGGCCAAAAGTTCCTGATCACTCAGATCCTCCGTTTCGCGGCTTTCAATCAATACCAGCCGGGGATCATCGGGGTTCGTATTGTTAATACCAAAACTGACGGGAAGAATTTCCGTATTCATGTCGAGCAGTCTGAAATAAAAATCCTTGTCAACCAGTGCACTTACATTACCCAGATCGACTTCGAAATACATGTTGGTGCCGCTGACATGGACAAAGACAGGCAGTTCACCATCTCTGGTGACCATAAAAATGTCCTGGCCGAGAACATCGACTTTACACCCATTGAGTTCCAGGAATTGAATGAGTTCAACTTCCCGGCGTGACGCGATTTGAACACTGGTCATAGATCAACCTCCTATTTGATAAATCTTTTTTTTATCTGTTCGATTTACGTATTTTTTATACTAAAGTTCAATCTGTTTATTCATTTTTTCTTTGAGGAAAGTATTTGTTGTTCGATTTCCCGGAAATCACTGCGCCTTTCGGCAAGCATGATCAGCTTGTCCCCAGGCTTGATAATTTCATCTTTCGACGGATTTAAAAGCGATGCTCCGTTCCGGCAAATGCCGATTACCTGCTGGTTGGAAGCATGTTTTAAAACGGCCATCTGGATATCGGAAACCTGGACACCGTCCAGTTCGGTATCGAATATATAAAACTGGCTGCCGACAGCGTTGGTAATGATCTGATGTATGATATCGTGTACACCGGGATACAGGAATTCCTGTACCATGAGACCGTCGATAATTCCGTCTTCCGATACGATACCGTCTACTTTTGACCGTTGCATCATTTTAAAATTGTCTTTATTCACTAACTCTACAACTGTCCGGATGGGTTTATTGATTTCCCGTTCAATCATCTCGATCTGCGTACCGATCGCAAAGGTCTTTGCATCGGAAGCAGGATTGCCCGGACGTTCGGCCAGGATAAACACACCGGCACATGCCTGAACATTCGCCTTCAGCAGGACTTCTTCACGAACGGGATCACCCTTCACAAATTCCACTTTGGCTTTTACAAGCTCATCCGGTAGTTCTTCGATCATATCCGATACAACGACGCAACGTCTGTCACTGAAATCCCTGCTTCGCTTCAGTTCCTGAATAATACGGATAATCTTATCCGAACCGGGAAAGTTACAAACAATAATATGATCCGAATGTGTAATATTCATGAGTCCTCTTTTCCTTTTGGAGATACGCTCGATCATATTTTCAGCCACAACGCCTACCAGATATCCGATGATACCGATCCCCAGAAGCATACAGGGGTAGGATATGATAAAACGGCCAACGGGCGTCTGGGCATAATAATCACCATATCCCACGGTCGTCATCGTTACCATGGCCCACCAGATGGCGTCAAGATAAGTCAGGCCATTCTGTACATCCTTTTCAGCCCAGTAGAACAGGCTGCCGAAAAACACGTTCAGGCCAAGGGCGATGGCAATCACACGGCCGATTTTATTTCGTGTAATCGAATTGCGAAATACTTTCCGGAATATTCTGTAAAACACCGTCATATCTGCTAATTCCGCCAATTAGGACTGACATAATGGGGATCACGGTACGACCGGTAATGCGATCCCTGAAATCTGGGAAACTCCACTTCATCGACAAAATATTCCGCGTCCGGGGAACCGTTTTCGTCACCGAAGCGTGCGTCACCGGCAATATCCGCTTCTTCATCCAGCAGCCCGAGCATAATCTCTGTGCCCTGCGTGATGATGTCCGTAATCACATCTTCTGCGGGAACCATGCCTTCTTCATCTTCAAAACCAAGCTGCTCCCATTGGATCGCTGTTTTGCAAATGTCGAGGATATCATCCCAGACGGATCCGAGCAGCAGGTCAAATTGCCAGCCGGAAGCATCTCTGCCGAAACGTCTTTCGTTGATGAAACTCATAAAAACAATTTCAACAGGGTTTATGTTTTTAAAATCGGCAACGGCGACCCGCAAATCGTCCCACCGTTCTTCGTTCAGCCAGGCTTTCCATTCCGTTTCGCTGTCAAAGGAAAAATAGTCGGCAAAAGCGAATTCACCCGCTTCCAGGTCGACCGCGCAGTATATATCGAACATGGTAAGGAATTCACTGTAGCGGGCCATGAATTTTTTGAGCTCTTCACGGCCCTGCCTGGTCGGCACATACTTTTCTTCGTCCCTGATCTCAATAAACCGGTGCATCATCAGCCATTCCAGAACAGGCTCCAGATCCTGATCGTTCCCGTCAAGAAAAACACCGATGGATTTGGGTGTGTTAATCATGTATTCGAGAAGATAAAGCCCTGCGAACCGTTTTTTCTGCTCTTCGGAAATCGTGTATTTTTCAGCCATAACCGCTCCTCAATTCAGAAACGCAGGAACAAGCAGGAAGGCTATTGCGAGGGCAACACCGCCTTCGACGAGCGCGGCTCCCCAGTTTTGATCTCTGCTTATTTCCTCATCCAGCAGGGCGCCTGGCAGGATCAGTTTGTCCACGATATAACGGCTGATAATGAGGAAAAAGAGACTCATTATGAACCAGAGTATAAACCCGATCAGGGAGTCATAACGAAGAATGTAACCGGAAAGCAGTATGGCGATGGCGGTCAGACTCAATCCGAATGCCACACCGGCTGAAATATTATCCTTTTCGATTTCGGCGTGAAGATCATACCGGCTGACGACCTGGTAAATCCAACCGAAAAGAATGAAGCCGATTTGACCGAGAATGAAATAAACAAGCGTACTGATCAGGCCGGATAAAAATGAAGTGCTCTCGCCGGTTATGGCGGCATGTATGATCAGAGCGGAACCGACATAACTGCCCCACATGGCGGCCCCGGTGCCGATATTTCGATCCGTAACGAGTTCCTTGACATTGTCAAATTTGGAAAGCAGGATCTTGTCATTGACAAAACGAGCCACATGAAGCAGCAATACACCGATTATACCCCAGATAAATGTGTCCAGCAGATCCCTGTAAAGGTCTACCCTGGAATCGATACCGCCTTCTACAGACGTGGGTGTATTGAAAATACCGATGAGAATGATGCCCACACCAAAAATATATCCTGAGAAAGAGACCGCGATTGCCTTATTATCATGTTCTGTAAGTTCCTGTCCGAGTTTATAAGGTGTGAACCAGTCGTGAACCAGCTTTGCAAGGACCAGAATAACCAGCACCGTGAACAGGTAGGCCGCTCCCTCGAATTGAAGGAGGAAATAAATCTGTTCGGTGTTAAATAAGTTTTCAACTAATGTATTCATTCCGGATTCTCCACATTTTTATTTATTTGCGTCCCCGATTATTTGCCTCTGAATGATCCGCCGCTTCTGTTGGTAGAGGAACGTCGCACTGATGAAGCCCTGGACGGGGATGAACTGCGGCCAAAACCGCCCGAACGGACCTGTTTGGATGGGTTCCTGGTCTGGAAGCTTTTTTGCGAAGCCGTCGGATTCTTCAGCGGTGCCTTGATATTCGAGGCCGTTTTTCCGCTGTTCGGCGAAGTGACCGCAGAACGGACCGTTCGCCGGTTACTGGCTGAATAGGATGCGTTCCGGGTACGGTTACTCATGTTTGTCCGGTAGTTCGTATGGGGAACCGTACTGTACGGGGCGTAATAGCCGGGATAATTTCCGTAATGCCAGGGTGAACTGTAGAAAGGACGCGAACTGAACAGCCAGCTCATAATCAGAAAATCGGTCAAACCGAATGATGAATGGTAATAATGGTTGCGGCCGTAAATCTGCTCATTACCGTGAATCTGCATCTTGGCATTCTGATCCGTTGCCTTTTCTATTTCGATGGTTGCCACTTCCTGGACTTCATTGGGCGCTGTTTCGACGGTCAGGGAAAAACCCTTTACCTGTTCCTTACCATACTCCGTCACCGATATGTAGTCAACCTCTCCATCCTCATTCAGATCCAGGTTGTTGACACCTTCGCTTTTAGCATTTAAAAGCTTTTCGAAAGTGGGGCCGTCCTCGGACTTCTTCAATAATTCTCCTACGGCCTTCAGGTTCAGTCCGTCACTGGCAGGAACGATGGTTTGTACACTGACATCATAGGCAGCATCATCCGTACGTTTTGGTTCGGAACAAAAAGACCAGAGTACAATGATACCTAAAAGAGCAGCCAGGTATTTAAATACTTTTTCACTCACGTTCACCTCCGCGTAATGTGGTAAAAGTGTTGGTTAATTCCAGGCGTTTAAATAAAATTCAAAAACTTTTGAGTTAACGATCGTCGTGATTTCTGTAGATAAGGAATTTAGTTGATCCCTGCCAAAATGCAAGTTCGACTTTATCAATTCCGGTGTCAAATAACGTGTCTGAACAGGCAGCTCCGAAACATGCTGTAATGCCGCCTTCAGCGATTCCGCATTATAATCCGCCGCCCGGCCTCCGATCCACCATCCCCAATCCCCGAAAGAGGGTACATTGTCATGATAGGGAATAACGGTCAGATCCGCGGCTTCCATGGTTCTTCCGATACAAAGAAAGGCCTCCCTGGCATGAAAGGGAGAAGTGGACTGCTGGACAAGAATCCCGTCGCCCGTAAGCCTGCGCTTGATATGTTCATAAAAATTACGTGCATATAATTTAGCCAGATCCGGGGTGCTGGGATCCGGAAAGTCGAGTATAATCACATCATACGTTCCGGCAAACTGCTCCACAAATTTGGCGGCATCCAGGTTGATGACCTGAATCTCGACGGAAGGGTGCATCGTATCCTGATACAGGCGGTTCTGGTTTTCCAGCAGAAGTGTATCGCTTCCGGCCGGTATAAGTGCATGGTTTTTCAAAATGGTCACGCGGCTGTCTTCCAGACTGTTCGCATTGACCTGCCTGAATAAGTCATTGTTTTTTGCCAGAGCCGTCATCTCCGGATCGATGTCGCAGAGGGTTACGGAACGGACCTTCCCGTATTTTAGAACTTCACGTAATGCCAGGCCGTCACCACCTCCCAGGATCAGCACATTCCGGTGGCGCGGGGCGAGGGCAAATGCCGGATGGACCAGGTTTTCGTGATAAATGTGTTCATCCCTCTCGTTGAACTGGAGATGCCCGTTGATATAACAGGAGAGGTACCCGGTACGGGATTTGGTCAGAACGATATGCTGATAGGGCGTCGTCTGGGAATAGACAATGCGGTCACGGTAGAGGAACTGCTCGGAATAGGCCGCCCATCCCTCTGCTTTGTAAAAACCTGTAAGGACCATTATCAGGCTTATCAGAACAAAACTGTGCAGGAGCAGACGTCTTTCGACCAGCTTGTGGAAAAAAATAAGTGTCGCACCACCGACCATTATATTCAAAATACCCAGGATAAAGGCGGAATCGATCAGCATGAAAAATTTTGGTAAGACAAATATCCAGATCAGCGACCCGGCCAGTGACCCGATATAATCCATTTTTAACACGCCGGCCAGGTTAACGCTGAGCGCACGCGTATAATGCACGTTGATGCGGGTGATCAGCGGGATTTCCAGACCTATGATCATCCCGATGGCACTAATGAAGAAGTATTGGACTAAAATATAATGGGATGGAAACAGCCCGTACGTATAGAGCAGTGCGATAGGGCCGAAGGCGCCGAAGAGTCCCAGAAGTATTTCAAAAAAGATAAATTTATCCAATAATCTGCGGTCGGACAGGTATTTTTGAAGATCGGAGCCGACGCCCATGAAAAACATCATCACCCCGATGACAATGGCCCATTGCCGGACGGAATTTCCCAGGATGTCGGATGCGACTTTGCTAAGCGTGTACTCGTATGCCAGACCACAGGCACCCATGACAAACATGGCGATATATAAAACCATGCTTTCTTTGGAACGCAGACGAAAAAGGGAAAAGGGAAACTGGCTGGATAGCTTACCGGTCATGAAATCATTATCCGTTTACGGTTTGTGAAAATTAGGGAATCCATCCCTATGAATGCAAACGGATTTTTATACAGTAAAAATTTTGTTTTATTCAAATTCGGAAAATCCGCACTAAACAGAATTGCCTGCTGCTGTATTTTGTTCTAATTTTAGAAGTCGGATGAAAAAGGACTTTATACGGAATAATGAAAAAACTATTAATGATTGCCGGTGAAGTGTCGGCGGACCATCACGGGGCGGAACTGGTAAAAGAAATCATAAAAGGGGACCCGGAAACGTCGTTCACCGGTATCGGTGGAGATGAACTTGCCGCACAGGGCATGGAACTGCTCGTCCATAATAAAGATATGGCTTTTCTCGGGATTGTAGAAGTAATAAGGCATCTGCCCTTTATCCGTAAAGTGCATGCCCGGCTGACGGACTGGGTGCGCAGAGAACGACCGGCGGCGGCGATTCTTATCGATTATCCGGGTTTTAATCTTCGACTGGCAAGGTCTCTCAGGAAGTTGAACGTGCCGGTTATCTATTATATCAGCCCGCAACTCTGGGCATGGGGGAAGGGAAGGGTTAAAAAGATCCGCAGGTATGTCGATCTGATGCTCGTGCTCTTTCCTTTTGAGAAAGCGTTCTATGCGGAACATGGTATTCACGCGGAATATGTCGGTCATCCGATGGTGGATAAACATTTTCGTTTTTTACCGGAGACACCCAGAAAGGTACGACCTGGCGAAGAAAGACTGGGTCTTCTTCCCGGAAGCCGGATACAGGAGGTGCAATCCCTGCTTCCCGGTATGGTGGAAACGGCCAGAATGCTCATCGGACAAGGTAAGGTTGCGGAGGTTGTCATCGTTAAGGTGCGGCACATTCCGCGGGAAATATACGACCGTATTGTCGGGCAAACCCGAAACCGTATCCGCATCGTTGAAGCACCGTTAAACAAACTGCTGCCCGGATTCGATGCGGTGCTTGCCGCCTCCGGCACGGCAACTCTGGAAGCCGGCTACTTCGGCGTGCCTGTACTCGTTGTCTATATCGTTAACCGGCTGACCTATTGGTTGGGCCGCCTTCTGATCCACGTAAAACATATCGGGTTAATCAATATTGTTGCCGAAAAGCAGGTCGCTCCTGAATTGATTCAGGATGCCTTCCGTCCGCAAGCGGCTGCAGCGATTCTGGAGAAATTGCTCACACCGGAAGAAAACCGCAGAATCAGGCAATCAATGAAAATAATCCGGGAAAAACTGGGTGGCCCCGGTGCTTCAAAACGGGCGGCCGGACATATCCGGACTTTTCTGAATAGTGATAAGTAAGGTGACGCGATGACGCATTCCGAATTGAATACGGTAACGGAGACCTTCCGCTTCCCGGGACTGACACTCCTGATTGAGCGCGTAACCAATCTGGATGACCTCGTGGATCAGGTCACCGATGAAGCGTTTAATCGTGATGAACGCTTGCCTTACTGGGCTGAATTATGGCCGGCGTCCATAGGCCTGTGCAGGTACTTGCGCCGGCACGAGGAAACGGTTCGGGGCAAACGTGTACTGGAACTGGGATGCGGGCTTGGGCTGACAACCATTTGTCTGTACTATGCGGAACCCTCGGCATTACTGGTAACCGATTACGAAATGCCTGCCCTGGAAATGATGGTGCGAAATTTCAGGCTAAATGGACTGCCGCCCCCTGTGCACCGTCTCATGGACTGGCGTTCTCCCGGAGAAAGTGGACGTTTTGAACGGATTGTCGCTTCCGATGTGTTGTATGAAAAGCGTTTTTTCATTGTTTTGCTGGATCTGTTTGAACGCATACTGGAACCCGGTGGATATGCGCTTATTGCGGAACCGAACCGGCCGATTGCTAAAGATTTTTTTGAATTGGCCGTCAACCGGGGTTATTTTTTCGAGTGTGACAGGGAAACAGTACACCAGGATGGACACGATATAGTGGTCAATATCTGCTATTTTAAAAAACGGATAAAATAATCAGGTGATACGTACATGTTGCGGTTATTGCCATCAGAATTAAATATCATCAGCGGCTGGGCCGAAAGCGCGCTTCACCGGCACGGCATTCCGCTTCCGGAAGAGGATGAACTTCTTAAAAAAATAAAAAAAGGCGGCGGCTTCACACCGCTTGCCTTTGAAGAATATGAACTGGAAGTCATCCTGATCTGGGCGGATGAAAGCCAGCGCAGTCATTTCAGTCCTGGAACCTTTGTCCTTGAACCGGAACAAAAACTGATTGATAAAATTAATCAGTACCTGAACCGTTGAATAACGCGTTAGACCACATATTTTCTACAGGTAACCCAAAAGCATCCGAATCTTCAAATGAACGGGAAATTTACTGGACATAGAATGATCACATACCGTATACTGATAATAGACGATGACGATGGACATCGCCAGGGTATGATCCTGATGCTGCAGGAAACGGGGTACCGTGTTGACGGGGCGGCTGATGCCCGTACCGCGATGCAGATGATTAAAAATACCGCCTATGATCTGGTCATCACCGACTACAGGATGCAGGAGATCGACGGTATTCAACTCATTAAAATGATCAATGACTATGATCCGCTCCTGAAATGCATTATGGTTACCGCGCACAGTTCCGTTAAAAGCGCGGTCCAGGCCATGCACCTCGGCGCGCTGGATTATATTGAAAAACCTTTTAATACCGATACGTTTAAATCGATTGTAGCCAGAGCCGTGGAAAATTCGGGCAGACTGCTTCGTAAAGACGGATCACCCGCTGTACCGGGAGGATACCTCCATTTCGGTGATATCGTCGGTAAATCACGTCCGCTGAAACAGGTTTTGAAAAGAGTGCAGGACATATCGGATATCGATGTTCCGGTCCTGATCTCCGGTGATAGCGGTACCGGTAAAGAACTGTTCGCCCAGGCGATCCATAAATCCTCAAAACGGGCCGGTAAACCTTTTGTCCCTGTCAATACCGGCGCTATTACACGTGACCTGATTCTTTCCGAATTGTTTGGCCATGAAAAAGGTTCTTTCACAGGTGCCCTGGAACGGAAAAAAGGCAAATTTGAAGAAGCCGACGGCGGAACGCTGTTTCTCGATGAAATCAGCTCCATGAGCGAACCGGTTCAGATCGCACTTCTGCGCGTCCTGGAGTCGGGGCTCATCACACGGGTCGGCGGTAGTGGTGAGATACCAGTCGATGTCCGTATCATTGCAGCCACCAACATGAATTTGCATGATCTCATTTCCGCCCGGAAATTCAGGGAAGACCTGTATTACCGCCTGAATGTGTATAATATAGATCTGCCGCCCCTCAGGGAACGCAACGATGATATTATGCTGATCGCCCGGTATTACCTGCAAAAATTTAATGCCGAATATAATCGTAACGTCAAAGATTTCAGTGAGGAAGCCGAACAGGTTTTCCTTAATTATCCGTGGCCGGGAAATATCAGGGAACTCAGAAATGTTGTACTGCGTTCGATGATCGAAGCGAAGGATACAATCCGTAAAAAGGATCTGCCTCTGATGATGCTTAAAAGCGGATCAACGGGTAAAGAAATCCGTTTTCCGGCCGGAACATCACTTCCGGATATCGAAAGGGCAACGATCATTGAAACACTGATAATGGCCCGGGGCAACAAGCTCAAGACTGCCGGATTGCTTGGGCTGAGCAGACGGTCACTGTACAATAAAATTGAAGAATATAACATAGAAGAGCATGAATATAAAAAGTGAAACCGTGGTTTCTCCGGATCTGTTTGAACTGTGCCGTTCTCCGCGGGAGCTGGAAACACACCTGGCACAAAAGTTATCCGAACATCAAACCAGGACCTTCGCCTATAAAACCGTTAAAGGTGTGGATGCCGCCGTATTAATTCCCGTTTTTTTTAAAAATGAGGAAGCGCATATCCTGTTTACGAAACGGACGGACCTGGTCGAACACCATAAAGGACAGATATCCTTCCCGGGCGGGCGCAGAGACGACACGGATGCGGACCTGAAGGAAACAGCCCTGCGTGAAACGGAGGAGGAGGTCGGAATCCTTCAGACGGATGTCAAAATGCTCGGGCAAACGGACCGTTTCCTTACAAATACACATTACATGGTTACGCCTTTTGTGGGCATGTTTGACTATCCTTACGCTTACAGGGTCAATGACGGTGAAATCGATCGTCTGATCGAAGTGCCCTTTTCCCACCTGCTGCGTGATGATGATTTTTCAATACAACAGCGCGATATCAATAATACCACCTGGCAGATACATTATTACCGGTACGGGGACGACACCATCTGGGGTGTCACCGGTTTTTTACTCAGTAATTTTCTATCCATCGTTTTTGACCTTCCCCGTCAGACCTATCAAAATGGCTGATCTGTTACTTTAGGCATATTTACCACTAAGTCACTAATAATATTTAAGTTATATTTAAGGCTTTTCAAAACAGCCTGTAAATATACATTTTAGTATACTTGATCTCCTGCCGAATCTGAATACAACTTTGTGCCCTGGAGCCTCAGTGGTTTGATAATTCAGCCCGGATAAAAAAGGTTGTTCTGTAAATAGACCTTTCCCTTTACGGCAATTCGTGTTAATTTAGCGCAGTCATAATTAAGGTAATAATTCTCGGATGCGCAATACGGTCCATACCCCTGCTGATGAAAAATATATGTCACGATGTCTGGAACTGGCTCAGGAGGGCAGGGGCCAGGTAAGCCCCAATCCACTCGTCGGAGCGGTTATCGTCAGAAATAACCGTGTTATTGGCGAAGGCCGGCACCGGCGGTACGGGGGGCCTCATGCCGAAGCCGAGGCCATTAATAACGCGACAGAGCCGGTGGAAGGCGCTACGCTTTACTGTAACCTGGAACCCTGTTGTCATACCCGTAAACAGACACCGCCTTGTACACCCCTCATTATCAACCATAGAATAGGGCGGGTTGTGATCGCCAATACAGACCCGAATCCGGCGGTTTCAGGTAAAGGGCTGGAGCAACTGCGCGCAGCCGGTATCGAGGTGTGTGATGGTGTGCTGGCAGGGCAGGGAAGAGAGCTGAATCGCTTCTATTTCAAACATGTACGGACGGGCCGGCCCTGGGTGACGCTGAAAATCGCGCAGTCCATGGATGGCCGGATCAGTCTGGAACGGGGACGGCAGACCTGGATAACGGGAGAAGAGTCACAGCGGTACGTTCATGCCAGGCGGTCTGTATATGATGCTGTTATGGTCGGAGCCGGCACGGTACGTGCGGACGATCCGGAGTTGACCGTGCGGCTGACAGAAGGACGCAACCCGGTGCGGATCGTGCTGGATGGCCGGATGCGTGCGCCTGCGCAGGCCCGGGTTTTTACCGATCACCAGGCGCCGACATGGCTTATTACCTCAAGGAATCCATCGACTAAGATGGTCCATCCCGAAGGGAGTGAAACGATTTCGTGGATTCAGTTGGAAGGCGACAGCGATGACCGTATCGATCCGGATACCATTCTGCTGGAATTGGGAAAACGCCGAATCAATTCCCTTTTTATTGAAGGCGGGCAGGAATTATTTTCACAGTTTTTAAGTCAGGATCTATATGATGACGTGATTATCCTTCAGCATCCGGTTCTGTTCGGCCGGGGGCTCGGCAGTGTGTCTCTGAACGGAGACGTTTCTTTAAATGTGAAATCCGTGGAAACTATTGGTGCGGATGTGAAGTTTGAATGTAGGAATCCCAATCGGTCGTATGACTGAGACGGAAGACCTGAGAGGAAGACCGGGAAATTATGTTTACAGGACTGATAGAAGAAATCGGAACCATCGGCGCCATATTACCGATAGCCGGGGGCAAGAAAATAGAGATTATCTGTAAATCAATTTTGGACGATGTGGCGGTCAATGATTCCGTCGCTGTTGACGGCGTTTGTCTGACAGCGACGGCGGTACATGGACAGGCATTTATAGCGGACGCCGTCGGCGAAACACTTAACAAATCCACCCTTGCATCCGTTAAGAGCGGGTTGCCGGTTAATCTCGAGCGGGCATTGCGGCTAAGCGACCGTCTGGGCGGACACCTGGTCCAGGGACATGTTAACGGTATCGCGGAAATATCAAAGATCGTCCGGCTCGGAGAAAATTATTTGCTTGAGATCCGCATACCGGACAGTCTGCGCCGTTATGTGATCGATGAAGGTTCCATTGCCGTCAACGGTATCAGCCTGACCATCGCCGCTGTGAAGGGTTCCCGCCTGGAATTCTCCATCATTCCCCATACCTGGAAAAACACCACCCTTGCTCATATGTCCGTCGGGCAGCGGGTAAACATTGAAACCGATGTCATCGCTAAGTATATTGAAAACTTATTGCGTGACGGGAAAGCGGGCACGGCATCCCCGTCACTGAATGAAGATGTTTTAAAAAAGATGGGTTACTGAAAAATGGTTTATAAAGATGAGTATAAAAAGGATACGGCTTTCGATACCATTGAAGAAGCACTGGAGGATATCCGTAACGGTAAAATGGTGGTTGTGGTCGATGATTATGACCGGGAGAACGAAGGTGACCTGATCATGGCCGCCGAACTGGTCCGGCCGGAGGACGTCAATTTTATCACCCGTGAAGCCCGTGGCATGCTCTGCATTGCCATAACCGGCGACCGGGCCGCCAAGCTGGATCTGGATTTCATGGTGGAAGATAACAGCGCGCTTCATCAGACGCCGTTTACGGTCACCATCGATTATAAACACGGAACCACGACGGGTATATCCGCTCACGACAGGGCGAGTACCATCCGGGCGGTCATGGACCCGTCCACCCGTCCGCACGACCTGGCCCGTCCGGGCCATATTTTCCCTTTAATTGCCAAGAAGGGGGGCGTTCTCAGGCGTGCCGGACATACGGAAGCGGCTGTCGACCTGGCCCGTCTGGCCGGCCTGAAACCTGCCGGAGCGCTCTGTGAAATCATGGATGAAGACGGCAGTATGGCCCGTGTACAGGACCTGAGAAAGTTTGTAAAAAAACACGGATTGAAGCTTGTTACAATAGCAGATCTGATCGAATACCGCCGTAATCGTGAGAAACTGGTCCGACGGCGGGTCGTTGTCGATATGCCGACACGCTACGGTATTTTTAAGTTATACCTTTATGAAAATGTACTTAATCCGACGGAACATCATGTCGCGCTGGTGAAAGGGGACGTTTCGGGCGGTCAACCGGTACTGGTCCGGGTACATTCGGAATGCCTCACCGGTGATGTATTCGGATCCCGGCGTTGCGATTGCGGGGATCAGTTGTCAACCGCCATGCGCCTGGTGGAAGATACGGGACATGGTGTTGTCCTGTACATGCGCCAGGAGGGTCGCGGAATCGGACTGGTCAATAAATTACTGGCTTACGCCCTCCAGGAAGAAGGCAAGGATACGGTGGAAGCCAATGAAATACTCGGTTTCAAGGCGGATCTGAGGGATTACGGCATCGGGGCGCAGATACTGAAAGACCTGGGTATCAGCGAGATCCGGCTGATGACGAATAATCCTAAAAAAATCGTCGGGCTGGAAGGTTATGACCTGCATATCGTCGAACGGGTTCCCCTGGAGATCTGTCCGAACGAGATCAATGAAAAATACCTGAAAACCAAACAGGAAAAGATGGGACATCTGTTTTCTAAAGATAAATAAGGGAAATGAGTTATGGCTAAGATTATTGAAGGTTTTCTCTCGGGTGAAAGTAAAAAATTTGCACTGGTGGTCAGCCGTTTCAACGAACTGATTTCAAACAAACTCCTGGAAGGGGCCAAAGACTGCCTGGTGCGTCATGAAACCAGTGAAGCGGATATGACGGTTGTCTGGGTACCGGGTTCGTTTGAAATACCGCTTGTGGCCAGAAAACTGGCCGCATCGGGAGATTTTGATGCGGTGATCTGCCTGGGTGCCGTCATCCGCGGAGCCACACCCCATTTCGATTATGTCGCCGCGGAAGTGTCGAAAGGAATCGCCCTGGCCGGGTTGGAAACCGGTGTGCCTGTCATTTTCGGAATTATAACCAGCGATACGATCGAGCAGGCCATCGAACGGGCCGGAACCAAAGCCGGCAATAAAGGCTGGGATGCGGCACTCACTGCAATTGAGATGGCCGATTTACTTAAAAAACTGGGATAGTTTCATGCGGATTTTATTATCTTTTCTCCTGCTCCTCGGAATAGTACATGCACAGTATGATAATGACTGGCATACCATGACCTCCATGAATTTTGTCACCGATCTCGCCTTTGAGGACGGTGACGTCTGGGTGGCTTCCACCGGCGGTATGTACAGGTTTGACCCGGTAACACGCGAAACAATCCCGTTCACCAATGTGGACGGCCTCCATTCTGTGGAGGTGTCGTCCATCCTGAAAGATGCGCACGGCCAGGTCGTAATCGGAGGGAATGACGGTTTTATTCAGACATACCATATTGCCGAAGGCATCTGGCGGGATGTCTACCTGTTTGAAGATAACGGCATCAATGATATGGCCGTTCAGGGAGATACGCTCTGGGTGGCCACGGAGGAGGGAGCGTCACAGTTCCTCTGGAACGGAGAAAAGTACCTGTTCAAAGGTTTTTTCCGCAATTTTACCGTGCTGGTCAACGATTTTACAGCTATCGAATATGTCGGCGATCGCGTCTGGCTGGGAACCGATCAGGGTGTACTGGTTGCCCGGGGCAACAGTAATACGCTGGAAGATCCCGGTCAGTGGAAAGTGATTTCGGAAGGAAACGGACTTCCGGGAAACAATGTGCGCAACCTCTCCATCATCGACGGAATACTGTGGGTCGCTGCAAACAAGGGTATCGCTTCCATCGATATGGACCGGAAGGTCGTCAGGGACAGTGTCTGGGGCCCAACGGCCGCCGATGCCGTCATTGGCTCAGGAGATACGAAAAAGATACTAAAGACATACCAGGACATAAATTCAAAAATATGGTACACGGAACAGTATGATTTTATACCCGGAGCGGATGTAACGCTGGAACGATCCTTCCCGCGTCGCACGAATATTCTGACGATGGACAGTGCGCACCATATCTGGTTCGGCTTCGATGGTGATGGTATTCTGAGAGAGGACTGGGACCGGCCTTTCCGGCTTGACGGTCCCGGACAGAATGCCATCCGTTACATCATACGCGACGGGGCCGGAAATGTCTGGGCGAGTTCCGGTAAATTTAAGCTGACACCCAACCTGGGCTTTTCCCTTTATGACGGAGAACAATGGACCAATATCGATTTCCGGAGTACGGGCTGGTCCAATCTGGGGAATACCGACGTTATGTATGAGGATCGCTATGGTACGGTCTGGCTCGGTTCATGGGGAGGCGGTGTTATGAATTACAATGCCGGTACATTTAATTATTTCCATTCCTATACAGGCGATGGTACCATGCTTCTGCAGTCGCAGGATTCTGCATGGACACAAACCCTGCGGGATACCGATGATACCTACAAGGGATTCTTCAGCGCGGTGCCTAATTCCGATAATTACGAAATTATCACCACAATAAAGGAGGATCCGTCCGGACGGATCTGGTTCGGTAATTACTGGCCCTCCAACGGCCGGTATCTGGCTTCCGCACCCTTTGACGAGAACGGGTCTGTCAGCCTGGACAAATCGAAATGGGTATATTTTGGTGTCGAAAGCAATCTGAACGTGACCCAGGAGGAGTCCGGTATTTCCTGCATGGAATTCGATGATTTCGGCAGAATCTGGATCGGAACATACAAAAACGGGCTGTACGTTCTGGATTACCGCGGCACACTTTCTGAAAAAAATGATGACGGAATTATTCATTTAACGATAAATGATCGTCTATATAGTAACGAGGTGCGTTCCCTCGAAAAGGATAATGACGGTATTATATGGATCGGCACCAACGGCGGGCTGAATTCATCGGATGGTGTATACGTCAATAATACGATGAACATCTACCGCCATATCGGTGATATCGAGGGTCTGGCCGGACCGCTGGACAGCCGTATCAATCAGATAACCGTGGACAGGTATAACAATAAATGGATTTCCACATCGGCCGGTTTGAGTATCCTGCGTGCAGACCGCAGCCCCTGGGATTCCACGGGATGGGTCGGCTATAACACCGCTAACAGCGCCCTGGTCGATAATATGGTGCATGGGGTGTATGTCGATCATAACGCGCTGGAAGCCTATATCGCGACCGAAAAAGGTATTTCCGTTTTTTCCGGAACCTTTGCCCAGATTCAGGAAGAATACACCGATGTGGAAGCCGGTCCGAATCCTTTCGTTCTGGACGGGAGGGGGCGGCAACTGGTCATTACAAAATTACGCTCCAATTCCACCGTTCGTATACTGAGTCTGAACGGCCAACTGATTCGGGAATTGACGAGCGCGAACGGGCTGGTTACGGGAAGCCGGGCCATTTGGGATGGCAGGGACCGGTTCGGCGATGAAGTATCCAGCGGGATCTATCTGTTCCTGGCCTATACCGGGGACGGAAAATCGACGGCCGGGAAAATTGCGGTAATCAGAAAATAGTATGATCAAATCACTTTTCATCAAAGATTTCATACTTGTCGACCGGGCGGAGGTCGAATTCGGCCCGGGTCTGACTATTATTACCGGTGAAACCGGTGCGGGAAAATCGATCCTGGTAAACGCGCTGGGACAGTTGTGCGGTGAACGCAGCAGCACGGAACTTGTCCGGACCGGCGCGAAAAAAGCCGTTGTCGAAGCGCACCTGAAACTTGAAAATACACCCGAAGTGCAGGCGGTACTGACGCTGCTGGATGTCGACGATACCCTGCCGGAGTTGATCATCCGTAAAGAAATAAGCGCGGGTGGTTCCTTCCGGATTTTTCTGAATGACTCGCCTGTCACTCTTTCCAATCTGAATCAGCTCAGTACGCTGCTGTTCGATTTACACGGCCAGCATCAGCATCAGCGCCTGCTGCATCCGGAATACCACGCCGGTTACCTCGATGATTTCGGCGGCCTCGAAAACGAGCGTAAGGATTACCTTACGGCATTCAAAGAATATCACAAGGCTCTCAGGGATAAAGAACGCCTGACGGCCATGCAGGCAGAATCACTGCGCCTGCAGGACCTGTACCGTTTTCAGTTTAATGAACTGGAAAAAGCCGGGCTGGATGCCGATGAGACGGAAGCACTCAGGGAAGAACTACGTGTCCTTTCCAATGTGGAACACCTGCATGAGGACGGTGCGGCGCTGGCGGAATTATTGTACGCGGCCGATCCCAATGCCGGCCACTTCCTGGTGAAGGCCGAACAGCATCTTTCCCGGATGAGTACAATGGACCGGCAGTTTACGGAGATGCTCGAGAATCTGCGTTCGGCCAGGGAGACCATCGAGGAGATCGGACGCTACGCCGAACATTATGTCGCTAACCTCGAATTCAACCCGGAACGGGCCGAGTTTATACGGGAGCGGCTGGCCCATATCGATTTCCTGATGAAAAAATATCAGCAGGAGGATATAAATGGGTTAATCAGTTACAAAGATGAAGCGGAACGTAAACTGGATGAAACGATTCATTTTGATGCGCGTCTTGCCGGGATTGAAGAGCGCATAACCGGTCTTGCCGCGGACCTGCAGAAGCAAGGCGCTGCCCTGAGTGAGAAACGCATTGCCCGCGCATCGGAATTTGAACAGGCCATTTCGGCGGCGTTGAAGGAAATCGGTATGCCCGACGCGCGTTTCCATGTTCGAATTGATCCGAACGCTTCCGGGAACGGGGCGTTTCAGCGTGATGGCATTCCGGTGACCCCCCGGGAAGACGGCTTCGATGTGATACAGTTCGATGTGTCTCTTAACAGCGGGGAACCGTTCAGGCCGCTTCATAAAACGGCATCCGGCGGAGAAATTTCCCGTATCATGCTCTCGCTGAAAACCGTGCTGGCCGGTAAGGACCGCACACCCGTGCTGATCTTCGATGAAATTGATTCCGGCATTTCCGGTAAAACAGCCCAGATTGTGGGAAAAAAAATGTCCGGTCTCGGCAAATACCATCAGATCCTGTGCGTCACACATCTGCCGCAGATTGCTGCGTTCGCGGATCAGCACATTAAAGTATCCAAAAAGGCCCGGGAAGACCATACATCCGTCAGCGTCGAACAACTGTTCTCCGCACACCGTGAACAGGAAGTGGCCCATCTCCTGGGAGGTGAGACCATCAGCAACCAGGCCCTGGAAAATGCGCGTCAGTTATTGCAGGAAGCCGATTCCATAAAAAAATGATTTATTTTTACATTAAAATCATTTAAATTAATAAATTATAAAGAAATATAAATAAACGTCGATTCCCCGGACAAAAAAGTTTTGGAATGGATCTGAATATAGTGGGACGGAGGATTTCATGAGACCTTTCTCTTTCGATCATATTTCCCGGTTATTTCTGGAAGACCGGCATCAGCGGCATTTTCTTGGATTGTTTAAATCTAAGAAGGGTGCGTCTGGCAGACCCGGTGCTCTGCCCCCTGAAGACGTCAAGCGTCTGGTTCAGGAGATCGGTGAGAAGAAGAAAGTAAATATTTATCGTGTCCAATACGATGGTACGCCGGAAGATAAACCGGTGACCGTTCAGATACTCGATATACGGGATGATTATTTTACGGGCGAAGTGGTTAATGTGGAGCGCAGTATCAAGGAGGAGATGGATAACCGGCTTGTGTATTCGAAAGGTGGCGGCGGTACGATCGATTTCTATTATACCGATGGCGACGTTATGAAGATCGAACAGGATGTTGATGAAATTATCATACAACAGAAGAATGAAACCGAACTGCTTGAAATTCTCGATGCCCTGGATTTAAACGAATCCATACTGATCAGTTTTTATGACCGCACAAAAGGCGGGGTTCTGAACGGCACCGGGAAACTGATTACCAAAGATGTCGCTGAGAAAAATTTCGAGGTTGAACTGAATCTTATTAACGATATTGAGCTGGATAAACCCAAAATAGTCAGCCTTAATATCGATAAAGATACGGTTCTGGACCTTGAGGTGGTTATCTAAGCGTACCTGTTTTGAATGCGTCCGGGCCACGAAGCCGGCTTAACGCGTTGCTTCATTCCGACTTTCCACATAAATTAGCACAATATTTTTTCGTAATGGAATAAAGCGTTATTCTTCATGTTCATAATGCGGAAAAACGCATAAGGAGTTACTTTATATGGCTGACAGAGAAGATGTTATGAACCTGCTGAAAGGGGTCTCTTATCCGGGATTCAGCAGGGATATTGTCTCATTCGGCATCGTGCAGAATGTAGAGGCAGACGACAAGAATATCAAGGTTACACTGGGGCTGAAGAGCCAGGATCCGTCGATCGCCGAAAAGCTCGAAAAAGCGGTCCGGGAAACCCTGGAAAAACCGTTTTCATCCATGACGATTGAAGTGAAAACGGAGGTGAAACCCCAGGCTGCCACACAGGCACAGCAGAAGGAACAGCCCGAGTACCTGACCTCCATCAGGTATAAAATTGCCGTGGCCAGCGGAAAAGGCGGCGTGGGCAAATCGACCGTCGCCGTGAACCTTGCGGTAGCCATGGCGATGGAAGGTATGAAAGTGGCCCTGCTCGATGCGGACATTTACGGGCCGAGTATTCCGATGATGCTGGATATCAAGGAACGTCCTTTTTATGACGGCCAGAAGATCCATCCCATCGAAAAATACGGTTTACAGGTAATGTCACTCGGGTTTCTGATCGATAATAAGGATGCGGTCATCTGGCGGGGGGCGCTGGTTACGCGTGCCCTTCAGCAGTTGATGACGGATGTGGCCTGGCCGGAGCTGGATGTGGTCTTTTTCGATATGCCTCCGGGAACGGGTGATGCGCAATTGACCCTGTCGCAATCCGTAGCCCTGGACGGCGCCGTTATCGTATCGACCCCTCAGGATGTGGCCCTGATCGATGCCGTAAAAGGGGTGCAGATGTTCCGGAAGGTTAATGTTCCGATTTTCGGTATCGTCGAGAATATGAGTTATTTTGAATGTCCGAAATGCGGCGAGCGCACCGACATCTTTTCACACGGCGGTGTACAGAAGGAATGCGCAGCCTTGGATACGGAACTGCTCGGGGAAATACCGATCGATACCGGTATCCGGAAAGGTGGTGACAGCGGCATCCCGGTTGTGCATGCGAATCCGGACGGACCGCAGGCACGGGTGTTCAGAGAAATCGCCCGGAAGATGAAAGAACAGTTAATGAATAAGTAGCCGAATTTCTGACGGTTATTTGGGGAAATTGAGAACATACGCGTATGAGTCTTCGAAGCCTAGCTGCAATAACGCTGGTTGCGGGCATTTTTATGTCCTGTAATTTAAAAGAAAGCCTGTTCAGAGGGTTTGACCGAACTGATGAACCGGCAGAATCCGCATTGGCCCGGCCTGTTTCACCCTACCCGGAAATGGTTTACATCCCGGAAGGCAGCTTTGCCATGGGCAGCAATCTTAAGGACAACGAAAAACCGGTGCACACGGTGCACGTCGGTCCTTTTTACCTCGATATATACGAAGTAACGGTAGCGGATTACCGCCGCTATTGCCGGGCCAAACGGCGCAAAATGCCGGAACAGCCCGCCTGGAACCGGGACAACCACCCGGTTGTCAATGTTTCCTGGAATAATGCCCGGGGGTACGCCAAGTGGGCGGGCAAGCGTCTGCCGACCGAAGCCGAGTGGGAATATGCGGCACGCGGACTGGGAAAATACGATGATTATGTTGGCTCGGGGAACGCCCTTTTCGGCGAAAGTTACGGTAATATTGCCGACGAGACGGTCAAACGGGAAAAGTACTTTTATCCTATCGTGGACGGTTATGACGACGGATACATGTACACATCACCCGTGGGTCATTTTATGACCAACGCGCTGGGTGTAGCCGACATGCGCGGCAATGTCCTCGAATGGGTGGCCGACTGGTACGGTGCGTCGTATTATGCCGATAGTGAAGAAGTGGATCCCAAAGGCCCGCCCAAAGGCCGCTTTAAAGTCATACGCGGTGCTTCCTATAACCGCAGCGGTGAATATATGCGGGTAACCTACCGGACCTGGTACCACCCCAGCAGTAAATTCCCCTTCCTGGGCTTCCGCTGTGCCCGTGATGTGGAGGTGCCGGAAAATTTGCGGGAAACGGCAGCTATAACCGAAAAAGACCAATAAAAGAAAAATCAAATTTTGACTTGTTTTTCTAATACTATTTTTATACAATATATAAGATGTATTGACCGACCTGCCTTATAGTCCAGAATGTTAAACTGCTGATTATTATTTTTGAGAGCGCGAGA
>CAYPHA010000007.1:0-97641 GCA_964410215.1 uncultured Calditrichota bacterium | reverse complement strand
CCATTCTTGGCGGGCTGATGCTGGTGAATATTTTCCAGCCCGGGGTTGGCGCAGAGCTGGGTTTCGAAGCCGTACCGGAAGGATTAGAAGAAAATGTTAACAGGCTTGGCGAAACCTTGCTGGGAATCATCCCCACGAATCCCCTTTCTGCCATGGCCAATGGTGATATGCTGCCCACCATCTTTTTTTCTATCATTTTTGGCTTCTTCATTACGCAGGTGTCACAGCCCTACAAGGATCAGCTGACAGATTTATTCCAGGGCATTTTTGAGGTAATGATGAAGCTTACCCATATTATCATTATGTTTGCCCCGGTCGGTGTTTTTGCGCTGGTGGCTCAGCAAGTTGCAAAGACAGGTGTGGATGTTTTTGTTCCTCTTGCCGGTTATATGTTTACCGTCGTAGCCGCCCTGGCCCTGCATTTCTTTGTAACCTTACCCTTGTTACTGTTCTTTGTCGGCCGCATTAATCCACTGGCTCATTTCCGGGCCATGTCTGCGGCACTGCTTACCGCATTCTCGACACAATCCTCTTCTGCGACATTACCGCTTACCATTGAATCAGTGGAAAACAATGCCGGTGCTTCCAACAAGGTAAGTAGTTTTGTACTGCCACTCGGAGCCACCATTAACATGGATGGTACGGCTTTGTACGAATGCGTCGCCGCCATGTTTATCGCACAGGTTTATGGATTTGAACTCAGTATAGTACAGCAGTTTGCGGTGGTGTTGACAGCCCTTCTGGCCAGCATCGGTGCTGCAGGAATTCCAATGGCAGGATTTGTGATGATTGCTATTATCCTTAATACCGTCGGCCTGCCTCTGGAAGGTTTAGGTCTTGTACTGGCCGTCGACAGGCCCCTGGATATGATGCGGACGGCTACAAACGTCTGGAGTGACAGCTGCGGAACAGTTATTATTGCAAGAAGCGAAGGTGAAACGGATTTAAAAGTACTGCGATAACAAAGAAAGATCCCGGTCTTTAAACCGGGATCGAAATATTTACCGTCGACAACGCTTTCTCAATTTTTTCAACGGCCAGATCAATTTCATCCTGCCCGATAACCAATGGTGGGGCAAGGCGTATCACATTTTCATGGGTTTCCTTGCAGAGCAGGCCATCCTCTTTCAACGCTTCACAGAATTTCCTGGCACCACCGGCTTCTTTTTTCAGCTCTATACCAATCCACAAACCACGACCGCGAATTTCTTTAATAAAATCGCTTTTTATATGTTGCAGCTTATCGATAAGATACCGTCCCAGTGTTTCAGAACGTTCGGCCAGCCTTTCATCAACAAGCACATTCAGTGCCTCATTGGCAATGGCGCATGCCAGCGGATTGCCGCCAAATGTACTCCCGTGGTCACCCGGATTGAAAACACCAAGCACCTCTTTTTTACCAACGACGGCGGATACCGGATAAAATCCTCCGGAAAGTGCTTTACCAATAATGATAAGATCGGGCGAAGCCATATCCTCATACTGGTAGGCGAATAGCTTTCCGGAACGTCCCAGACCCGATTGTATTTCATCTACAATATATAAAACATTATTTTCCGAACAAACCTGCCTGGCTTCTTTCAGGAATCCCTCAGGAGGAATAATGATACCGGCTTCTCCCTGGATCGGCTCGAACAGGAAGGCTACAGTATCCGGTGTAATCGCATTCTTAAGAGCCGCTGCATCTCCGTAGGGAATTAAGACAAATCCCGGAGTAAACGGACCAAAGCCGTCCTTATACTGATGGTCAGTAGAAAACCCGACAATCGTTGTTGTTCTGCCATGGAAATTGTCCGAGCAGACGATGATTTCAGCTTTGTCTTCCGGAACACCTTTCACTTTATATCCCCATTTGCGCGCGGCTTTTATAGCGGTTTCGACGGCCTCCGCTCCGGTATTCATCGGCAATGCCATTTCCTGATCGCACAGCTCACATAACTTTTTATACAACTT
This sequence comes from uncultured Calditrichota bacterium, assembly GCA_964410215.1. Classification (GTDB taxonomy): domain Bacteria; phylum Calditrichota; class Calditrichia; order Calditrichales; family CAYPHA01; genus CAYPHA01. Next base: position 95,688 of record CAYPHA010000007.1, on the reverse strand, counting down.
ACCAAGCTGGTCATTCCTGAATGCGCGTGAAGTCAGCGTAATCCGTTTTGCCTGTTCCGTCATGGCATTCAGAATGCGCGGGTGACAATGTCCCTGATTGACCGCGGAATAGGCACTCAGAAAGTCGAGATATTTCTTTCCTTCCACATCCTCAACCCATACACCGCTGGCACTCGAAATGACAATATCAAGAGGGTGATAATTTCTCGCTCCGTAGCGGTCTTCCAATGCGATATAATCATGAGTATTCACTGTCTCACCTCCTTTCTACCTGTTAATAATATGTATTTTCCGGACACATTTCATCCAAGTAATTTAAGGATTTGTCGGACGAATATCAATCTCGCTCACCATTGCTCGCTGGGGCATTTTTATCATGTGAAGGATACTTTCTGCGACATCTTCCGGCTTGAGGATCCGATCCCGTTTGGGGTCAAACACATCATGATGCCCGTCAAAAAAAGGCGTAGCAACCGAACCGGGGCAGATGACCAGAACCCGGACATTGTTTTTTCTTTCCTCGAGCATCATACAGCGGCTGAAACCGATTACAGCATGTTTTGTCGCCGCATAACCACCGCCGTTCGCAAATGCATTTTTACCTGCCAGCGACGCCACATTGACGACCACGGATTCATCACGTTCACGCAGATGCGACAGCAGTTCGCGTGTTATCAGAAAAAGTCCCCTCACATTAAGATTGAACATGGTATCCCAGTCGTCTGTCGTCAGCTCAGCCACCGTTTTAAATATACCTAACCCGGCATTATTGACCAGGATATCGATGTGACCGAATTTTTCGACTATCTCCTGAACGAAGGATTTAATATGGGTCTCATCCGACATATCTCCCGTGTACGTATGGCAGGTCCCGCCTTCAGCTTTAATGAAGTCCTGTGTTTCTTCCAGCAGTTCTGCCGTACGTGCCGAAATTGCCACATGGGCACCAGCCCGGGCCAGGGAACGGGCAATTTCACGGCCAATTCCTGTACTTCCACCAGTGACTACGGCAACTTTATTGTTAATATCCATAGTGATTCCTTTTGTTTGATGAATGAATATCTGGTTATCTGTCCGGTTTAATATAAAAAAATAAGGACATTAAGCAATGAAGCGTAACAACGAGCAGTTCGAAAACAGGGTGAAAACAGAGTGAAAAAACCCGGTGACACAAGCACCGGGTTTTCCATAAAGCTGTGATCCGGCTTTAAATTGCCGGATACATACATGAAATGAAGGTGTCTAATCAATCCCGCCGGTGGTATCCGGTGGGGCCTCCGTATTAACAGGTTGCGGCATACGTATATTAATTTCCGTTTTGGCTTCAGCCTGATCATTTCCGTCACTGACGCGCACCGTAACAGTCGCTTTACCAACCTGATCATCGGACGGTGTCCATCTCAGAACACCACTCTGCGGATCCAGCTGTGCCCCCGAAGGTAAATCAGGACTGCTGAATTCAAGTTTATCGTTATCGGGATCAGAGGCTGAGAAAGACAGGCTGATTTCTTCTCCCGCACGCACATCAGATGAAGAAGGCGCGGAAATTTCTGGCCCGCGGTTTACATTATTCACCGTCACAGGTACCTGTAATTCGACCTCATCCATCCCGTCGGAAACGACAAAAGTAACCGTATAACTGCCGGCCTGATCAAATCCGGGTGTCCACGTGAAGGTCTGACCCTGGAAAGAAGCCCCATCCGGCAGGTCCCGTGCGGAATAGTCCAATGCAGACCCATCATCTTCATCAGAAGCGGTGACATTAAAAGTCAGAATCTGGTTTTCATCCGCCATCTGGCTGTCTACAGGTTCAAATACGGGTACCCTGTTTACATTATTTACGGTAACCTCGACGCTCATTGTTGTTTCATCTTCTTCATCACTCACGGTAAAGGGCACCGAATAACTACCGGCCTGCTCATAACCCGGTGTCCAGCTGAACTGGCCGGTTGCGGCATCAAAACTAGCTCCTTCCGGTAACGCACCGGCCGTGTAGCTGAGGGTTGTTCCGGCATCCGGATCGGTTGCCGTGATGGTAAAACTCAGCTCACTTTTTTCATCAACCTGCTTCGGGCCGGTTTCATCAAAAACGGGTGCCCGGTTTACGTTCTGAACCGTCACCAGCACATCCGTCGTGACTTCTTCCTTTCCGTCAGATACCATAAATGTCACCGTATAGCTGCCGGCTTGTTCATAACCTGGTGTCCAGGTAAACGTCCGGCTCGCAGCATCAAAAGATGCACCTTCAGGCAGATTCGCTGCAGTATAAGTAAGCGTGTTATCCGTATCTTCATCACTGGCGGTAACCTGAAAAGTGAGCGTGCTGTTTTCCGCCACCGTCTGGGCAGCAACAGCATTGACCACCGGTGTACGATTCACATCTGCAATCGAAAATTCTGCGGTTTGCTCAGCAGAGAGTCCTCCCGTATCCGTTACTTTAAAGCCGATGCTATAGGTACCGGCCTGCAAATAGCCCGGTGTCCAAGTAAACAGGCCTGATTGCGCATCCAGCACCGCACCCTCCGGTAAATTATCTGCTGAATACACAAGCTTACCGCTGTCTTCCTGATCGGGATCGGTTCCCTGTAATGTGATACTGATCGGAGTGTTTTCCGATCCCGTGACCGGATCAACGGCTTCCAGAGATGGAGCGCGATTTACATGATTCACCTGTATATCAAAACTGATTCTATCGGTCAAACCGGCTTCATCTGCAGCGACAACGCTTATTCCCGGATAATTACCTGATTGTTCATAGGTTGGTGTCCAGCTTAATACACCGGTCTGTGGATTAAAAGTCGCCCCTTCCGGTAGATTTTCGGCAGTGAGCACGACTTTGCCGGCGTCTTCCTGATCGGGATCCGAATAGCTGACGGTAAGGCTCCATGGTTCATTTTCATTGACAGTCTGCCCTTCAACTGTTTCCAATGAAGGCGGACGGTTTACATGGTTGACCGTTATATCGATGGTTTGTGTTACGGTAAATTCCCCATCCTTTACATCAATTTCACATGTATAACTACCGGATTGTTCATAGGTTGGCGTCCATTCAAGAACCCGTGTCTGCGGATCGAATACGGCTCCTTCCGGGAGATTCCGGGCACTGTAAATGAGTTGACCCTCGTCTTCCACATCCGGATCCTCCGCAGCTATCACTGTAAAACTTAACGGTGCATTTTCATCTACTACCTGGGATGGCTGATCCGGTAGCACTGGTGTACGGTTCACATGGTTCACTTCGATGGTAACGTCCTTACTGGCTGTTAATCCCTGCGGATCCGTATTAATGAACGTGACCGTATGCGAACCGGATTGATCGAATCCGGGTGTCCAGTTAAATAGTCCGGTTTCCGGTGTAAAGACAGCACCCTCCGGCAGGGATTCTGCACTTAGAATCCAGGTACCATCATCCTCTGTATCAGGATCAGAGCCGACCACATTAAAACGGATTGCGTCGTTTTCATTAACGGACTGAGGAGCGATATCTGCAATAGCCGGATCACGATTAACATGGTTCACGGTAACCACCGCTTCCCTGACATCCTCGAGCCGGCCGTCACTTACTGTAAATGAAATCGTATAGGTACCTGACTGATCGTAGGTTGGTGTCCAGGAGAAGGTCGTCCCCTCCAGAACAGCACCTTCCGGCAAACCGCTTGCGGAAAATACGAGTTTACCTTCATCTTCCCGGTCCGGATCCGTTCCCTGGAGATCAAATGTGAGCAGTGTATTCTCATCGACGGTTTGGGGTTCAAGGGCGGCCAATTGTGGTGAACGGTTCACATGAGCCACATCGATGGTCAGCTCTTTGGTATCCGTTAATCCATCCGGGTCACTAACGGTAAAAGCGATATTTTCATAGGAACCGGATTGTTCGAAATCCGGCGTCCAGGTAAACAGCAGAGAATCGGGATTGAAAACGGCTCCGGCTGGTACATTTTCTGCGGAATAGACTAATTTTCCGTTATCTTCCACATCCGCATCACTTCCCGAAATGCTGAACTGCAGGGTCTTGTTTTCATCGATAGTCTGATTGGAAATGGCGGCAAGTGCCGGCGCGCGGTTAACATGGTTCACCGTTATACCCACGGTCACGGAATCACTGAGTTTACCCGCCGTGAAAATAAAGAGTGGATCAGGATATTCACCGGACTGATCATAAGTGGGTGTCCAGGTGAACGAAGCAGTCGTGGGATCAAACTGTGCACCGTCCGGTAAATTTTGGGCCTCATAGCTTAAAAGATTTTGATCTTCACGATCAGGATCTGATCCTTCAATAGTAAATGTCAACTCTTCATTTTCATTAACCGTTTGTCCGGCAATGGGCGCAATTTCGGGTTTCCGGTCGACATGGATGACCGTAATACTGGCACCATCGCGCATAACCGCACCGGGTGGATCCTGCACGACAAAGTCAACCATATAAACACCGGACTGTTCAAACGTAGGTTTCCAGCTAAAAACCCGCAAATCCGGATTAAACTGTGCTCCCTCCGGCATGTTTTCCGCCAGGTAAACCAGTTTTCCCTTATCTTCCACATCCGGGTCAGAGCCTTCCGGAATCGTGAACGTGATCGTCTGGTTTTCAAGGACGGTGCTGTCCGGCACGTCTGAAAGAACCGGATTACGGTTTACATGATTCACGGTGATATCAAAAGTTTGTGTGGCGGACAATTGTGCGGCGGTTCGTTCCAGTACATCAATCTGAATACCGGGATAGACTCCGGACTGCTCATACGTGGGCGTCCAGGTAAATGCACCGTTCAGGCTGTCAAAGACCGCACCTTCCGGCAGGTTTTCAATCTGATAGAAAATCGGGTCGTCGTCCGGATCACTTCCCTGAGCTGTAAAATGGAGTGTTTGTGTTTCATCCACGACCTGATCTTCGATCTCTGCAAGCACAGGCGGATTATTGTGACGCAAAATAACTGTTTGATTGTCAGCCGCGACAAAAACGTAGACATCGGTTTTTGAAGCTGAATAGACTTTTCCTTCCGCCACATATTCTGCTACTTTAACCGGGGCATTAATACGCGTGACATCTATGATTTCCAGCCTGCGCCGGAGTTCATTTGCGATGAACAATGAATTTCCTGAACGCTGAGCATCATTGACAAATCCGTCAACCGTAAGCTTACTTACCAGTTTGGGAAATTTGGGATTGGATACATCTAAAATAGAAAGACCATCGGGACCATTTGCTATATAGGCAAGTCCATTTTCGACATAAATCCTCTTGGTATATTTCATGTTCGAATATTGCCCTACCCGTTGCAGACTGTTTGGATTGGAAACATCCAGTATAATCATTCCGGCAGCTTTATCTGCTACATAGAGCAGATTGTCCTCCAGAAACAGATTCCATGCCCATTGGGGGGTTTCAAAATTTGTAACGAATGTTGGATTTGCCAAATCGGATATACTGTAGACATTGACACCATTTTGTTGCTCAGCTACAAATACATAAGGGAAATCGGCAACGACCCAGAATGCGTCTGACTGCGTTTCAATTGTACTTACCTGCACAATGCGCTGCGGATTTGATATGTCCAGAACGGCTACCCCGCCGAGTTCTTTGGAGAGATACGCGTAATTATCCTGTACATAAACATTATGCGTGCGGGCTTCTGAACGAAAGGTCCCAAGCTCAACCGGTTCATTCATATTGGTCACATCGATCACCTGCAATCCGGCCCAGACATTCGTTACATACAACCGTTGATCTTTGTAATACAGGTTCTGAATACCGTCTCTGACCTGCTCCCCGGTCTCTAGTTTCATCGGTTGTAAACTGCTTATGAATTCTGCACTGGCTTTCTGTGCAACGGTATTTGAGCTTGCCAAAACCAAAATCCAAATGCAAATTATCAGAAAGGAGAATATGCCCCTGGCATTCATGGTGAGCTCCTATTCGTGAGAAGTTCTTAGCCTAATTATTTGAAGAATAATAATTTAACTGAATAATCAATTTATATTTAGTCCGCCCTAAAATCAAGAATAATTCGTCCAATCACTGAACGGAACGTTTATTATAGTCGTCAGTCCGGCCCGGTTTCTTTAGAAAAATGACGCGATTGCCGATTAAATGTGCGCTTAACCCTATTATGTTATTCTGTGCAAATTTTGACCACTTTTTTGAATGAAAAACATCCTTCGTTTTGCCTGCATCTCAGGCATTGCCGGAAACAACATAATGGCATGAAATTTGTAAATACACAATACAAAGCGCGCTCGTGTTTCGTTACATGACAGGAGGTCCAATTGCAAACATTATTCAAGAATTTATTAATGACAGCCGCGATCATCATAATCACACAAACGCCCTTTTCCCTCTCAGCCGGTACACCTTCCGATGATATGCGTGAACACCATTTTTTCATAGGATTTAATGATGGTCAGCCCGTTACGCAATGCACGGAGGTCATTTCAAGAGTCTCAGGTAAAATCATTGAAAAACTACGCGATTTTACCTTCCCGGTTTACCTGGTTAAAGTTGATAACGCGCTTTCACCTGCAGTATTTGAAGAAAAAATTCTATCAGAACTGGAACGCGAACAGGGTGTGCGTTTTGTTTCCCTGGAACGAAGCGAGATGAAAAATCCGCCGATCATGGAAATTAAATCCACCAGCATCCAGAGACGCGGTACGATTGCTATTTCCGCCCCGAAAAAAACGAACTATGATTTTGTGCAGAATTCGACTGGTAATAATGCCTATCATAATATCCTGGAACGGCATCTGCCGGGGTTGAAGGCACGTATACGTTCGTGTTCACGATCTTCCGGTTCCGCCGCTCTGCATGCCGTATTTGAACTGGATATCGACAATGAAGGGGAGGTAAAGCAGGTGCGCATGCAGAAAAACAATATCCGGAATCCCGAATTACGAAAACAGCTGAAAGACAAAATATACAGTTGGAGGGATTTCCCCCGCCGTACCGGCGATAATCTGGTAACTGTGCGTTTTAAATTGACTTCCTACTAGTGAAAAGAGACGCCATGTTGCTTCCTGTGCCCATGGTTTTCTTAACTATTTGTGATTACTGATCACCGATTCGAGAAACGAAATATAGCCACGTGCCAAGTGTTCACGTGTATATTCAATGATGGACCTGTACTCAAATGATGGCGGTTCTTCTATCCAGTCAAACAGAAGATCCGCAAGGGCTTCGGTATCCCTGCCGGGCACAACACAGCCTGAATGCGTTGATCGGATCAGTTCCGCCGCTTCACCATCCCTGTCCACAATCGCCAGAATGGGTATCTGCAGGCGCAGGTATTCATAAACTTTACCACCGATCGTAAAACGGCTTCTGGGATCACGTTCATCAAGAATAAAACACAGAGCATCCATACCGGCAAGAATTCCCAGGCACTCATGATGTTTTTTATATCCCCATATTTTTATATTTTTCTCTACACCATACCTGCGTGCAATTTTTTTCAGCGGGATCATTGATTTTCCGACATGATGAAATCGTATTTTTTCGGCAATGCGCGGATTTTTTTTATACAGACAGGCAATCGCTTTGAAAAGGGGATCCGGTCGGTTGATATGTGAATAGAATGTGCCGGAAAATCCGATATGAAATTGACCGACGGTATGCAATTTGGGTGTAATGTCTTTAAAATCCTCCTTATCATAGCCATTAGGTGAGAAGTACCACCGCATCTTCCTGAAATTTTCCAAATTTTTTTTATAATACCCGATCAGGTAACGGTATGCGCTCACACCGTAGCGTATCTGATTCAGCAGCTCGAATTCCATTTTGAGATCCAGCTTACGGTGAAGTGGGGTGGGATGTATTTTGTAGGGATTCATAGTCCAGGGATCCCTCATATCCAGAATAACGGGTATGTCAACCTGATTGGTCAGTTCGGCGGCAATGGTCGTCAATGAATAAGGTGGTATACTCACGAGGATACAGTCGTAGGGATCCTCTTTCAGCGTTATTTCAAGCTGATCACGAAGGCTTGGCAGCCATTTTTTTCTCATATCCGGGATATAAAGGAAGCTGCTTACCCATCGTTTCCAGAATGACGATCGGGATGAAACGCCCGCTGTACCGGAGGGCATGGTGTCTACCGGAATGCGAACAACATTCGCCGAATCCGGAATCTCTTCCAGAAGGGTAGGGTCGGCGGGTAACGAAGGATTATACTCCAGGGCCGTGTAAACCGTACACTGCCAGCCCGCCTCGGTCATGTATTTTACGAGTTTACCCATACGCTGCACACCGCCTCCACCTATAGGCGGAAAGTAATATGTGATTATCAGACAGCGTCGCAGCATGGTGTATTATCCTACGGGAATAGGTAATGGGGTTTAAAATTCAAAAAAGAGGTTTGTATAAAACCGGACGACGCGTGCATTAACGGTACCCGGTTTAAACCGGAACTTTTCAGCCGCTTCCCTGGCAATACGGTCATAGTAAGGATTCACTCCACGGAGTACCTGGGCATTTTCAACCAGGCCATCCTTGCCCACGACAACGCGAACATGGACAATCCCTTCCGCCCGAAGTCCCCAGCGTTCATCACCGATCTGAGGAGCGACCTTTTTGATTATTACCTTTTTATCATCCAGAAAAGGTTCGAGGAATATCTGGTTATAGTCAACCTCCGCTTCTTTCCTGACTGTCTGAGCCGGCCGGTTATCCACTTTCTCCTGCTCCTGGCGGGAAGCGGATTGGCTGACCTGCAGCGGATCAATTTGCACGGTCGCAGCGGATTCCACCTCCTGCTGATCCGGAGGCAGGTTTAATGATGCGATTTCGGAAACAATACTGTCCGGAGTCTCCGCCTGTTGGGTATCCACTTCCAAACCTGTCCCCTCCGGTAGCACGGGCCCTGCAGTTAAATTGCCCGGAGCTGCTTCCACCTGCTCCGTAATCGTATCGGGTAGTGTCTGCCTTGGCCTGCCGGTTGAGGCAGGATCCTGGACAATCACCATAAAATCATTAAGATCGCTGCGAACCCGGATAAAGGGTTCAAAATCGATCGCCCCGTATTGGGGATCATTTTTGGAATCAAACAGAGTTACCTCGACCTCATCGCGGTTAAAAACGCCCCATGAATTGTTTTCGGCTTTCACAGCCAGATTGGAATGGTTATAAATATTGTAGTCACGATTCTCAAAAATGCGGTTTTCACCGGCATTATAATCATCATTCCGGATAATCGACCCTAGATTCGGTTGTGACAACCTGAAAATAATAATCCCGATCTGATTCACTGTAATCAGATTTTCTGTCAGGACCGGTTTTGCACCCAGATTACAGATTACGCCGGCATATCCGTTTTCAGAAATCACATTTTTCAGCAGCGTGGGATGCGCCTTGACTTCGGCAAGAACCCCTGTATTATAATTAAATCGAATCTGGGAATTACTGATCTGAGGGCTGGATTTTTTCAATGAGATACCGTTATACGCGTACTCTATAATAGTAAAATCGAGAATAGAATTGGAATTCGGATTGATAATCTGGATACCATACCATTGCCCCATTCGTGGTTCTGTAGTATTAACGGAAAATGTAATTTTATTATCGATCTTACCGCGGGCAATAAGCAGACCTTTTACAATCAGCTCCGCTCTGGTTTTGTCAACACCTCCCCCTGTATCATCCTGGTTAGGTTCAAACAGGACACGTGTACCCGGTTCAATCATCAGCCGTGCTCCGGGAGCAACGATGATATCTCCCTGTATAATCACTGTGCCTTTCCATGTTTCATTTGAACGGATTGTTTTGCCCTGGAAAATGGATTGCGAATAGGTGGACACCGTAAGTATAAGGAGAATACCAATTGCTTTCAGGGACACTCTTGTAATATGTCTGGTAAGCTGAAAAGCCATCAGGTATTCTTCATTTTTCTATGACGATAAAATCGGATATCGATTGTAACAGATCATTTTCCTTGAATGGTTTGACCAGGAACGAATTGGCTCCGAGTTTTTCACCTTTTTGCTTATGCTTCATACCCGCCCTGCCGGTCAGGATAATAATCGGCAAATCGTCATAGTTTTTCTGGCCGCGGATTTTTTCAATCAGCTCAAAGCCGTGCATTTCCGGCATTTCGAGATCTGTAATCATCAGATCGATGCCACCCTTCGACAGGGTTTCCCATGCATCAAAGCCATTGCTGGATTTATGAATGGAATAATTATTGCGCTCCAGAATAGAACCGACAAAATTGCGAACACTGATGGAATCATCGACGATCAGAATTTTTGCCCTGCGGTCTTTTATTGTCTTTTTAGAAATGCTCTTCCTGGTCAGTTTCGTAGCCGATTTGCCTGCTTTTGGTCTTTTTTTAGCCGGGCGTGCAGGTCCCGACACCTTACGGGTACTGAACCTATCGCGGACGCTGCCAAAGAACTGTACTTCTGCAGACCGTATAATGGCGGCATAATCGAGGATCAGGCCGACTTCCCCGCTCCCGAGTATAGTACCCCCTGCAATGTATTCGATATTCTGCAGGTGGCTGCCCAGTGATTTTATCACGATTTCCTGCCGATCCAGAATCTGATCGACACCCAGTGCCACGCTAACACCCGCATCATGTACGATAACGGCCATTTTTTCCGCACTTTCTTCTTCCCCGGTATGTTCAAATTGAAGCAGCGCATTCAGATTAATAAAAGGCAGATAATTACCCCTTACAGAAAGGAATTGCTTTCCATCGTCTTCTTCCAGCTCATCCGAAGTAAAATAAACCGTTTCCTGTATGGCGCTCAGGGGTATCGCCACGGGCTGTCCCTGGATACGTACCATCAGTGCCTGCGAAATCAACAGGGTAAGTGGTACGCGAATACTGAAAACCGTTCCCTGATCCTGCTCGGTTCGTATGCGGATGTTACCTTTCAGTTTCTGGATCTGCATGTTTACAACATCAAGCCCGATACCTCTGCCGGAAACATCCGTAGCTTCGTCACGCGTGGTAAAACCGGGTTTAAATATATAATCCAAAACCTCCGCTTCACTCATCTGTTCAACATCAGCGACCGATGCCAGTTCATTTTCGATAATCCGGTTACGAATTCTTTCAAGTTCAATGCCCCGGCCGTCATCGGCTATTTCTATGACAACCTGGTTTTTGTCATGACGTGCCCGCAGTATAATGTTCCCTGTTTTATCTTTCTTTTTGGCCGTGCGTTCCGAAGCCGGTTCAATTCCGTGATCGACAGCATTACGAATAATATGCATGACCGGATCATTCAGGGCATCAATCATAGCCCGGTCCATTTCGGTATCACCACCTTCGACAACCAGGTTGATACGCTTACCCTGTTCCTTGGCCAGATCCCTGACCGGCCGCGGATACCGGTTAAAGAGCTTATCAACCGTTATCATGCGTGTCTTGAGCATATCATTATGCAGCAACTTGCTGATATTTGAAATCCTGCCACTACTGAAATCGATATCCTGATTGAGACGATTCAGCTCGGAAGAAACACCACGGAACGCATCCAGAAAGGAGTGCATTGATTCCGACAAAGCTTCCAGCCCTGTCAGATCATCCACTCTTTCACCCTGTTCCTCGGCATGGATCGATCGCTGTTCCAGGAATTCTTCCATCGCATTTGCCAGGCTTTGTACGCGTTTCTTTTCGGAATCCATTGTTGTCGTTATACGCTGGAGATTATCCAGATTGGAACTTAACTGTGATTGGTTGATCATCAGGTCACCGGTCATATCCACCAGCCGGTCAAGGTATTCTGTTTGAATCCGGATAATACTGTCGTCATCTGCCACCCGTTTTTTACGGGAAGGTGCGGATTTCGGGGCTTCTGTCCCACTTTTTTCTGCGGGAACGGTTGTATCAAAGTTCTGATAAAGAAAAATCCGGTTATCAATTTCCGCCATTCTCGCTGTGAACTGGTCTATTTCTTCACCCTTTCGTGCCCTGATAGCTTCAAGTAACTCAGCAACCAGATCAATAGCGGCGAAAGCCGTATTAAGCATATCCTGTTTCTGGTCAACTTCTTTCTGTTTATAGATCTGAAAATAATCTTCCAGTTTATGTGCCAGCTCCTTAATGCGATCAAAATTAAACAGGCCGGCGCTGCCTTTCATCGTATGTAATCTGCGCAGGATATCGTTAAGAACCGTCTCGCTCTCCGGTGCCTGCTCCAGCTCGAGTAGATCCTGATTCAATGCCTCGATAAGTTCATTCCCTTCCTGCAGAAAGACATCCATCATTTCGGCATCCGCCTGCAGATCAGTTTCCACCTGCTCCGGTACAGGTTGCGAAAAGGTTTTCGTGAAGTAACGCGAATCCAGCGTATTCATTATAGATACCAGTTCATTGGAACTTACGGTATCTCCGTGACTCAGGCGCTTTATCAGGTCTATGGCCGAGGCGATCTTATCCTGAATTTCGATAGAATTATCGATCTCTCCGCTTTTAATGGATTCAGCGATGTTTTCCAGCCCTTCTGTCAACTGCCCGATTTCTTTGAAACCGATCATTTTTGCAGCGGATTGAAGTGAATGAGCGGCATTCTCAAATTCATCCAGGCTTTTTTTATCATTCAAATCCTGTATCAGTTTACGATTAGCTTTTTCGATCACTTCAAGATATGATGTCGCTTCCTGACGGAACACATCCAGAAATTCCTGATCCACATCCTCCGTTTCCAGGAAAAGAGGTTGCTCCTCAACAGGCATGGGAGGTGTTTTTTCTGACTCACCGGTTTTTTCGACCGGTTCCGGTTCACTGTCCTCAATCACAATATGATCAATCAGATATTGCAGCTTATCGAGCGTCTGCTCAATTTCAGCTTCCGGATCGCTGATTATTATCTTCAGATCTTCCACACCTGAACGGATATTCGTGGCCAGATCATCAGGAATACGAATCTCACTCTGACCATATATCTCAGCAATTTCTTCGAGTAAAGCCGATAATTTTACAACCTTAGAAAGGTTTAACAGGTGTGCCGAAGCACGAATATCATGAACAGCTGTCTCAATCAATGTATACTGTTTTCTGTCATTAGGCGATGTATCGAGCGCTTCCAGAGAATCGTTAATTGTATCAAGATGTTCTTTGACCTCGGAATAGAAAATCGTAGTTACATCTTCATCATCATCCCCGGCAACAGGTTCCGGCACCTCAGGAACTGTTTTTTCACCTTCTTCCGTTTTCGCCTCAACATCGGTGTCGTCCGATTCCTCATCCGGTTTATGCCGGGCTTGTTTGAGATCCGTCAACAAGTCATCGAGCGTACTGGTAATATCAGCACAATCTCCGTTTTTACCTTTATGCCGGATTCGTTCCAGAACAAGATTTACAGAATTTTCGAGTTCAAAAATAATTTCTTCATCAAAAGCTATATCACCGTGTTCACCTATAAGCTTGATAATCAGTTCGGGAAACGGCTGAAAATGTGTATAACCGGTTATTTCCAGGTTCTTATGAAAGGATTCAAAAAATTGGATCAAGGATGCTTCTTTTTGCTTTTCCCCCTTCAGAAAAACGGCTTTCAGAAGCTCTCTGTTCGCATTCCATCGAATCTTAATCGCTTCCGCAAGTACACCGGAAAGACGTTCATCTGCATTTACTGCAAAGGCGTCATCCGTTTCAACCGAGAGGCTGCCTTCTGCAGCGGTTTCGAATACGCCTGCAAGATCTTTCCTTACTTCAGGATTTACTATTGCCTCAATACTCTTTCCCCAGGCCATATCAATTGGTATGAAATCCGGCCGGACACCCTCCGGAATGGCCTTGAAGACCCCCATATAAAGTCCGGTCATCGGATTAAAAACAGCGGTTTTTAATTCAGGATCGACGAGACCGGTTTGTGTACCCAGCGTATTGAGAAGGGCAAGCACGCGCTTTTGAACATCCGGTTCTCCCGATTTGTCATGCCAGCCGCTGATTTTTTTGTATACGCTCTCAGCAACCGTTTTTGCGATGGGCAGAAGTGCTTCAGTATCATTTGCGGGTATTGTTTCTTCAGGCGTTTCCGGGGCAGTAATGTCGGCATGTTCTTCCCCGGCTGTTTCGAATTCTTCCTCTTCCGGTTCTTCCTCTTCCGGTGTCACGTCACTCACCGTATCACGAATGGAGTAAATTTTCTTTTCCAGATCCGTTAAAATTTGGTCATCTTTGCTGACATTCTCGAATTTTTTAATCTGACGCATTTCCGAAGTAATTTCGCGCAGTATATCAAAGGATTCTTCCGAAAAATCGAGATCTTCTCTGTTTAATTCATTCAAGAGCTTAATGATCAACCCTGTCAGATGCTCCATTCCGGCGTAGCCATGGATCATACTGACTTCTTTCAGGCTTTTAAACCTGGAAATGAGCAGATCAATATCTTTAATCCGGATTTCCTGTTTATCCTGAATCTCACCGATTTGATCATCTATCTCGTCAATACGGTGATTCACTTCGGAATTAAAATAGTCACCCAGGATACTTTCAATGGATGATACTTCTTCCGTTTCTTTTTTCTTTGCCGTGGTGCGTGTTTGTTTTTTTGTAAATTCATTATCTTCAACGATGGAAAGAAATGCTTTTTTATTGTAGCGTTCAAAGCGTTTTGCCTGGCTGATGAACTTTTTTACCTGTTTTTCGATGTTACGCATTAACCGTAAGGCCGGAATTTTCTTCTGGTGCTCCGGAAATAACTTCTCAACAAGGGCGGACAACTGTACGATTGAATTACGGTAATTATTACGGTCCGCTGCTTCCACATTTCTGTTAAAGCGGCGAAAGGCGAGGAGCAGTTCGCTGTAAAGGGCCGCTGTTTCGGTATCACGCTCCGTTTCAATCCGTTCAAACAGATGATATGCAAATTCCTGCTCGTAAAAATCGAAGAAATAAATAGCGTCGGGATCCTCGGCAGGAAATTTTTCTTCAGGTTTTTCCTCCGGGCTCTCAACCTCTGCAGGCTTCGTTTCTTTAATTTGTGTTTCCTTTTTCTCAGGAGCAGATACAACGGTTTCCGGCATTTTAGATCGATAAATTTTCAGCACATCTTCAATGGCGTTGACACTTTCCGGTTCCTCGAGCATGAGGTTATACAGGTTCACAAAATCATTCGCCAGTTCGGGAAGCCGTTTATAGGATTCCTCAGGCACATTATCATAGAGGTGATCGATCATATCAAAGAGAAAGATTGAAAACTCATTGGTACCCTGGTACTGGGCTAATTTTTCAAATCCCTCGATGCTATTTTCCTCGCGAGTGAGATAACCTGCCAACTCCTTCAGCAGCTTGAAATTTCTCTCACTCAGTGAATCCTCACCCTTCTCCAGAGAATTATTGAAAAACTCAATAAGATAAAATTTCCCAAAGTCGAGAACGGTATCTTTATTCATATTCATAGTTTACTCCAGCTTCACTTGGCAAGCCTGAATTTTTCCACTGCCTGATTCAGGGTTATGGAAAGCGCTTCAAGATTGGTTGCCGATTCTTTCGACTGTTGTGCTCCCGCTGCCGTTTCCTTGGCGATACCTGAAATATGTTCGAGCGATGCGGCAATATCCTGACTGAACTTAGCCTGGTTTTTCATTGTATCGGATATTTCGATGGCTGAGTTTGTGGATATTTCCACGCTGTTCAGAATTTCTTTGAGTGCCCCACCCGCACCGTCTACGAGTTTTGTTCCTTCCTGTACTTCCTGCGTGCCGCTGTCCATTACCTTAATGGCCTCGGCTGTACCCGTCTGGATATCGTCGATCAGATCGGAAATTTCTTCGGCGGATTTACTGACACGTTCCGCCAGTTTACGTATTTCGTCGGCTACGACTGTAAATCCCCTGCCGGCTTCACCGGCGCGTGCAGCCTCTATTGATGCGTTGAGCGCCAGCATATTGGTTCGGTTTGCAATATCACTGATAAAGTCTGTTATCTCACCGATTTTAAGCGAGTTATCACCCAGAAGCTTAACCTGTTTTGAAGCTTTACGCACAGAATCCCTTATGCGCTGCATGCCTTCGGTTGACTGCTTGACAATATCACTACCCCGTTCGGCAATTTCCTTTGCTGACTGGGCGGCTTCTGCAGCACGCTGAGCACTGGTATTGGTATCAGTAATCAGTTCGGCCATTTCCTTTGCCAGATTACTGATATTTTCCGTCTGCGAGGCCTGATCGACCGCGCCTTTCGCCATTGCTTCGGTATTTTTCAGAATACCCGCGGTGGAAGAAACCGTCTCTTCCGCTGCCTTTTTGACATCTTTAATCAGTGCGCTCAGATCGCTGATCATCAAATTAAACGAATCGGCCAGTGCACCCAGTGTATCGGCGGTCACATTGGCACTGACGGTAAAATCGCCATTCGCTGCCCCGTTTACCGTACGCAATAATTCCTTGATCTGCTTCTGGATTTTATCGCGGTCTTCATCGGATTCCCGGCGGTTTTCAGATTGTTCAGCTACTTGCCGGAGTTTCGGTATAAATTCACCCAGGAAGCCTTCCTGATCCGTGGAAAGAACAGGTTGCTGGTTGATAAGCCGGTCCAGATTACTATTGAGAGACAGCTTTCCACGGTTTATTTTTACCGAAGGAAGTAAAATAAGGACAGCAGCACCAGCGAGGAACAGCAGTCCGGCCAGTGC
The DNA here is from genome assembly GCA_964410215.1 of uncultured Calditrichota bacterium. Taxonomy (GTDB): domain Bacteria; phylum Calditrichota; class Calditrichia; order Calditrichales; family CAYPHA01; genus CAYPHA01. The sequence goes on along the minus strand of CAYPHA010000007.1, from coordinate 79,116 downwards.
GGGCAGCGCGGCAGCCCCGGGTAACGCAGACATGGGACTTCCCAGGCTTTTTTGCAACATAAGTATTGCAACCACTTTCTTTTCCGGGTTTTTTACGGGACCAAAAACGGAAAGCATGCTCTCTCCGCCGTCTTCCCCGATCAGATAGGTTACTTCATCATTACGGATACTCTCGTTCATTGCCTGCCATAAATCGAAATTACTGCCGATCAGATTATTCGGCCCTGACGTCATAACAATTTCAGTGAGGTTTCCCTTGCGTCGCAGGATTTTAACCTGTTCCTCCGGGAGTCCTGAAGCTTTTCTCAACGATACCAGCCGGGTTTGCAATATATTGTACATTTCAGATTGAAAATCACTCTTTTCCCTGATCTGTTCCACATAGGGTCCACTAATATAATCCGTACCGACATGGGCAATTTTTTTCATTTCTGAAACATACGCCTGAATGTCATTTTTATAATTCTGACTGGCATTCAGATATGTCCAAATGATAACGATGATCAGCACAACCAGAAAAATGGCCAGGAAATAACTTGTAAATAACCTCGCGTTTGATTTCTCCATTCCAGCCTCTTTCTAAAATCTATATTGAATGATTTCTTTTGCATTCATTAATGCCGGTACATCAAGCAGGTAGATTTCACCCTCTGTTTCATGCTTGTAATACCCGTATGAATACTGTACCACCTGTAACGGTGCTTCCCGCGACGGAATCTGTATGGTTTCCGAATCGATAACCATGACATCCATTACCTTGTCAACAGAAATTCCGAAAGAGGTGCCTTCGTGTTCCAGTATAACAATATAGGCATCCTTGTCCGGTTCCGGCCGTTTCAGCATAAACAATTCAGCTAGGTCCACCAGCGAGTAAATCTGTCCCCGCAGGTTAAAGACACCAAGTATACTGGGATGCACATTTGGTACAACTGTAATTGCAGGACAGGGAAGGACTTCTTTCACAGATAGGACTTCTACTCCGAAAGAGTATCCGGCAATTTGCAATACAGAGTAACGGTAACTTTTGGGCTGCTGTATGCCTGTGTTCAGTTTTATTTCTCCCCGGTCTTAATCCGTTTTATTTTGCCAGCAATGCTTTAATTTTTTCAACCAGCTCTTCATCGCGGAACGGCTTGGGCAAAAATTCGTCCGCCCCTTCCGATTTCGCTTTTTCAATCAACTGTGGTGAATCTTTGCCTGACAACATGATAACCGGTATACCTTTGGACGCTTTAATAGTTTTCAGAATTTCGACACCATTGATATCCGGCAGCATCATATCGAGAATGACAAGATGGGGTTCCAGCTGATCCATCTTTTCCAGCCCTTCTTTTCCGCTGATGCTGGTTTCAATCTGTATTTCTTCTTCATCTTCCAGTGCGATTTCGACCATTTTCCGTATTACGATGCTGTCGTCGATTACAAGCACGGTTTTCATATCCTTATCAGATTGCGTGGGTTTTTCCGGTAGACCGGCAACAGGTGTTTCTTCTGTGGTTTCCGGTTGGCTTAATTCGAAATCGACATCGAGGGTTTCTTTTTCTTCCATGGGCAGATCAGGTTCTGTCGGGATATGGACATCAAGATCATCCTGCGGAAGCGATTTTTCGAGATTTTCCATTCCCTCATCAGCGGTTTCTTCTATCCCGGTCTCCGCTTCTGCCGCTTCCTCTTCCACCGCGGCTTCTTTCTCTTCCATTGTTTCCTCTGCCTGACCCTCTGCCGGCTCTTCTTCCGGCAAAACAGCTTCCTCCAGTTCTTCCGTGAGTTTACTGCTTTCCTTTTCCTCATCCGTTTCCGGTGCTTGTTGCTCTTCTACCGCTTCTTCAACGGTTGTTTCGGGTTCATCTGCCGGCACTTCCGCTTCCTGTGGCATTTCCGCGATGACCTCTTCTTTCCGGGAAACTTCTTTTTCTTCTTCTTTATCCGGAATTTGCGTTTCAGCGTCACCAGCACCTTCTGTCTCAAGATGCACAGCCAATCCGGCTGCAACCAGCCGCTCTAATGCCTCTTCCACGACGTCGTTCTTCTCGTTCAGTATTGAAACGATATCGGAAACGGTCGATTCACTATCCAACAGAAATAAAACCTTCCAGGCATTATAAGGGAGCTTCGCAGACTTGATCAATGTCTCGATATTATCTGCGCGTTTATACCGTTTCTCCACGATGCCATCCTTTCTTATTTAAACAAATGATTACGCATTCTATTCAGCACTTCTTCTGCAAGCCGCAGGTACCCTACTGCTCCTGCGGATGTTACATCCATAAGTGCGACCGGCTTACCCAATCCGGGGGATTCCGCGACCTTTGCATTTCTTGGAATCTTTGTTTCAAATATTATATTCCGGAAACTCCGCCTTAATTCTTCTTCAATCAACTGACTGTTTTTGAGCCGCTTGTCAAACATGGTGATCAGGATTCCCAATAATCTCAGTTTCCGGTTGTGTCTGGTGCCGATTGATTTTAAAGACCTTATAAATTTACCTAATGCTTTCAGCGCATAATACTCACATTGAATCGGAATCAGAATCGCATCCGCTGCAGACAGTGCATTTATAGTGATTGTTCCCAGACTGGGCGGACAATCAATTATGATAAAATCATAGATTTCTTTATACTGTCCCAAAATGCGTTTCAGCAGATCCGGTTGTAACGCATTTGTGAACAAATCGATTTCATCTTCTTCATTTTTTACGTTTGCCGGCACAATTTCCAGATTATGCAACCCAACATCGTTAATAGCCATTGCCAGCGGCACGTTTTTTACAAAAGCATCATATACGCCGTACTGCAGATCGAATTCATCGATCTGAAAACCGGCTGAAACACTTCCCTGCGGATCAAAATCAATAATCAGGACTTTCTTTTCCAGAATTGCAAGACTCGTACCCAGATTAATTGCCGTCGTCGTTTTACCGACTCCACCTTTTTGGCTTGTTATCGCAATTACATCGCCCATTGTATTTCGGTTAACCGAATCCTCATTTCATCATAGGTATTTGAATTTGCCTGTCCTCAGCGAATGTCATAGCCTCCTCATATCCGGCGTCAACATGTCTGAAAATACCCAGTCCGGGATCGTTTGTAAGAACACGTTCCAGGCGTACATCCATTTCTTCGGTACCGTCGGCTACAATCACCTGGCCCGCGTGTTGTGAATAACCGATTCCAACTCCGCCGCCATGATGAAACGAGACCCAGGATGACCCGGAAGCTACGTTTGACATCGCATTCAGCAGCGGCCAGTCGCTGATCGCATCACTACCGTCTTTCATGCCCTCCGTCTCGCGATTCGGCGAAGCCACTGATCCTGTATCTAAATGATCTCGACCTATAACGACTGGAGCTTTAATTTTTCCTTCACGAATGAGCGTATTCATAGCTAACGCAAACTTATCACGCTCGCCATAACCCAGCCAGCAAATACGCGATGGAAGTCCCTGGTATTGAACCCGGTCATGTGCCATGGTGATCCATCGTTCCAGCGGCTTGTTTTCGGGAAAAAGGTTAACAATCAGCTCATCGGTGATATCTATATCCTTTGGATCTCCCGAGAGTGCAACCCAGCGAAAGGGACCTTTTCCTTCACAAAACAAAGGACGAATATAAGCCGGAACAAATCCGGGATAGTCAAATGCATTTTGGACACCAGCGCGATGCGCCTGGGCGCGCAGGTTATTTCCATAATCAAAAGCGATCGCACCGCGCTTCTGCATGTCAAGAATTGCCTGACAATGTTCTGCCATCGCACGTGTGGACGCGCGGATATAACGATCCGGATCTTTCTCCCTGAGTTCCAGTGCCGCTTTCAGGGACATTCGATTGGGTATATACCCGTTAAGTTCGTCATGTGCCGAGGTCTGGTCTGTGACAATATCCGGTATTATTTGCCGTCGCACCAACTCGGGCAGTATATCCGCCGCATTTCCGTGTAAACCTGCCGATAAGGGTTTTTTCTGCTCAACGGCTTCGCGGCACATGCCCACGGCCTCATCAAGATTGCGGGCCTCTTTATCCAGGTAACGGTGCTCCAGACGTCGTTTTATGCGTTGCGCATCCACTTCAATACATAATGCTACCCCGTTATTCATGGTAACAGCCAGGGGTTGTGCACCACCCATACCCCCGAGGCCGGCCGTCACGACAAGTTTTCCGCTCAGATCACCGAGTGATTCTTTTCTGGCAAGAGCAGCAAATGTTTCATACGTACCCTGCAGAATACCTTGCGTGCCGATGTATATCCAGCTCCCTGCTGTCATCTGACCATACATGATCAGTCCCTGTTTTTCCAGTTCACGAAAGTGTTCCCAGGTAGCCCAATTAGGAACCAGATTCGAATTGGCAATCAGTACTCTCGGAGAATAGGGATGCGTTCGGATAACACCAACGGGTTTACCGGACTGTACCAGCAGGGTTTCATCGTTTTCAAGGTTTTTAAGGGTTTTAATAATGGCATCGAAACACGCCCAATTACGGGCCGCCTTTCCGCTACCGCCGTAGACGACCAGTTCATCGGGATTTTCTGCAACCTCGGGATCGAGATTATTCATCAGCATACGCATAGCGGCTTCCTGATGCCACCCCTTACAGCTCAGCTCAGTTCCCCTTGGTGCGCGAACGGTTCTCGACATATTTCCCTCCGGTATTCTTTACGAAGCTCAGGCTGTTCAAATAGGGCCTGTTCTCCGCTAAATGATTATATGAAAACAGGGCAATTCCCGCAAAATCAAGGTTATTAACCAGAAAAATGCGTCGCTTTGCTTCCGACACCTTCTGATTGTATGTTGAAATGCCTACTATTATTCTTTTACCCAGACCTGTCTGGTGTGACATTTTTATATTTTTCATAAATTCGCTGTATTCCGGTGCATAGTTCATGATCAACACCTGATCACATAGCCCGTTCTCGAGCCATCGCTGCCAGTCCTGGAAATAGTTGTGTTTGGCATGTATCGGGTCGGGTTTGACCGCAACAGAAAAAATGTATTTTTCCGAAATATCTTTAATATGGTTATTTATGTCATCCAGTGTTTTAAAAAATTCATCATGCAAAAACGTTTTATACAGGTGATCCCCCGCAAAAAAACTGGCTCTTCCCCTTTCCTGTATAAATGATTCCGGTTCCCCGTAAATATGAACCGGATCCAGGAAATGCTTTATCATGAAGCGCGTTCTGCCAAATGGAGAAAAGGAATATTTAAGCCCGGGCATTCGAAAATAATCCAGATGTATTCCGTTGAAAGCATACCTGTTCAGGAGGGTTGTAATAAATTTATAAATATCATTGATATGATCAGGATCCGTTGGATGCAGGTAGAAACCTTCGATACCCTCGCGCCTGATCGCTTCATATTCAGGTATGTTATGATCCAGTGCGGATCTCAGTATGGATTTTTCCGCCCTGAATAACAGGTGATCAGGATTTTCAGGGTCATTTTTTCCTGCCCATATATACATCATATTGATCCAGGCATGCACCCTGATATTCAGCTGAGCAGCCTTCCGGAGCAAGAGATCCAAATGCGTAAGCGTGTCTGCTCCGCTGGTTTTCAAAGCCGGATGATATTCCTCACCCATGGCTCTTACCTGGATATACAAATCGGTAATCCGGAGGCGTGTGGCCGTTGAAATGATCGAATTGATTTCCGCTTTATCGGAAAGCGCATACCGAACGACCCACAAGCCTCTTTGTTGCTCCGTGGAGAAAGACAGTCGGAAGGAGAAAAGAACCAGGACTAGAATAATGTATCGGTTCATACCGGTATTTGCATTAAGGTATTTGATTTAAATTTATACTTGCACTAATATTAATGCAAGCCATTAATTATTAAAAAGATACAAAAAAAAAGCTATCCCGGAAACCGGAATAGCTTTTTATAATATATAAACATGTTAATTTCTATTTATTCTTTTTTATCATCTTCCTTTGATTCGGGAGCCACTTCAGTTTCTTCAGCCTTTACCGCCGGTTCTTCGACCGGAGCCACTTCTTTTTTCTTCGATTCCTTAGCTGTCGTTTTTTTCTCTGTAGTCTCTTTTTTATCGCCTTTTTTCTTCTTTTCACTTCCCACTTCGAATCCAACTAACTGGAACAGGCTCAAAGGAGCGGAATCACCCTTTCGGTAACCGAGTTTAACGATACGTGAGTAACCGCCGTTTCGTTCCACGAAGGTTGGGGCGATCTCTTCAAACAATCTTGTAACGGCATCTTTATCCCGCAGAAACCGGAATGCTATGCGTCTGTGATGAAGTGACCCTTTTTTACCATACGTAATTAACCGGTCGACGACTCTTCTCAGTTCTTTTGCTTTCGCTTCTGTCGTACGTATTTGTTTATGTTCCATGACCTGGGCTGCCAGGTTGCGCATCAGGGCTTTGTTATGACTCGTTGTCCTTCCCAGATGGGTGCCTTTTTTATTATGTCGCATTCAAAATACCCTTTATACCTTTACTTTTCATCCGGTTTTATATATTTGTCAATATTCATCCCAAACTGCAATCCGCGTTCTTCCAGAATTTTGCCCAACTCCATAAGCGATTTGCGACCGAAGTTTTTAAATTTCAGCATTTCCTGTTCATCCCTGCGAACCAGGTCACCAATGGTTTTAATATTTGCAGCTTTCAGACAGTTATGGGAACGCACGGAAAGCTCAAGTTCATCTACACTCATTTTCAACAGTTTTTTGATGCGCAGGGTTTCCTCATCGACCTCAGCGACTTCTTCTTCTTCCGTATCGATATCGAAATTTATGAAGAGCTGAATGTGATCTTTCAGTATTTTACCGCTATAGGTCAGCGCATCATCCGGTGTAATACTGCCATCCGTTTCGATTTCAAGGATAAGTTTTTCGAAATCCGTTCGTTGTCCGACCCGTGTATTTTCAACGGAATAGCGTACATTTAGAATCGGTGAATAGATCGAATCGACCGGAATTATCCCGATGGGTTGATCAGCCGCTTTATTTTCTTCAGCCGTCACATAACCTCTTCCCCGTCCGATTCTCAGTTCTATATCCAACTCGGCATCATCATTCAGTTTAGCGATATGAATATCCGGATTAAGGATCTCAAAATCATTGGATTGTTCCTGAATGGTCTTCCCGGTAAAATCGGCCGGACCTTTAAGCTTGAAAACGACTTTTTCAGGACGTTTATTCAGGAGCTTTAACCGAACCTGTTTAAGATTCAGGATTACCTCGGTCAGGTCTTCATAGACGCCCGGTATGGTTGAGAATTCGTGCTGTATATTATTAATTTTAACAGCTGTTATCGCGGCACCCTGCAGGGAAGACAACAGTACCCGTCGGAGCATATTGCCGATGGTGACGCCGAAACCTTTTTCGAGCGGCTGGACATAAAATCTGCCAAAAACCGTGGTATAGGTTGTTTCATCTAACTCAATTCGCTCTGGCATCTGTAAATTGGATAAACTCATTATCTTTTTATCACCTATTTTTTATTATTTGGAGTATAACTCTACGATCATACTTTCCTGCACATTGACCGGGATATCTTCACGTTGCGGACTTTGCAGGAATGATCCTGTTAACTGGGCTTTATCCAGTTCCAGCCACGGGTACATATTTTCCGAACGTACCTTTTTCATGGCGTCGTGTATAGCGCTGAGGCGGCGGCTTTTTTCCCGCACCTGTATCGCGTCACCTGGTTTCAGAATCATAGACGGTATATTGACTACTTTTCCGTTAACCAGGAAATGTTTATGTAAAACCATTTGACGGGCCTGTGCCCTGGAGACGGCAAAACCGAGCCGGAAAACCGTATTATCCAGCCTGCTTTCCAGCAATTTCAGCAGGTTTTCACCTGTAACACCCTTCATGCGTTCTGCTTTGGCAAAATAATTCCGGAATTGTTTTTCCAGCAATCCATACATGATCTTCAGTTTTTGTTTTTCCCGCAACTGTAAACCATAATCCGAGACTTTTTTACGCGCCATACCGTGTTGTCCCGGCGGATAGGGTTTATTGGTCAACAATTTGTCAAATTTGGGGTTTCCAAATATGTTTTCACCAAATTTTCTAACTAATTTTCCTCTTGGACCTGTATATGTGGCCATTCAATTACTCCAGATATAAAATTACACACGTCTCTTTTTAGGTGGCCGGCATCCATTATGTGGAATCGGCGTAACATCACGGATAGACTGAATTTCCAGACCGGCTGCCTGAAGCGAACGGATTGCTGCTTCTCTGCCTGATCCCGGACCTTTAACTTCCACATCAATGGTTTTAAGTCCAAGATCCATGGCAACCTTTGCTGCGCTTTCAGCGGCAATCTGTGCCGCATAGGGTGTATTTTTACGGGATCCTTTGAATCCTACACCGCCTGCACTGGCCCATGAAATTACATTACCGTAATTATCCGCAATCGAGATGATGGTATTATTGAACGTGGCTTTAATATGAGCCCTTCCTGTAGGCTCGACACGCTCTTTTTTCTTTACTTTTCTTCGTGCTCTCGGTGAAGCCAAGTTGCGCTCCTCCTAAATTAAATTATTTTTTCTTTCCGCCAACTAAACGTTTACGGCCTTTTCGTGTGCGGGCATTTGTTTTCGTCCGTTGACCGTGTACAGGAAGCCCGCGATGGTGCCTGTATCCGCGCACTGAATTGATATCCATCAATCGTTTGATGTTCATATTTATTTCAGTTTTCAGCGCACCTTCAACCTTAAATTCATTCTGAATTATCGTTCTGATTTTACGAATTTCGTCGTCATTAAGATCGCTAACACGGGTATTCACATCGACTGCAGCATCTTTACAGATTTTTTCTGCTGTGGGTCGACCAATCCCATAGATATAGGTTAATCCTACAACCACACGTTTATTTTTTGGCAAATCAACACCGGCAATACGAGCCAAAACTGCCTCCTTAGACTATTATCCCTGACGTTGTTTATGTTTCGGATTCTTACTGCAAATCACCCGCACCACACCTTTGCGGCGAATGATTTTACATCCATCACAAATTTTCTTGACTGAGGCCTGTACTTTCATTTTCTAATTCCTCATTTATAACGATAAACGATCCGTCCTCTGGTCAGATCATATGGCGAAAGCTCCAGACTCACCTTATCACCCGGTAAAATCTTAATAAAATGCATCCTCATTTTACCTGATATATAGGCAAGTACCTCGTGCCCATTCTCCAATGTTACGATAAAAGAAGCATTGGGAAGCGTTTCTTTTATTATACCATCTACCCGGATCGCTTCTTGTTTCTTCGCCAAATCTTTACCTCGTTACGTTACTTTTGATAAAATTTTCGGACCATCCCTGAGGATTGCAACCGAATGTTCGTAATGTGCGGACGGTTTACCGTCCATTGTCTTTATTGTCCATTGATCATCCATCGTATACACCTGATATGTGCCCATATTGATCATTGGTTCGATAGCAATGACCATTCCGGCTTTAAGCCTGGGGCCTGTTCCGGCTGTTCCAAAATTTGGTACCTGCGGATCCTCATGGGGCTTTATTCCTACTCCGTGCCCGACAAGGTCACGGACTACAGAATAGCCATGCGATTCCGCATGTTTCTGAATCGCAGAAGAAATATCTCCGATGCGGTTCCCCGGCACACACTTTTCAATACCCAGATAAAGGCATTCTTCCGTGATCCGGCATAATGTCAGAATTTCCTCATCCACAGTCCCGACAGGATATGTTCGGGCCGCGTCTCCGTAGTAGCCCTTCCAAATGACGCCGATATCCACACCGACGATATCGCCTTCCTTAAGAATCCTGGCACCCGGAATGCCGTGAACCACTTCATCATTGATCGAAATACAGGCCGCCGCCGGGAAACCGTAAAGACCTTTAAATGCCGGTTTAGCACCTTTGGCAGTAATAAAGGATTCGACTTCCCCGTTAATGGTGCCGGTATCCATACCCGGTACGATGAATTTTTCAATGAACGCTAACGTTTCTGCAACGATCTTATTGCTTTTTTCTATTTCAGCAATTTCTTTTTCAGATTTCAGATAAATCATGAATGGCTTATCTTCTGCCCCGTACACGTCCTGATTTCATAAAACCGTCATAATGTCGCATAAAAAGATGGGATTCTACCTGCTGAAGGAAATCGAGGGCCACACCCACGATAATCAGCAGACCGGTACCACCAAAGAACGATGCGAGACTGAAAGGCAACCTCAACCATTTTGCCAGCATGGCCGGCACAATAGCGATGATGGCCAGAAATATGGACGATGGCAACGTGATGCGGGTTAATATATTATCCAGGTATTCCGAGGTTTTTTTACCGGGCCTTACACCGGGGATAAAACCACCCTGTTTTTTCAAATTATCAGCCACATCAACCGGATTCAGTGCAATGGCGGTATAAAAGTATGTGAAGAAAACGATCATCACACCGTAAAAAATCCAGTAAAACCAGGAATCCATGGAAAACCAGCGTTGTAAGGTGATCGAAAAACCGGATTCCGGCAGGAACGTCAGTACCGTTGACGGCACGAACATTATCGCCTGGGCGAAAATGATCGGCATAACGCCGGCCGTATTAACTTTCATGGGAAAATGTGTATTGACGCCACCATAAACTTTGCGTCCGACCACGCGTTTCGCATATTGAACCGGTATCTTCCGTGTTCCTGTTGTAAGCAGTACAACAACAGCAATAATAAAAAACGCAAGGACAATGAGAAAGAACTCCGTGAGCAGGGTACGTTGCCCTGCTGTAAACTGCACCCACTCTTCACTCAGGGCCTGTGGGAACCCGGCGATGATACCGATAAAGATGATCAGGGAAATACCGTTTCCAATTCCCCGGTCATCGATTTGTTCTCCAAGCCACATAATCAGCATGGTTCCTGAGGCCATCGAGATCATGGTAAGCAGCTGGAAGGCAAAACCCGGATTGGGTACGGCCAGTCTGCCGTCAGCAATCTGAATACTCTGCAGGAAGAGGGCCACACCGTAAGCCTGCATGGCTGATATAAACAGCGTCCCATAACGCGTATACTGCATGATTTTTTTACGGCCTTCTTCACCCTCTTTCTGCAGTTTCTGGATCTGAGGGATTACGGCACCCAGTAGCTGAATGATAATGGACGCACTGATATAGGGCATAATACCCAGACCGAAGATCGCGGCTTTACTGAAAGCGCCGCCCGCAAACAGGTCATAAAGGCCAAAAAGTGTTCCCTGCAGGTTTTTAAAGCCTTCCGCCAGAACAGCCGTATCGATTCCCGGGGTCACGATATGGGTACCGATTCTCTCGATCGCCAGGATCATGGCCGTAAACAGGATACGTTTGCGCAGTTCCTCTATTTTAAAAATGTTTCGTACGGATTCCAGCATCATGATATTGTAACCGTGCCTCCTGCTTTTTCAATTTTTTCTTTGGCCGTTTTACTCACTGCGTCGATTGAAACTTGCAGCTTTGCTGTGATATCACCGTTGCCCAGAATTTTAACTGGTGCATTTTTTTTGCGGATCAGCCCTTTTTCGAGGAGGATCTCCTTCGTTACCGCACCGGTTAATTTTTCCAGATCACCAACGTTGACTACCTGGAACACCACTTTGTTAGTATTTACGAATCCGAACTTCGGGACTCTTCTCTGCAGGGGCATCTGACCGCCCTCAAACCACGCGCGTTTTTTAGAACCGGCACGGGATCCATACCCCTTGTGTCCGCGCCCTGCAGTCACAGCAAGACCGGAACCTTCGCCTCTTCCGACACGCTTTCTCTTTTTTATCGAACCTTTTGCAGGTTTTAAACTACTTAAATCCATACGTCACCGATACCCTTTTTAGTTTTATACCTCTTCGACGGAAACCAGATGCTTAACTTTATTTACCATTCCGAGAATCTGAGGCGTTGCATTATGTACCACAAAATGGTTCATTTTTTTAAGCCCGAGGGCTTCGATGGTCAACTTCTGCGATTTATGATAACCTATGGCACTTTTTATCTGTGTAATTTTTATCTGATTGACTTCTTTTTTCGATTTTGCCATTTCCACTACCTTTGCGTTTAACCGTGAAATAGTTTACTCAGGGAGATTCCACGTCTGCGAGCTGCATTTTCGGCACTCATCATATCCTTTAAGGCAAAGAAAGTCGCCTTACTCAGATTATGCGGATTGGATGACCCGTTCGATTTGGTCAGGATATCGGTTACACCTGCTGCTTCACAGATGGCACGTACCGGTCCACCGGCGATAACACCTGTACCGGGGGAAGCCGGTCTGAGCACAACCCGGGCTGCACCGAAACGGGCATTGATCGGATGGGCAATCGTGCCTCTGATCAGTGAAACGCGAACGAGATTCTTCTTAGCCTGATCCGTCGCCTTGGAAATCGCATTGATTACTTCATTGGCTTTACCGAGTCCAAGACCGATGATTCCGTTTCCGTCACCCACGACAACAATCGCATTAAAGGAAAACCTGCGACCACCCTTGAGTACTTTAGCCACCCGGTTTATGTATACGACTTTTTCTTTTAATTCTAATTCACTTGGGTTAATACGTTCGATCACCGAAATACTCCCTGTTTAAAATTCCAGTCCGCCTTCGCGGGCCCCTTCAGCAAAAGATTTAACACGGCCGTGATAGAGATATCCGTTCCGATCAAAAACAACTTTGGTCACCTTTTTCTTCTTTGCTTCCTGGGCCAGTATTTTACCTACCAAAAAGGCAGCTTCTGTCTTATTTTTTGCTTTTTTCACCTCATCACGAACCGCTTTACTGTTATTGGACACACCGAGAATAACCTTTCCCTGTGAATCATCAACAATTTGCCCGTAAACATATTTCAGGCTTCTGTATGTTACCAGTCTGGGACGTTCAGAGGAGCCGAACAGTCGTTTTTTTCTTCTTACATGTTTCATTTTACCATTCCTGCTGCTTATTTACCGGCTGTTTTCCCGGCTTTACGTCTGATATATTCACCTGCATATTTGACACCCTTGCCCTTGTACGGTTCAGGCTTTCTGAAACTACGGATCTTTGCAGCGACAACGCCAACCAGTTCCTTATTGATGCCTGAAACAATAATTTCATTCGGGTTTGGTGTTTCAATAATAATTTCATCCATTACCCGCATAACGATCGGATGCGAATAACCCAGGTTGAGAATCAGTGTTTTCCCTTTCATTTCAACCTTATACCCAACCCCAACTATTTCTAGCTTCTTTGAAAACCCGTTGGTTACGCCTTCAACCATATTCGCAATCAAAGCGCGTGTCAGTCCCCACAGGGAACGCCCGGTCTTATCATCCTTCTTTTTATCAACGGTTATCACACCGTCTTTTATCTGGACATCAACATCTTCATTAATATCCCGCTGCAGTTCCCCTTTGGGACCCTTTACGGTCAATCGTTGTTTGTCAAGTGTAACCTGAACCTTATCAGGAATTTCAATCGGTAATTTTCCAATACGCGACACGGTACAATCTCCTGTTTACCATATATAACACAGCACTTCGCCACCGACGTGCTGCCGCCTGGCTTCGCGAGACGTAATCACCCCTTTGGGAGTCGTCAAAATTGCGACGCCGAGATTATTCATTACCCGGGGCAGCTCGTCGACCGACACGTATTTTCTGCGGCCTGGCGTGCTGACACGCTGTAGGTTCTGAATAATCGGATCTTTATTTTCATCATATTTTAACCAGATTCGTATTAATCCCTGCTTGCCATCATCAATTACGATAAACCGTTTGATGAATCCCTGATCCAATAATATCCGGGAAATTTTCCGTTTTATACTGGAAGCGGGAATATCCACATACTTTTTCTGGGCATGCAACGCATTCCGGATTCTCGTTAAATAGTCTGCAATAGGATCGGTCATCGACATCTAATTCACTCCTTACAATATATTACCAACTCGCCTTGGTAACACCCGGTATTTCACCGTTGAGGGCCAGCTCCCGGAAACACACCCGGCATATTCCAAACTTACGGATGTATGCACGAGGGCGCCCACAGCGATTACAACGGTTATATTCACGAACACTAAATTTTTGTTTTCTGTTTGACTTTACAATCAGACACTTCTTGGCCAAGGTACACCTCTTATAGTTACTTTTCCGACTTTTTAAATGGAAATCCCATAGCTTTTAACAGTTCATATGCCTCTTCATCCGTATTGGCACTGGTGACGAAGGTGACATCCATACCGCGGATTTTATCAATTTTATCCACGTTGATTTCAGGAAAGATAATCTGTTCCTTAACGCCTATCGAATAATTGCCACGGCCATCGAATGACTTATCAGAATAACCGCGGAAATCGCGGACACGGGGTACCGCAACAGAAACGAACCGATCAAAAAACTCCCACATCCGTTTCCCACGAAGGGTCACACGGCAACCGACCTTCATACCGGCACGCAATTTAAAATTTGAAATAGATTTGCGTGCGGCCGTAACCGACGGTTTCTGGCCGCTGATGATCGTCAGGTCATTAATAGCCCCTTCCAGCATTTTGGCATCCTGGATCGCTTCACCTACACCCATATTAAGGGTTATTTTTGTGAGGTGGGGCGTTTGATTAATATTCTTATACTCAAACTTTTTCATCAGGTAGGGCACCACTTCCGCCCTGTATTTCTCGATTAACCTTGGTTGATATTCAGCCATTTTATTCCTCAATCTACTCTACTAGGCATTTGCCGTTATAATTTCACCACAATCGGCATGTTTGCAATACCGTGCTTTGGAACCATCTTCCAGGAATTTATAACCTACGCGCGTCGGACGGTTACACTTATTGCAGACCAGCATCACTTTGGACATTTCAATAGGCCCTTCTTTTTCAACGATACCACCCTGCTGGTTTTTCTGGGAAGGCTTGGTATGACGTTTAATCACATTCACACCCTCCACGATCACACGTCCCTCTTTAGGGTATACTTTCAGCACCTTGCTGGTTTTATTCCTGTATTTACCGCTTAATACTTTAACCGTGTCATTTTTTATAATTCTCATCGGTATATTTCCCGCACATAAATGTTACAATACTTCAGGCGCCAGTGATACGATTTTCATGAACTGTTTCTCACGCAGCTCTCTGGCAACCGGGCCAAAGATACGTGTTCCGCGAGGTTCCATCTGATCGTCAATCAATACGGCAGCGTTCTCATCGAAGCGTATATAGGAACCGTCCGGCCTCCTGATTTCTTTTTTTGTTCTTACAATGACAGCCCTGTGAACATCACCTTTTTTAACACCACCACCGGGGATAGCACTTTTTACGGATACAACAATAACGTCTCCGATGGATGCGTATTTTTTACCGGTTCCGCCCAGCAGACGGATACACTGAACCTTTTGCGCTCCTGAATTGTCTGCCACATTTAATTTCGTATAATCTTGAATCATGACGCTCGCCCTTATTCAGAAAGAAATTATTTCACCTTCTCCACCACTTCCACCAGACGCCATCTCTTCATTTTACTTAACGGCCTGGTTTCCATTACATTTACGATATCACCTTCACTGCAAACGTTCTCTGCATCATGCGCTTTCAGCTTCATCGTCTTTTTAATGAATTTCCCGTATACAGGATGTTTCAGACGCCGTTCCACTGCCACAGTGATGGTCTTATCCATTTTATTACTCACAACTTTTCCTACACGAGTTTTTCGTAAACCACGCTCTTTATTCATACCTCTTCCGCCTGTTTATTATGCTTCTTTAACCAAGCCCCGTTCATGCTGATGTATCACTGTTTTCAACCGCGCTATTTCCCGGCGCACAAACCGGATACGTATGGGATTACTGATTTGATGAGAAGCCTTCTGCAACTGCAGGTTCTCCAGCTCCTCTGTCGCCTGTTCGAGCTTTTCCTGAAGCTCTTCGACGCTTAATCCTTTTAAATCTTCTTTGCTCTTCATTACCTGTCCTTACTATTCATCCATTACAAACTTGGTCTTGATGGGCAACTTATGTGACGCGAGTCTCATCGCCTCTTTCGCCAGCTCCCGGGAAACACCTTCCAGCTCGAACAGGATGCGTCCCGGTTTGACGACGGCGACCCAGTATTCCGGCGACCCCTTTCCTTTACCCATGCGCGTTTCAGCAGGCTTCTTGGTGACCGGTTTATCCGGGAAAATCCGAATCCAAACCTTTCCACCCCTTTTCACATGTCGCGTAATGGCAACACGTGTCGCCTCTATCTGACGGCTGGTGATCCATCCGGATTCAAGTGCTTTGAGTCCAAACGTTCCAAAAGCAATATAATTCCCCTTCTGGGCATTGCCCTTCATCCTACCGCGTTGTTTTTTCCTGTATTTTACCCGTTTTGGCATTAACATGAGAATAGACTCCTAAAACATTCTATCGTTTGCCGATCACTTCACCGTTGAAAATCCAGACTTTAACACCAATTGCTCCGTATGTCGTCCGGGATGTTGCAGTCGCATAATCAATATCCGCACGAAGCGTATGCAAAGGAATCCGACCTTCTTTATACTGTTCGGTACGGGCCATTTCTGCACCACCCAACCTTCCGGAACACATAATTTTGATACCTTCGGCACCAAGACGCATGGTCGATGTTATCGCTTTTTTCATGGCCCGGCGAAAACTGACTTTTCCTTCCAGCTGCCTGGCAACGTTTTCAGCAACCAAATACGCATCCAGTTCCGGTTTCTTGATTTCCTGAATATTGATCTGAACCTCTTTACCGGTAAGCGCGCGCAACTCTTCACGCAACTTATCCACTTCCGCCCCTTTTTTACCGATAACAATACCCGGACGCGCTGTATGAACCGTAAGAATAACACGCTTCACCGTCCGCTCAATCTCGATCTTGGAAACCGCCGCTTTGTTCAAACGGTTTCGAATGTATTTGCGGACTTTCAGGTCTTCCTGCAATTTATCAGCAAATTTTTTTTCGTCAAACCAGCTGCTATTCCAGTTTTTAATTATCCCGAGTCGCAAACCGATTGGATTGACTTTCTGACCCAAAACGATTTCTCCTTACTTTTGAAGATCTTTTAATGCTCGACTATTATCGTGATGTGAGAGGTACGCTTGCGAATACGCCCCGCACGCCCCATGGACATCGGACGAAAACGCTTTAATGTAGGACCACTATCCACATACGCTTCTTTGATCACTACGTCTTTCATATCGACGCGCTCGCCTTCTTCCACATTCCCCAGATTATGAAAAGCTGAATTGATCGTTTTTGAAATTGCTTCCGCCGCATTCTTCCTGGTGAAGTGAAGCAGATTCAACGCTTCTTCAACATCCAGGCCGCGTACAAGATCAAGCACCTGACGAACTTTCCTGGGAGATATTCTGATATATTTTGATTTAGCAACAGCTTCCATCTGAAACACCCTTTGACGTTACTTTATGCGTGACATTCGCTCAGCCAGTTTACCACCATGCCCCCGAAATGTGCGCGTCGGTGCAAACTCTCCGAGCTTGTGGCCAACCATGTTTTCCGAGATGTAAACCGGTATGAATTTTTTACCATTATGAACCGCAATAGTATGCCCGACAAATTCAGGCGGTATAGTGGATCTGCGTGCCCAGGTCTTTATAACCTCTTTTTTCGAATCGCTGTTTAGTTTGTCAATTTTCTTTGCTAAGGCCTCATTGATATACGGACCCTTTTTAACTGAGCGAGCCATCAGCTAACCTCTCCTATTTACGGCGCTTGACTATTAATTCATTCGATTTTTTATTTTTCTTACGCGTTTTCAACCCTTTACTGAGTACGCCCCAGGGCGAACAGGGATGACGACCTCCGGAAGACTTCCCTTCACCACCGCCCATCGGGTGATCGATGGGATTCATGGCCACGCCGCGGACATTGGGGCGACGCCCCAGCCAACGGGACCGGCCGGCTTTCCCGAGTGAAATATTCATGTGGTCTATATTTGATACCTGTCCGATCGTAGCGAAACAAACCAGAGGTACCTTCCGCACTTCACCGGATGGCAGTTTCAACATGGCCCACTTGCCCTCTTTTGCAACCAGCTGAGCAGATGCACCCGCACTACGGGCTATCTGTGCACCTTTTTTTTGCTTCAACTCGATAGCATGTACCATAACACCTACCGGTATGCGCTCTAAAGGCAATGAGTTGCCCGTTCTAATCTCCACGGATTCGCCCGATACAACCGTATCACCCACCTTTAAACCATCAGGTGCAAGAATATACCGCTTCTCACCGTCCGCATAATGTAAAAGCGCAATCCGCGCCGTGCGGTTAGGATCATATTCAATGCCGGCCACGGTTGCAGGTATATCATATTTGTTACGCTTAAAATCGATAATACGATACCGCCTTTTATGACCGCCACCCTTCTGCCACGATGTTATACGACCGTGATGATTACGCCCACCCGATTTTTTCAGGGGAGCCAGCAGTGACTTTTCCGGCTCTGTCTTCGTAATTTCCTTAAAATCACTGACTGTTTTGTATCTCTGTCCCGGTGTTGTCGGTTTAAAACTTTTAATTGCCATCAGCGAACCCCGTTTTCATCTTATGCATGACCAAACAGTTCGATTTTATGACCGCTTTCCAGAGTCACAATTGCTTTCTTCCATTCCGGGCGACGACCGTAAAAGCGTCCTGCGCGCGTTAACTGCTGACGCATTTTTCCGCGGAAGCGCATAGTCTGCACTGTTTTTACTTTCACATCAAACCGTTTTTCAACTTCATTCTTAATTTCAATTTTATTTGAATCCGTCGATACCTGGAATGCATACTTGTTCATGGTATCCTGCAACGCTGCCATCTTCTCTGTATAAAGAGGTTTTATCAAAATCTTACGTTTCATTTCCCAAGTACCTCACTTACTTTTGAAAGAGCACCTTCCTGCATGATCACAGTATCAGCCTTCATTATATCATAGGTAGAGAATGTTGCAGACTCCCTAACCTCTACCTTATAGAGATTTGTTGCGGAACGTAATATATTTTTTGAATAATCCGCCGTGCAAAACAGGACACTGCGTGCCTCCGGATTAATCGAATCCAAAAGTGTTTTCATTTTTTTCGTAGACGGCGCATCATAATCAAAATTTTCGACGATGAGCACTTTTTTATTTTTCGCCTTATAGGTAAGCGCAGAACGGCGTGCCAGGTTTTTTAATTTTTTACTGATCTTCATCGTATAATCCCGGGGTGACGGACCGAATACACGTCCACCACCTACATGGTGCGGTGCACGAGTCGTACCCTGGCGAGCCCGTCCGGTGCCCTTCTGGCGAAATGGTTTGCGTCCGCCACCGGCAACCTCAACCCTGCCCTTGGTAGCATGCGTACCCTGGCGACCGTTTGCACGAACCACCTTGACGGCATACCAGATGGCATGATCATTCGGCTCTATAGCAAACACCTTTTTATCAAGCTCAACCTGCTTTTCTGTCTTTTTACCATCTTCTGCGAATATATGCACTTTCATGTTCATACCTATTGACTAATTTGTAATCTCAACCAGTGAATTTTTGGCTCCCGGAACAGGACCCTTCAGGAAAATCAGATTGCTTTCCGCATCAACCTTAATCACCTCAACAGTCTTAAGGGTCTTCCGGTCATTTCCCATACGTCCGGCCATTTTCAATCCCTTGAATACACGGGAAGGATAAGAACTTTGCCCCAGTGAACCGGGTGCACGAAGACGATCGGACTGTCCATGTGTTTTGGGTCCGCCGCCGAAGCCGTGACGCTTAACACCGCCCTGAAATCCCTTACCTTTGGAAACACCTGTTACTTTTACGAGAGTTCCCTGCTGAAAAATATCAACCTTCACCTCGCTGCCTATGTCCATTTTTTCCACATCACTGAAATCAAATTCACGAAGATGACGGGCAGGCTCCACACCGGCTTTTTTAAAATGACCAATCCTGGGTCTGGTTACATTTTTTTCACGCACTTTATCGAATGACAACTGAACGGCATCATATCCATCCGTCTCTTTGGTCTTCACCTGAGCGACGTAACAGGGCCCCGCTTCAATAATTGTAACCGGCACCACCAGTCCCTGCTCAGTAAAGAGCTGCGTCATACCTTTTTTGCGTCCTAATAATCCTGACATTATTCACTCCGAGATCTCAAATGCTTCATGTTTTAATTTCGATATCCACACCAGCCGGCAATTCCAGCTTCATCAGGGCGTCTACTGTTTTTCCTGTTGCGTTCAAGATATCGATCAGGCGCTTATGAATCCTTGTTTCAAATTGCTCACGCGATTTTTTATCCACATGAGGTGACCGGAGAACGGTATAGACCGAACGATCCGTGGGCAACGGTATCGGCCCGGAAATTACAGCCCCTGTTGAACGGGCCGTACGGATGATCTTATCCGTGGACTTATCAATCAGGTTGTGATCATAAGCTTTTAATCTGATTCTAATGCTTTGGTTTGCCACCATCAAGCTCCATTAATTAACGATTATCAATATCTCTCATGCTTATTCAACAATTTCCGAAACCACGCCGGCACCAACCGTACGGCCACCTTCACGAATTGCAAAACGCAATTCCTTCTCCATGGCGATCTCTTTGCCAAGCTCCACACTGACCGTCACGTTGTCACCCGGCATGACCATCTCTATACCATCCGGCAACTTCACCGCACCGGTCACATCCGTGGTACGGAAATAAAACTGCGGACGGTAACCATCGAAAAACGGTGTATGACGTCCACCTTCCTCTTTCTTCAATACATATACTTCACCATTGAACTTCGTGTGCGGCGTGATCGATCCCGGCTTCGCCAATACCATTCCACGCTCGATCTCTTCCTTGTTCACTCCACGCATCAGCAAGCCAACGTTATCTCCGGCTTCTCCACGATCCAGTATCTTACGGAACATCTCTACACCCGTAATTACCGTCTTACGATGCGCTCCCAGACCGATCAGCTCAACTTCCTCTCCTACCGTCACAACACCCCGCTCAATACGACCCGTTGCCACCGTACCACGACCCGTGATCGAAAAAACATCCTCGACCGGCATGATAAACGGCTTGTCAATGTCACGCTGCGGCGTCGGTATATATTCATCTACAGCATCCATCAATTCAAATATCGACTTGTTCGCTTCCGCATCCTCCGGATGATTCAGTGCATTCAGCGCACTACCCATGATGATCGGAATATCATCACCCGGAAATTCATACGAGCTCAGCAGCTCACGCAGCTCCAGTTCCACCAGCTCCAGAAGCTCCGGATCATCCACCTGATCCACCTTGTTCATGTAAACAACGATATACGGTACATTCACCTGACGCGCCAGAAGAACGTGCTCACGCGTCTGCGGCATCGGACCATCCGCCGCACTGACCACCAGGATCGCCCCGTCCATCTGCGCCGCTCCCGTGATCATGTTCTTTACATAATCCGCGTGACCCGGACAGTCTACGTGGGCATAGTGGCGTTTATCCGTGGCGTACTCCACGTGCGCCGTGGCGATCGTAATACCACGTTCCCGCTCTTCAGGTGCATTGTCAATACTGTCAAAACTGCGGAACTCCGCACTCCCCTTACCTGCCAATGCCTGGGTAATCGCCGCTGTAAGCGTCGTCTTGCCATGGTCCACGTGACCAATCGTTCCTATATTAACGTGAGGTTTACTGCGATCAAATTTTTCCTTGGCCATTAGTCTCTCCTCCGGGAATTAAGCTAAATCGTTAATTTTAATGACTTTGCTTTTTTTCTAATATTTCTTTCTGTATACTTTCAGATACTTTTTCATAGTGCGAAAACTGCATGGAATAGATTGCACGTCCCTGTGTTACAGAACGTAACACGGTTGCATAACCAAACATCTCGCTTAAGGGCACCATACCGTTAACCACCTGGGCATCTTTTCGCGGCAGGATACCTGAAATCTTACCACGGCGTGAATTCAGATCACCAATCACATCACCCAGGTACTCTTCAGGTACGACCACTTCAATACTGAATACCGGCTCAAGCAAGGCGGGATTCGCTCTTCTCGCCGCTTCCTGCATGGCCATGGACCCGGCAACCTTGAATGCCATTTCGCTGGAATCCACATCGTGAAACGATCCGTCAAACAACCGCACTTTCACATCTTCAATCGGATAACCCGCTATAACACCGTTTTTCAATGCCCCTTCAATACCCTGTTTTACAGCGGGAATATACTCTCTTGGAATCACTCCGCCGACAATTTTGTCTTCAAACTCAAAACCCTTACCGGGTTCATTCGGCTCGGCTTCGATCACGACATGTCCATACTGGCCGCGCCCACCGGACTGGCGCACAAATTTGCCTTCCGCCTCAACCATCCTCGTGATCGTTTCTTTGTAGGCCACCTGCGGCCGGCCGACATTGGCGCCTACTTTAAACTCGCGCAGCAGGCGGTCGACAATAATCTCCAGGTGCAACTCACCCATACCACTGATAATTGTCTGACCCGTTTCTTCGTCGGTTTTTACGTGAAACGTGGGATCCTCGTCACTGAGTTTGATCAGTGACTGGCTCAGTTTATCCTGATCAGCCTTTGTTTTCGGCTCAACCGCAACCGAAATAACCGGCTCCGGAAAATTCATCGACTCAAGTATGATGTGATTTGACTCATCACAGAGCGTATCACCGGTACGCGTATCTTTAAGGCCGACAATGGCAACGATATCTCCGGCCACTACGGCATCGATATCCTCACGGTGATTGGCATGCATACGCAGGATACGGCCGACGCGTTCTTTTTTATCACTAATTGTATTATAAACATAAGAGCCGCTCTTCAACCGACCCGAATAGACCCTCACAAAGGTCAGCCGGCCGACATACGGATCGACCATTACCTTAAAGGCCAGGGCGGAAAAAGGATCATCATCGGAAGGATGACGCACGACCTGTTTTTCTGTTTTCGGGCTGATACCGGTTACCGACCCGTTATCCAGCGGCGACGGCAGATAATCGATAATACCATCCAGCAGCCGCTGAACACCCTTGTTTTTAAATGCGGAACCCACAAATACGGGAATGATTTTAATATCGAGCGTAGCTTTACGAATGGCTTGCTTTAACTCGTCTTTACTAATTTCTTCACCTTCCAGGTACTTTTCCATCAGGGCGTCATCATAATCGGCAACCGCTTCAATAATATCTGTTCGATACTTATTCGCCTTTTCAATAAGCCCCTTGGGAACTTCGCCTTCTTCAAACTGCGATCCGAATGTACTCTCGTTATAAATAACAGATTTCATTTCGACGAGATCGACCAGCCCGGTAAAAAGATCGCCCTCTCCCATCGGTATCTGCATGGGAACCGGATTTGCACCCAGGCGATTCCGCATCATATCCAGAACATTGTAGAAATCGGCACCGATACGATCCATTTTATTCACAAACGCGATTCGGGGAACATGATATTTATCCGCCTGGCGCCAAACGGTTTCAGACTGTGGCTCCACGCCCCCGACGGCACAGAAAAGGGCGACAGCGCCATCCAGAACACGGAGGGAACGTTCCACCTCCACCGTAAAATCAACATGACCCGGCGTATCAATAATATTGATTTCCGAATTCTTCCAATGGGCGGTGGTTGCAGCCGACGTTATGGTGATTCCGCGTTCTTTTTCCTGGTCCATCCAGTCCATTGTCGCGGCACCGTCATGCACTTCTCCCATACGGTGTAACCGTCCGGTATAAAACAGGATGCGCTCGGTCGTCGTCGTCTTGCCGGCATCGATGTGCGCCATTATACCGATATTTCTTACGTTCTTTTTATTCGTGACTTTAGCCATCTTATGAAGCTCTACTTACCATCTGAAGTGTGCAAAAGCCTTGTTTGCTTCTGCCATTTTATGTGTATCTTCCCGTTTTTTAACACTGGAACCTTCACTCTTATAAGCTGCCGTCAATTCATTGGCAAGCCGTTCAGCCATCGTACGCTCACTGCGCGCTCTTGAATAACGAACAAGCCAGCGTATTGCCAGCGCCTGCCGGCGTCCGGACCGCACTTCAATGGGAACCTGGTATGTTGCACCACCAACTCGCCGTGATTTCACCTCAAGGAGCGGCGCCACATTATCCATGGCCTTCTTAAAGACCGCCAACGGATCTTCTTTTATACGCTTCTCAATAATATCCATCGAGGCATAGAAGATTTTCTCAGCAACACTCTTTTTCCCCTGCTGCATGAGTCCGTTAATAAATTTAGCCACAACCATATCTTTATATTTCGGATCGGGCAATATAACTCGTTTTTGCGCCCTTCTTCTTCTTGACATAGTGTCTCCAGATTACCCTTTATTTACTTAGGTTTTTTAGCTCCATACTTGGAACGGCCCTGCTTGCGGTCTTCAACGCCACTGGTATCAAGTGTACCACGAATAATATGGTACCGCACACCCGGCAGATCCTTAACACGACCACCGCGAATCATCACAATGGAGTGCTCCTGAAGATTATGACCCTCACCGGGGATGTAAGCCGTCACTTCTATACTATTTGTCAAACGCACACGCGCGACTTTTCGTAAGGCTGAATTAGGCTTCTTGGGCGTCGTCGTATAAACCCTTGTACATACTCCCCGCTTTTGCGGACAGGAACCTAACGCCGGTGCTTTGTTCTTCTTCGTAACCACTTTCCGGCCTTTACGAATAAGCTGATTTATCGTGGGCAAAACCAATCCTCCAGAAAAAGTGACAGTCTCATAATTTAAATACTATTCTCTTCTATTTCAAATTTATTTTTAACTTTCAACACTTTCTTCCGAATCCGTTTCCGGATGGGGTTCCATGTTATTATCAAGCGTATCCCCGCTTCCGCCGGCAGCATTCTCTTCGAGTTCTTCTTCAGCCTGTTCCACTTCCATACGCATGTCATCGTATTGAGAGAGACCCGTACCTGCCGGGATCAGATGTCCCATAATGACATTCTCTTTCAACCCGATCAATGCATCTTCCTTGCCCCCGGTAGCGGCATCGGTGAGCACCTGCGTGGTTTCCTGGAAGGAAGCCGCCGAGATAAAGCTTTTTGTGGTCAATGCCGCCTGGGTGATCCCTAGGAGCAGCGGATTGAACGCTGCCGGTCTGGATTTGCGGTATTTGATCGGGCTTTTCTTCGACTTTTTAAGATCCCGGTTGATCATTTCAACTGTTTTCCGATCCGTAACCGATCCCTCACGAAACAGCGAATCGCCCGGTTCCGTAACAACGATCTTATTGGCAATACGCGCATTTTCTTCAAAGAAGTCGATCTTATGCACCTGATCACCATCCAGAAAGTTTGTATCACCGGAATCCTTGACGCGGACTTTCTGAAGCATCTGGCGTACGATAATACCAATATGCTTATCATTTATCTTTACACCCTGAAGGCGGTAAACCTCCTGGATTTCATTCACCAGATATTCCTGAACCTGTCCGGGGCCCTTGATATTCAGAATATCATCCGGAGCGACTGCACCGTCTGTCAGGCGTTCACCGGCCTCAACAAAATCATTTTCGTGGACCAGGATATGCATACCATGGGGCACGGAATATTTTTTAATCTCATGTTCGGATTCGATGACAATCTCCCGGACACCTCTTTTTATCGGCCCGAATTTCACGTATCCGTCGATTTCGCTGACGATGGCGCGTTCTTTTGGCTGACGTGCCTCAAAAAGCTCGGCAACCCGCGGCAGACCGCCGGTAATATCACGTGTTTTTCCGATTTCACGCGGAATTTTTACCAGAATGGTTCCCTGGTGGACTTCCGCACCATTCATTACCTGCAGAAATGATTTTACCGGAATAATATATTGTCCCAGTTTTTCACCCTGAAGATCAGTAACGATGATATGCGGATTCAGGTTTTTATTCTTTGATTCAATTACAACCCGCTGCTTACGCCCGGTCTGTTCGTCGAGTTCCTCCCTGTACGTGACGTTCTCAATCAGATCCTGGAAAAGAACTTTACCTGATTTATCGGCCACGATAACCGATGAGTAGGGATCCCAGTCGAACAATGTATCACCGCGGCTTAGTTTGGATTTATCTGTAATCCGGAGCGTGGCACCATAAGGAACGTTATAGGTCGAAATCGTCCGGTTATCCTCATCCTGTATTTCAATCTTTCCATTACGGCCGATGACGATTTTATCACCCCCGGTATTCTCCACAACTTTGAGGTTTGACATCTTGACCTTGCCGTCCGCTTTGGATGCTATATGAGATTCGGCAGCAATATGGGCAGCCGTACCACCGATATGAAACGTACGTAATGTCAGCTGCGTACCCGGCTCACCGATACTCTGTGCCGCCATAACACCGACAGCCTCACCGACATCAACGATCTGTCCTGTGGCGAGATTTCGTCCGTAACAGTTGGCGCAGATACCGCGTTTCGCTTCACAGGTCAGCTCGCTGCGCACCCTTACCACATCGATAGACGAAGATGAAATGATATTTGCCATATCCTCATCGATCATCTCCCCGCGTTTACAGACGACTTCGCCGGTGCTCGGCTCAACCAGATCGGCGGCGGCAACGCGCCCCAGTACACGGTCGGCCAGCGGTTCGATGATTTCCTCACCCTCTTTAAGATCGGTGACATCCACACCAAGAATTGTTCCGCAATCCACCTCGGTTACAATCACGTCCTGGGCAACGTCAACAAGGCGCCGTGTCAGGTATCCGGCATCCGCTGTTTTCAAAGCCGTGTCGGCAAGACCTTTACGCGCACCGTGCGTGGAAATGAAGTACTCGATAACCGACAATCCTTCCAGAAAGTTGGCCGTGATCGGGTTTTCGATAATTTCACCGGTCTGTCCCGTAAGTGACTTCTGCGGTTTGGCCATCAGACCGCGCATACCGGCCAGCTGGCGAATCTGCTCTTTGCTGCCCCGGGCACCGGAGTCAGACATCATATAAAGCGGATTGAATCCCTGTTCGGCCTGTTGCAGTTTTCCAAACATGGTTTCGGCCACATCCGCCGTAATCCGCGTCCAGATATCGATGATCTTGTTGTAACGCTCACCATCCGTGATGATACCGCGTTCATATTGATCCAGAATTTCATCAACTTCATCCTGGGCCATTTTAACGAGTATATGCTTTTCCTTGGGCACGACGATGTCGGAAAGCCCAACGGATGCGCCGGATTTCATCGCGAACATGAAGCCCATGTTTTTGAGTGCATCCAGAAAATCGGCGGTCACTTTATTTCCGGCGAAACGGTAACAGCGCGAAATAATTTCACCGATGCTCTTTTTGGACAGGATTTCATTAATGAATCCGATTCCTTCCGGTACGATCTGGTTAAATACAACCCGCCCGGTCGTCGTTTCTATCAGCTCGCCATCGATTCGCACTTTGATGCGGGCATGGAGACCGATTTTTTCATGATTATAGGCAACAATGGCTTCTTTTTGCGAAGAAAAAATCGAATCCTCGCCCTGGACACCCCTGCGCATCTTGGTCAGGTAATAACAACCGAGTACAATATCCTGACTGGGTACGGCAATCGGCTTACCGTTTGCCGGTGAAAGGATATTGTGACTGGAAAGCATCAGCATCTTTGTTTCCACCTGCGCTTCGTACGAAAGCGGAATATGCACTGCCATCTGGTCACCGTCGAAGTCAGCATTGAATGCCGCACAGACCAGCGGATGAATACGAATGGCCTTCCCTTCTATCAGCACCGGTTGAAAAGCCTGGATACCCAACCTGTGCAGTGTCGGCGCACGGTTGAGCATAACCGGATGATCTTCGATGATTTCCTCAAGGATATCCCAGACTTCCGGTCCACGACGCTCCACCAGTTTTTTCGCACTCTTTACGGTTTTCACAAAACGCCGTTCGACCAGTTTCCGAATGATAAACGGTTTAAACAGCTCGATGGCCATATCTTTCGGCAAACCGCACTCATGCAGGTTCAGTTCGGGTCCCACAACAATCACGGAACGTCCGGAATAATCAACACGTTTACCGAGCAGATTCTGGCGGAAACGTCCCTGCTTCCCTTTCAACATATCGGAAAGGGATTTAAGGGGGCGATCGCCGTCAGAACGCATGGCCGCGGACCGTTTTGAATTATCAAACAATGAATCGACCGCTTCCTGGAGCATCCGTTTTTCATTACGGAGGATCACTTCCGGCGCTTTGATTTCGAGCAGTTTTTTCAGGCGGTTATTTCTGATGATAACCCGTCGATACAGATCGTTAAGATCACTGGTCGCGAACCGGCCGCCTTCCAGGGGAACCAGGGGACGCAACTCAGGGGGAATAACGGGAATGACATCAAGCACCATCCATTCCGGCTTGTTACGATACTCGGTAGTCTTCTCCTTTACGCGAAAGGCTTCAACCACTTTGAGGCGTTTGAGTGCTTCCAGTTTTTTCTGTTCCGACGATTCCGATTTTACGATTTTTCGCAGATCGATAGCCGTGTCTTCTATTTCTACCATCTTAAGAAGATGATGAATCGCTTCGCCACCAATCTTGGCAACAAACTTATCCTGATCATCGTCGGTCAGCTCGTCATTGTATTCGCCATGGGCATCGAGCTGGTTGAAATACTCTTCTTCATTGATCAGCTCTTTTACTTTCAGGGTGCTTTTACCCGGATTGATAACCACATAGCTTTCATAATAGATAATTTTTTCCAGGTCCTTCGGTGACATATCCAGCAGATAGCCGATCTTTGAAGGTAATGACCTGAAAAACCAGATATGAACGACGGGAACCGCGAGGGAAATATGCCCCATGCGCTCACGGCGTACCGCTTTCTGCGTTACCTCAACCCCGCAACGGTCACAAATAATACCCTTGTAGCGGATTCGTTTATATTTACCGCAATGACATTCCCAGTCTTTTACCGGCCCAAAAATCTTTTCGCAGAACAACCCGTCTTTTTCGGGTTTAAACGAACGATAGTTTATCGTCTCCGGCTTGGTCACTTCCCCGTGCGACTGTTCAAGAATGTCGTTCGGTGAGGCCAGACCGATGATGATTTTACTAAACTTATTAGGGCTTCTTTTGATTTGCAAAGTACCACTCCTAATCTTATATAGGTGGCCCGCCGAAGCGGGCCGTTAATTATTCTAATCTTACCTTGAGACCCAATCCCTGTAATTCCCTTACGAGAACGTTGAAGGATTCCGGCGTACCGGCGTCCGGCAGGTTTTCACCTTTGACAATTGCTTCATAGGTTTTCGACCGTCCGGTCACATCGTCACTTTTGACAGTCAGTATCTCCTGAAGGGTATAGGCTGCCCCGTATGCTTCAAGTGCCCAGACCTCCATTTCTCCGAATCGCTGCCCTCCGAACTGTGCTTTACCACCGAGGGGTTGCTGCGTAATCAGTGAATAAGGTCCGATCGAACGCGCATGGATCTTGTCATCCACAAGGTGGGACAGTTTAAGCATATAAATAATACCAACTGTCACCTCCTGGTCGAAACGTTCTCCGGTGCGTCCGTCATAAAGGTGCACTTTACCCGAATCCGGAAGTTCAGACGCTTTCATTTCCTTGTACAGGTCTTCAATATCCGCACCATCGAACACGGGTGTCGCATAATGCTTATGCAACTTGAACCCGGCCCAGCCGAGTGTCGTTTCGAAGATCTGACCAAGGTTCATACGTGAGGGCACACCAAGCGGATTCAAAACGATATCAATCGGCGTACCATCTTTAAGGAACGGCATATCTTCCATCGGAACGACTTTGGAAACCACACCTTTATTACCGTGGCGCCCTGCCATTTTATCACCGACTGAGAGCTTACGTTTTTCCGCAATGTACACCTTTGCCAGCTGAACGATGCCCGGGGGCAGTTCATCACCGATCATGATCTTGTGTTTTTCCCGTTTATAGTCATTCTCAAGATCCAGGAGTACCTGACGGTAATCGGAGTATATCTGCCGCACAAAGGAATTTTTGGGATCTTCTTCGAACCAGGTTGTGTTGATATCCAGGTTCTTCACATCCACCTTGTCAAAAGAATCTTCCTTAATAACGGAATTGGATTTAACCGCCGATTTGCCGTCCACATAGCGTATACCGTCTGTCTTCATCCCTTTAAAATGCTTGGACAGGTTTTCGGCCAGCAGGCGCACAACCGTTTTCTTACCCTGTTCGTATTCCAGTTCCAGTTTTTCAAGCTGGATTTTTTCTTCTTTTTTCGTGCCACCCTCTTTGCGTTTGCGGGAGAAAAGGCGTGTTCCGACAACGACACCCTTCATACCGGGAGGCGCCTTGAGTGAGGCATCTTTCACATCTCCGGCCTTGGAGCCGAAGATGGCTTTCAGGAGTTTTTCTTCCGGCGTGGGATCGGTTTCTCCTTTCGGCGTTACCTTACCGATGACAATATCTCCGGCATAGACTTCAGCGCCGACACGAATGATGCCATTTTCATCAAGATTCTTGGTAGCATCTTCGCTCACGTTCGGTATTTCGCGGGTCAGCTCTTCTTCACCCCGTTTTGTATCCCTTACCTGAAGTTCGAATTCCTCGATGTGAATGGAGGTATAAACATCATCGCGCACCACCCGTTCACTGACAATGATGGCATCCTCGAAATTATACCCCATCCAGGGCATAAAGGCTACCAGCACATTTTTACCGAGTGCCAGTTCACCGCGATCCGTGGCACAGCCGTCTGCAAGCACATCCCCTTTCTTTACGCGCTGTCCGGCTTCAACCAGAGGACGCTGGTTGATACAGGTATCCTGATTCGTACGCATAAATTTAATCAGATCGTACGCGACGATCGGGCTTTTTTCCAGCAGGCGTGCTTTTCCGCTTGTGGCCTGTTCCACCTTATCCAGTCGGATCTGGATTTTATCGGCATCCACGTATTCAATCACACCGTCGGCTTCTGCGACCACCATCGTACCGGAATCGAGCGCAACACTCCTTTCCATGCCGGTACCAACTATCGGTGCATCCGGATTCAACAGGGGAACGGCCTGCCGCTGCATGTTGGATCCCATCAGCGCACGGTTCGCGTCATCGTGTTCCAGGAAAGGAATCAGGGAAGCGGCCGGCGAAACGATCTGGTTGGTGGCCACATCCATATAATCCAGTTCTTCAGGCGTCACCACCGGAAAATCACCCTTGAAACGGGCTTTGACACGATCCCTGACAAAGGTATTGTCATCCTTCAATGGCGCATTCACCTGTGCAATGGTAAAATTATCTTCCTCGGTTGCCGACAGAAATTCAATTTCTTCGGTTGCCAATCCCTCTTTAACTTTACGATAAGGCGTTTCAATAAAGCCGAAGTCATTAATTCGTGCATGCACACAGAGAGAAGAAATCAGACCGATATTCGGACCTTCCGGTGTTTCAATCGGACATAAACGACCGTAGTGGGTATAGTGAACATCACGCACTTCAAAACCGGCACGTTCACGCGTAAGGCCACCGGGGCCCAGTGCGGACAGGCGCCGCTTGTGGGTCAGTTCTGCCAGCGGATTCGTCTGGTCCATGAACTGGGACAGCTGGGATGTACCGAAAAAGGTATTGATCACCGACGAAATCGTCCGGGCATTCACCAGGTCCTGCGGCGTGAGTTTATCGGAATCACCGATATTCATACGCTCTTTGATCGTCCGTGCCATGCGGGAAAATCCGACGCTGAACTGCGCGGCAAGCTGTTCGCCGACCGTTCGCACACGCCGGTTACCGAGATGGTCAATATCATCCGTTGAACGCACACCATTCCGCAGCTCGAGAAGATACTCGATGATACTGGTTATATCTTCTCTCGTCAGGACGGTTGTTTCATAGGGAATCTCGAGTCCCAGTTTCTTGTTGATACGGTACCGTCCAACGGCACCCATATCATATCTTTTTTCATTGAAAAACATCCGTTCGATCAAACCGCGCGCCGTTTCGATATCGGGCGGTTCACCTGAACGCAACTGCCGGTAGATAGCTTCTATCGACTGTTCATCACTTTTAGTGGGATCTTTTCGCAATGTATTCAGGATAATATTCGGCGAATTCGAGTCACCAGGACGGATTATCTTCAACTTTTTGATACCAAGTTCGAGGCACTGATCCAGTAAATCCTGTGTAATATCAGCACCCTGTTCAGCGATAATTTCGCCCGTCTGGGTATCAACGATATCGGAAGCAAGGGCCTGTCCGATCAATGCCGGCATCATTTTAACGGTGATGTCGGCCTCTTCGGAGAGGTCGAACAGCTTAACGATCTCTTCGTTTGACGAAAATCCGATCGCCCGCAACAGCATGGTGACGGGAAATTTCTTTTTCCTGTCAATATAAACAAACATCACGTCATTGACGTCTGTTGTAAATTCCACCCAGGATCCTCTGAACGGAATGATGCGGGCAGAAAACAAGGGCGTACCATTCGGATGCAGTGTTTCCGAAAAGAAAACACCGGGCGAACGATGAAGCTGACTGACAACCACACGTTCCGCACCGTTAATGATAAACGTTCCCCTGCTTGTCATATAGGGCATATTGCCCAGATAGACATCCTGCTCTATGAATTCGGTAAAATTATCCGTTTCCCCGGTTGCATCTTTGATCGCCAAGCGCATCTTTGCTTTGATCGGCACTGCAAAACTGACTCCCCGTTCCTGGCATTCCCTGACATCATATTTCGGTTTGTCAATATAATATTCAACGAATTGCAGCTCAAAATTCCCTGCACTGTCAGAAATAGGGAAAATGGCATTAAAAACCGCCTGCAGTCCTTCATTCTGACGGGCGTCAGGCGGCACATTCGCTTGTATAAACGATTCGAAAGATTTAGTCTGTATTTCTAAGAGATTCGGGTATTCAGTAACCGGGGGAATGCGCATAAAAGACGACCGCTCAATCGGCTTCTTTTCTCTCAACGATATCCCCTCATATTTATTGTCTGAATGTTTTACTTAATTAAAAGAACACGTAATTATTTAAGGTCTATGACGCCACCGACTTCTTCGATCTGCTTCTTGATGTCTTCCGCTTCCGCTTTGGAGACACCTTCTTTGACCGCGCCGGGGGCACCATCAACAAGTTCTTTTGCCTCTTTCAGACCCAGACCTGTAATAGCCCTGACAACTTTAATCACCTGAATCTTTTTATCCCCGGCTGATGTGAGAACAACGTCGAATTCGCTCTTTTCTTCAGCAGCGGCAGCTTCACCACCACCTGTAGCAGCAGGACCGGCAGCAACAGCTACGGGCGCAGCGGCAGTGACACCAAATTTTTCTTCGATCTCTTTGATCAGTTCAGAGATTTCGAGCATGTTAGCAGTTTCAAGGTAGCTTAACACATCAGCTCTAGTTATTTCAGCCATTGTAAACCTCCAATAGTGATATTGAAAAAATTTTAACTTTTACTATCTTTCAGTGAATTCAGTACGCCTGCCAGATTCTGCATCGGAGCTTTGAGCGTACCGGCAAATTTCGTCATCGGTGCCTGGAAAAGACCCAACACCTTAGCCAGAAGTACTTCCCGTGTCGGCAGTTCGGCCAGAGCCGCGGCCTGTTCGGCCTCAAACAAACGCCCTTCGAAATAAACCACCTTAAGCCTGAGAAGCTCCTTGGATTTATTGAACTCCTTGATAACCCTTGCCGGCGTTACCGGATCATCATAACCGATTACAAAGGTCGTCACACCCTTAAGATGATCATCCAGGGCATCCACACCGGCTGCATTGAGAGCGCGTTTCGCCAGACGGTTTTTCAAAACTTTATACTCGATGTTCGATTCCCGGCACTTTTTACGGATCTCCGTAACCATAGCCACGTCGATCCCCGTAAAGTCAGCCAGAAAAACACTTTTGGCATTTTTAAATTTTTCCGTATACTCCTCAACAACCTTTATTTTTTCAGGTGTCGCCATAACCTAATCCTCAATTTTCTGGGTTACATGACATAAGAAGACATACTGCGATCCAGGAAGATACCCGGCCCCATCGTACTCGAGATGGAGATTGACTTCAAATACGTCCCCTTCGCAGTAGCCGGCTTCAGTTTAATTATCGCATTGATAAACGTCTTCACATTTTCAACAATCTGTTCTTCCTCAAAAGAAACTTTACCAATTCCTGTATGAATAATACCGGTTTTATCCACTCTGAAATCGATTTTACCGGCTTTGATTTCACGTACCGCATTCACAATGTCCTGGGTAACGGTACCGCTTTTTGGATTCGGCATCAGCCCCCTGGAACCAAGGATCTTCCCGAGACGCCCTACCATGCTCATTACATCCGGGGAGGCCACGGCCACATCGAAATCCAGCCAGCCACCATTGATTTTCTCGATATATTCTTCAAGCCCGGCGTAATCGGCACCGGCGTTCAGTGCTTCGTCCACTTTTTCCCCTTTGGTAAATACCAGAACACGTACCGTCTTTCCGGTTCCATTGGGAAGGGTTACCGTACCACGAACCATCTGATCAGCATGCCGCGGATCCACACCCAGCCTCATCGCGATCTCAACCGTCTCGTCAAAGTTTGCCTTCGAAGCCTGCTTCAATATTTTAATAGCTTCATTCAGCTGATATTCTTTGGTACGATCAACCTGAGAAGCGATTTGACGATAACGCTTACTTCGTTTCATCCCTACCTCATCTTAAAATTTACTTAACGACAATACCCATGCTTCGTGCCGTGCCTTCAACCATACGCATGGCGGATTCCACATTGGCTGCATTCAAATCCGGCATTTTCATTTCGGCGATCTTACGAACCTGATCTTTCGTTACGGTACCCACCTTGTTAAGATTAGGCTCTCCCGAACCTTTTTCCAGACCGGATTCTTTCAGCAGCAGAACGGCTGCCGGCGGGGTCTTGGTAATAAAGGTAAACGAGCGATCTGCAAAGACCGTAATCTCAACCGGAATAACCAAACCGGCCTTATCCTGTGTAGTTGCATTGTATGCTTTGCAAAACTCCATAATATTGACGCCATGCTGACCCAGGGCAGGTCCAACCGGCGGTGCCGGCTTTGCCTGACCCGCAGGCAGTTGAAGTTTTATTTTCGCAATTTCCTTTTTGGCCATTTAACCAACCTCTACTTACTGTTACGGTTTATTTCTCGAGCTCCACCTGTAAAAAGTCGAGCTCCACCGGAGTAGGTCTTCCAAATATACTGATATTGACCTTAACCTTGCTTTTTTCCTCATTGATCTCTTCAACAAACCCGGTAAAATCGTTGAACGGACCGTCAATCACCCGAATCGGATCACCCACGACAAAGGGGACAGATACTTTCCCTTTGACTTCCTTCTCCTGACTCCGCTCCATCTTCCCCAGGACCGACTTCACTTCGGATGCACGCAGGGGCACCGGCTCGTTTTTCGGGCCGACAAAACTGATGACACCGGGCGCATTTACAATGACATGCTTCGTCTGATTATCAAGAACCATTTCAATGATCATATAACCCGGGAAGAACGTTTTATTTTTAACCCGCTTCTTACCGTCCTTCATCTCAATGATATTTTCGGACGGAATAACGATATTCCCGACTTTATCTTCGATACCCTGCAATTTTATTTCGTTTTCGATGTGTGCCTTGACTTTCGCCTCCTTACCGGAATAGACACGCAACGCAAACCATTTTTTTTCTGACAAGGTCACATCCCTCTTACACTAATAAAAGATCTTTACTACATTTGAAATGATTAAATCAGCAAAAAAGATAAACAGCGTGAAAATTATACTGACGATCACAACAATGAACGTCGAATTTATAAGCTCATTGCGGGTCGGCCATGTCACTTTCGCCATTTCATTTTGAACATCTTCGATGAACTGTCTTAGTTTTTTAATCATGGAATTTGCTGACCTCTGATCTGATATAAAAAGCAGCAGGCCTGGAGGGACTCGAACCCCCAACCCCCGGTTTTGGAGACCGGTGCTCTAGCCAATTGAGCTACAGGCCTAACTGTTTTTACTGTGTTACTTGGTTTCTTTATGTGTAGTATGCGAATTACACCTCGGGCAATACTTCTTGAATTCCACACGCCCGCTATGTAAGCGTTTATTCTTGGTGGTGGAGTAATTCCGCTCTTTACACTTCGTACATTCTAAATGAATAATATCGCGCACTGTAATCGTCCTTCATTATCACTATTCAACAATTTCCGAAACCACGCCGGCACCAACCGTACGGCCACCTTCACGAATTGCAAAACGCAATTCCTTCTCCATGGCGATCTCTTTGCCAAGCTCCACACTGACCGTCACGTTGTCACCCGGCATGACCATCTCTATACCATCCGGCAACTTCACCGCACCGGTCACATCCGTGGTACGGAAATAAAACTGCGGACGGTAACCATCGAAAAACGGTGTATGACGTCCACCTTCCTCTTTCTTCAATACATATACTTCACCATTGAACTTCGTGTGCGGCGTGATCGATCCCGGCTTCGCCAATACCATTCCACGCTCGATCTCTTCCTTGTTCACTCCACGCATCAGCAAGCCAACGTTATCTCCGGCTTCTCCACGATCCAGTATCTTACGGAACATCTCTACACCCGTAATTACCGTCTTACGATGCGCTCCCAGACCGATCAGCTCAACTTCCTCTCCTACCGTCACAACACCCCGCTCAATACGACCCGTTGCCACCGTACCACGACCCGTGATCGAAAAAACATCCTCGACCGGCATGATAAACGGCTTGTCAATGTCACGCTGCGGCGTCGGTATATATTCATCTACAGCATCCATCAATTCAAATATCGACTTGTTCGCTTCCGCATCCTCCGGATGATTCAGTGCATTCAGCGCACTACCCATGATGATCGGAATATCATCACCCGGAAATTCATACGAGCTCAGCAGCTCACGCAGCTCCAGTTCCACCAGCTCCAGAAGCTCCGGATCATCCACCTGATCCACCTTGTTCATGTAAACAACGATATACGGTACATTCACCTGACGCGCCAGAAGAACGTGCTCACGCGTCTGCGGCATCGGACCATCCGCCGCACTGACCACCAGGATCGCCCCGTCCATCTGCGCCGCTCCCGTGATCATGTTCTTTACATAATCCGCGTGACCCGGACAGTCTACGTGGGCATAGTGGCGTTTATCCGTGGCGTACTCCACGTGCGCCGTGGCGATCGTAATACCACGTTCCCGCTCTTCAGGTGCATTGTCAATACTGTCAAAACTGCGGAACTCCGCACTCCCCTTACCTGCCAATGCCTGGGTAATCGCCGCTGTAAGCGTCGTCTTGCCATGGTCCACGTGACCAATCGTTCCTATATTAACGTGAGGTTTACTGCGATCAAATTTTTCCTTGGCCATGAGTTACTCCTCCGAAATTGTGTTTAAAACCTAGGTCTTAATAAATGCGCAGAGCCCACGACCAGGATTGAACTGGTGACCTCATCCTTACCAAGGATGTGCTCTACCGACTGAGCTACGTGGGCCTCAGACACGGCACATGATACTGATGTCTTCATGCGGAAGATTCTCTAGAGCGGGAGACGGGATTCGAACCCGCGACCAACAGCTTGGAAGGCTGTGACTCTAGCCAGCTGAGTTACTCCCGCATCGATGCACCCTTGTGCGGTACAAGCATAACCTTCAACACGACTAGACACCACATTTACATGCAGAGTCTGCAGAGCTGGCGAGAGGACTTGAACCCCCAACCGGCTGATTACAAATCAGCTGCTCTACCAATTGAGCTACGCCAGCACTTAATCGCAAAAAGTCTTTTAATTTAATAATTAAATTTTAAAAGTCAATAAAAAATTTAGTCGCGGTTACATTAAATGACAGGAATACGTGAGCACAATCCCTTGAATATTCCCTTCCGTACCGCAGCGACATAACAAAGCCGTCGATTATGATTAGAGCGAACATTCTTATACTGTTGTTGTTTTCCTGCAACCTGTGTTGCATCAGTGCTGCACTCAAAATTACCTTACGGACCCTGCAGTTTATACTTGACTTTAAAATTTATAATATTATATTGTATATCATACTATACAATATAATAGTTGATTTTGCATACTATCATTTTTAGAAAGATTATTTTTTGGTTTACATCACACGAACAGCATCAAAAAAACTGCAAGATATTCTCGCGGCCGGAAAAATTACACTCCTGCTGGGGGGCCGGCAGGTTGGCAAAACAACATTGTTAAAGCAGACACTCGATCCGCGACGCTGCGTTTTTTTAAACTTTGATATTGAAATAGACAAGCAGCGGTTCCTTGCGGCATCGCAACTTCCTCCTTCGGAGTTAAAACAGTATTTTGGCGGAATGGATATTCTCATCGTCGATGAAGTACAACGGATGCCGGAAGCAACACGGATCGTAAAAGGCTGGTATGATGCCCAAGTGAATTTTAAGCTTATACTGACAGGCTCTTCAAGCCTCCATATCCGCAACACCATGGTCGAAAGCCTGACAGGAAGAAATATCAAAATTACCCTTACACCGCTGCTATTCAGGGAAATATTACATTCCCGAGAATGGTTTCCGCAGAATCACGGCTCAACATTCCTGCGAGAACACTTCTCTCAGCAAATCAGGGCATTATTACTGCAATCCCTCATTTACGGAAGTTATCCCGAGGTCGTGACTTCTGCTCAAAAAGATACCCTGCTGATCAATTTAATGAATGATTATCTCTTTAAAGACATTCTGCAGCTCGGACTGATAAAAACGCCGGACGTGATTAAAAAACTGCTGATGCTGTTGGCACTTCAGATCGGGTCAGAAGTATCCGTAAACGAACTGGCCACCTCGCTCAATGTATCGCGCGTCACCGTCGATAAGTATATCCATCTGCTGGAACAGTCTTTTGTTCTGTTCCGGCTTCCGGCCTTCAGCACAAACCCGAGAAAAGAAATCACGAAAAATCAGAAAATTTATTTCTGGGATACGGGTATAAGAAATGCCCTGCTCAATGATTTTAATTTCACTGAAATGCGTACCGATATTGGACCTCTATTTGAAAACTGGGTGATCGCTGAAATCGCAAAACGAAATGCACTGAACAGCTTCAGGCAAAATCTCTATTTCTGGAGATCGCGGTCCGATAGTGAAGTGGACCTGATTATAAAACAGGATGACCTGATATCCGCCTATGAAATAAGCTGGAAAAAAAGAAAAACCCTTAAAAATTCGGCTTTTTCAAAGAGATACGGCGTTACTGTAAAGCTAATAACAAATACTCTGACTGAAGAAACCGGTATTTTTTAAAATATATACTTATCGTTTGACAAGGCAAAAAAAAATATTTATATTTAAAGACTTTATGATTCAAAAAAATTGAGGAGTAGGATACCGAAATGGCGCATCATAAGTCTGCAATTAAACGCATCAGAACATCCGAATCGGCCAAGCTGTTTAACCGCGGTTATAAAAAACGCCTGCGTCTGGCTGTTAAATCATTACATGAAGCCACCGACCAGAAAGGTGCAACCGAGCCGCTGAACAGAGCGATTTCGCTGATTGATAAAATGGCAGCGAAAAATATTTTTCATAAAAACAACGCTTCCAACCAGAAATCCAG
This sequence comes from uncultured Calditrichota bacterium, assembly GCA_964410215.1. Lineage (GTDB taxonomy): Bacteria > Calditrichota > Calditrichia > Calditrichales > CAYPHA01 > CAYPHA01. The sequence continues at coordinate 39,677 of CAYPHA010000007.1, read as the reverse complement.
GCTGATGCGGTACTACAACCGTCTGGCCTGAACCGCACACGCTTTTACATTTTAAAGCCCGGTCGTGCAGCACGCCCGGGCTTTTCTTATTTAGCCTTTTTCCCGAAAAGCAGCTTATATACCTCGTCATAATTTTTTACAAAAATCAGCTCGAGGCCCTCGCTGACTTCTTTGTCGATTTCATTAATATCACGTCTGTTTTCCTCGGGCAGGATGACACTCCGGATGCCCATCCGTTTGGCCGCCAGAAGTTTTTCGTTCAACCCGCCGATTTCCAGAATTTTACCACGCAGGGTGATCTCACCGGTCATGGCCAGATCAGGCGGAAAGGGCTCCTTTCTCAGCGCGGAAAGCAGAGCGGTTGTCAGCGTAATGCCAGCCGATGGGCCGTCTTTGGGAACCGCCCCCTCGGGAAGATGGACATGGATGTCATATTTATTGATAAAATCCTGGTTGATCTTGTATTTCGCACTGCGAGAGCGCAGAAAACTGAGGGCAATGGAAACCGATTCCTGCATGACGTCACCAAGCTTACCGGTCATGGTCACCTTATCCTTCCCCGGCATCAGGTTGATTTCGATGCGCAGAATATCGCCTCCGTAGGGCGTCCAGGCCAGTCCGGTAGCCACACCGATCTCTTTTTCACTCTTCAGCGGATTGATGAGGTATTTCGGCTCACCCAGGATCTTTTTCAGGTTCTGCTTTTTTACTTCAATGGATTTATTTTTCCGGTTCTGCGTCAACTGTACGACCGAACGCCGGCAAACGCGGCTGATTTCCCGTTCCAGGTTACGCACACCGGCTTCCAGGGTATAATTCATAATCATGTCCGTAAGCGCATCATCCCGGAATATCAGCTCTTCTTCTACCAATCCGTTCCGTTCCAGCTGCTTCGGAATGAGGTGCCGTTTGGCAATCTGCAGTTTTTCATAGTCGTGATATCCCGGTATTTCGATCAGTTCCATACGGTCACGCAGCGGCTCGGGGATATCGTCAGGATTATTGGCTGTGACAATGAACATGACATGGGAAAGGTCATATTCCACTTCAAGGTAGTGATCCATGAAACTTTTATTCTGCTCGGGATCGAGGACTTCCAGAAGGGCGGACGACGGATCACCGCGATAGTCGGATCCGACTTTGTCGATCTCGTCCAGCAGGAACACCGGGTTACGCGTACCGGCTTTTTTCATTCCCTGAATGATCTTACCGGGCAGTGCACCGATATACGTCCGGCGGTGTCCCCGTATTTCGGCTTCATCATGGATACCGCCGAGTGAGATGCGTACAAATTTGCGGCTCATTGCCCGGGCAATGGACCGGCCCAGCGACGTTTTACCCACCCCGGGAGGTCCGACGATGCAGAGAATGGCCCCCTGCATGGTTTCAACCCGTTTAAGAACGGCAATAAACTCCAGTATGCGTTTCTTCGGCTTGTTCAGGCCGTAATGATCTTCATCCAGGATTTTGTGTACCTTTTTTATAATCAGCTCGTCCGTCGTAGCCTTGCTCCAGGGCACCGCCACCAGCCAGTCCAGATAGGTGCGAATCACATTAAATTCGGGCGACAGCGGCGGGATCTTGGCCAGGCGCTGCAATTCTTCGAGGGCTTTTTCGGTAACGTCTTCCGGCATCCCGGCATCCATTATCCGCTCCCTGATCATGGTCATCTCACCGGACAACTCATCTTCCTCGCCGAGTTCCTCACGGATCACACGCAGCTGCTCCTGAAGATAAAAATGACGCTGCGACTTGAGCATCTGGTCCCGCACCTTTACATCCAGGTCGGATTTGATGGTAAGAACGTGATTTTCCTTGCGTAACACGCTCAGCAGGTAATCCACCCGCTCTTCCACTTTCCATTTTTCCAGAAACTTCTGTTTATTGTCAATCTTCACATCGAGGTAGGTAGCCACAAAATCGGACAGTTTTTCCAGGTCCTCCAGCTGGTTGAACGAGAAAAGGATCTCCTCCGGGATTTCCTCATTCATTTTTATATATTTCTTAAAAAGGGTGACCAGCTGACGTTTTTTGGCTTCCAGTTTATCGGTCAACTCAATTTCTTCAACCGGGAATTCGATACGTGCTTCAATCATTCCGCTGCTTTTCGTATAGCGTCTGACTTTACCCCTGATCAATCCCTCCACGAGTATTTTTTCAAGGCCGTTTGGCAATTTAACAAGTTGCAGGATCCGGCCGACGACACCGACACGGTAGAGGTCGCGCGGACTGATATCTTCCCGCAGAGAGTCTTTCTGGGCCACCAGGAACAGTATTTTATCATCCACCATGGCCAGTTCAACGGCTTCGATCGATGGCTGGCGTCCTACGATCAGCGGGACGACCATATGCGGAAAGATCACCAGGTCCTTCAGGGGCAGCACGGTATATTTTGTTTTTTCGAGTAAATCAAGTTCTTGCATTGGGTTCCTCAGGCATAAAAAAAGCGGGGATGGGCCCCGCTGTACAGATCTTCAGTTCTATCAGGCGCTTCGTTTTGATGAGGAAAATTCATACTTGGGTTCATTTTTTCCAAGAACCACTTCCGGTGTGATGGTTATGGAAGTGAGATTAGGCATTGTCGGAACGGTGAACATGATATCCAGCATGGTCTCTTCCATGATTGCCCGCAGTGACCGTGCACCCGTTCTTCGTTTCATCGCCTTCTGGACGATCATCTTCAGGGCCTTATCCGTAAATTTCAGCTCCACCCCTTCCATTTCGAAAAGGCGTTCGTACTGTTTCACCATCGCGTTTTTTGGCTCGGTCAGAATGGTCAGCAGCGCTTCCTCATCCAGCTCGCTCAGGGTACCGAGAACCGGCAAACGACCTATCAGTTCAGGGATCAACCCGTACTGCAGCAGATCTTCAGCCTCGACCTGGGCGTACAAATCGGATTTAGAGAGACTGGAAATACCTGTGATATGTTTTTCAAACCCGATATTCTTCTGCCCGACGCGTTTCCTGATGATTTCTTCAAGCCCTTCAAACGCGCCGCCGCAGATGAACAGTACATTTTTCGTATTGATGTTAATCAGATTCTGTTCCGGATGTTTTCGTCCGCCTTTGGGTGGAATACTGGATACGGTACCTTCGAGCATTTTCAGAACGGCCTGCTGAACGCCCTCACCGGAAACATCCCGCGTAATAGAAGGATTACCGTCTTTACGGGCAATTTTATCGATTTCATCGATATAAATAATACCGCGCTGGGTCTGTTCCAGATTGAAATTCGCGGCCTGGTAGAGGCGGACGAGGATGTTTTCCACGTCTTCCCCGACATAACCGGCTTCGGTGAGCACGGTGGCATCAGCTATAGAGAAAGGGACTTTGAGGATGCGCGCCAGGGTCTGGGCCATGAGCGTCTTACCCGTTCCCGTAGGTCCGATGAGCAGGATATTACTTTTTTCAATTTCCACCTCATCGACGGATTGCACCGCGTTGATGCGTTTGTAGTGATTATAAACAGCCACCGACAGATACCGTTTGGCCTTTTCCTGCCCGATCACGTATTTATCAAGTTCTGCCTTGATATCAGTGGGCGGTACAATGTGTCGTTCTTCCGACAGATGAACCTGTTTTTTATGCCGGGTAATGATTTCAGAGGCACTGGAGACACAGTCATTACAGATATGTACATCCGGGCCTGAAATCAGGCTTTCCACTTCATCTGCGGAACGGCCGCAGAACGAACACCGGTAGGCAGTGCTGCGAAAATTTCTTCTGCTCATTTACTTCTTTCCTTTTTCGTCTGCCCCGGTTCGCGGTTCCAGTATTTTATCGATAATACCATAATCCAGGGCTTCTTTAGTAGACATGAAATAATTGCGATCCGTATCCTTTTGAATCTGATCGGTCGATTTACCCGTCGACTTAGCTAAAATATCATTAAGTACTTCCCGGACCCGCAAAATTTCATTTGCGGCAATCTGAATATCCGAAGCCTGGCCTTCCGCCCCACCCAGGGGCTGATGGATCATGATACGGGCATGGGGCAGGGCATAACGTTTACCTTTGGTACCTGATGCAAGCAACAGGGCACCCATACTGGCTGCCTGGCCCATACAGGTCGTTACGACATCCGGTTTAATATATTGAATCGTGTCATATATGCCCAGACCGGCCGAAACAATACCACCGGGAGAATTTATATACAGAAAAATATCCTTATCCGGATCTTCGGCTTCCAGAAACAACATCTGGGAAATGATCAGACTGGCAATATTGTCATCGATCGGTGTTCCGAGGAAAATAATCCGTTCCTTGAGCAGGCGCGAATATATATCATAGGCACGTTCACCACGCCCTGTTTGCTCGATCACCATTGGAATAAGCGCCATATATCTACCTTCCTTATTTATAATTCAGCCATTGAAATCAATTTTCCTAATCCAGTTTGATTTCGTTATCTTTAACTTTGGAATTTGCTGTCAAAAAATCAATTATTTTTCGATCTAAAATATCTTCCCTGGCATTATTCAGCAAATGCTCGTTCTCTTTGTACAATTTCCGGACTTCATCATTCTGCAGGGTGTCGAGGAACGTGTCGATATCCTCTTCCCCGACTTCAATTTTTTCCGTTTCCGCCAGTTTATCCTTAAAGTAATGCCATTTAATCTGAAACTCGGCATCATACTGGTAATGCTGCCGAATTTCCTCGTCTTTCAGTTTTGGATTCTGCTTCTTTGTGTTTTCAACAATATGATCGAGATAATTATCGACGAGGGCCTGTGGCACTTCAAACGCATTTTCTTCGAGCATTTTCTGCGTCAGATCCTGGACAAACCGGTTTTCGGCTTCCCGCATGTAATCGGCCTCCAGCCGTTCCCGGGTAAATTTCTTCAGGTCCTCTTCTGTTTTCAACTCCGGATTCAGTTCCTGCAGGAATTCTTCGGTCAGTTCCGGCAACGCTTCTTTTTCGACCTTTTTTATCGTAATGCTGTAGGATTCCTTCTTGCCGGCAAATTCCTTTTGCGGAAAATCTTCCGGGTAATCTTTCGTAACCGTTTTGGTCTCATTCACTTTCATACCGACCAGCTGATTTTCCAGTTCCGGGTCGAAACGTCCTTCACCGATCCGGACCGTAATATCCGCATATTTTTTGCCAACGATTGGTATGCCGCTGGGATCCAGCTCCTGCATATCAAGAATGACGTTGTGCCCGTCTTCAATCGGATCTTCGACCTCCGACCTGGTCGCTTTCTCGCGTAGCAGCCGTTCAATGGTCTGATCCACGAAGGAATCAGCAATAACATATTTATCTTTTGTAAACTCAAGATCCTTGTATTTTTTGAGTTCAATTTCCGGATAGGTATCCAGTTCAATGATAATAGCCAGGTTGCCCTCTTCGTTGAAGTCGACCTTTTTAGCTTCCGGCATACCGACCACAGCGATATTATTTTCCTGCGTGCTCCGGACCAGGGCCTGGTCGATAGCGGCTTCCAGCGTATAGGCCTCAATGGCCTGGGCATAATTACGCCGGACGAGATCGAGCGGGGCTTTACCTCTTCTGAATCCCGGGAACTGGACTTCTTTCTGAACCTTGCGGCTTTCTCTTTCCCGGATCGGCTCGAGCGCTTCTTTTTCCATTACAATATTCAGTTCTTTACGACAGCTTGACAGCGCTTTAATTTCCGTGCTGATCATCCGTTTGTTTTCCTCCTATCATTTTCAAAATCCAAGCCTTTAATTTAGCCTTAATTCGCCTGAAATGCAAACACCTCCTGCCCTTTTAAAAGCGACGCAGGCCGTCCCAGCCCATCTTTTTCCGTATGGGAAGAGCTAACGGGCTTTCCCTGTCCGTCAGATCGATCCAGGGATTTCCGTCGGTGCCATTGAGAATATAAAACTGACAGGCCGGCGTATCACCCTGCCCGATCAGCGCCCGTTGCCGTCCCCGGCCGTTTTCAACCATGTCGACCACAAGGACGGCGTGACCGTTCCGGCCCTTTTTAACAAAAAAATCACCCGGACGGACAGAATCGGCAGGGATATCCCTGTAATAATGATAGAATGCCTGTGTGCCCGTGTAATCGAAAATGGTTCTCAGATAGCGTTCGAAGTGGCGTGAACGGGAATGCCCTCCGGCTGTTTTATCGAGGTAAAAACGGCTGCCGGCAATACGGGGCCTGTAGCCTTCTTTCCATTTTGTCCATGAAAACGGAAGGCCGTCCGGCAGGGGCCAGACAATGGCGTTTTCTTCATTCCGCTCATATAAAAAACCGGTGTATAACCGCATCAGAATATCCATGCACTGATCGAGCCCGCGGCTCCGGATACGGACGGCAACAACGGCGGCAAGAGAGGAATCATCCGCTGCCACACGGATTCTCCCGCGAAAATCCAGAACCGGAGAGCTGTCAGGCAGAACAGGCATGTTCCTTAACCAGGTGCCGAAGGAACGGTGTTTAAGAGGCACCCGGCTGTAACCGGGCGGCGGATCAAACCGCTGCAGTATGGTTTCCAGTTGCTCCCGGCCTTCGTTAAATAAAGGTAACGGCTGGGCATGCAGCAGTGAAAAATGCGAAAGGAACAACAGAATGATCACGGGCAATCGTGTTAATCTGACAAGCATGCAGGATCAGAAATTTTTTATAATAAATTCATCGCTATCCTGCCAGACCGGAAATTTTTCTCTGTACGTGGTCAGTTTTTTATAATCCAGGACAACGGTTGTCACCGATTCATGGTTTTCAAGATATGCCAGTTCATTTCCCAGCGGATCGAAAACGGAGCTGTCACCGCTGTAAACGATACCATTCCCGTCCTTACCGATCCGGTTAACGCCAACCACATAAGCCTGGTTTTCGATAGCCCTGGCTTTGAGCAGTGTACGCCAGTGATCGGCGCGTCTTTCCGGCCAGTTGGCAATATAGATGGCCAGGTCATATACGTTGTAAAGATTCCTGGACCAGGCAGGAAAACGCAGGTCATAGCAGATGAATGGTCGGATATTCCAGTCTTTCAGCTCTGGTGTAATACATCGGTTTCCGGGACTGTAACGCAGGTGTTCATCCGCCATACGGAACAGGTGGCGCTTGTCGTAATGCTCCCCCATTCCATCGGGCTCCACCCAGAGCAGACGGTTATAATAACGGGCGCCATCTTCAATAATCACACTTCCTGTGATAGCGGCATTCCGTCGGGCGGATTGATTTTTCATCCAGTTAACCGTCGGTCCGTCTTCCTGTTCGGCCAGAGAATCGGCAGACATGCTGAATCCCGTATTGAACATTTCAGGCAGAACAATGAGGTCTGTTGTTTCGGGAACCCTGTCCAGCAGTGCATCAAACTTTTTCAGGTTGGCACTGACATCTTCCCACAGCAGTTCTGTCTGAATGAGAGTTACACTTATATCCGGCATAAACGCTCCGCTGCTTTTTCGATAGTTTCTTCTTTCTTTGCAAAACAAAAACGGATCACCCGGCGGTCGGGATTTTTCCGGTAAAACGGGGAGGTCGGGATGGCAGCCACTTTTATTTCCGCCGCAAGACGTTTAATGAAGGCCATATCATCCTGGTCAGAGATTTCCGAATAATCCGCCAACTGGAAATAGGTGCCCGAACAGGGTAACAACCGGAAACGTGATGCTTTTAAACGGTCACGGAAGAAATCACGTTTCTGTTCATAGAATGCAGCCAGTTCCAGAAAAACGTCTTTTTCCCGCATAAAACGGGCATAGGCATATTGCACCGGTGTATTGACGGCATAGGTGATAAACTGATGCACCTTTCGAAACTCTTTCATCAATCCGGAAGGAGCCATGCAGTAGCCCACTTTCCAGCCGGTAGCGTGATAGGTTTTCCCGAAGGAGCTGATCACGAAGCTCCGGGCAGCCAGTTCCGGCAATGATGACAAACTGAAATGGCGAAGCCCGTCGAATACAATATGCTCATAGACCTCATCACTGATCAAAACGATATCCGTGTCTCTGACGATAGCGGCGAGATGCGTGAGGTCATTTCGGGAAAGCACGGCCCCGGTGGGATTATGCGGTGAATTGAGGATAATCGCTTTCGTTTTCGGCGTAACCGCATCCTGCACCATTTCCCAGTCGATATGATAGTCCGGATGAACCAGCTGAACAAAGCGGGGAACACCCCGGTTATATTCAACCACCGGCACATAGGCATCATACCAGGGTTCAAAAATAATGACTTCATCACCGGGATGAACCACGGCCGTGATAGCGGAGAAGAGTGCTTCGGTTGCACCCGCCGTAACCGTTACCTCTTCTTCCGGGCCATAAACATGATCATACAAACCCGCGATTTTTTCGGAAATCGCTTCCCGCAGCGGTTCCACGCCGGGCATGGGTGCATACTGATTATACCCTTCTTTCATGAAGTGGTGTACCAGCTCTACAAGCGTGTCCGGCACATCGAAGTCGGGGAATCCCTGGGAAAGATTGATGGCATCATATTCACGCGCCATCCGTGACATAATGGCAAAAACAGAAAGTTTCAGGTCCGGTTGCTTGGACGGAACATGAATCATCGGTTATCCCGTTCATTTTCGTCGGGGTTCTGAAGCATGATCTGGCGGTTCACGGTCAGTTGTACCAGGGAAGCCAGTGCAAAAAAGGCCATCCAGAAACCGGAAAGGCCCCGGAGTTTATAATAAGGGATATCCGTATTGAATAAGCCCGTACCGCTCGCCGCGCGCATGCTTATGATCAGATTGATCAGGGCATATAGGATGATAAAGCTCACAATGAATTTCAGTAAATCAGGGCTGCTGCTGACGAACCGTTTCCATGGATTATCAGCCGGGAAATGGTCCGCAAGCAATTTAATGCGGTTGCTGGTATGGAACCAGGCCAGAAACATTCCCGCCGTCAGCAGTGAAACCATTATAAAGCCCGGACGGTAATAGCGCATCATGATAAGAATATGAATCAGCAGACTTGCCGACAATGACAGCAGGAGCAGGATGCTCATATAAAAGGAATTTGAGAATTGTCTTGACATCATACCTCAATTTAGGGTATTTCACCGCCCATTTCCACCATCCTTTCGTCCATCGGGGAATCCCTGTTGCTTCCAGGCGTCAAACCCACCCTCCAGGTTAATCAGATTGCTGTATCCCATATCAAAAAGAATGGAAAGCACATGCGAACTCCGGATGCCGTGTTCACAATAAATGACGGCTTTCTCCCCTGCCAGCTCACCGTGCCGTTCATTAAGCTGAGCGAGTGGTATCCATTTCGAACGCGGAATATATCCAAGCTCCCGTTCCCAGTCCTCCCGGATATCGATAAACACGGTATTCCGGTCCAGTTCTTTTTTTGCCTCTTTTGGATTAATATTTTTATATGGCATTACTGTTCACTCACGCATCATCGTTACAATCTGAAATTTCAACAACAAAATAATGTGAACTATTAATTATAAAAGGCGCGGGAACCGCGCCTCTACCCGTGCTATTACTTTTTCTTTTTTCTTTTTTCTTTTTTCTTATAATTCTTTCACTTCCCTTACCAACTCCGTCACCATCTTCTTGGCATCGCCAAACAGCATCATCGTTTTATTATCATAGAACAGTTCATTACCCTCCCCGGCAAAACCGGCAGCAAGGCTTCGTTTTATGATCATCACGCTTCCTGCCTTATCCACATTCAGAATCGGCATACCGTACAGGGGACTTTCCTTTTTATAACGTGCCGCCGGATTGATCACGTCATTTGCACCGATCACCAGGACCAGGTCCGTATTCTGAAAATCATCGTTAATCTCATCCATTTCCAGAAGCAAATCATACGGCACACTGGCTTCTGCCAGCAGAACGTTCATGTGGCCCGGCATGCGTCCGGCCACCGGGTGAATGGCGTAGCGTACGTTAACACCCCTTTCCATCAGCAGCGTGGCCAGTTCCTGAAGGACGTGCTGGGCCTGCGCCACCGCCAGTCCATAGCCCGGTACAATAATCACGGACCGTGCGCTTTCCATTACCATGGCTGCATCTTCTGCCGAATATTCCGTTACCTGACGCTCTTCCTTCGTTCCGCCGGATTTGCTTCCGCCATCACTGCCCACCGCAGCGAACAATACATTAGCCAGGGAACGGTTCATGGCTTTACACATAATATTCGTAAGGATGAGGCCGGAAGCACCGACAAGGGCGCCGCTGATAATCAGTACATTATTGGAAAGCACAAATCCGGTTGCCGCCGCTGCCAGACCGGAATAGGAGTTGAGCAGAGAAATCACAACCGGCATATCCGCTCCCCCGATCGGGATAACGGACAGGATTCCGAGCAGGGCGGAAAGACCGATAATCACCAGTATCAGGTTCTGAGAGGAGGGTTCGAGCACAACCATCACACTCAGGGCAATGATCGTAAAGACAACGAGCGCGTTGACAATATGTTGCAATGAGTATACAATGGGCGCACCGCGCATGATACCCTGAAGTTTCAGGAAAGCTATCAGGCTGCCCGTAAACGTCACGGTACCGATCATAAGGCTGAGGATCATCGTAATGACAACATTGACGGACAGGCCCGTGCCCCCGCTATGACTGTACTCAGCAAAGGCCACCAGCGCAGACGCCAGTCCGCCGAAACCGTTAAAGAGAGCGACCATCTGCGGCATGGCGGTCATTTCCACTTTCTTTGCCGCGAACGCTCCGATAGCGGCGCCGATGATGACACCGGCAATGATGTAGGTAAAGTCGAGGATCTGCTGATCGAGTAACGTAACGACAATGGCCAGCAGCATCGCGAGCATGGCAAGCAGATTTCCGCGGCGCGCCGTTTTCGGTGAGCTCAGCTTTTTGAGTCCCATTATAAAAAGGGAGGCTGAGATCAGGTAGGCGATATGCGTTATGGTAATCATTTCCCGCTCCCTTCGGTCTTCTTGTCACGCTTGAACATTTCCAGCATACGGTCTGTAACCATGAATCCACCGACCACGTTAATGGTCGCACTGATCACGGCAAGCATTCCAAGAATTTTACCGAGTTCTCCATGTCCGGCACCGGCACTCAGCAGGGCCCCGACGATGGTAATGCCGGAAATGGCATTCGATCCGGACATCAGGGGTGTGTGCAGAAGCGGCGGTACTTTGGTGATCACTTCAAAACCGACAAAGATTGCCAGAACAAAAATATACAGGGATACCATAATCATTTCATTCATTATTCATTTCCTCCGCTTTTAAACGCATCCGAAATACGTTCATTCACGATGGCGCCCTTATGGGTAATACAGGCGCCTTTCGTAATTTCATCTTCAAAATCAAACGACTCTTCTTTATAAAGATGCCTGAACAGGTTGGTGATATTCTTCGAGTACATCTGGCTTGCATGTACAGGCAGTTCAGCAGGTAAGTTAACCGTGCCATGGATAATCACACCGTCTTTATCAATCACCTTATTTGGCTCTGTAAGTTCACAGTTACCACCCTGACCGGCAGCGAGATCGACGATAACGGAGCCCTTTTTCATCAAACCGGTCATTTCAGCGGTAATCAGTATCGGCGCTTTCTTCCCAAAAACCTGTGCCGTAGTAATGACCACATCGGTTTTAGCCAGCCGCGCAGCAATCGCTTCCTGCTCTTTTTTAAGAAATGCATCGGATAGCTCTTTCGCGTATCCGCCTTCTGCTTCGACGTCCTCGGGCATTTCCATTTCGATAAACCGGGCGCCGAGACTTTCCACCTGTTCTTTTACGGCGGGACGCGGATCAAAAGCCTCCACTCGGGCACCCAGCCGCTTAGCGGTTGCAATCGCCTGCAGACCGGCCACACCGGCACCGAGCACAAGCACGTTTGCCGGTGAAATGGTCCCTGCTGCTGTCATGAGTAAGGGAAATAATTTTCCGAGGTGATTCGCTCCGAGCAATACGGCCTTATATCCGGCAATCGTTGCCATGGAACTGAGAGCGTCCATACTTTGCGCGCGGGTGATACGCGGAACGAATTCCATGGAAAAGGCCGTAATGTTCCGGGAAACCAGGGTTTCGACCATCTGCCTGTTTTGTAACGGTGCCAGAAAACTGATAAGGTGTGAACCTTCTTTCAGCATTTCAGGTTCTTTTTTTTCTGCGATTGGCGGCTGAACCTTCAATATGACATCCGCCTCTTTGTACAACCCTTGCGCACCGGTTATTATCCGTGCACCGGCCTCCGTGTAGGCCGTATCAGGAAACGATGCCGCCAGTCCGGCTTCCGCCTGGACCAGCACGTCATGTCCCATTTTAGTAAGGACACCGACCATACCCGGGATAACAGCGACACGGGTTTCTCCATCAGCGATTTCCTTTGGAATTCCGATTTTCAATTTGACCTCCACCATACAATTGGATTGGAATATACATGCATCTTTTCATCTTATGCCCATTCCTAACGTATTTTGATTCAATTTTATTCGGGGGGATACAAAAAAGGAGAAAGGAATCAGGAAACAGGAATCAGGGTTCAGATATTGGGGTGTAACGGATGGTGTTTATGTGGTGTATACATGGTTTATATGTTGTCACGTGTTGCATTATGGATGTATATATGGTTTTTATGTAGCGGCGCGGTAACCGCGCCGCTACCGTGATTGGTATCAACCCAATTTTAACCGGCATCAACGGTTTCATGGGCCGCCACACCGGTTGTCACATAGTTATTAATCGCCAGGGCGGCTTTCCGGCCGGCACCCATGGCCAGAATGACCGTCGCGCCACCCGTCACGATATCCCCGCCGGCAAACACACCGTTTTTTGAGGTTTCCATCGTTTCCGGATCGGCCACGATTGTTCCCCGCTTGCTCACATCGATATCCGGCGTAGTCTGCTGAATGAGCGGATTGGAACCGTTCCCGATTGCAATCACCGCAAGATCGACATCAATATCATATTCCGAGCCTTCAATGGGCACCGGACGGCGGCGTCCTGAGGCATCCGGTTCACCAAGCTCCATCTTGATGCAGCGCATTTTCTGAAGCCAGCCGTGATCATTACCATGAAACGAGACCGGTGCTGTCAGCATCAGAAATTCAATACCTTCTTCCCTGGCATGCTGGATCTCTTCATTACGGGCGGGCATTTCTTTATCCGAACGGCGGTACACGATATAAGCGTTCTTTGCGCCAAGCCGTTTGGCTGTCCGGACGGCGTCCATGGCCGTGTTACCCCCTCCCATAACCGCGACATTCTTATCCTTGCAATCCAGGATCGGCGAGTCGAATTCAGGGAAGCGATACGCCTTCATCAGGTTGACACGGGTCAGGAACTCATTCGCCGAATAGACCCCGTTCAGGTTTTCTCCCTCCAGGTTCATAAACCAGGGCAGGCCGGCTCCCACGCCAACGAAGACGGCATCGAACCCTTCTTCTTCCATCAGCTCATCAACCGTTATATACCGTCCGATCACTGCATCGGTGATAAATTCCACACCCATTTTTTTAAGTCCGTCGATCTCCTTGCGCACGATTTCCTTGGGCAGACGGAATTCGGGGATGCCGTACACCAGCACGCCGCCAAGTTCGTGCAAGGCTTCATACACTGTGACTTCATGCCCCATCTGGATGAGATCATTGGCACAGCTCAGACCGGCCGGTCCGCTGCCGACAACGGCAATTTTCTTACCCGTGGGCGGTTTCACTTCCGGCATTTCCACCTGCCCGCTCTCCCGCTCGTAATCGGCGACAAACCGTTCGAGATGACCGATGGCGACCGGGTCACCTTTTTTACCCAGTACACAGGCCTGTTCGCACTGTTCTTCCTGCGGGCAGACACGTCCGCAGATAGCCGGCAGTGCGTTATCCTCTTTTATCTTCTTAACGGCGCCGATAAAATCCCCGTCTGCTATCAGCATGACAAAATCTTTTATTTTTATGTTGACCGGACAGCCCTGTACACAGGTCGGACGCGGGCACTGGATACAGCGCATGGCTTCTTCTTTTGCCATTTCTGCCGTGTACCCCAGGTTAACCTCGCTAAAATTTTTATTCCGGACATCCGGCTCCTGTTCGATCATGTGGTGCCGGGGGATTTTCATACGCTCTTTAACGGTTAATTGCTGCATAGCTCACCTACTAATTTGATGCATTTTCCATGTGTTTAATTTGTTTAATAGCTTCTAAAGCTGTTTTTCCAGCCTGCAATTATGCTCGTACTTTTCAAGGGATTTTTTTTCAAATTCCGCATACATCCTGTTACGATCGGTAAGATTTTTGAAGTCAACGAGGTGGGCATCAAATTCGGGGCCATCCACACAGGCAAATTTTGATTCCCCGTTTACAATCACACGACAGCCCCCGCACATACCCGTACCATCCACCATGATCGGATTCAGGCTGACGACCGTTTTAATTTCAAAAGGACGGGTTACCTCCGCAACGGCCTTCATCATGGGAATCGGACCAATTGCCAGAACAAAATCAAGCTTCTTACCCGATTCGATCAGTTCTTTCAGTTTATCGGTCACGAATCCGTGATAACCATAGCTGCCGTCGTCCGTCGTAACATACGCTTCATCACTGACGGCTTTCATCTGCTCTTCCAGGATCACCAGGTCCCTTGAACGTGCCCCGTTTATCGTAATCACATAGTTTCCGGCCTCTTTCAATGCAACGGCCGTGGGATAAGCGATGGCCGTACCCACGCCACCACCGATACTGACGACGGTACCGAATTTTTCGATATGGGACGGGGTTCCGAGAGGCCCGACCACATCCTTTATATAATCATCTTTTTCCATGGAATTGAGCAGGCTGGTCGTTTTACCGACACCCTGTACGATAATGGTAATCGTGCCTTTGGCCGGGTCCGAATCCGCAATCGTCAGCGGTATGCGTTCACCATGTTCTTCCACGCGGATGATGACAAACTGGCCGGCCTGTCTCTTTTTCGCAATCCGTGGTGCCTCGATTTCAAACAGCTTCACGTTTTCTGCTAAAAACCGGGCATCAGCTATTTTGTACATTGCACTACCTTTCCCTTTATAACTTATCCTCAGAACAGCCACTGGTCTCGAGCGCCATTGTGTCCCGAATATGATGTCTTATAAGTTTTAGTTGATAATATAACAAAATAAATAATCAAAGTTAAGAAATTGTAACATAATAAATATTCAAAAAACTGTATCCTGATGCTTTCAGCCACGGTTCCGATCAGTCTCCAGCGCCGGGTAATAGGTATCGACTTTTTCTGCTCTTTTTATATTTTTTATTTTGTATTTTTTATTTTGTATTTTTTACCATTCACTCTTACTCCCAATATAATCAACTATGACGAAAGGTTCGTTATGCGTTCCGTAAAATTATGGATCGGTATTATCATCCCTCTGCTGGTTCTTATGATCCCGCGTGAATACATACCGATCGACGGGCTGACCGTCATTCAACACAGGATTGTCGCCATATTCCTTATGGCAACTTTTTTCTGGATCCTGGAGCCTGTTCCCATTTATGCCACCTCCATACTGATCATTACACTGGAACTGCTGATGACATCGGACCACAGTCTGGTTTTTTTTCGTGAATCCCCGGCCTCCGTCGACTTCGGCATACTGCTCAATTATAAAGCGATCATCGCCACGCTGGCTTCACCGATCATCATTCTCTTCCTGGGCGGCTTTTTTCTGGCTCTTGCCGCCACAAAATACCGTCTGGATATCAACCTGGCCAGGGTATTGCTTAAACCGTTCGGCTCGGATCCCCGTGCCGTACTGTTAGGTCTGATGGTCGTTACAGCCGTCTTTTCCATGTTTATGAGCAACACGGCGACAACGGCAATGATGCTGGCCATTCTGACCCCTGTTCTGCTGGTTTTCCCGGATCATGATCCGGGTCGGACGGCCTTTGTGCTGGGTATTCCCTTCGCCGCAAACGTCGGTGGAATCGGCACGCCGATCGGAACCCCGCCCAACGCAGTCGCCATGAAATATCTCAGTGGGGATCTGGCTGTTTCGTTCGGGGAATGGATGGCCTTTGCCCTGCCCTACGTCATCGTGCTTCTGCTTTTTTTGTGGATCCTGCTCCTGTTCCTGTTCAAACCGGTTACGAAGCATATCACCCTGGACATTAAGAATAAATTTATGAAAACCCGCAAAGCCTGGATCGTGTATATTACGTTCGGGATGACGATACTGTTGTGGCTTTTAACCGATGTGCACGGCATGAATGCGTATATCGTGGCCATGATACCGGTTTGCGTTTTCCTTGTTACACAGATTATTACCCGGGAAGACCTGAAGCGGATCAGTTGGGATGTACTCTGGCTGATTTCCGGTGGCATCGCCCTCGGGCTGGGACTGGAAGAGAGCGGCCTGACCAGGAACCTGGTGGACAGCATCCCATTCGGTTCTTTTCCGCCATTAGTCATTATCCTGATGGCCACGGTATTAACCCTGCTGATGGCAAACTTCATGTCCCATACGGCGACGGCAAACCTGCTTTTACCCATCGCGGCGGCCATTGGTACGAACATTTCTTCCCTCAGCGGATACGGTGGCAGTAAGGGGATGATTCTGGGCGTCACGTTTGCCGCCTCCATTGCCATGTCGCTGCCCATCAGCACACCGCCTAATGCCATGGCCTACGCTTCCGGAAAAGTCAAAACGCCTGAAATGGCCCGGACAGGTGTGATCATGGGCATTACAGGTATGTTACTGGTATACCTGATGCTGTTTGTTTTACACCGTACAGGAGTCATCTGAAATCCATGGAACAATCGGCCCACTTTGAGTGGCTTGTACAGCAATATTTTTCCGCACCCGAGCGCCTGGTAAGTCTGCAGCCCGGCGAAATCCTCATGCATGAAGGCAGTTACAACGACCGCCTTTACCTGATTTGTGAAGGGGATACGGTGGGTTATGTAAAAACGCCTGAAAGGGAAAGGGAAGAAATATTCACAGCCGGAAAGAATACCTTCCTCGGGGTCTACAGTTTTTTTTCAAAAACCTTCAAAAGCATACTGACCATCGAAGCGATATCACCCTGTAAAATGGCCTATATTGAACGCGCGCAACCCCCTGTGCCGCATTCCGTATTGAAAAGCCTCGAAGAGCAGTTTATGCCGCTCGTCGTTACCGACCTGATGAACCGACAGAAACGGGTCCAGGAGCTGACCGAAGAAAAACACAAGGCATTGAACCTGATTATCGAGAGCGAAAAATTCACTTCTCTTGGTCAGATGGCTGCCGGCATCGCCCACGAACTGAATAACGCCATCTCGGTTCTGTCACGCAATACCAACTGGCTGGCGGAGATGGTCAGTGAACAATGGCAGGACAACCTGTCAGCAAGCATGTTCGAGGCCGGGCTGCTTAACGGGCGCTTTTTATCCAGCCGGGACGTGCGCAGGCGGAAGAAGGAATTGAAGGCCACCTTCCGGCTCAGCGATGCGTCGGCCGAAATGCTGGCCCAGACAGGACTCAGTGATACGCAGCTGCGGACGCTCTCCACGGATCCGGACGGCGATGCGGAGCGCATTTATCGTATATGGGAAATGGGAGCGACCTTCCGGGACATGATGGTGGCTGCAGAACAATCCGCTCACGTGGTACAGTCGGTAAAACTGTTCGGCGCGCGCGGTTCCGTGAAGGATGATGCCATTGACATCAATGAAAGTATCGAAAATGCCCTCACCCTGTTGCGACATAAACTAAAAACCCTGACCGTCAACCTGGACCTGCATCCGTTGCCTCCTGTCCGGGCCAATATGGGCGAACTGGTGCAGGTTTGGACAAACCTGCTCAATAATGCCTGTGAAGCGGTTAATCCGGAAGAAGGCATAATCGGTATCACGACCCAAGCCGGTCCGGCGGATATTCTCATACAGATCAGCGATAACGGAAGCGGGATCCCGGAAGCGCTGATCGAAAAAGTATTTCAGCCAAATGTCACTACAAAAGTAAGCGGGCTGTCCTTCGGGCTTGGCCTCGGACTTCCCACGGTGAAGCGTATCATTGCACAGTACAAGGGTACCATCGATGTGGAAAGTTCCCCGGGAGGTACCCGGTTTAACATTACCCTACCGTACGGAGGAGATCGTGGATAAATTGAATATCATCTGCGTGGACGACCAGCGCGAAGTGCTGGCCACCCTAAAAAAAGATCTGGAAGCCTTTCGCAGTGTTGCCGAAATTACCTTCTGTGAGACGGCTGCGGAAGCCGATGAGATTCTGGAAGAGCTCGACGCAGAAGGCGCGCCCATTCCGCTTCTCATCTGTGACCACATTATGCCCGGTGAAAACGGAATCGATTTTCTGGCCCGTGTAAACCGCGACGACCGGTTCGCACGGACCCGCAAGATTCTCCTGACCGGTCTGGCCACCCATAAAGATACCATCGAGGCTATCAACCGGGCCGAAATCGACCACTACATCGAAAAACCATGGAAACCGGAAGAGCTGGCTGAGGCCATAAAACGCCTGCTGACCTACTATGTCCTGCATTCCGACCTGGATTATGAACCCTACCTCCCCTTGCTGGATCATGAAACGCTGTATAAAGAGCTGCGGATGCGATCCTGAAGAACTCAGATTTCAGGTAACAGAGCTCTGAATTCTGAGTTCTATCACGGCCTCTGATAAAAATTCCGTTCCCAGCGGTGCGCTTTCAGTTTTTCCAGAAGATCTGCCGGCAGGGGGCCTTTTTCGACGCTTGCCACATTTGCCAGCAGGTTCTTTTCCCGGCGCATTCCCGGAATTACCGTCGTCATCGCGTCGAAACTAATGGTGTAGCGCAGGGCCGCTTCCGCCAGGGTATCCGTTACGTCTTTAACATCTTCCTGAATGTTCTGTACCCGTTCCCATACCTGCTGTTTGCGGTTGCCGCCGAAATAAGTATTCCGGAAGTCCCCTCCCGGAAATGCCGTATCCGGTGTGATGCTGCCGGTAAGGCTGCCTTCATCGAACGGAACGCGTGCAATGACACTGATCCTGTTTTCCAGGCAAAACGGCAGCAATACATCGGCAGGAGACTGGTCGAACAAATTGAAAATCACCTGGAAAGAATCGATCAGTCCGCTCTTCGCCGCTTCGATACCGTTCTCAGGCTCATGGTCATTGATGGAAATACCGAAAAAACGCACTTTTCCCTGTTCCTTCAATTGCCTGATCGCTTCCTTCCATTCGTCCTCCTCTGCCCAGGTATCGCTCCAGACATGAAATTGCTGCAGATCCAGATAATCCCGTTTCATGGTCCGCAGGCTTTTTTCCGTCGTACGAATAATATGATCTTTGGGAAAAGAATCGGCCAGGCTTGACGTGTCTTTTGCCGGCCATTCAAATTTCTTGGATGGTATTTTGGAAGTGATAAATAACTGTTTTCCCGCCTCCCGTTCGACTTCCGCAATCAGGCGTTCACTATGTCCCATGCCGTAGACCAGTGCCGAGTCAAAAACATTTACACCCTTCTCAATAGCAGTATGCAGAGACTTCTTCGATTCGTTATCATCCGCGCCGATCCACATGGTCTTTCCGATTCCCCATGCTCCGTAGCCGAGGCGCGAGACCATGGTGTCCGATTTTGCAAATGGCTTGTATTCCATACGTACTCCTCATCTGTTTCATTATGCTTTTAAGCTATAATCATCTGACCTTTGACGGTACAGGGCCGGATCCACCTGCCAAACCATCTCCCGTTCGGAGAGTCGCCCGCCCAGGAACCGGTTCAGCCTCTCTGCCTGCAGCGACGGATCTTCCATAACGTCGGGATAGGAAATAGACAACACCTGCCAGCGTGACCGTTCAGCAATCAACGACTTACTTTTTCGCAGTTCATCCCCGAACAGGTTCCGCAGCCGTGCTGTTTCTTCCCTGTCGCTCACTTTTCCCTGCTTTTGCAGCAAGGTTTCCTGAGAGCGCATGATCTCATCAAGCGGGCGCTCCATAAAGACGATCCGGCATGCGTAGTGCCCGGGAACATAGCGGATCAGTGGCACAACAATCTTTACCGCTTTTCCTCCGGCATGCGCGAGCCATTTCCGCTCCACAGCGATCTTCTTAACCGGTTCGTATTCAAAATATCCCCGCGGATTCGATATATCAGCCCTGCGCTGTTGATCCGTAAGCACGGGAAATCCCCCCCGGTGCAGCATCTGCATCATCAGGGAGGTACCGCTGCGCGGCAGGCCGGTAACAATAAACAACATTCGTTTTCTCTCTCCTGATCTATCTCACCGGCAAATCTAAGGATAAGGCAATGTATAATACAACCCGGGTATGACGAAAAATATTTTTGCCTTATATTACTTTTTATATGATTTTTATCAATTATTTATTCCAGACAGAAACAGGTACATTCCTGTGCTGCGACATTGAATCAAACGAATCCATAATCTACAGGATGTGTTATGAAAAGGTTTATGCCAGGTGTTATTTTGATTTTATTTTCAATTTCTCCGCTTTTTTCCGGTGATCTTTTCACACCGCTGGAGATCCGGAAAGCTTACGAAAACGGGACACGAAGCCGGACCGGAGCACCGGGTCCAACGTACTGGACCAACCGCTCGGAATATACTATCAACGTAAAAGTTTACCCCCACGCCAACCTCTTAAAGGGAAGTGAGGATATCGTTTATTACAACGAGAGCCCCGACACCCTTCATAAGCTCGTTCTGCGTGTGTATCATGATTTTTTCAAGGCGGGCAGCAACCGTGACTTCCCCATCAATCCGGAAGCGATCAATGACGGTGTCCGTATCCGGTCGGTTGTTCTGGAAGGCCGGGAGCTGGACCCGGATGCAGCCGGCTCACCGGTTAAACGCTCGGGTACGAATATGCACATTTACCTCGATGAGCCCCTGGAACCCGGTACGCATACCCGGCTTTCTGTATCCTGGGAGCTTTATATTCCCGGTGTTACACGAATACGTACCGGTGTTTATGACGATGGCTCGGCTTTTGTCGGCTACTGGTACCCGCAGATGGCCGTTTATGATGACATCAGCGGATGGGATGAATATAATTACCAGGGTGAAAAGGAATTCTATAACGATATCTCCGATTTTGAAGTCCGGATACAGATGCCCGGAAATTACCTGGTTTGGGCGACAGGTATCCTGCAGAACCCCGGGGAGGTGCTGACGAAAACGGTGCTGAGCCGTTACCGGGCTGCGAATGAATCGGATTCCGTCGTTCATATCATCACAGGCGCGGATTATGAACAGAAAACGGCCACCCTTCCCGAAAAATGGCTGACCTGGCATTACAAGGCGGATCATGTTCCGGATTTCGCTTTCGCTTACAGCGATCACCACCTGTGGGACGGTTCCCGGGTCAAAGTCGATGGCCGGAAAGACGCTGTTTTTGTCGATACCGCATACCGTCCGGAGTCATCCGATTTCTATGATGTGGCCGACATCGCCGCCGCTACGGTGCGTTTTCTGTCGGAACAGATCCCCGGATACCCGTTCCCCTACCCTGCCGTGACCGTTTTCAACGGAAGCGGCGGGATGGAATACCCGATGATGGTCAACGACGGTTCAACCGGTTCCTATGCCTCCACCGTTTATTTAACCTCTCATGAAATCGCGCATACATATTTCCCCTTTTTTATGGGGACAAACGAACGTAAATATGCCTGGATGGACGAGGGATGGGCTGTCATGCTGCCATTTGATCTTCAAACAGAGCTGGCTCCCGAGGACAAGAGCAACCCAATCTACCGGACGGTCCGGAGGTATCTTGCCCGGGGAGCGGGCAGTGAAGCCGAGGTACCGCCGATGGTCCAGTCCACACAGGCCCGGGGTTCCTCTTACAGACTCGCATCCTATCTGCGGCCGGCACTGGCGTATAAAGAGCTCCGCACATATCTGGGTGACGAAACATTCCGGCGGGCCATGCGGGTTTATATTGAACGCTGGAACGGCAGACATCCGGTCCCCTACGATTTTTTCTATACCTTTAACGAGGCTTCGGGAGAAGAGCTGAACTGGTTCTGGGAACCATGGTTTTTTGAATTCGGCTACCCCGATCTGGCGCTTGCCGGAACTGAGAAAGTGGGTGGTGAACTGCGTATCACGGTGGAAAAAGCGGGCAACATTCCAACGGCCGTATGCCTCGTCATTCATTACTCGGATGGCACCAGCGAGCGTCATCTCGAAACGGCGGGTGTATGGAAGGATGGAAACAGGCGCTTTATTCATACGGTCCCGTTTCGTGACGGCATTGAATCGATCACCCTGGGCAATGAAGGCATTCCTGATGTATACCCGGAAAACAATGTTATTACCTTTAATGAATAAGATAGAAGGCTACACGTGCAGGATGTTTTCTTTGCAATCGGTACCTTTTCCTGTTTAACTTACAGATTTATCCGAATGACTCAGTTAACCGATGGATTGCACTTATGAAAATCAAAGAATCCATACATCAGAAAGTCGCGGTTCTCAGTTTGCGGGGAAACCTGATGGGGCCACCGGCTTCGACGAAATTATTCAGCGATATTCAGGGTCTTATAAACGATGGTGTCAAGCGTATCGTCATCGATATGCAGCATCTCAACTGGATCAACAGCCTGGGTGTCGGCGCGATCATGAAATGCCTTTCCGCCCTGAAACAGGCGGAAGGTCATCTGCGCCTTGTCGGCCTGACACAGAAGGTACACAGTATATTCATGATGACGCAGCTTACCAGGGTTCTGGAAATTAACAACACGGTAGATGAAGCGGTCGAGGAACTGAACAAGACCTGAATTCCCTTTTCGGATTCATTCAGGGCCGGCAAAGCTTACCGGTCTTAACCGGACTGCTTTTTTTCCATAATCAGGATACTGATCCGTTGTTCGTTGCCGAATGTGGAATGATGATGCATGCGTGTATACATATCGGGTTTGCTGAACTGCAGTTTTTCATCGTTTTCTGTCATGTCAGAAAGGATGGAACCCAGCGGCACCTCGCTGAAGGTTTCCTCGTTTTTATAAACGGGATGCTCCGCCACGATACACATTTTATCGCCTTCCGACAGAAATTCATTTACCGCGTGCAACAGTGCATGGTATTGCGACCAGAGCATAAAAAAGCGGATGGCATCTTCCGCGCGGTCCGCGATCACGAGCCGCTGCAGAAAATTAAGAGCTTCCATATTCAGGAAGGGGTAAATGCCCTGTTTTTCTTCCCATTCATCTTCCCGTTTCTTTTTTTCTGTTTCATCGACCGTACGGCTTCCAAACAGCCTGGACTCGAGGGTTTTACTGGCCCCGTGCAGATTCATTATTTCGATCGGGATCCGGTCTTTTTCAAATCCGCTTTTACTGGTGCGTACCGGTAAATCGACCAGTACCAGGGACGCCTGTCGATCGGGCATGGTATTCAGGTCGCCGAATTGTATGCGGACCTTTCCGGCAGGCAGGTTGTAAAACATATTGATTTTACGCAGTGCGTAGCAATTTAGGTAAATCCGGCGCAGTCTTTTCTGATACTCATCGATAAACGCGATTTCGCGTTTTTTGCGCAGGGTCGTGACCATCAGGTTAATCAGCCCGGTCATCAGAAAGGTATTGACCGCATCCGATCGTGATACCGCCTCCGATTCGATCAGAAATCGTGTGGCCGCAACATATTTCATCATGTGCTCATCGGGCAGTGCATACTGCAGGGTTTTGAAGCGTTCTTTCTCTGTTTTCCAGAACTGGATGAACTTACTCTCGGTTCCGAAGAGGAACAGGTCGGTCTGGGGTGTTTCCGTTTCATTGATAATCATCTTCACACTGGAAATGACATCGGAAATCGCCTGGGCCAGCTCAGGAAGGCTGCAGGAAAAATTATACGCATTGGACTCGGCAATACGCAATACCAGGGGATTGATATCAGCACCGGTAACATGCTGGTTTGCCAGCAGGGCTTCCATCACCCAGCGCCCGTTTCCGCAGAAAGGGAGAAAGATTTCTCTTTCATCGCGCGGGACGGTATAGTTAATCAGGGCCCGTATCCACTTGGCATCATGGTGCCTGGCATACGGACGGTTATCCTGACTGAACATGGCGGAAGAAGTCAGCGGATGATGAAGCAGGTCGTCCTGTTTCCGGTTAATCTCCGCAGATCGTGCAGACTTGGTAAGCTCATTGAAAAAACGATCGATTTCGACTTCATTGGGCGCGTTGCTCCGAATATATGCAGCGCGTTCCATCAGGAATTGACGGGTCCAGATGCGGTAAACGCGCCACAAATAAATGTTAAAAACGGCGGACGGGATGCCTTCTTCTCCGTTCCTGAGAAATTCCGGCTCGGGATCCAGTAATTGTTGAAAAAGATAAACTTCTTTCACAAAGGCCAGGCGCTGCAACCCCTTCATGACATCCGGCAATTCTGTACCGATCCACAGATAACCGTGTCTGCCATGATTGGCCAGGGCATCGGTCAGGGCATTCTGCAGAGAAACATCCTTTTCGACAACCCGTTTTATTTCCGGTTGCTGCATGAGCTGGAAGATATTATCTATCGGTTTCACATCCCCGATGAGGGCGCTTAATTCCAGCTGTGAAAGCGTCAACACCTCCAGCTCATCATCCAGATGATCCGAAAGCTTGAAGAACAGGAATTTCTTATTCATGACAGGTTAAATTATTGTATTATCCGGAATAGTGACCCCTTTGGGAATGATAATGATGCCGTCCCGGATAGAATACAGCTCCTCCACTACTTCCGATTGGTTGTCCTTATTGATAAGCTGCACATTATTGCCGATACTGCAGTCCAGATCGATAATACAGTTTTTAATAATACAATTTCTGCCGATCCCCAGGTTGGGGCGATTCTGCTGCTGGTTGAGCAGACGATCTTCAATGGTTTCGTATTTGGTTGTTCCCATCAGAATGGAACGCTGAATGAGGGTGCCTTCATCCACAAAGGCACGGATTCCGATGACAGCCTGTTCGATAATCGATCCGAGCAGGATAGACCCTTCCGCGATGATAGACTGGTTGATATGGCAATTATTGACTTTCGATGAAGGCAGGTAGCGCGGACGTGTATAAAAGGGATACTCTTCATCATAAAAATTGAACATGGGGACCGGTTGTGTCAGATTCATATGGGCATCAAAGAAGGACCTGATCGTTCCGATATCCTCCCAGTATCCGTCGAAGAAATAAGAAGCAACCTTCATATTTTTCAGACTTGAAGGGATGATTTCCTTACCGAAATCTTCCTTGTTGTTATCCTGCAGTAACTTGAAGAGTACCTCTTTTTTAAAAATATAAATACCCATGGAAGCAACATGGGTGCGGTTTTTCGCTTCAATATGAAAATTATCGAACAGTTCGGGTGCAATACGGAACTGATCCAACACCTCTTTTGATTCCGGTTTTTCATAGAATTCCGTGATCAGCCCTTTCTGATCCGTTTTGAGGATACCGAACCCGGCCGTTTCCGACTCAAAAATCGGCTTTACGGAGATTGAAATATCCGCTTTCATCTTCAGGTGATGTTCGAAAAATTTCCTGTAATCCATGCGGTAAAGATGGTCTCCGGAGAGAATAATTATATGCTCACCGGCACTTCGCAGAAATGCCAGGTTCTTACGGACAGCATCTGCCGTCCCCTGGTACCATTCCTGACTGTCACTGGTCTGTTGCGCTGCCAGAAGACGTATAGAACCACGGTGAAACGTATCGAATCGATAGGTATTGTAAATATGACGATGCAATGACTCCGTGTTAAACTGTGTCAGGACAAAAATATCCCGCACACCGGAATGGAGACAGTTGCTGATCGGGATATCGATCAATCTGAATTTACCGCCAATCGGGACTGCAGGTTTGGCGCGCATTTTCGTCAGAGGATCCAGACGGGCCCCCCTGCCGCCACCTAAAATGACTGCTGTTAATTCTGGCATGGAAGATTCCTGTTTTTAACGTGAATAGTTTTAACATCTATAAGTCAGTCAACCAGTGATCCTGCCACAACATTGGCCACCAGACTGCGCAGGCGCACCACGCTCCCCCCATCGTCGGGATGGACCCGATTGGTCAGGAAAATGACAACCGTCCGGGTATCCGGATCGATAATCAGAGAGGTGCCCGTATATCCTGTATGGCCATACGCTTTGCCACCGAAAAGATCCCCCTGGTTGGAAGCATACGCGGAATTAAGATCCCAGCCCAGTCCCCTTCCATGGGATTCATAGCCTTCCGGCAGGGACGTCATTTTCCTGACAGCCGCCTTACTCAAAATTCTTTTATCATTATATATTCCTTCGTTGAGCATCATAGAGGCGAAAATTGCAAGATCATCCGCTGTGGAAAAAAGTCCGGCATTCCCGGAGATCCCCCCCATCATAATTCTGGCCAGCGGATCATGTACAACGCCTTTGAGCACGGTAACGGAATCCAGTTTTTCTGTTGCCGCACAGGCCGTTACGATCCTTTCCCGCGGTATATATTCCGTATCGTTCATGCCCAGAGGTTTAAAAATGTTCTTTTCCGTAAACACCTTCATGCTGACACCGCTTACCGCTTCGACAACACGCTGCAGGGTTATGAAATTCAGACAGCTGTAGCGGAAAAACGTGCCCGGTTCATGGTCCCTTTTTACCGTGGCAATATGGGCGAGGAGGGAATCCGGCTGCGGATGGCCGTATTTCTTTGTCACCTCTTCCACATTGGCATACGCCGGTAAACCGGATGTATGCGTCAGCAAATGTATCAGCCTGACAGAAGGCAGGGAATTCCCTTCTTCCGTCTTATACCCTTTAAATACCGGCAGAATATCCGACACACGGTCCAGCAGGCGTATGTCACCGCGGTCCACAAGCATCATCACGGCGGTTGCCGTAGCGACCGGTTTGGTCAGGCTGGCCAGGTCGAATACGGTTTGGACCCTCATGGATTCCTTTTCCGGAACGATCTGCCCGAAACCGTAGGCTTTGCGATGGACAATGCGGTCATCGCGCATAACCAGGAGTACCGCCCCCGGAATATCGCCCGCTTCAATGGCGCCCCCGATAACGGTATCCACCCGGCCAAGACGATCCGGATCCATTCCCGCGTCTTCTGGTGATATCATCTTGAAAGGCTGACCATGGGCGAAAGAAATACTTAAAAACAGATAAAAAGTGAGGATTCTGATCATAAATTATACCATCCTGTAATGCGAATTATGTCCAGGAAGATCACTCATCTATATTAGTACTCTTCACCGTTAAATTCAATATCAAAGACAAAATAAGTAAACTGTTTAATTTTACCTGTTTTTTCATATAGTTTTTCTTTATATATTGGCACCTTTCGGTTTAATGCAATAAGGAATATCATGAAGAAAATACTTATTCTCGGTGCCGGGAAGAGCACGCCCTATCTGATCGCTTACCTGCTTGATAAAGCCCGTCATCATAACTGGTTTATTACGGTCGGTGACATGGATCCCGATCTGGCAAAGAGCCGTATAAACGACCACCCCAAGGGTACGGCCATCGCACTGAATGCGAACGATGCCGATATGCTAAGCAGCCAGATCCGCCAGGCCGATCTCGTTATCAATGTGCTGGCACCCCGCTTCCAGCATCAGGTCGCCTGGGATTGTATCGAACACGGCAAACATATGATATCCGTTTCTTATGAAGACCGGCGCATCCGCGACCTGGAGAATGACGCGCACCGGAAGGGTGTGATTCTGCTGACGGAAATGGGGCTCGATCCCGGTATGGACCACATGTCTGCCGTTTCCATGATTAAAAAGATTCAGGACCGGGGCGGCATCATAAGGCAGTTTGAATCGTACGGCGGCGGGCTGCCTGCGCCTGATTCACCCACCAATCCCCTGAAATATATCATCAGCTGGAATCCGCGCAATGTGGTAATGGCCGGCGAAAACGGCGCACAGTATATCCGGAACGGCAAGATAAAAATCGTTCCCTATCACCGGCTGTTCCAGCACTCCTGGCCGATCGAAGTCGACGGGCTGGGTCTGATGGAAGCCTACCCCAACCGGGATTCCTTAATATATAAAGACATTCTGGGGTTTGAAGATGCCGATACCCTGATCCGCGGTACCATACGATACCCCGGTTGGAGCGAAACCTGGCAGCAGATCGTACGGCTGGGCCTTCCGAATGAAAAGCTGCAGATTCCAAACCTCGAGGATCTGACCTATGCCGAACTTGTCGAAATTTTTATACCCGTTGACGTGAGTGGCGCCACGCTGCAGCAACGGGTCGCCAATTACCTGAACATAAGCCCGACCGGCAAAATTATGGAAAACCTGAACTGGCTCGGACTCTTTTCCGATCAGAAAATCGGTCCGTTCGCCGAAAACAGCTCTGAAGCGATGATCCGGCTTATCAACGAAAAATTGTCGTTTAAAAACGACTCCCGCGATATCGTCGTTCTGTTCCACAAACTGGTCGCGAGATACCCCGCAGAAAATGACCGTCTGGAAACCGTCACCTCAACCATGATTCACTACGGCGATAGAAACGGCTTCACGGCCATGGCAAAGGCGGTCGGTCTCCCCGCCGCACTGGCAGCCGAGATGATTCTGACAGATAAAATGCCTGTCACCGGCTGCCATATTCCAACGCATCCGGCAATCTATACACCCATACTTTACGAACTGGAAAAACATGGTTTTGCATTTAAAGAAAAAAACTTGATTTCCCGTTAAATTTAATTATATTCTGTGATACTTGTAATCAGTGTGGTAATGTACTATTATGTCCAAACGACTTCTGACAGTTATTCTACTCACGATGGCTACAGCACTTATGGCCGGCGGTTATGTGTTCAGCGAAAGCAATGCCCGTCCCGGAACAGACCGTGTCGAAATCAGTTGGATTACCGCCTCGGAAGATAATGTCAAACAATTTGTCGTGTTCAGAGGGCGGGAAACGGACAGCATGGTCGAGCTGGGGAGAATAAATACAAGAGGCCCCGGTTCACAATACCTTTTTGTCGACAATGAAGTCATGTTTAAATCCACCCATATAACATACTATAAAGTTCGTGCAGTCGATGGGAACGGCAATATCATCGAAGAAAGTCAGACACTCAGCGTTATTCCCAATGTATCCGGCGTTTTCAGAACCTGGGGTGCTATCAAAGCCATGTTTCGCTGATGTAAAAAAATTACATTTATTTTTATGAAATTTTGCAGATTCCCTTTTCATATATATGGAAAGGGAATTTTTTTTTATATCCCGGCATTAAAATCCTGAAAGTGTTAAATTTTGATTAGAAGCATTTTCAGGAATCGTTAAGATCGGGTATTTTTTAAAGGTTATTGACTTGATAAACGCAAGATCAAAAGCATAGCCTTAAAAAATGTCAATATAGGATTCGTAAAAGTTGCCAAAAAGCTCCTTCGGAAATGTTAATATGAGCGTGATGACTGAAAATTGGAACTTACACGAATTTCAATGGTACTTAAAATAAACACTTGTTGAGGGAGGCATTTTGAAACATCTCATAGTAACCCTTATGCTTGTCCTTCTGCCCCTTTCTCTGTTCGCGCAGATGGAGAACTATATCGAGGATGATCCCGAACCGGTGGTTAAACGGCATAGAGGATTTGCTTACAGTCTGCTTGAATACGGTTCCGGACTCGGCTTCTTCCTGGAATTACCGATGACCGGTTTTTACCACCTTGGTTTTGCCTTTGACGCGTTTATGCTGCGGGACAGCAAAGAATTCACAATTCCGACCTATTATGGTTATACGTATCAGTTTAACAAGAAAAACAATGTATATCTGCTGGACCTGATGTTTACCGCCAAGAAACGTTTATTCGTACAGTCACTGGACAACAGTCTGCGGCCTTTTGTCGGTGTGCAGGCCGGCCCCCTTTTCGCCATGAATTTTCCGGAAGAATACCTGGATGAAGACGGCAGGGTGGTCAAAGAAAAAGACCAGTACATGTGGACGATGAGCGGCATCCTCGCCGTGGGCATCGATGCCGATGTCAATGCAAATACGTTCATGGGATTACGCATGCAGTACCGGGTTATTCCCTTTTCCGAAAAACTGGGTGAACGAAAAGACCAGTCCACGCTTGACATCCGGCTTGAAATAGGACAAAAATTTTAATGGGCCGCGTTACGTTTCTTGAATTGAAAGTATCGGGTAAAGAACGGGCCGTCTGTGATATTATTGAGAAATTCTATCAACAGAAAGTCCGTACGACTGTTTATTTCGCCGATAAAAATAAAGCCGTGCAACTGGACAACCTGCTGTGGACATGGAAGCAGGACAGTTTTATACCGCACTGCTATGCCGCAAATGGTGAATCTAACACGGACGAACCGGTTGTATTAACCAGCTCGCCGCTGCCCGACGTAAAAGCAGATGTCCTGATATTGTTCGATCCCCTGCCGCCGGAACAACTGGCGGCCTTCTCCACAATTATTGATTTTGCGGAAGTATACGATCCGGAAAAACGGTCAGAGAGCCGGCAACGCTACAAGAAGCTTCGGGATGACAAACGGTTCGAACTTGATTTCTATCCCCTCGGGGCCTTCTTGAATTCCTGAGAGAAACGATTATATGTCTACCGGAAACCTATTTTCCGAATTAAATGACAAACAGTTAGCCGCGGTCAAAGCACCGCGCCGGCCTGTACTTGTAATCGCCGGTCCCGGAACCGGAAAAACCCGTACCCTGATTGCCCGCATTATGTATGAGGTGGACGTCTATAAAATTGCCCCTGATCAGGTCGTCGCGCTTACTTTCAGCAATAAAGCGGCCGGTGAAATCCGCAGCAGGCTGGCCATCGGTCTGCCGGCTGTGTCCGAAAAAATTACCGTCAGTACCTTTCATGCCTTTTGCCTCTCCCTGCTCAGAAAAAACTACCGGGCCGCCGGTCTTGATAAACACGTCTCCGTTTGTGATGACGCTTATCAGAAAAAACTCCTGATCAGCCTGATCAAACCGCGTCCTAACGAACAACCGGAAAACATGGCCCGGGGCATTCAACTGGCCATCGGCAACCACCTTCTGAACGGACGGGAATTGCCGCCCTACTCCGCCTCTGTTTACGACAACTATCGTTCCCATCTGAAAAAGCATAAACTGATCGACTATAACCAGATCCTGACGCTGACTCTGTCACTTTTCAGGAATCATCCCGACATCCTCAGCCAGTATCAGTTCCAGTATCAATCGATCCTGGTCGACGAATTCCAGGATACGGACCGGGTACAGTACCAGATATTGAAGATGATGGCAGAGAAAAAACGCAATATATTTGTTGTGGCTGACGATGATCAGTCCATTTATGCCTGGCGGGGGGCAAATCCGGCCAATATCCGTGAATTCCTCCAGGATTTTAAAATCAGTGAGCCGGTTTTCCTGGATAGAAACTATCGCAGCGGTCCGCAGATCGCAGAAATCGCCCAACTGATCCTTCAGGATACAGACCGTATCGAACCCGGTAAAAAAATTATCACCGACCGGAAAGAAAACGACCTGATCCGTGTCATACTGTTCAGCGAAGAGGATGAAGAACAGTCTTTCATTATGAAAACCATACATACATGGCACCGGGAACAAGACGTGCCTCTTTCCAAAATAGCCGTAATTTATCCCAGACATATCTTTGGTGAGCGGATAACACATGGACTATTCAAAGAACGGATTCCCTATCAACTGACAGCCGGTAAAAATCTTACCGATAATCCTTTTATGAAAAAATTAATGCTCTATCTGCGCCTGATCCATGATCCTTCTGACAGCCTTATACTGGAAGAATTGCTGGATGCTGAACTGGGTTACCATGTATTTAAACAGATCCAGAATTATCAGATCAGCCATAACCTGACGTTTCGCAAAGCCCTGAATGAATATGCCCTGCGGAACGAAATCTGTATCGATTTGCGTTTACGCCTCCGTACCTTCATCGGCAATATCGCAAATCTGGTAAACCTGAAAACATTCTACCGTTTCAACGGTCTGATCGACCAGATCGCCGGCAGCATGGAAGAACTGAACCGGTCCGTATTAAGGCATAACGTAAAACGACTCGAAGATATCGATATCCGCATACCTCCCAAATGCCGTAAAGCAGCTGTGAAAATCTGGTTGTATCATGCGGATGAAAGAATCCTCTTTCTCGCCGTGGAGATGGCCCGCAAGGTTCTGGGAAGCAATGTGCATGCACTGCGTAAGGATTCAGTCATACATGTCAGCGCAACCGACATCGTGATTCAGCTCGATGACAGTCCGGCACTGCATACGCCGGCCCTGCATGAAACCATTTCACATCTCTGCACAACCCGGCGCCGCGGCAGCCTTTCCGTTTTTTACCGCTGGCTCCAGGCCTGCCAGGTGCAGCATAGCGAGTCGATCTTCAGGAATTATGTAGTCTTTGACCTGGAAACCACCGGCCGGGACCCGGCCACCTGCGGCATCGTTGAAATTGCTGCCGTGCGCGTCCGTGATGGCGACATAACGGACACGTTTAAGACCCTGATCAATCCCGGCATACCCATTTCACCCGAAGCCGAAGCCGTACACCATATCAGCAATTCAGACATCAGCGGCGCCCCCGGGATCGATGCCGTATGGCACGAATTCCGGGATTTCGTCGGTAATGACCTGCTGCTCGCCCACAACGGGTATGCCTTTGATTTTCGCATTATAGACCGCGCGGCCCGGGAGCTGGAAGAGCCAAGAGTCTCAACCGTCCGCTATGACTCGCTCATCCTCGCCCGGATCCTGTACCCGGAAGCTAAGAACTCCATCGATGCTTTGGCCGACCGTTTCCGCCTGGATACCGGAACACGCCACCGCGCGCTCGATGATGTGATTGTATTGAATGAGATCTTCCAGCGCCTGCTCAAAACCATGCAGGCCGCGGATCTGAAAACCGTTCGCGAGGACCTGACCGAATACGTGGCCCTGGGAAATTTTATCGAACAGCAGATCACGGAAACGGAGGATCGCATTTACCTGGTGGCCGGTATCCCAAGACTATTGTCACCCTACTCCTCGATCCTAAAGGAATTCATCGCTGCCCACAAGATGACCTCGCTGCAGCACGAATTGCAGCATTACGCCCTTTCACTTTCCGGGGACATTATGCAATATGACTCCCACAAAGAATTCCTGCACCGGATTATGGATATGGCCCGGGATTTCAATCATATGGATATCGATGATGCCATAGCGGAATTTCTGTCCTATATCGCCCTTTTAAATCCGCAGGATAACCTGGAGGATATCGAGGCTGTTTCCCTCCTGACTTTCCATGCCGTGAAAGGCCTGGAATTCGACCGCGTCATAATCCTTGGGCTGGAGGACGAAAACATGCCCAGCATGTTCGCTTACCGGCGTGACAGTGATGATGACCGGCCGGTAAGAAAAAAAATGGAAGAGCAGAAACGGCTCCTTTATGTCGGAATCACCCGGGCAAAAGAAGAGGTTGTATTAACCGCGGTTAAGAACAGGTTCGGGCGGCAGCAGCGGTCTTCACCTTTTCTCAAAGAGATTCGACAGCGCATTGAACGGGAAGGTCTGTTTGTAAACGGCAGTACCATCTGATTTTGCTTCCGCATCTTTAATGTCGTAGATTGTGCGCTTAATTTGAAATGATTGAATAAATCGGGATGCTTTAATGCTGCCAAGGAAGAAGTGGAATATACTGAACCGGAACACCTCACGTTCTATTATAGATGTTATTTTAGATAACCGTAACCTGACAGCCCATCATATCGAACCGTTCAAGCTTTCGGACCGCCTCCATTCGCCCTATTTACTGCCGGATATGCAGAAAGGCGTTGACCGCATTCTAAAAGCCCTGGAACGTGATGAAAATATTGTCATTTTCGGTGATTACGATGTGGATGGCATCACCTCCACCGCACTGATGGTGCATTTTTTCCGCCGCATCGAACACCCGGTAAAATTCTTCGTACCGAACCGGGAAAAAGACGGCTACGGCCTGCGCATTGACGGGGTGGATCAGGTTGCCGCCATGGGAGCCGATCTGATCATTACGGTCGATAACGGCATTACTTCCTGCGAAGCCATCGAATACGCAAAGGAGAAAGGTATCGATGTGGTCGTAACCGATCACCATCTGCAGGAAGGTGAGCTGCCGCTGGCCGACGCGGTTATCAACCCCAACCGTACCGATTCCGAATACCCGTTCAAAACCATTTGCGGGGTAACCGTGGCCTTTAAGCTTGTATACGCACTGGGAGAAAAACTGCTTTCCGAGGATAACTACAAACAGTTTCTGCTCAACCAGCTTGACCTGGTAGCTATCGGAACCATTGCGGATGTCATGCCGCTGCGCGATGAGAATTTCGCCCTGGTTAAATTTGGATTGAAAGTACTGGCAAACACACGGAAACCGGGATTGATTCAGTTAAAACGTATCAGCGGTGTCAAAGAAAAGAAAATCACCCCCATTTCCGTGGGCTATTTCCTGGCACCGAGGCTGAATGCGGCCGGACGCATGGAGGAAGCGAGCACATCTATTCAATTGCTGACTACAGAGTCCCATGAGGAAGCCGCCCGCATCGCCGCAGACCTGGACCGGCTGAACCGCATGCGTCAGAACCTGCAATCCGATTACCTGGATAACGCACTTAAAAACCTGACCTTTGATGAACAGCCTGACGACAAGGTTCTTTTTGTGGAAAACGCCGACTGGCAGGCCGGCCTGATCGGTCTGGTATCCGGTAAGCTGAAGGAAATGTACTGCCGTCCCGCATTTGTTTTTACGCGGGATGACCAGGGTAATTACGTCGGTTCCGCGCGGAGCATCGAGGCGTTTCATGTTACCAATGCCCTTACCAAATTTAACCAGTACTTTTTGAGCTACGGAGGGCATCATAAAGCCGCCGGCTTAACCGTAAGGGCGGAGGAATTCAGCCGGTTCAAATCCGAATTTATCAAATACGCCAATGAAACGTTAACCGATGCGGAGCTTATACCTGAAATTGATGTGGATTCGGTTATCGATGTGGATCAGCTGAATTTGAGCTCCGCCCGTATCATTCAGGAAATCGGTCCGTTTGGTGAAACCAATTCCGAACCATTGTTCATACTGGAAAACGCCTCGATCCGGGATATCATGCTTTTGAGTAACGGACGGCATCTGAAGCTGTTTGTCCAGAAAGCTAACCAGATTTTCGAGTGCATCTGGTGGGGCGGTGGCGAGTTCAAAGATGAAATAGCCCTCGGTATGGATCTCAACCTGGTCTTCCGGTTAAGCCTGAATAACTGGCAGGGTACCGAGCGGCTCCAGTTAGTAATTGAGGATGCGGAGGAGTTGAATAAGAAATAAAAATAAAAAATACAAAATACAAAATACAAAGTACAAAATATTGGGTTCATTAATTATTTGATTTTATTTAAATAATGTAATAGTTTGACGGGAGTTTCAGGGATATTTCATGCAAGAACGAATAATAGAAATCATCGTTTATCTGCTTGCGGAATTCCAGACGGATAAATCGCAGGACACTTACGCGCAGCTTTCCGAAGAGCTCATTTCCAGGGGGTATACCGAGAGTGAAATCAATTTCGCCTTTTCTTGGATTTTCAACCATCTTCAGGGTGAACGGACATTAGAAAACCGCGGCCTGAATTATCACGGCAAGGCCGTTCGGATCCTGCATGATCTCGAAAAACTGGTGGTTTCTCCTGAAGGATATGGATATGTTCTGCAACTGTGGCACCTTGGACTGCTATCGGAAAACGATGTAGAGGTGATTATCGAAAAAGCCCTGTCGCTTGGTACGACCGATGTTACCCTCGATGATATCAAATCCATAATCGCCTCCATCGTCTTTGGCGGCGATGCAGGCGGCGCATACGATGGATTTTTCTTTCATCAGGGAACAAACAGCATACATTAACGTTTCCTTCCTGAAAACCAGAACTCCTAAAACTGAACAACGTGGATAGTGGATACATGACAAAAAAATCATTAGTAGTTGTGGAATCACCGGCAAAAGCCCGGACCATTAACAAATACCTGGGTAAGGAATTCAAGGTCCTTGCTTCCGTCGGGCATATTATCGACCTGCCCAAAAACAAATTCGGCGTAAATATCGATGACGGATTCAAGCCGGAATACATAAAAATAAAAGGCAAAGAGAAAGTCATAAAAGAACTGCGGCAGGAAGCATCGAAAGCAAACGAGGTTTTTATTGCAACAGACCCTGACCGCGAAGGTGAAGCGATCGCCTATCATATTGCTTCCCTTATGGAAAACGACCTTATCCATCGCGTCGAATTTAATGAAATTACCAAAACCGCTGTTGAAAACGCCATGAGTAAGCCCAGGACAATTGATATGGACCGTGTCTATTCCCAGCAGGCCCGGCGGGTTCTGGACCGTATTGTCGGTTACAAGACAAGTCCGATACTATGGCGCACTATTTACCGCGGTCTGAGTGCCGGCCGGGTTCAATCTGTCGCACTGCGCCTGATCTGCGAAAAAGAAGAACAGATCCGTTCTTTCAATCCCGAAGAATACTGGACCATCCGACTGGATGTCGAAAGCGCAAAGAAGGACATCTTTGAAGTCAAACTGGTTAAAATTAACGATAAAAAGGCGCACATCCCGGACGAAAAGGCCGCGAAGGAACATTCCGCTGCCATCAGGAACGCTTCCCTGCACATTCATGATATCCTTAAAAAAGATGTGAAACGGCAACCGTTTCCACCTTTCACAACCAGCACATTACAGCAGTCGGCAGCACGCATGCTGCGGATGTCGACAAAACGGATCATGAGCATCGCACAAACCCTTTACGAAGGCGTGGAACTGCCGGACAGGGGCAGTATTGGCCTGATCACCTATATGCGAACCGATTCCACGCGTATCAGTTCGGAAGCGATGAACGCGGTTCATCATTATATCGGTGAGACCTACGGGAAGGATTATACGATTCCCCGTCCCCGATTCTTTAAAAGTAAAAAATCCGCACAGGATGCCCATGAAGCGATCCGGCCGACCTACATTTCAAAGGAATATGCTCCGGTTGCCATCAAAGCGCATCTCTCCGCGGACCAGTACCGGCTGTACAACCTTATCTGGAAACGGTTCGTATCCTGCCAGATGCCCCCTGCCGTCTATGAAAAAACAACCATCACCGTACGCGGCGGCATTTATGACTTTCAAACCGAGGGAGAAGTCATGAAATATGCCGGGTTTGAAAAAGTGTATAATGAAAATGCCGAGACAGGCGCAGATAATGCTAAAATCCCGTCCGGCCTGCAGCAAGGCGAATCCTGCCGCCTGGCCGATCTTCATGCAGAACAGAATTTTACCAAACCGCAGCCGCGCTTTACGGAAAGTACTCTGGTTAAGGAACTGGACAAACTCGGTATCGGCCGTCCCAGCACCTACGCACAAATTGTCAGTACAATCCTTCAGCGAAAATATGTGGAACTGCAGGAACGGAAACTGCACGCGACGGAACTGGGCGAAACGGTCAACCGGATTCTTATCGACAATTTTCCGGCAATATTCAATGTGGATTTTACAGCGGACATGGAAAATGAACTTGACGATATCGCCACGGCCAAAGCGCCTTATGAACGGGTCATGAAAAACTTTTACGATCCGTTCCAAAAAGCCATGACGGAAGTGGAATCGAAAAAGGATGAAATCAAGTCCAACCTTCTGAAAGATGCCGGTGAGACTTGCGATAAATGCGGCAGGGCTATGGTTATACGCTGGGGACGCAACGGACGGTTCATGGCCTGCAGCGGATTTCCGGAATGCAAAAATACAAAACCCATCGAAGCCGAGGCGGAACCGGAAAAAACCGATGAAACCTGCGATAAATGCCAGAGCCCTATGGTCATCAAAACGGGACGCTTCGGAAAATTTCTGGCCTGTTCCAATTATCCTGAATGCAAAAATACCCGTCCGCTCACCACGGGCGTCAAATGCCCGAAATGCAAGGAAGGTGACATTGTTGAACGGCGCAGCAAACGGGGTAAAATATTTTTCGGCTGTTCCCGTTACCCGAAATGCGACTTCGTCAGTTGGGACAAACCGGTTCACCAGGAATGCCCGGAATGCGGTCATGCATATATGCTTGAAAAAAACACCAAAGCCAAGGGCCATTTTCTGCGCTGTCCGCAATGTAAAAATGAAATAGCGCAGGAAACAGTTGCGAACTGAGATTTTTTTTCCGATACTATCTGTAGGATGTTGTAGCAGCGGGAAATACCTGCAACATTAAACAGTTGGAATAGATAAATCTTTTATGGATACACAGATCCGTAATTTCTTAAAATACATCTACCTCGAAAGACGCTACTCTCCGAAAACGGTTGAATCCTATGGCATTGATCTGATTCAGTTCGAAGAATTTTTATTCGATTATTTTCGTGTGCCCAAAATACCCTGGGAAAAAGTAGACAAAAAAAGCATCCGCCTGTTTCTGGTGGCCCTGCAGGAGACCGCTCTGTCCAAACGCAGCATCGCACGGAAACTGGCCACATTGAAATCTTTTTTTAAATATTTGACCCGGGAGGAAATAATTGAAACGAATCCCGGTTTAAATATTAAAATACCGAAATTTGAAAAGAAATTACCGGCTTTCGCTTCCACCGATGATATTGACCGCCTGATGGCTCTACCCGCGGAAGATACCTTCGAGGGGATCCGTGACCGGGCAATCCTGGAATTATTTTATGGAACCGGAATGCGATTAAGCGAGTTAATAAATGTGAAGCTATCGGATATGATGCTGTCTGAAAACCTGATCCGGTTGCACGGAAAAGGAAACAAGGAACGGGTCATTCCGTTTGGGAGTGTGGCCAAACAGGTGATCGAACGCTATTTAACATTTCGTACTAAATATGCCGCCCAATCGGTCGATAATTTATTTGTGCTCAAGTCCGGGAAAAAAATGTATCCAATGGCAGTCCAGAGAATAGTGAAAAAATACCTGACACAGGCTTCCGATTCCCACAAAAAGAGTCCGCACATATTACGTCACAGTTACGCTACACACCTGCTCAATGCCGGCGCCAGTATCCGGGTCGTAAAAGACCTGCTGGGCCATGAGAGCCTTTCCACGACACAGGTCTATACGCATCTGTCGATAGACCATCTCAAAGCGATTTACCGGAAGGCCCATCCGGGTTCTTCTAAAGAATAAATAAACCAGAAGGAGGATCGAATGAATATTGCAATCACCGCAAGAGGTTACAAAGCTCCTGCACACCTGCAAAAGTATATCACGGACAAATTGAAACGCATTGACCGATTCTCGGATAAAGTTATGGATCTCGATGTCATTTTGTCTTATGAAAAACTCGATCAGGTTGTGGAAGTAAAAGCAAAATTGCGAAGAAAGGTGATTGTAGTCAAAGAACGTTCGGAAGACGTGTTTAAATCAGTAGATCTGGCAATCGATAATCTGGAAAGACAGATCGCCAAGGAGACCAAGAAGGAGAAAGAACACGACAACCGAAAAATCGTAGAGAATCTGGTTACATCATGAACCAATCAGCACATGAACATAAAAGGGCGCCACACGGCGCCTTTTTTTATTTTAGGACACAGAGAGCCACTGAGGAGACACGGAGTTTCACCGAGAAAACTCAATTTAATAATATATTTTTATTTAATATTTTATTACCGTGATTATATATCTACAGAGAACCCAACCTAGTAAAACCTCTGTGGTTCTCTGTGTCTCCTCCGTGGCTCTCCGTGTCCTCTTCACAGCCTATCAGGTCATAATAACATCCTTCATGGAATTCATTTTTTGCGCATGAAAACTTTCTTTAGTAAATTATTTGCTTATGAATGATTTCATTACCGTACGGACACTGCT
>CAYPHA010000006.1:0-103908 GCA_964410215.1 uncultured Calditrichota bacterium | reverse complement strand
TCAGAACCATATCTTACAGGGCCTTCAGGTATAAATAAGCCGCCGTCAAACAGCATTACTCCACCAATTCCTACACGCTTCATATCCTCCAAATCAGCTTTTATACCCTCTTTGGTTACATTCCCATTCATCCAATGCCAATACACCCACGGAGATGCAGATGGAGGAGGATCATAAAAGTGATTATCCAAGTCAAAAGACAAAAAAGGCGTATTATCTTTTTTTTCGCTTTCGCAGCAGATTAATGAAAATACTAATATGATAAATATAGTTTTGTTGAATAACATACTGAAGTTTTTTAAAGTTGTCTCAATCTACTAATTATTTTGTGAACTGCTTTTTATAGTATGCAAAAAGTCTTTTACTCCACTGCATACGAATTCCCAGGATTCTGGTGAAATGACGTGACCCTTATTATATATATTTAAGATATACTTTTCACCCCTGAGCTGGTTATACATGGCGTAAACGCTTGTCGGTGGACAACTCAGGTCAATAAAACCTACAGTGATATATGCTTTGGCATGGGTACGTTGTGCAAAATTAACCGCATCGACGTAAGGAACGACCTGTAATGCTGCCCTGTCATACTCTGCCTTATTCCCCATTAATTTTGGCCATCCGTTAACGCGATTAGCCACATTGCCAGTGTGATCGCATAATGCAGGAATTTCAGCACACAACAAATTCACTCGGGGATCCAGACCCGCAGCGATAATGGCTTGTCCACCGCCCTGACTTCGTCCAAAGGCAATCAGATTTTTTCCATCCCATTCAGGTTGCATGGTGATAATCTCAATAGCCCGAAATACCCGTAAAATCATTGAACGAAAGAACAATGAGTCGCGCGATTCAATTCCCTCTAAATAATATTGCCTGAGCGAACCTTTATAAAGGTTGCGATAATATGAGCGTGGCAGACCATTGGGAAGCCCGTGTACATTAAAGTCGATAACACACACACCTTCCTTCGCCCAACGAATGGCTTCACTTAACCTGGAGCTGGCTACCCCGGCGCCGTGAAAAAGGATCATCGCAGGAAGGCTGTTTGGCTCAGCATTGAGTGGCCGGGCCATATATGCGGAAAAATTACCGGCTAATGAATTGGCTTGCACGTCATATACCTCAACATCCGGTTCATTTATACTGATCCGTCTAAACCAGGGCTCCAGCGGCTGCAATTCCTGTTTTTGCTTTTGACCTTCCCAATACGAATCGAAGTCCGCAGGGCATTCCATACTCGGTTTAATGTCCAATGGATCAACTGCAACCCCTAACAATTGCGAGAGTAAAGTATCTCCGGGTGTTGTAAAATTAAAGCGGCAAAGAATAAAGCCAGGCTCGTTCAACATCACCTTAAATTCCCCGACACCCGCACTGATAATCAGTTTTTTTTCCTCAACGGTCGGAGCATAGTTATCCTTGCTTTGGATCCAGTCGACGGTTTCCAGTTTGACAGGAAATCCATCTTTTGTAAGTATAACTCTTCCATGAATTTCTTCATTAACCTGATATATCGGTTTTGATTGGTCTAAAGCGACGTTTAGCAGATAACCGTCACCACTTTCCCGAAGTTTCTGTCCGAAAGCACTACCGACGGTAACAACTGCTAAAAAAAAGAATACTTTCAGTTTCATACTGATTGAATTCCTCCATTCATTGTGTCGTTTGTATTACATATACAGGACCTAAAAGCCCGGATGGAGGTAATTCAGAATCTTTGTCATAGTGTCTCCAGGTTGTGAAAGTAAACCGTTTCACGCTATCAGGTTTGCTTTCTGAGTAGATCCAGGACGGGAAATTTTTTAGTCTTCCATTGGTAAATTTATTGCCTTCATAGTCATACATAATACCTGTTGGCAGGCTTTCGTCGCCGATTATGCGATTGATCCATGTATTGGCAATGGTAACTTCCAGTTTATTAATGTCTTCATTAATATATTCAGTTATATCTATGGTGTATGGCTTTTTCCAGACTGTACCAACCGTGTTGTCATTAACCCTTACCTCTGCAATGTTGTAAATGTCGCCCAAGTCCAGTTTGCACCTGTTTTTTTCCCCTTGCTTCATTTCGGTAAATTTAAATTCAGTAGAATAGGTCATTTTGCCAGAGTAATACTTCACCCGTTTATCTGGGTTGACATGCAATGATGATAAGGTGTCCAGGTATAAATTTTCACTCATTTGTTTTTTATCTGTAAAAGTCAATTGCCAGGGACCAACAATACTTTGTTTGGCCGTAATAACCGGAACTGAGGTAATAATATTTTCTCTGGTTCCCTGCTTAGTTTTGTCGAAGACCACAAATTGGGAACCGTATGGATCGAAAGTGAGATGCGCTTTCACCGTATTGTTCATCATCTTCGATGAGAGGCGTTGCTCAACCATTCCTTTTGCCGGATCCCATACTTGAGGATTGCGTCCATTGACCTTAAAGCTTACATCTATATCGAAAGAGTTCTCAGACTGATTACTTAAAAAATAGATGTGCTCATTTTCTGTTTCGCGATGGGTAAAATAGACATTTTCACGCTCTTCAAATCCTTCAATATACATATCCGGCTGTAAATTCACCTTTTTAACAGCGTTTTGTATGGGAGTATTTACAAAAATACGCCCATTGTCCATTGCAACTATATATTCGGATTCTTTATTGAGTGATCCATCTATGCTCAGTAAATCCAGTGAGCTTTGGGAACACACCAGATGGCAGCCAGTCTTTACCAGATCAATTAGATTTTTAGCTGCTGATGGTTCTATGAGCAGCTTGTCGGGCAGGACGATCAGTTTAAATCTGGAACCTGACTGTAAATAAAGTTCCCCCTCTACTGACTGTGCATTTATTAAATCTTGCGGATAGATAATCGAATAGTCATACCCAGAGGGTACATGTACGATGCTATCCGGATGTGCGTATCGTACTTCCTGATTAAACAGGAAGCAGATATCTGTTACTCTTTGTCCCTGCTGGAGCAGGTATTGACAACGGGTAAGATACTTAATCCACTCTTTGCCCATCTCCCACCAGGTTAAATGCCGGCTAAATAAAGTGCCATAACGACCCATTGTAAACCCGGGGACGGCAATGTCTACCGGTTGATGAATGAAGGTATGGAAACAGAAGCGATTGATACCGGTAGTAAATGCCAGATCACCGGGTTTTTTCAAAGTCCATGGTGTATTTTGCCATCTTCCATGTTGTGGGCGGGAAGTAAAAGCTTCTGCTCCAACAATGTGCTTATTTCTATTAGCAGCTAATGAACCAGTCAATTTCATTTTCGAAAGCCTGGGGACTGCATCAGGATTCCAAAACTCATTCATGGGTATATCCACATAATTAATGGCTAATGATGTATTGACAGGTCCCCCCTGACATTCGGCATACGTAATGAGTGCGTGATCATGAGCCATTCGCTGCATAGTCCCGTAATAATGGGTGGCCAGCATATTGTCCAGTAAATTTCTGAAGTCGGATAATACGTTCTCAGATTTTGCAGATGATTCAACGTAACGACCACTGAATAAAGGTAGATAGTCAATTATACTATATCCGTATTTGTTGTAGAATTCCTGTGGAAGCTTTTCTGTCCAGTTTTGGAAATGGGCTTCATAACTGTCGAATAAAATACCTTCGAACGTATTGCCGTGATATTCTTTTGTTTCATCTAAAAGTTTTCCCAGACTTTGTTGAAACTGATATTCTACGTATTCAGCATTCAGTTTGTCAACTTCATATCCTTCGCCTCCATAAGCTGCAGGATGGTTTTTCTTTCCGGTCAATGTGTAACAAAAACGAATGATGGTCCATTCACCTTCGGGTGCATTCCATGTCAACTGTCCATCCGCATTCACGAATGTGCTAAGATTTATGATTTCTTCTGTGGGAATGGAAGGTTCTTTCAAGTTTTTAGTTTTGGTATACAATTTTGCATTTTCCATCAAAATCTTTTGTTGTAAGTTTGGAATCTGGCCCGGTTTATATTGGGATGGAATAGCCAATACGGCAATCTCCTTCATATAATCGGACACAATGACCGGTTTAGGCAATGCTATCTGTAATTTCTTGCCTCCTGTCACCTGACATTCAGCAAATACCAGCTTTTTCATAGCTCTATCAGCATCGATCCATGGTCCTCCACTTCCGGACCATCCGGCACAGTTCATTGTCACAAACTTCAATCCCAGGCTATCGCAAACATGAATTGCATAGGTCATCATTTCCAGCCACATATCCGTATTATATTCTATTGGCCCTTCGGGCATATACATATGTGCATTGAACACCTGGACTCCTCTCATACCAGCTTTATCTAATGCTGTCAAGTCCTTTAATATACCCTCTTTGGTTATATGACCATTCACCCAATGCCACCATGTCATTGGCGCATACTCTCTGCCTGGATTTTCAAATTCAATACTCGATAACCTTTGTGCCCACCCGTTTAAATGAATTATCAAGAATAATATAACACATAAAATTTTTAATGTTGTTTTCATAGTTTTACCTGGTATCTATGATGACCGCATTGGGAGTAGCCACGGCCAATGGTGGCCTATGCTTCCAATCGACGGTATTTCTATGAGTCCTTCTGAAGATGTACCAACGGTTGTGGCTACAGAACTCTGAAATAATATGTATCCGTTATTGTCTCTTTGATAAAAATTATATATTTACTGATAGAGGATCTTTGTTTTTGATTTGTTAACGGTACCATCGAGTGCCACGCTCTCAATAAAGAACTCGAAATTTTCATTCTGGTCCAACGGCACGGTAAACTCATATGGAAAGGAATCATCGTTGACTTTTTTCCATTGCCCTTTGTCTTTATAATGTAAACGGACCTGCTTAATTTCTTCGAATGTGGCCTGGGAATAAATATAAGCTGTGTTAAAATCATCACCCATGGAAAGCAGCATGGCTTGTATATTCCCTGTCTTTAGCGAAGTGTAGCTGTTTTGAGAAAGGGCATCACCTGCTGTAAAGTGATGTTGGAATCTGGTCCTGACATCAAGATTCTCGATGGCTATGGCGGTTATACCTTCCTTTGCTACGGATAGCGATATTTCTCCATTCTCAGCTTTTATAAATCCCATATCTTCAT
The DNA here is from genome assembly GCA_964410215.1 of uncultured Calditrichota bacterium. GTDB lineage: Bacteria > Calditrichota > Calditrichia > Calditrichales > CAYPHA01 > CAYPHA01. The sequence continues at coordinate 98,806 of CAYPHA010000006.1, read as the reverse complement.
TTTGCTGCCAGATCCTCACTTTATGTTCCTTGCCAAAAGGTATCAGGTCCGGATTAAGTGTGATCTTGGTCGTAACAGGTTTATCCGATTGATTGGAAAAAGCCAGATACAGTTTATTGTTTCCCCTTCCGGCAATATAATTCAGCTCCTGATTATCAACAGCGATCAAATTTTTTGGCATCCAAAGCCATATATTTTTCTCATCATAGAAGTTACCCGGACGGTTTCCATAAACTTTACTTTGCAGATAGGCATACCCTTCCGCATAAATACCTGGAAAAGCAATCTGTTCTTTTGAACGGATAAACGTTTCGGTTACCATATAATCCAGAAGCAAGGCCATATGGGGCCATATATGGTTATAATGAAATGAATTATAACTGAGCTCCATGTGCTCCTTTAAGGGATAATCCGGTTTTTCGTAAACGGTTGTGCGAGCCGTGTTTATGTGGTAACCAGGGAAGTTCGTATATCGCCCGATGATGGCAGACCGGGCCAGATCGTGCAAAAACTTTTCCCCGGTTTTATAATACAGATTTAACATCCAGGGTGCATAGTGAGCCAAAAATATTCCACGATGACCATGGCTGGTGGTTATGCCTTCAGGAGTCAGACCGATTTCTGACAGACGCCAGGCCGGAACCATTTCTTCTTTTGCAGGCATTGCTTCCTTGCCCTGGGATTCCATATACCAGTACAGTGGAGCATGTCCACCCTTATTTACCAGGATTTCTTTATCAGGAATTTCCGGACACAGCCACATAAACTGTGTATATCTCTGAGCTCCTATCCAGGCTGCGTCCAGGAATCGTTTTTCTCCGGTCTCTTCATACAGGAGATAATAAGAAATCCAATCCGGTGTCAGCGAGAACCAGAATCCACCGCTGGCATCGGGATCGACAAAACGGGATTGTTTTATATCAATACGCCGTTTAATACTGGCATCTGCACTTTTTATTGCAGCATTTAGATATATATCATTTCCTGTTACATGATAGAGCCCCAGGAGTGACTTTAAGCGGTTACCGCCCAGATAAGTCGTCGAACTCACAAGATCTGTTGAAGCCGCCCGTTCTTTTGCCATATCCAGGAAGACAGGAGTGCGCTTATTGGAGTAAAGATACAAGGCGGTCAGTTCCGAAATAGGAGCACAGGTGCCTTTTAAACCGATGCTTGCTCCCTGACCCCTAACTTTTGGATTGGTAGTAAAAAGGAATTTTTCCCGGGAAAGCATATACTCAACATAGGGGTATGCCCTTTTTCGATATATTTCTTCATCATCAGTGACAAGAGCCAGAGAAAGAGGATGGAGCGAAGAGACATTTTTGACCGCTCCGGGCACATCTGTAGAATAATTACAACCTTTCAATTCCTCATCAAAGCGGCTATAGGGACTCATACCGTATTCAATCATGTTTTCCAGTGTTTTATTCAGAGGGCCTAGTGCATTATGGCGGCGGTCATGGAATTTGAACATTTTACGACCAATATATTTATACGATTCCATCAGACTTTGAGGATATACAAGCAACCGCATTTTAAATCGATAGGTATCTCCAGGTGCCATTTTCGAACCTTGACCACCAAGCACCGGAGCAAAAAGCATTGGCTGGGCCTTATCCTGATGATTGCGAACCAATACACCGAACCCGGCATTTTTAAAAAGCGGTAGTGGCTGAAAGGGTAATTCCTGCGGATCGGCTATCACGCCTAACGTTAAACCATCTTTACAAACCAATGCCGTAGGTAAAGGACAATGATAGGACATTGTTATATAAGATTTTGCGGGGAAACGTTTTTCCTGCCAGATCATGGGTTGCCAGATTTCCGAAACCCGCGCCGTATCGGCCTCTGGGGCGCCACAATATCCTATCGAAAAAAATCCTTCTTTTTTTGGATAAAACTCAAGGCTTAATAAGGGTTCATTGATATCATCGGTTAGTTCTATTTTTGCTTCCATTTCGAAACTGGGATGGTCTCTAGAAGCCCAGACGATTTGATCTTTATCTGCTTTAATTAGATTTGCCGCTATTTTAACAATCGAAGCTGCATGGAAGTAATCTGCAGTGCGTCCTGTCGTATCACCCGCAAGAATACGCGGATCAAATCCATCACCAACAGGTATATTCTTCGTATCGAGTAACATGGGTTCTTCTTCTCCTGATACGCCGGTATACCAGGTCGGCACATTATAATTGATCCCTCCGCCGTGTCGCTGTGGCCTTAAAGCTATTTCAGGATCTTTTTCGCTGTATAGTACAATGAATTCTGGTTTAAAGATCTGGGGATTCGAATCTTTTGAAATTATATTGAGGCTGCCATTATCGCTCGCCGAAATTATATATTGTTCATTTTTCAGCAGTGGAGATTCTGCGAACAGGCTGGCTGAGGTGAACAGGCATACCATGATAATTGCAATATGGATATTGCTTTTAACAAATAATAATTTTTTGACCATTAGATGACTCCTTAAGGTTTCTTTAATATCGAAAGAAAAATTTCTGCTTTTTACGTTCTTGCTATAATTTCCACCAACACTAACTACACCAATCACATAAAATAGTATAACCAGCTAGTCGACACCAATCATCACGTTTCCGTCTAAGTTCAACTATTCATCAATAGCACCTGATGTCAAACAATGCTGCAGGTACATCTTCAGATGGATGATCCAATTCAATTAATAATTGTTTTGTAACTACAGGATCTTTCAAATAGTAAACATTACGCGTTTGATAATTAAGATCACAATTTATGATGTTCGTTCCAGTCTCATCGAAGATCCGGTAGGCCTGAACACAGAATGGCATGATTCTTTCGGGATGCTCCATTAAGACCGATTCCATCGGGTGGTCAAGATCCGTATCAAAGTAAAGTTCTATTCTAGAGATTTTTTGTGGCTCATCCCATTGCAGCTTCAGTTGGGGAGTTTGATCTTTAAAATCAGCTACCCAGACGTTTGGCTGAAAATTCGGTCGTACAAATCCATTTTTTAAGTTTTGTGGTCCGAATATATTAATCGCAGGTTTAATTAAAAGGGCCAGATTGTGGCCTTCAGGCCGACGGTATGGACGCCAGAATTCAAATTCCTCCACACCGATATCTTCGGGCGGTTTCTGCACACTACTTCTGGCAACATTCGGATGATAATTGTGAGTTAATGAAAGGATGCCCGAAATTCTTTTTTTACTGCATTGTACAGAAATCTTTTCATTGCGCATCAAACAGAAAAAGACATAGGACATTTCTTCGATTGTCATCCCAAAATGGACTTCGACGGATTCATTTGTTCCACTATTGACCGGAATTTTGTTTGTCGCCAGCGTAACATCCGGTGTAAAATTACCGCATTTACTACTTGTTCTTAGTTCAAATTGTAGGGATGTTTTTTCTGTTGCACTTAACTTCACAGAAAATTTTGGGATAGGACCCGGAGTAACCGGTAACAGCATGGCCCAGGCATGATCGAGCTTTAGCCAGGGACCATCTGCCGGAATTTCTGCTAATTCAAGCTGACTCGAAACAGTAATTTTTGCGGAATGTGTCAAATCTTCTGAATCACTAAAAGTTAAACCTGGAATAAATTGACCTTTTTTCAACAGCTCATGCTGTAGATTCGGCATTTTGTCTCTATGGGATAGATCTGAAGGCAGCAGATCGGATTTCCGGCATAGAGCAGCTGCCATACCTACTGCCTGACCATTACTTGCACAGGTCGCCATTGTCCGCGTCGAACCAAAAGCGACGTGCGAAGCGCTGATCAGCCGTCCCGTTAAAAATAAATTTTTAATATCTTTGCTATACATGGTACGGTAAGGAATTTGATATACACCTTTAGCATGCCACTGATCACAACCGGGTTGTTCAGCAAAAATACCGTCGGCGGGATGAAGATCAACGGGCCATCCGCCTACTGAAACGGCGTCAAAATGCCGTGTCTGATCAATAATATCCTGCTGAATCATCATGTAATCACCTTCGAAGCGGCGGCTCTCTCTTTTTCCCGGAATCAAACCCACCCAATCAACTGTCAATGTCTTTGCTTCGGGGAACTTTCCTGAATTTTTAAAATAATTCCAGACACCATAGATGATTTGCCATAATTCCCATTTTATCTTCTCGGTTTCATGGATGGTATTTAACCTGCCACCATGCTCTATCCACCACAAATTTTCCTGTTTTGAACGGATCTTCTGCAAATCAATACGACGAAATCGCCCGATTTTCTCGACTTTCTCCATAGAAATTGTATAGCTGGGCGGTATAAATTTAACAGGTTGGCCAGTATCTCGAGTTGAGAAGAATATGGAGTGTCCCATAAGTTCACCATAGGCTTTGTCTGGAGCAAATTTCTCTCCAAATTCCTCCCTGGATTCGGCGCCGATGCGAAAGGGTGCACCAGCAAGAAATCCTAAAACACCATCACCTGATGCGTCACAAAACAAGGGTGCATGCACCTTATAAACAGTCGAATTCTGACTACAAAAGGCAATCATTTTTTTTATTTTTTTTTGTTCATGTTTTTCAATTTCAAACACAGCTGTATTTAATAATAGAGTAATATTGGGTTCCTTAATAACTTTGTCTAATAATATCGTATCGAAAATAACTGCATTACCAGCGGGATTGCGATATGTATTCTCCACTAATATTTCATCGATGACACCGCCTTCTCTTGCCCAGCGATTATTATTTGCCAAATGAGATGTGGCACCTAAAATCCACAATCGTATCTCACTGGAAGCATTACCACCCAACACCGGTCTGTCTTGAATTAGACAAACTTTGATCCCTGCCCTGGCGGCTGTAATTGCACAGCAGGTGCCTGCCATACCACCACCGGCAATTGCTAAATCGCATTCAATCTCTTCATTTTTGAAATCACGTCGATCCACAAATGGAAATTTTTCCATAACCATTTCCTGAGTGTATTTTGTATCTATTTCATACTTGGTTTTTTGGTATCTTCGTGGTTATTTTATTACTACTAACTTACCAACCTGTACTTTACCATTTTGCAGGTCTTTTACCGTAAAAAAGTATAAACCGCTTGCTACAGCCTGCCCCTGATCTGAAGTTAAATTCCAGTTTTCAAATCCACGAACCGGATCATTGTGTTCAATCCCGGCTACAAAATCACCAGCCAAGGTATGTATATTTATTTCACACCTGGTGGGCAGGTTAATGAATTGTATCCGCCGGTCCTGTTCCAGCCAGCTTCGCTCCAATGGAGAAGGCTCCCATGGTGGAATATAGCTGTGATAGTCGATATCTCCCCGATACGGATTAGGTACAGCAGCAACTTTACCCACGGTCTCCGGGGTTGCAGAACCTGGTATTGCAACTATACTGCTTTGTGAAAAACTGGACTCCAGCTCCGGCCAGCCTAAAACGGTATCAGATTTGCAAAAGGACGTTACAGCGTAATAGTACTCTGTATTATTCAAAAGTCCGAGATCAGTATATTCATATGCGAGGCCAAAATTATTGCCATAACCGTTATTTAATACGTCATATTCAGCCAATAATACCCATGGGCCTTCTAAACTTTGGGTGCTCTTATAAACACGATATCCTTCAAAAGGCTGATCAACACTATCAGCCCGGTTGGGATCACGATAGATCTCCGGATTAATTTGCGTGGTAGGTTCCCAAATGAGCCGGATCTCTTTACTGCGTGTTTCTGCACGAAGAGGCGGGGGTGGCGGTGAAGATGGTACTTTAAAATCCACTCCCATTTCTTCAACTAAAGTGGCAAATTGTTCGGCGTTATTCAATACGCCATCGACTCCTTCGCCCAATATTTCAGCCATCCGAATGATGAGAGTATCTCCAAAATCCACTTTAAAGGGGCCAACAGAGAACCAGGCAGAATTTCCATCATAGCTTTGTTGATTTTGCATTATCATTCCGGAAGCGACCACCCGTTCATAGCGGATGCGTTCAATGGCATCACCGGGGATATCAAAGTAATTAATACCCCACAACCAGGTTGGTTTATATTGATCCTCAGGATAATCAGATGGAAAAAAGAATTGAAATCCGAGCGCTCCGATAGCGTCGCCATCTTCTCCTCCCGGCCCGTCTTCAAATACTTCCATATTTAAATCGGGATAATAACTTACGCGGTCATCGGCAGCTGGATTTAGAGTCCAGGTACCGATAGTTGATTCATTTGTAATCGTGAAATAAACACCGGTAAGATCAAATTGCCGGGGAATAATATAGTAGGTCCAGAGAATGACTTCATCCAACGGTGGTGGACCGGCCCACGAGAACACGGTTTGTATGACATCAACATTTAAAGGAATATGAGGCTCATTTCCTCCCCGATCAAGAATCGTATAATCATCATAACGTGCCACAAAATCCTGATCAGATACCGGTGTATAATTCGGCCAGTAAGGAATATGTACCACTTCGCCACTGTTAACCACCCAGATTGTATCCCAGGGTTCGGATGACGGCCACAAATCATCAGGACCATTCATGACCTTCTGTCCGTCTTCAGTGATCCCGGATAACTGATACAAACACCTGGATATATGCTCTTCTTTACTGCCGGCGGGATACTCACAATCAATCAGCCCCGGATAATCAACATTCCAGCTATAGAGACGCCCCCGATTGACAACCAGTTGTTTGACTTTCCCGACCGTCGTTAATTTCCAGTCATTCGATACATTTTCCGGTTGATTAATATTCTGAGACCTCAACGTTTGTGTCTGGCTAAGAAGAAAAACTAAAAAAAGTATGAACGAACCGATCTTTGGTAACATTTTAATGTCCAATTCTTGTGCTGCAATCTCCAAAGAGAGTGAAAATTGTGAGTACACATTGGGTGGGTAAACTGATAAATTGAATGCGCTGGTCCTGTTTTAGCCAGCTGCGTTCAGGTGGGCCTGGTTCCGAGGGTAGATCGTAGGAATGATTACTGTATAATCCAAGGCGGTTTATCAAAAGCTTTCTAACCAAACCGCAGGAAGTGATTTTCCAGTCGTTCGAGACATTCCTTTGGACAGGCTGGGCTAAAATAAAATTCTCAGAGTTAATTAAGAATGCGATTAATATAATGAAGTATATAAATTTATGAATTTTTGAAGTTTTATTTGATAACCACGAATTTACCAACCTGAACATCCCCGTTTTTTAGATCTCTGGCGGTAAAGAAGTATAAACCACTGGCGATTGCCTGATCCTGATCAGAGGTTAGATTCCAGTTCACATATCCTCGGACGGGATCTCTATGTTCGATTTGAGCTATAAAGTCTCCTGTCAGGGTGTAAATGATAATCTCACAATGTTCAGGAAGGTTAATAAACTGAATGCGGCGATCCTGCTCTACCCAATCCCGGTCTGTTGGAGTCGGTTCCCAGGGAGGATCATAAGAATCATAACTGATATCGCCCCGATAGGGATTGGGTACAGCAGCAATTCGGCCAACTGTTTCCGGTGTTGCCGCTCCCGGAAGCGCTATTACTGCATTTCCATGAATACTCGTTTCCTGGGAAGGCCATGGGAGCAGACGGTCGGGCTTTGAAAAAGCGGTAACAGAATAATAATATTCAACATTATTTAATAAACCAACATCCGTATATTCATTGACCAATCCGAAATTGTAACCATAGTCATTATCGGGAATATCATATTCTGCCAATAACTTCCAGGGGCCATATATACTCTGTGTGCTTTTATATACCCTATAACCTTCGAATGGTTGTTCAATACCGTCTAAGCGGTTTGGATCTTCATAATTCTCGGGATTTACTTCTGCTGTCGGTCCCCATACAAGCGTTATCTCTTTGCTTTTTGTTTCTACCCGAAGCGGGGGTACAGGAGGTGCGGATGGCACCTTAAAATCCAGATCTACAAATTTTTCCAATTCTTCGGCATGATCTAAAACACCCTCAACTCCCTCGCCCAGAATCTGGGCTAACCTGAACATAAGTGTATCACCTAAACTAACATCAAAAGGCCCTATGGATAGCATAGCCGCACAACCGGTATAGCTCTGTTGACTTTGCATAATCTGACCTGAAGCAATTGTCGATCGGTAGGTTTCCGCTTCAGTTTCCCGAACCCACCCGCCATAACTCGGTGACCAGAAGAAAGTGGGTTTTAATTCATCCATGGATACTCCTTTTGGCGGGAAGAACTGAAATCCAAGTGCACCAATGGCATCACCATCTGCACCTTCCGGTCCATCTTCAAAAACTTCTAAAAACAGGTCTTCAAAAAAAATAACCCGGTCATCTATTCTGCGATTGAAATTTAGAGGCCCGATATCGGATGTATTGTTTATGTTATAATATAATCCACGGATGTCATACTTTTTGGGAATAACGCGGAATGTATACACGATAACTTCATCCAGAGGTGGGCTGGCCCAGGTATATACGGTTTCAATAACTTCTAAATGCAACGGTATGTGCGGCTCTTCCTGAGGCAGATCGATGAGTTCGTAATCAACATAATGGTATACAAAATCCTGATCGGAAACCGCAGTGTATCCCGGCCAATAGGGTATATCAACCGTTTCATACCTGTCCACTACCCATATGGTATCCCATTCTGCGGCGGTGGGCCACATTTCATCCTGAAAGTTAACAATCATTTCGCCATCAGGATTTATGCCTGACAAATTGGATACGGTCTGATTGATATGTTCCTCTCCGCTTCCCGGCGGATATTCACAATCAATTAGGCCGCGAAAGTCAGTATTCCAGCTGTAAAATCTGAGCCGGTTAACAAGTAATTGCTGAATTTTTCCCTCTTTAGTCAACTTCCAGTCATTGGCTACATTTTGTTGCCCCGGTTGAGCCTGTAAAAAAGCGAATTCCAAAAACAGGAAAAACAAAACCAGAAATATTGAAATAACTCTTTTATGCATTGGTAAGTGGATTAAATTTTGGTTGGACTGATTTTATCAGATCCTTCGCTTGCGCTCAGGACAGGTTTTGTATTTTTTCTTTTTTCTTTGTACTAGCTAGTTACCAATATAATTTCCATCAATATGGTATGTACTATGGAGCGAATCAGGGGCCCAGTCCCAGAAAACGTTGTTACGACTACCGAAGGTGAGGCTTGACACCACCACATCCATATTCGTGGGATTGTTCAGGTCTGACCGATTGATTTCCAGTTCAACAATGTTCGTATCATTCTTAAAATTTAAAAATTCAATATCATTTTGCCATACCCAGGTGGAGTCCTGCCAGGAATATAAGCCATTTCCATCAACACCCATTGCAATGGCATATTCAGGTCCAATATCGTTCACTGAGTATGAAGAGAGATTATGATCCAGCAAGCGACGTCCTTCAATATTATCTAATGTATCTGGTGAAAGACCTGTAATATTATCCTGATCTGTATCCAGAAAGATAGCGCAGTTAAGGCCGGTGCTATCCTGAATGTTATTCCAGTTTTCATAGGTTTCGATTCGGAATTGAAGCTTGTCTGCTGTATTACGGACATAAACTTTGTGAATATCTGCATCAAAATCCTCATTCCTGTCATTAAGAACCTGTACCCATTTATAAGTAATATGTATAAAATTAGAAATCATTTCGTTTTGAGCATCGTCAAATGCTTTAGCATATATTGTGAAATGCCTGCCCAACTGGATAGAGTCCTCAACCAGGTCCCAGTGATAAGAAAATGGTTGAGAATAATCATCTCCCGTTGTATCCCAGTGTGAGTTAAAGAAGAAGGCCACGCGACTAACGCCTTCATTATCAGCAGCTGAGATTCGGATGGTAATCGTATCTCCAATAACAGAATTGTTTGGTGGATAGGAAATCGTAATTTCAGGTTGTTCTGTATCCGGATCGCTTACTTCACAACCCAAAGTTAGAATAAAAAACAGTATAATAATTGGAGTGAACAGGTTTTTATACATAGTCATTTTTTCCATGCCTGGTTAATGTTAGGAAACTATAAATTTATATTTATTCCAAATCTGTGTGATTCTCCCAGCAGCCCATATGTACTATAGGAATAATCAAACATTGAAATGTAATCCTTTATGTTCAGATTAAACCCGGCTCCAAAGGAATACGTTGCTGTATCATCATTAAATTTATACCCTGTCCGAAGGGATAGAATATTCAAATACGTCCATTCCATTCCACCCATTAACAGGGTTTGTCCATCATTTGGCTTCATGGCTGCAAGGCTGACAATCACTTTTTGTGACTCCATTTCCAGTCCATTCATACCCAGGCCAAATGTAAAGTTTAATGGCAAAGGATATTCTTCATTAACAAAAGTGACACTGGAACCAAAATTAGCAATTTTTAATCCAAAGCGAAAATCCCGAAATCCGGTATTATACAAAACAGCGATATCGGCAGACACGGCATTTTCGACAAATCCTTCGTATAATTTCATATTTAAATAACTTATTGTTCCCCCAAAAGTAACACTATTGGTTAACGATCGTGCATAGGATAATCCAAAACGGTAATCAGCGGTATAAAACGTTTCTCCCGTACCTTCCGGCTGCAGAGGCGTTCGTACTTTCATCGGATCGGTATACAACGCCGTAACCGATAAACCAAAGGCACCAATATTTGGAACATTATATGCCAGGGCGGCAAAATTATGTTTTACACCTGCAAACCACTGATTATGCATGAGCGAAACGGATATACCCTTTACATAAGGTAGTACAGCCGGATTATAATACGTTCCTTCAGCGCCTTCCGCAATGGCGATATAGGCGCCGCCCATCCCGGCAGCCCTTGCACTAACACCGATTTTAAGAAACTGGCCGGTTGCACTTCCCGGACGTTCATACTGTGCATATCCAAAGAAAGGGATTAAAATAACCAGTGTTAATATTCTTTTTATCATTTGCTTATCTTTCTATAAAAATTATTTAATGATAACAAATTTGCCGACCTGTACATTACCGTTGGTGAGATCTTCCACCGTAAATAAATAGAGTCCGCTGGCAACAGCCTGGCCGGCCGTTGATGTTAAATTCCAGTCATGAAAACCACGTTTAGGATCATTATGCTCTATGCGATCGACGAAATCTCCGGCAAGCGTGAAAATCTTTATTTCACAATGATCAGGAAGATTAATAAATTGGAGTCTGCGGTCCTGCTCAAGCCATTCCCGTCCTGCCGATGGTCTTTCCCACGGCGGATTATATGAATCATAACTTATATCCCCTCGATAAGGATTTGGTATAACGGCTACCTCTCCAACACTCTCAGGTGGTTTTGGACCAACAATCACCTTCACGCTGCCTTGGAAAATACTGGATTCCTGCGATTCCCAGTTCAGCACAGAATCCGGTTTTGAAAATGCCGTTACCGCATAATAGTAGTCAATGTTATTTAGCAAGCCGATATCTGTGTATTCATAGGCCAGACCGATATTTTGTCCATGATTGTTTTCAGGAAGATCATATTCAGCGAGAAGACTCCATGGTCCGGTGGAGCTTTCTGAGCTTTTGTATAGCCGGTATCCTTCAAACGGATTTTGCTCGCCATCTGCCCTATACGGATCAGAATACGCTTCCGGATTAAGCTCATCGGTGGGAGCCCAGCTTATTTTTACTTCCTTGTTTCCTGTTTCAACCACTATGGGAGGTACTGGTGGAGCCGAGGGGGCTCTAAAATCATTGGCCTGCAGAAACTTGAGCAACTCTGCATTGGCAATCACGCCCTCCAGACCGCGCCCCAGAACCTGAGCCATGGTAAGCGTCAGCGTATCACCTAAATTGATATCAAATGGACCTGCAGAAAAAAATACAGAAGAACCATCATACGTTTGTTCATCTCTCATTATATGACCGGATGAGATTAAATTTTTATAACGTTCGCCATCGGTCTCGATGAGGGCCAGGAAATCGAAATAATAATTACTAACCAACCACGTGGGTTTAAATTCTTCCTCCGGATATCCCTTTGGTAAAAAAAATTGAAATCCCATTGCCCCGATCGCGTCTCCGTCCCTTCCACCAGGTCCATCTTCATGGGCACTCATCATCAATTCCGGAATATATAATGACCGATCGTCACCACCGGCACCAAGCTGAACCTGACCTATCTTCGATTCATTAGTCACGGTCAGGTAGAAATCGATAATATTGGTCTTGACCGGAATGACACGCCATGTCCATAATAAAACTTCATTCAATGGTCTGGCTGCCCATGTATAGACGGTACCGATTACATCGATGTGCAGCGGAACATGCGGTTCATCTCTGCCAAACTCGGTTATTAAATAATCATTATATCGAAATACAAAGTCCTGATCGGATGCTGCCTGGTAATTCGGCCAATAAGGTATATCAACCGGTTCCCCCTTATCGACGACCCAGATCGTATCCCAGCGCGCTGATGTCGGCCAGGCATCATCCGGTCCATTGGACAATGTATCACCGTTTGATGAAATACCGGACATCCACAAAAGATAACGTGCGACATGTTCCTCATTACTGCCCGGTGGATATTCACAATCTATTAGACCCGGATAATCCGTATTCCATTTATACAAACGCCCTCGATTGACAATAAGCTGCCTTACAAGTCCTGCTTTTGTAAGTTTCCAGTCATTGGAAACCGATTGCGGTTGGTTTACATTCTGAGCCTGAGGTATCTCAGTTGTAATAAACGATAAAAACAAAATTAAAATGATTTTCCTCATCAAATACCTCTATTTATCAATAATTACCAGGCAACCTGAAACACAAATTCAAGATGCCGGCCTTCCCTGAAACGATCCGGTTGTAATTGTCTATACATTTGCCTGTAATTCCAATACTCTTTGGAATCTTCGATCACCTGACCATATGTATAGGGCTCACCTGCCCACACATTAAATCCACGGCGTACATAAATATTATATTGGTTAAAAATATTATCAATGTCGACTCCTATTTTCATTTTTAAGCTCTCATAGGTAAGATTCTTTTCGATTTTCATATCTGAGCGGTAATGCCAGGGACCTACTTCCGTGTTACTCAATTTTTGTTGTTCTATCAAATTATGCGTGCCCGGCGTGTAGGGTTGTCCGGATTGTATTTGTGTTAACAGAGAAATTGTCCAGTCATCAGGTAATTTCAACCCAAACAGATTTGGATGTTGATTTTTTTTGGCTCCAAGATTCGCACGCAAGATTATTTGATGTCGTAAATCCCAGTTTCGACGACTTTCCCGTATAGGATTTGGTAAATTTGTTAAAGAGCGTTTATAATCATCAAATGCGGAACTCGAATACCCGGATGCCCATAGCAGCGTATACGTTAATCTTCCGCCATAATAGTTTGATTGCTGTTTTCGAAGTTCAAATTCCAAACCACGTGCTCTTGAGTACCCTCTGTTATCGTAAAGGTAGAGGGGCAATCCATACTGGGCCATGATTTGTGTCGTACCGATTTCTCCGGAAGTTTCTTTAATAAAATTTTTGATATCAATTGCCCAGTTTTGAGCAAATTGATTGGTGAATCCAAATTCATACTTCACTGTTTTTATAAAATCAAGGTGTGGATTTCCAGTAAAATTCTGACCTGATCCGGAATATGGATCCGTTATATATTGATCAATTTGGGGTAATTTATTGAAGTGACCATACGAAAAATAGAGTACGGTCTTTACGGAGATCGGAAAGGAGATGCCGAATCGTGGATCAATCTGATACTGAATTCCCGGCCAATCGGCTTTTAAGCCTGTTGCCTGCTCCCAGGATTCTTTCCATGCTTTGCTGTTCGTTGGTTCAGAAGGGATAAACCAGTCGCCTCGTATCCCGGCATTGATGATCAAACTCGCTAATTCAAATTTATCTGTTAGATACACGCCTCCCATTTGGGGATTGCCATTTACTAATGTCCTTCCCGTACCAAATTCCTTATATGGCCCCGGCGGTGGCTCTCTGAAATCTCCATTTTCATAAAGGTATCTGCCATATGCTGAGAGCGCTGAACCACCTGCAAAAATACTTATATTGGATAAGTCTTTATATTCATAATTAAAACCAGCTTTTACTAAATGTGCCGAATGAACCTGTGAGGTAAAATCAAAATTTACCAAATATACATCATTGATATTCCGAATCCAATCGGTATGATAACTGTTTTCATCATAAAACAGGGTAAGGGGATCCGTTCTCGGAGGTTGTACGGTTGAATAAAGTGTATCATCCGTGATTATCCAGAAATCCGAAGGATTTCTACCTGCAAGCGCTTTGTTATAATCCACCGAAGTATAGCTTAAATTCAGATTATAAAAAGTATTATCTGACAGGGTATGATTTATACGAAACTGCATTTGCTCGGTATCGCGGTTATACTTTTCGACATGATCCGGATAATCTTTCCAAAGCCATTCAAACCGTGTCCAACGTTTCATGAGGCTACGATAACTAAGCATTGTCTTCAGTTGATTGTTTATTTTATAGTCAAGCCGCAGATTCAAATTGAGCGTATTATCTTGACTCTCATTAAGTAATGACTTTTCAGGATCTGTAAATGGCCAAACAAAAAGCGTTTCACGGGGTCGGTTATTATTATAAGGTGTATCAGTTAAATCAAGGGTCCCTGTTGCATAAAAGTTAATTGAGCCGGGAATTTTCAAACCAATATTTTTTAAAAACATCTGTGTTATAGGTTCCGGCCCTTGTAATGTGACTGATGTACGCGATTTTCCATACGAATCACCCCAAACACCACCAAAATCCGTACGGTAGTTCGCACTGCCTTTTAATTTTGAACCACCTGATTTGGTAGTGATATTAATTACAGCTGCTTGTGTTTGGCCGTACTCAGCGCTGAATGCCCCGGTAATTATTTCAATGTTTTCAATATCTTCAACATTTAAGTTCAGGATATCATATCCTCCACTAACTGGATCAACCGCGGGGACACCATCAACCAGGTATATCGCATCACCACCACGGCTACCACGTACATTTATGGACCTGAGACTTGGGTCTCTTACTTCAATTTCGTAACCTTCTTCGAAGGCGATGACCTCGGGTACCGCATCTATAAAAAAGCCACTCTGCATACCCATGATGTCGGATACATTTTCTATACCCGGTGTGCCTGCCATCTCCTCGCTTGAATATGATCTTCTTGTTGACGTAACATCGGGCAGCACCATAAGTTTTTCCGCAACGACCTCAATCGTTGGTGCTTCTATTATGTCAGATTGTAGTTCAAAGTTGGCCCGGCTTGTTAAATCTGTTCGTACACGAAGTTCTTTTATCGTCATCTGGTGATAACCAATATAATTCGCCACAATATTATAGGTCCCGGGTGGTACCTGCAGGATAATATATAAACCGTCATCATCGGTCGCGGCGCCTAAATCTGTGCCCTCTACAAACACATTCACACCTACTAACGGTTCTCCGGATTCTTTGTCGGTCACAACCCCCATAATTTTGCCGGTCGTTCCCGCATAAACTCCTGAAAGAACGAACAACAGCAAGAAAGAAAGAAAAATGACAGTATATCGTTGTATGATTTTCATAACATATCCATTATTCTGTTAATGATTTTTATCTATAACCAAGTTTTCTCAAAATCTCATGTACCATAATTTTTGCATCTTCTTCCTTTACAAAATACAGAGGAAAGCCCAATATCACCGCATTAAAACTGGTACCTATATATCTCAAACCACACGGAAGACCAACATAGGTTAAGCCTGAGTTTTGCGGTGCCCGATAGCGATATAATACTTCCGTGAATCCGGCGGTTTCTATAATAATATTCACCTGTGAAAGGTAACCCTGATAAGGAAAACCACTTAGTTTATCATTATCTACTTCGATATGACTAAATCCAAAGGTACCGGTCGCTCCTGAAAAATCCCCCGGATATAATGGTGTTTCATCTGCCTTAATTATATGCAAATACTCATGAACAAAACTCGTATCCTGAAAGGTTGTGGGGTAGGCTGATTCGAAATTAAAAGATCTCAGAACACGCCAGCCGCTGAGGATAAAATCGCCGCCAACATTCATATAATCACGAAAATAGTCCCTGTATTTATTGAATTCATGAGGACCTGTTCCCGGCCGGTTATCAGCATGCCAAACCAGCATTTTGTATTGACCTAAAATTTCTTTTGGAGGAAGAGGGTTACCACGAATAGCATTATATTCGTAATCCCACCCGTCTTCGCTACCGAATAATTCAGCATAAAAACTATCGACGTGGACATCTGTCGTTTTTGCACTGGTAGGGAATTCCGTTTCAATTGTCTCATCAATTATATATATATCCTTATCAAAAGTAGGTTCGATCAGATTCAGATTAATCTCATAAGCTTCAGCGCTTGTAATATTCGTATTATCTCTGGCAACCAGACTGATTGTATGCTGCCCGGTGAGAGGCGTATTAAAATGATCGGGTGTTATAAATACACTTGTGTCCGGTGTCCAGTTTACTTCTTTATTATCCACTGACCAGCCGTATTCCACGATGTCACCATCATCATCTTCGCCGGTGAATTCCAGTAAAATACCCTGCCACCAATCTGTTGTGTGGTCGATAATAAAAAGTTCATCTTGTTCGACAGGTCTTTTTATTCTAACTACCGGGGGAATGGTTTGAATGGTGTAAAATGATTTTTTTACCGGATTAGGATCGACATTACCATCATTGTCAACAGCACGAACCTCAAAGTCCTGTTTATTGAGTGTATCCGCCGAGTTAAAAGCGATTGTTAAACTCGTTTCACTTGTAAATTGCCAATCCTGAGTCGCTGAGTCTCCTCTAAACAGGTAGTGCGTGGTATACCTGTATTCATAACCAACGATATAGCCATCATAATCACCTCCATCCCATTCAAGTCTAACCAGGGCAAATAATGTATCACCCTCTACCGGAACATTGGCTAGTGTTGTCGAAGGCGGACTATTTGGATTGGCTGGAGATATTTCTTGCTTACAAGCATAGTAAAGGCCCATTGCTATAAAGCAAATAATTAAACAAATACCTCGAATAGTTATTTTCATTTTGGCCTTTCTAATCATGATCTTTATATCTGTAAAGTTTCCAGGACATACTAATTAATAATTAATACAAAGTACAAAATACAAAAGGGACACTATTATTTTGTATTTTGTACTTTTTATTACAATAATATTTTAACAGTTTTAAACTTATGTATTTAATAATTCTTTACCTCTTCGACATTCAACTGTGGAACGAAACGCAGGATATCGCGATATCGGTCAACCGATTGAAATGGTTTTAACATTAACCTGATTTCAGTGGTTCTGCCTTCTTTCATTGTGTAATCGGTTTCTAAATCAACCAACAAATTCATGCCCGGCGGAGATCTCATCGGTATTCCGATTCCCCCTATAAAATATCCATAGGTTAAAAGCATGTACTCCGCAGTGATTCCAAACTGTAATTTGGTATAATCTCCGGGCGGGATATAGGATTCAAATATTACATATCTTTTAAATTCCCCATTTTCCCGTCTAAGAATATTATACTTATGATCCTCAGCAAAAAATTCTTCCAGGTTCTGATATAGAACTGCAAAATTTGTATCGCTATAGGCTTTACCCTGAAACACGGTGATCTGCATGCTGTCACCATCACTGGCATACATGGTATCCTCAGCAACGATGATCACACTGTCTGCAGGATCTGATTCCAGTGTAACGCGCAATATAGCTGGGTCAGGAGAGGGTTCAATCCCTGAATCACATGCCGGCAGAATTAAAAAGACAATAAACACTATGCTCAATGATTTCAGAACATAAAATCGATAAAGTGCCATTTATTTTAGCCTTTCTCTCGATAAAAAAGTCAGGAGCAGAGCTCGCTCTGCTCCTGACAAAACAAGGATATCAACGCAGTATAAGCATTTTTCTTACTTTAGAGAACTTTCCATTTTCCGCATCTAAACGGTAAAAATAAGCACCACTTGCTACACTTCTTCCATTTTCATTCTTGCCGTTCCATTCCACGGTATATCTTCCTGCTGTTAGTTGTTTATTCATCAGTTCAACAACTTTACGTCCCAACATATCATAGACAACCAACTTTACACGATCCTGCCGAGGAACATCAAAATTAATGGTCGTGGTCGGATTAAATGGATTGGGGTAATTCTGTGAGAGGTAAAATTCAGTTGGTAAATCCACCCTATTCTCATCGTCTATACTGGTAACGAGCGTTCTGGCATAATTCAGAATTTGAATTTTGTCAAACTTACCCGGATACTGTTGAGTAGACCTGTCAGAAGGAACAACACCACCAATGGTTAATGGACCTTCCGGTTCATTCAGGGCTGCGCCAGATAAAGCTGTTCCTGCTGCCCCAACCAGACTATCTTTATCCGTGTACAAGGCAAAATAAAACGTATCAGTTACAACTTCTGCAACGGCATGATACCATCTATCCAGTTCATAAGGAATACTTGTGGCAAATTGTTTGGCACTACCATCGTCATCACAGGTAACGCGGAATTCCATCTTCGGACTATCCGGCCCTCCAACTTCTCTCAATCTGAACTGACCCTGATGCCAGGCAAACTTTTGACCACGTTTAGACATAACAAAATCATTTGCAGCTATCGAACTATCTGCCTTAAACCAGAAGTCAACCGTATAGTTATCCGAACCAATGAAAGGCGCTTTAATCGTTGCAACGCCGCCACTGCCATCTACCTCCAGGGCATAGTTCCCTTCCGCGGCATCATCCACATATTGGGCACCTTCCATTAATGAAGCTACACTTCCATAGGTAGAATGATTCACAGGAGGACCCGGTGCTCCTTCTTCGAAATCGATGTCGAGTACTACCTCTTTTTCCTGGGTGCCTTCTTCAAGGAAACCTAAGGCGTAATAGTTTTCATTATCTTCTGCATCGGCAGGGTAAGTCGCTATACGTCCGTATTGATCCTCAAATCGAAAATAGAATTGTACCATCGATTTGGAAGGCTGGCCAGGAATCTGGGCGCCGAAGTCATTTTCTCCAAGTGGTGTAAGATCGACAGCCTGCCAATCACCATCTCCCGGGAATACCTGGTATTTCACCTGTGAAAGAAACCATGTTGCCGCACCTGAAGAGGTAACGACCACATCGACTCCCTGATCTGGTGTTTGTATTCCTGACGGGACTGTGGCACCTAATAAGGCTCCTGGTGCGTCATGCGGATAGTTATAGAATTTAACATTATCCACAAACATATGTGCCGTGGCCTCCAGTTCGTAGCGCGGTCTGCGACCCATCGTTATCGCCGCATTGGAATGTGGTCTCTGCTCCATCCAACCTTCCACGGCATCCGGACTATGCAAGACTGTTCGCAAGAATAACAATGAATCATTCTGATCATAGAATTCAGTAAAATCAAAGTCTATTGTACGTCCCATTCTGACACGCAGCCATTTATTCAGAGGAAGCTCAAACGGCCAGTCCAGTACGGCGCCGCCGCCATTTGTGCGATAGCCATAAGGAAATTCCGGCGGGGCAAATGTTTCTACACTGCCTATGCCACCGTTCCAGACATAATGCCTGGAGTGATGGTCAAAAGAAGTGGGTTTAAACCAGAAATCTAAAACATAACCTTCTAATGATGAATTGATAAAAGGTGATGGTGGCGGGATTTCCAGATAACTTGTATCGGGCAGTCCCTCGGTTGAATTTATATTCAGGGAGGTGGTACCACCGGCACCGGGAGCCACATCTGAAGAATAAGAGATATTATCACCGAATAACAGCACTTCCTGCCCATAGTCGCTTAAATCCGTTGCACTTTCTCCTTCAAACGTAAGGTGTAAGGTCATTTCTTCAGCATTCCACCAGCCCACACCATTTAAAACCGGATCTACAGCACGCTCAGCATCTTTGGGATAAGTAAGTCGGTCACCATTTACCGTCTCTGCCGAAATATAATATTCTGCAAATGTCCCGGATTCCTGACCTGGCAGTTCAGCGGTAAATGTAGAATCTCCCTGCGTCATCGCCATTTCTATAAAGGAGCCCTCGGATCCAAAGCGATAATGCAACGTAGGATTACCACTAAGTGTGGAAGAACCTAATACCCGCACATCAGCTGATATTTCAACGGCTTCATCAGGCATCGCGTTACCGCCAAGGCGGTCTGTATATACCTGTATGACGTTACCGATTATCGGTGGAAACTCATAAGGACGCACAACATTACTAATACGAATTTCATCATAAATCATATTGATACGTCCGTAACCACCAATCCAGCCTTCACCTCCCATAATGATAGGGAACTCATTAATGAAGTCCGGCGTTTCGCGCATGCCTGTGCTTATATCAATCAGGTTGCCATCCGCATCATGCAGCATATAAGCGCCGGTTTGATTCAGCGTATCGCCCACCAGTACAAAGTGATACCAGTTTAACAATTCGATTGAATTGACTGCACCGGCATATTCCTGCCAGCCTTCGGACCAGGCCTGACCCTCAAACTGATGTTTGATGAAGGGACGCAAATTGTGATTAAACTGATCTAACTTTATAACCCAGGGTTTGTCCGCCCAGTATCCAAAGGGATGTCCTCCCTTTGCGATTACAACGGGAAAACGCGGCCACCAATTGGAAGAGGTACTTGTAGCATAGGTTACCGCGCTGATCCATCCCTCAATCGTAAAATTTCCTTCACAATTCAAGACATCCGCATGAGGTACTGTCATTTGCGATGTGTCTGCCAGTATTTCGTTCTGTACCCAGACCGCCTGGCCCAAATTCGCGTTGGCACTGCCTACAAAAAGAATTTTTCCCTGACCAGAGGCATCATCGGATAACTCGGATGCATTGGTCAAATCCCCGTCAAAATGTAAAAGCAATACAGTATTTTCATCAACCGTATAAGGATTCAGGAAATCCGGCTCCTGGGCAACAGTCCAATTCAGACATAGAAATATAAACACTGTACTTATTAAAAATAATTTTGGAAGCTTCATTTAGATTTCTCCCATTTGTTTTTTTCTGTTATTTTGATTTAAAACTGTGGATAATGTTTATTGGCACCTCCTTTCATCGCTACTTGAATACATTCTCTGTAGATATAGTGCTTTTATGTATCCCTCCTTTCATTTGTTTATTACTTCAGGACAATTGATAAATTATTGAGTAATATGCCATTTTAATATCTACTTTAAAAGAAGAAAACTAATATATTAAAATTAGTTTTGTTACACTTACTTATGGCTCCGCCATGTCAGTCACAATACGTATCTTGTGATCAATAAATACCGGGCCGTCTGTACGTAATAGCAATAGAAAGCATTGCCCAAAGACTGAAAATTTTTCACTACTGTAATAATTCTTATGTAATACGATATATTCACACGTGTGTATGTATTTTAAATGAACGTTAAAAAAGAAAAAGGTAAATCAACAAATTGTTTCCTCTACGCTGATTCCCTGAGTATTAACTCTGATTTCAATACAATGGTCTTTGAAAGGTTTTTACCATTTTCGTCACAAATTTCTGAGAGCAGTAATTGCATGGCTTTTTCGCCCATCTCTCTGGTGGGCTGCCGGACAGTTGTAAGCGGAGGCTCTATAAAAGAAGAAACACGGTCGTCGGAAAAACCGGCTATAGCAATATCATCCGGAACTTTGATCTTATTTTCTTTAAAACACATCAGGGCACCGATGGCCACCGGATCATTTACAGTAAAGACGGCATCCGGAAGTTTCTTACCCAATTGCAGCAGTTTATGGGCTGCAATCACACCATCTTCCTCCGAAAATCCACCGGGGATAATCAGATCTTCATCAATTGAAATATTGTATTTTTTTAACGCATCAATATAGGCCCGGAAGCGATTCTGGCTTACGGAGATGGCAGAGGGACCTGAAAAATGGGCAATACGGCGCCGGCCTGTTTTGATTAAGTGCTCCATCACACTGATAGCACCGCCATAATCATCGACAATGACGGTCGGCGCCTCCACACCTTCGCACAAACGATTAAAAAAGACAAGCGGAATACCGCTGCGCTGAGCAAATAAAAAGTGCTCCGCATCACGTGTCTCCTGAGAAATGGAAACCAGCAGGCCGTCAACCTGTTTTGACACCAGGGTGCGCAGGTTTACCACCTCCCGCTCGAATTTTTCACTGGACTGACACACGATGATGTTATAACCGTTTTTAAAAGCAACATCTTCCGCGCCGCTGATTACCGAACCGAAAAATTCATGCATAATTTCAGGGATGATAATTCCGATTGTTTTCGTGCTCTTACTGGTCATGCTCTGAGCAATCAGGTTGGGATAATAACCCAGCTCCTCTGCCAGAGAAACCACCAGACTTTTCGTCTCCGGAGTAACGCGGGGATCATCCCGTAACGCTCGGGAAACCGTTGCATGATGGAGGTTTAATTTTCTGGCAATGTCTTTAATTGTGATGCGTTTTTCCATTTTGATCCACCATTTGAGGATGCACACGTGTGTGCGAACGTGTGCATATTAAAAAACGGAAATATAAAAGTCAAGAAAAAAAGGATTTTTTCGTTTCTGGTCACCTGTATTAGTAATTATAAGGTGGGAACATCGCCATTATCCGGTTCAGACCGGAATCATATCAGACTATGGATTGGATGTGAAATCACAGGACTTGTGATAAGACATCAGTGGTTTTTGTATAAAAATACTGTACCCAGACATGCGCCCAGGTACAAGCTGTCTAATTCAAATAGTGCTTATCGCGCATTCATTCGACGACGGAGAAACCTCTTTGTAACAGACTCAGTTATAAATCACTCGCTTACATCTCCGTCATCTTCCAGATCATCTCGCCGGTTTTATCGATATAACCATATTCACCGTTCAGACGCACAAAAGCCAGGCCGTTCCGGAAATTCTT
The DNA here is from genome assembly GCA_964410215.1 of uncultured Calditrichota bacterium. Taxonomy (GTDB): domain Bacteria; phylum Calditrichota; class Calditrichia; order Calditrichales; family CAYPHA01; genus CAYPHA01. The sequence goes on along the minus strand of CAYPHA010000006.1, from coordinate 75,975 downwards.
GCAGTATCCGTAGACCGCCGGCAGAATCATGTTCCCTTCCGAATCGATAAAACCCCATTTATCACCGGTCTTCACACCGGCGACACCCTCCGAAAACGAATAGGCATAGTCATAATTCTGATCGATCCGGTAGGCCCCGGTGGTATCGATAAATCCCCACAAACCATCCTGCATCACCGCTGCCAGCCCTTCGTGAAAATCCAGAGCCCGGTCGAACGCAAACGGAATAGCGACATTCCCCTTCTTGTCGATAAATCCGTGTTTTTCACCGGATTCAACCCGGGCCAGCCCTTCCGAAAAGCGGCCGATGCCGGTATAGGTGGTTTCGATGACCTCCTCACCGGAATGATTGACGAAACAGCGCACTTCGTTAATCGGAATAAATAAAAATTTACGGGTACGGCTGACAGCCGCCAGGCCTTCGGAAAACGATCGGGCCCGGTTGTAGCCCATCGGAACCACCGTATCACCTTCCGCATTGATAAAACCAAACCCATGTTCCACATTCATGATCAACAGGCGGTCGAAAAATTTGACCGGTGCCAGGCCTTCGGAAAACTCCCGGGCGTCGATGTAGCGGGGTTCCAGCACAATCGCGCCCGAGGTGTCGATGTATCCCCATGTACCATCTATTTTGACAGCAGCCTTCCCTTCAGCAAAATCGCCGGCCGCTTCAAAACCCGCTTTATTGATGATTGTGCCCGCAGGATCCACAAAATACCACAACTCCTCCATCTGAACCCGCGCACGGTTGTCCACAAAATCAAAGGCGGTCGAAAAACGCGGTTCAATAACAAGGTTCCCCTGTTTATCGATATACCCGTATTTCCCGTCTATCTTTACCATATAGCGCGCATCACCATCACCTGCGGACAGATTGAATGAAAAGGATACAACCAAAACCAGTACTGCAAAAAAACGAATCATAGCTAACTTTCTCTTTGAATTACACTTCCATCATCGGCATCATCCCGCTTCAGGGTTGCCAACCTTTTCAGCATTTTGACGATATCCCTGAATCCTCCGATACCGAACCAGATGGTTATAACGATCGAAATGCCAACTTGGATCCATAAATATCCATACCAGAAATCCATCCAGTCTTTATCACTCATTCCAACGGTGAAATAATATATCGTTCCGCCGATAAAAACAAAAACCCAGGATAAAATCCAGGTATAGGTAACCACATAGATAAACTTATCAATACCCGTGAATTCTTTTGTAATGCCTATCACCTTCCATCCTTTTACCGGTGTTTCATCTACGATCTGGTGTTCATCCTTGATTTCGTATTTCCCGCGGTTCAGCAGTTTATCCAGGTTAAAATCGTCTTCACGGGTTAACAGGGAAACAATAACATAGGTGGCAAAAGCACCGACCATGGACAGTAACCAGAACCACTGTCCGTTAATAAAGAAATTTTCATCGATCTGATGAATGATGATGCCGGTCACTGAAATCCCGGCACCGACAAGCATGGCACTCCATGCCCCCGCGGTCGTCCCTTTTTTCCAGTAGAGTCCCCCGATAATTACCGCCCCGGAGCCACCGACAAACAGAGCCGCAGTAATTGCCCAGAACATGTTGATATACTGGGTCTGGCGGAACAGGAGACTGAAAAAGAAAATAAATATTGCCACCCCGAAAATAGCATAACGCAAAATTTTAATATGCTGTTCCGGTTTTAACGGTTTTTTACGTAAGGGCATCAGAACATCCTGGATAAATATACTGCCCCAGGAGTGCAGATAGGTATCATGCGTACTGATGAAGGCCGCCAGCATCACAGCCGCAAAGGCCCCCATTAAACCGACTGGCAGAAACTGTATTAATACAAGAGGCACGCGCACCTGTGTCTGGGTCGCCGTCGACTCAATACCGCCCATTACACTGTTTACAGCCTGGGCCTGGGCGAGGAATTCCTGATGATGGAGTACAACGTACGCGCAAATGGGAATGAACAGTAGAAAGAGCAGTTGAGGAAGCATGCGCCAGTTCGTCAGAACCTGACCCATTTTGGCTTCATGCGCCGTGCGCGCCGAACTGTTGTACCCCTGCGTCCCCTGCCAGGAAAGCTTATTGTAAAAGACACCGATTACACCGATGACAAAATACCACAGGTTAAAATCTTCTGCCTGGCTTGTTTTGTAAGGATTCAGCTTGGAAGCGTCTGCCGGTGCCGTTAACAGGGCATCGAAAATCTGATCGTAACTGAACAGGTACAGGAAATAGATGACAATAGCTATAAACACGATATTGATGATGATACCCTGGATGAAATCTGTTATGATGACCGCCACCTGTCCCCCGGCGAAAACGAAATAGATAGAGATAAGCAATAAAATTAACATGGTGGTGACATACGTGGAAATATCCATTCCGAATGCGGAATAGCTTTCCGGTAACCCGGCGAAGTACATAAAAAAACGTGCGCCCACCGAAGGAAAAATACCGAAATTCAAAATCCCCGCTACAAAGGCCAGGATGCCGGCAAAGATCCTGAAATTACGACTGTAACGCATCTCGAAAAACTGGGCCATAGTCAGAGCCCTGGTTTCCCGGAACCGGTAAATAACCCAACCTGAAACCGTGATAATCAGGACAAATACAGCCATGGTGAATCCCCACCACGTCAGCGCAAACCCGGCTTCATAGTTCATTTCAAAATTGGCGATAACGGTAATGGCACCCAGGGCCGCAATGCCTTCCGCCACACTGACCAGGTACCGACCTGCACTCCGCCCGGCAGAGAGGAAATCAGCAACACTGCGCATGTACGTTTTGCTGATAATCACACCAGTCAGCATGATACCAACGATAAAAACGATGATTGACCAATCGATCCAGGTTAGATTCAACGTACCATCTCCTTATGTTTCTTATTCTTTAGACTGTTTCCAGACTTTCCCGTCTTCAATAATATGCCAGCTGGAGGATCCGTCTGTACTGAAAAGGGAGATTTCAAAACCATTGCGCGTTGTTTCAATCAGGGGCGGCCAGTTATAACCGTCAATTTTTTTGCTTTCTATATCAAGATCGCCGAGAGATGTGGTAAACGTGCCGTGATTCAGCTGATATTCCCTCTCTGCATAGTACAATTCCCGCAGGGCCCATTTCACCTTGTCTTCTGCCGGCTCAATAAAATCAACGGTTTCAGTACCGACCGTGTTCGCGCTGAACTGCAGGAATCCCCAGGTTTCAGGCGCATGCATGTTGATAATGCCCTGTGGGGACCAAACCCAGTTATCTTCCGGATACGAACGCCCCGTTTCGGGATTGATCGTCTTTTTATAATCACCGTCTACGATATCCATACGCCACTGAACACGTGAAAAATTAATCCGCCACTGATCCCTGTCTTCCGGAGGCGTTTCTTTGTTGGCGCAATCCTTGAAGGCCTTCCAGGGCAGTTTCACCTCCACATACCAGCACTCATCCGTATCAGATGGATCATTGATGGTACCTACGACCTCCACAGCCGATTTCAAACCCGGCATATCATAGCCGTCCATGGCACAGGTACCGTCACGGTAGGGTTTCGGCAGGAACAGGTCCCATTCCGTCGCAAAGGCATTGACCTCATACTCATAATACCCATGCGTATCGCCATCCGGATCGATGAAAATTTCAAAATCATTATCGTAAAAGATTACCGCATCCCGCTTCGTCAGCTTGGCCCATACATGGGGTTCCTCCAGCCAGGCACCGACATAAAGATTTTCATCATCCCAAAGCATTTTCGCCTTGGTTCTATATTTCGGCTTCGGTTTCAATTCACCCTCGATGTCTCCAAACTCATCCGTCCACTCTGCTTTTTGCCAGGCCGGTTCATCCAGTTTACCGTCAATGGTTAGTGTTTCCCCCGCCTTGTAACAGACATAATGTTTCGGGGCATAGGGGATTTGTGTTTTCTGGAATTTCTGGTATTCCTGGTTTTCCGGCGCCTGGGCACAGGCGATGGAAAGGAACATGATAAGGGAAAGGAGTAGGTACTTCATGATACAACCTCTTTTATAATGTATACCAACCCACCCCCTTGTTCCCCCTCCCTGCCTGCAGGGAGGGGGCTAGGGGGAGGGTTACAATTGTTCCAAAGCATACCGGTACGCGCCGATGGAAATAGCCCGGCTCGTACCAAGTCGGGACAATCCGACACCCGTGCGCGGCATGGCATCGAAACGGGTCTGCGCATGGGTGCCGGGGATAGCAACCTGCTTCATCGAACCCTTCAGGAACGTTGTCATATCAGCTTTGTTTTCCAGGTTGAAAACAGTCGATGACAACCGTTTAAAGCGCTTTTTCTCGGATGTTTCGAATTCAGCGTTCATCTCAGCGATCATGGCCGGAAAAATCAGTTCATGAGAACCGGAAAGGCCTCCTCCGACGACGACCAGACCATCGATCAGCGCAACGATGGTCGCAACCGCATCACCAAGGATTTCACCAAACTGTGAGAAAGTGCGGCGTGCGGCCTCCTGATCACCGGCACGTTTCCCGCGTGCGATATCGTATAGATCTTTCGGCGTCAGCGGCTGTTCTTCTTCTGTCCCGCCCAGGTCCTTATAAAGCCGCAATATTCCCCGGATGCTGATATCCTCTTCCACATGGGTCCTTCTCTTAATTTTATGACGTAACAGCCAGGTTTCACCGGCCCCGCCATTATCCCCCTCGATCATTTGTCCGTTGCAGGTAATACCGCAGCCAAAACCCGTTCCCAGCGTGATCCCGATAAGATTATGGTATTGCTTGCCGCTGCCGGCCTCCATGAGACGTCTGTTGATGTCGGGCAGAAATCCGGACTGAGCCTCCCCATAGGCAAACAGATCACCGTCATTATTGATAAAAACAGGGATGCCAAATTCATTTTCCAGCATCGGTCCCAGGGCAACGCCTCCCTGAAATGCGGATAAGTTAGGCGGATTGGTAATGATGCCCCTTTTATAGTCCGCGGGGCCGGGAAAAGCAAAACTGATCGCGGACGGTTTTCCCTTCAGAGTTTTTTTAATATGCCTGAAGCCGTTAATAATCTGGTTGAGGCAACGCTCAAGATCATCGGGATAGGCCGGTAAGGCATACGGAGTACACACTTCTTCGCCCGCCTTAACGGCATTGAAGACAAAATTAGTTCCACCGGCATCGAGTGTAAGTACAATTCTCTCATCGACCATGCATGTGTTCCCGATCGTTGTTTACACGAAGCGAAAAGAAACCTGCCTGATATATAGCCATCATGTCGCAGGATTTTACATGACGCTCATTCCGGCTATTTAAGCAGGTTCGTTGTATAACAGATATGGATCAGTTCTTCGATGGTTGATTCAGCCAGACCAACGACCGTATCTGCCGCACCGTAATATACCTTCACCGGGCTGGTCATTTCCGCGAAACCTTCCGAATCATATTTTTCGACAATCATGCCGCTGGGAAAAACGACATTGGGCACCTGCCCGGCCAGTTCCCAGATCTCACGCGGTTCCAGGATATTGTAACGGGTGCGTGCTTTGACTACCGACGGATCAGCGAGGTCCAGCATCATACAGCCACCCTGATAGATGGATGCGCTGCCGAAATGATCGGCGATGCCGTGGTAGAGATGGAGCCACCCTTCCCTGGTCTTTACGGGTGGAGGTCCGGAACCGATCCGTTCATCCCAGTAATGCGGACGGCCCTCGATGAGGATTTTGACCGCTTCCCATTCAAGCAGATCGTCAGAGCGGGAAAGTACGATCGCATTGCCTGAGGCCACACCGCCTTCCAGTGCAACTTTGTTTGGACGTTCCATCCGGTAGAATTGGCCGTTAATTTTTTCAGGGAACAAAACACCATTACGAACATCGCCCTCCCCTACATTACCCATGAAGGTATAGTTTTCAAAGTCCGTTGTATGGATCAGGCCGAGTGAGCAGTGGCCGTCCATATCCATGGCCACCATGATATAGAAGTCATCACCAATCTGCGTTATCCGCGGATCATAAACGTGATAAATGGTCTCCTTTACGTTTTCAATACCTTTAAATTCGATACGCTGATCAGAGACTTTGAAGTTTATACCATCATCGCTCAACGCTTTCAGGGTGAAAGTTTCCCTGCCGCGGTTTTGTACACGCAGAAGCATGAGATACTGATTGTTAAACATGATCGCACCGGGATTGAAAACCGATGAGACGTCGATAAGATCCGGTGCAATATCCGGTACATCTTTTGGGGTAAGTATGGGATTTTTGCTGTGACGTTTCATGAAATATCCTGATTATGATTCAACAAGGACTGCAATATAATGTTTTTTTTCAAACAATACTAACTACAAAGGCAAAAAAACAGGTGTAAGGACACGATTCCCGTTATTTAGATTAATCCGGGCTATTTCTGAGAAGTATACATCAGCTCAGCCATAACCGGAAAATGATCGGAAGGATACCGTTTGTGCCAGCGATAACTCAGAACACCATGTCGTAAGACATCGAATCCATCGCTGGTCAGAATATAATCAATCCGTCGGCCTTCCCGGTCCAGTTTAAATCCGGTGGACGTCCCCTCAGGGCCGAAATGACCGGATTGCGAAGCGTAAAAAGCATCTTTCAGCAAATCGCCCTCTACCAGCCCGGCGTAGGCACTGTCCCTCTCCGAGAAATTCAGATCACCGGTCATGATCACCGGCAAACCACCGGCCAGGGACCGGATCCGCTGTTTAATCAGCCTGACACTCTCCCTCCGGGCGGTTTTACCAACATGATCGAAATGGGTATTGAAGAATGTAAACGTGTTCCCGTTTGTAATGTCTTCCAGCCTGACCCAGGTACAGATGCGCGGACAGGCGGCGTCCCAGCCCATTTCCCCCGGCGTATCCGGATTTTCCGACAACCAGAATTCCCCGGAATCCAGCGATTTAAAATGGTCCTTACGATAAAAAACCGCGGCATATTCTCCGGCCTCCTTACCATCGTCCCGTCCTTTTCCGACCCAGGCATAACCGGGCAATTCACTCTGGAGGTCCATCATCTGGTGGTGCAGCGCTTCCTGTACACCGACAATATCAATCTCGTGAAAACGTATGATACCGCCCACCATTTCCTTCCGGTGTTTCCAGTTATTTTCCCCGTCATCCGGATTGTCATAACGGATATTAAAGGTCATGACGTTGAGCGAAGCCCCGGGAGCTACCTGGTCATCTGCTTTGCCACAGCCAGCTATTACCCAAAAAGCCAACATAATAATAAATACAAAAAAATACCTCATAATAAAAACCCTTCTCTGGCTAAATATAATTGAATGTATTACTGGAAATTTAAGCATCCTGTGCTCATGCCACCCCACTACTTTATATTTTTTATTTTGTACTTCTTATTTTGTACTTTTTATTTTTTATTTTTTATTTTTTTCAGCCCCTTACAAACGCCTTAATCGTCGCACATTCCTTCCCTTCCGAAGGTCCATGCGGACGGATCACATAACGGCCAACCGCCGCCGGTATCACAACGGTCTCGGCATAATGCACGATGAAGGGATCAAAAGACTGATCCGGACTCTCCACGATGACCTCTTCACCCTCGACAAGATTAAGAACATTTACACCACCGCCTGTATCGTGTTCAACCCGTTTTGTGAACCAGTGCCGTCGGGTTTCGATGAATTCCAGCTCGTGAAGGCCGGTTTTCTCCTCACGCCAGCCGTCACCTTCCGCTGTCTGTTCTATCCGGTTTATCAGGTTGGGCTCCACCCAGTCGGGCGTGCGGTCAAACTGCAGAACGTTACGTCCGTGATGGATATGGACGGGCCGTGGTTTTCCATCGAGCCCCATGCGTCCCCAGTCCCACAATTTAAAGGTAAATATATACGGTGTGGAACTGATTTCAAGCACAACGCCGTTTTTACCGGAGCAGTGCAGGGTTCCCGCCGGAATCAGGAAATGATCGTGCTTTTTCGCCGGCCAGTTGGCCGCGTATTTTTCAGCTTCAAAAGGGGCTCCGCCGTTTTGCGCATCTTCCAGTTCACGAAACATGTTCTCCGGGTCCACACCGTATTTGACACCCAGATAGACCGACGCATCGGGTTTCGTATCCATCAGATAATAACTCTCATCCTGCGTGTAATGCCATCCGAAGGTATTCTGAATGTAATCCGTAAGCGGATGGACCTGCAGGCTCAGGTTTCCTCCTTCCCAGGTATCGAGGAAATCGAACCGAATGGGGAATTCGGCGCCAAAGCGGGCGAACACCCGCTCACCCAGCAATTCTTTGGGTTTATAGAAAACAATATTGATGGATGGAATTTCGAACGTACCATTATCAAATGCAAACATCATACTGTTTTCTTCCGGAACACAATTGAAGCACCAGGCAAAGTTCTGCTTATCCCGGTCCAGATCGCAGACTTCTTTCATCCACTGCCCGCCCCAGGGTCCCGGATCGAAAAAAGGTACCAGCTCGATCGGCTGGGTCACGGCCTTTTCAAGGCTTTTTCGGAACAGGTCTCCGCTGATCATTTTCGGGGTTTCCCGGTCATTGGTATCCAGTACAAAATCCCATTCGTCCATGGTTGCCCTCTTTACGCGATCGGCCACGCGCCAGTCGACAAAAAAGGCCCGTTTGTATTTCTCTCCGGGTGAATCACCGGTATTGGATAGACCCAGATTCCCGATTTCGCCCCGGCGCTGACGCTGCTGGATTTCCCAGCGGGCCATATCGGCATAGACCAGGATATCGGCGCGGGCAACCCGGATGGCACCCGTACCGATTATTACCACAACCCCCTCCGAATGTTCTGAGACCTTCGATGCAGCCCGGGCAATCCTTCTGTTATCCAGGAAATCATCGATCTGCAAATAGCTCAGTGTGCCGAAGACCGGATCTTCACCAAGGTCCTGATCCGTCATCGCCCGGATCTCCGACTCCGGCCTGAACAGATCAGCGGTATCGATCAACAGACCGGGATTCAGCCTATTTACAACCTCTTTCCTAATTGCCGCGGCATCCGCTCCCGGATAGACTTCCAGGCAAATGACGGTTTTTTTCAGTTTCTTTTCTTGAATCGTTTTACGAAGTGTATATATGATCTCTTCCCATCCGGGTACATACGCATGATCCTTAATGCGTACAGCCGGAAATTTATTAAAGTGCGATGTTTCCAAAACAGTTCTCCTTATGATTCTCTTCTGATTTCAATAGAATAGGTAAAGCGGTCGGAACGGTACCAGCCCAGGTTATATTCCAACAGCCGTTTTCCAGGATCCAGAACAAGACGCTTCCGGTATAGGAGCGGATCGCCGGTTTTGACCTTTAATTTTTCGGCCAGAAACGCATCGGCTGTCCGTACGGCAATTTCTTCCCGGGATACGGCCGGTCTCACGCCGTAATCACGTTCCAGTAATTCGTAAAGCGGACCTGAAAAATCCGTATCGGCCCGGATGCTCAGGCGGGGATGGAAATAGGAAACGAAATAGACAACCGGCTTTTCCCCCATTCCCCTTAGCCGTTCCAGTTTCACCATATTCCGTCCAGGCTCGATATTAAAAATATCAGCCAGGTTTTCATCAGCCGGTATGACCGAACTATCCACCGTAATCGTGGTAAAACGGATGCCTTTCTGTGTCATTTCCTGGGTAAAACCCGCCCAGTTGTCCAGTTGCGTGGTAACCCGTTTCTGTTCGACTTTCGTTCCGATACCCTTTTTACGCTGAACGAGCCCCTCGAAAACCAATTTATTGATGGCCTGGCGCACGGTATTGCGGGATATCCCCAGGTGATTAGCCAGATCCACCTCCCGCGGCAGTAATTTACCATTCTGGTAATCTTCTTTCTGTATGAGTTCCCGTAATAGCTGTTCCACCTGGTAGTGAAAGGGAACAGGACTATTGTGATCGATTTTCATATTCTCTACTTCATATGTTCCTATGTTCAGACATAAATTTAACACATAGTGCCGTTGATTTCAAGTTAGAAAACCAATCAGAAAACTAACAGCGTTGTCAGTATTTATACTTAGTATCATATTATACACAGGCATTTTTATATAAGACAGGATTACATGATTTACAGGCTTTAATTCTTTTAACCTCTTTAATATCAAAACGTACACCTATTTTTCATTTTATTAGATATTTAATAGAGGCATTGTCTAGCAAGTTATCCTGTCAAATATGTTACGTGTAGTATGTCATATGAGACTATTTTACAGGCAACATTTTACCTGTGTAGTATATGCCTGGAATTCCGTAGGGACTGACTTCCATAAATACAAAATAAAAAGTAATGAACTGACATTTTGTATTTTGAAGATCACGTATTAATCCCGCGGTTTATTATCCATATGTGTTACCCGTATTGCCGCATTCAGGGCATCGAAGGAGAGGATTTCGAAGCGGTCATCGATCTCGGCCTTGTCCTAAGCCTCAACACCGTTTCACTTTCCTTCCTGCAGCGGATTATATCATGGATATTCCCGCCTTCGGAGGTTACTGTTTTCATTTCAGAAGACGGGAAAGATTACAAAAGAGTAGAAACGATCCGGCATCCTGAGCCTGCGGATTATCTGAAAGATGAAATATTGCAATTTTCCATACTATTGCATGAGAAGAAAGCGCGTTTAATTAAAATCAGCGCAAAAAATATCGGACATTGTCCGGAATGGCATCAGGGGGCCGGGGGAAAAGCCTGGTTATTCGCAGATGAGATCATTATCGAATGAAAGGATTATCTGCAGCCATTTCAGGACTGAATAAACCGGGCCAGTTCAGGATCCATATCGACAAGTCGTTTTGCTTCTTCTGAGTCCGGATCAATCAGGGTAAAATCGGAAAAGTCGAAACCGGGAGCCACAGAGCAGCCGACCAGCACAGCGTCTTCAAGCGGTTCGGCCGCCTGCCAGGTACCCGCCGGAATGACATGGCAGAAGCGGTTTTCTGTGGCGGAGAGAATGATCTGTCCGGGTTTTACGGCCTTTCCGTCCCAACTGTACAACCGGATTCCGCTACCCCTGTACAGGTTCCAGACTTCATCCGAGGCGACCTTGTGGAAGCGGCTCACTTCTCCCGGTTTCAGCTCAAAATAAATATGGGTCAGGGCGGATTTTTTCTCTCCGACCGCGGTTGTCACTATTCGGGCTGAACGAAACACTTCACGGAAACGCCCGCCTTCGGGATGTTCAATCAGATCTAAAGGTTTCATTTTCTTTAATTCCAGTTATAACGACATGACAGGAGGTCACATTTTTAAAACAGTTTCGGATTTCTCCGGTTTTTCATTATTGTCATTATAAATTTTTAAATCATTATCACGAATCTGTCCTTAGTTTATCAAGATCACCTTCCCACTTTATTTCACCCTTATATTTCAGGATTAATTTCTGTTTCTTCAGGCGAACCAGAAGTTTTAATCCTTCCTCTACGGCCTCTCTTTTGGATTTATATCCCCCGAGTTCCAGGGCTTCCCGGATCAGCATGTCGTTTAATTCATTGTTTGTCCTCATTACTTACTCCGATTTGTATAATCAATCGAAACTTTATACATACGTATAGAAAATCATGAATACAGATACGTCTTTAGCTATCTTATTAATTCAACTAGGTTTAAAAGAAAACAAAAAAGTTTAATGTTTAAACTTCTTATAAGACTTTTAGAAATTCTTCTCTTGAAATGCATCCTGATCGGAGATTGTTTTGAATTATGTCAAGACCTACTTCCGGGTATTTTGGTAGAATAACAGGCCTTGTCATGATCTTAGCCTCTCGCTTTTGATCATGCCAGTAAACCTGATGATCATCTGTTTCACGATCTAATCGAAAGCCTAATTTTTTGTATGCTTTAGCTAACTTTTTCCAGTTCTGTGGAGTTAAGCGTGACATGCATTTTTATCAGGATTTTTTTCTGAGCTGAATAATGGAATTTGAACATCGATAAAATCATTAGCCTCATCGTGAGAAGCTTCCGGTTCTTCACCATGAGGATTTATCTCAAAACCACACTTCTTAAGCTCTTCGTCGAGGGTTCCATACTCATAACAGGAGACAAAAAACAGATATAGAGCCTCACCCAGGTTTTTTTTTGCTTCCTCAAGGTTTGCTCCCTGGGACATTACATCAAGAATGGGACAACAGGCAACAACATACTTGTCTTTTTTTTTAAAAACTATCGGAAGTTTTGCTTTAAATTGAAGTTTTACTCGCATATCATTACCTTATAAAAAATTTAATACTATAATTACATTATAAAACATGTAATTTTGTTCCATTTTTATATACGATCCTCAATATTTACTATAAATTTAATCTCAATTCGGCTGGTGCACTAAGCAATCTAACAGGTTGAGCATTGCAATGCAATGTCACACATCATAAAAACTCGATACCAGCTTACTTCTGATCATCCCTATAACGTTCTTAGCATAGCGGCAAATCTTGTTTGAAAATCGTTCTTCCGCTAATATGGTCGTGAAATTATCATTTATAATATTTTCGTTTTTAATCTTGAGTCCCCTCCGAAAAGCACAGTGCTGTCATGCTGAATTCATTTCAGCATCTCTAAGTTCAATAAAAACAGTGGATCCCGAAACAAGTTCGGGATGACAACTCTGTAATTAGCACTTATCGGAGTGGACTCAATCCTTAACTATTAATTTTCATGTAACATCTGCGTAACAAACGAAAAAAGCCACTTAAGATTCAATTTTCTAAAGTGGCTCTAACCTCTTGTTTTTAAACAAGTACGAGGAGGGAGACTCGAACTCCCACACCCTCTCGGGCACCAGATCCTAAGTCTGGCGCGTCTACCAATTCCGCCATCCTCGCAAAGCAAAGAAAAGAAAAGGGAAAAAAGGAAAAAGAAAAAAGAACTCAGAGTTCAGAAATGGGAATTTATTGTATTTGAAAAAGAAAATCAAATGCTATCTCAGGCCTGCTGGGGTTCGGTTTTATGTTTCAGACTCAGCATGTATTCGGCATCATTACGGATAAAATCCATGCTATTGTTGACATCATAATCCCAGATATCATCCATCCGTTTGGCGAGGATGTGAATCAGCTCTGCAATGGGCTTTCCCGAAAAAGCCGTCATCAGCACCTTACGGTCACGGACAGACTCCTGGATAACTTTGGAACGCGGTATGAATCCGAGATGCTCCATTTTCAACGACAGCTTCTGATTGATGTTGGTTTCGATTTTTTCAAGAAATTTGAATTCATCAACGGCATCCACCATATTAAACAAAAGACGTGGTTTGAAGCCGTTACATACCTCCCGGGCCAGCCGGCCGGCTTCTTCACTCGTCTCCCCGATCTGATCAATCAGGTCGTCAACGGTTATATTTTCATCGGACAGCGCTTCTTTATGTAGCTTTTTGAAACGTTCATGGGCAAGATTATACTGCTTTATGCTGCGTTCGATATTGCGGAATACAAAATTTTTTAAAAATCCCAGCATATTCATGATGGACGGATATTCCGGTGTCGAGATAACGATGCCACGATCCACCATCGAATAAAAATCGATTACATTATAACTGCTGCCGGCTCCGAGATCGAGAAGGACATATTTGGAAGGCAGATTCTTCAGGTGGCGGATCAGCTTCATTTTATGGGCATGGTGAATATTGGCCATAAACGGTGTGCGGAAATCACCGGGTACATAGGAAAGGTTGGGAATACCTGTTTCCACGACCAGGTCCTGCAGTTGTGCACGGCGCGTAATCAGAAAATCACCAAGACCGGGAAAGTCATTCGGCATACCAAGGAAGGTATGTACATTTGATCCACCCAGATCCAGGTCTACGATGGTCACCGTGTGACCCTGTTCGGCCAGGGCAATTCCAAGATTGGTCGTCAGCAGGCTCTTTCCCGTTCCACCTTTTCCACTGGCAAATGGAATAATTGTCGCACTGCTCATAAACCTTACCCTCTTTCGATTAAGCTAAATCAATAAAGAAATAATGTCGTGTCCGCAGAAACCGAATCCGGATTCAATGGAATATTGGCGGTTGTTACATTTCCTGTCGACACCGATACGGAAACACTGCTGCTGTCAAAACCATGTTTGGATGCCACCACACGGTAAATTTCCGGTTCAATGTTCTCAATGGTAAACAGCCCGGAACTGTCGGTACTAACACTTCCGGATGGTGGAACGGTATACACATTGGCCACGGCAATCACCGTTCCGGTGTGCGCGTTATAAACCTCACCTTTAATAGTGCCGGTCGTATCTTCTTCACCGGAGCAACCGACCACGATTCCGATGGCTGAAATAAGTAAAACTAACAGACGTTTCATACGTTTCCGTATCCCTGTTTCAGATTCAGTTATTACATATCTTATCGAACATAATCGCCAAAATATTAATTGAATTTAAAGATTCTTTGACTTATTCTGTGTGTCTTGTAATTTCTGAATTCTCAAACTGCGCTGTTGTTCACCCGGATTGAAAGCAATCCGTCAAAAAGCATAAAAGGGGTTCCGATGGATGTAAACATAGTGAAAAGGAAGCGGTTATTGGATGATTTTTTCAAGGTCGATGAAATTCACCTCCGGCATCAGACATTTTCAGGTGACTGGAGCGAAACGGTTCGCAGGCTGAACTTCGAGCGGGGTGAAGCCGTTGCGGTATTAATTTATCTGGAGGATACGGATCAATTTGTTCTGGTGCGGCAATTCCGTTTTGCCGTTTATGAAACCGGAGGAGAGGGATGGATCGATGAAGTTGTGGCCGGTATTCTCGATGAGGATGCGCCCCTGGATTGTGCCAGAAGGGAATGCATCGAGGAAGCGGGTTATGAGATCGACCGGTTTGATTACCTGGGCACGTATTTTGTCAGTCCGGGGGCCTCGACAGAACGCATTCATCTTTATACCGCCTACTGTCAGAGCACCGACAGAAAGCATCCCGGAGGCGGCCTTGATCATGAACATGAGGACATCGAAGTACGTGTCATACCGAGGGAAGAGGCTTTCCGGAATCTGCGAAACGGTGTCTATACCGATGCGAAGACCGTGATGTGTCTGCAGCATTTTCTTCTTTGGAAGGGCTCAAAGGATTAACCAAAAAGTACGGGTTTATAGTATTCAGGATTTTCAAGAACGCGGCGGGTTCCTTCGGCAACGCAATAGAGGGCATTCTCGGGACGGCTTACGGGAATATTAATAAGGTCGCGGATATGGTCATCCAATCCCTTCAACAGAGCGCCCCCACCCGTCAGGATGATGCCGCGATCGATCAGATCCCCGGCCAGTTCCGGTGGCAACTGGTCCAGTGTTGTTAAAATAGCGTTCGTGATAATTTTGATGATATCACCCAGTGCTTTAGGAAAGATCCGGTTGGAAATAAGCATCTCACGCGGTATACCCGTTTGTGAATCCAGCCCTTTAAGCGGAAACATTTCTTCCGGCACCCCGTCATAGGCGATTCCAAATTCGATTTTAATCCGTTCCGCTGTTTTTTCACCGATCCGTAGATGGAACGTGTTCTTGAAATAACGAATGATGGCCTCGTTCATTTCATCCCCGGCAATGCGGATGGTGTTATCGATCACGATTCCACCATAGTTAATCACGGCAATATCCGTGGTCCCGCCTCCGATATCGACGATCATACAGGGATCCGCACCAAGCACATCCAGACCCAGGCCGATTGCGGCGGCCATCGGCTCATTGATCAGAAAGACCTTCCGGGCGCCTGCTGCCTGGGCGCTTTCAACAACGGCTCGTTTTTCAACCGACGTAATACCCGAAGGTACACCGATAATGATGCTGTTGATCAGGAAGCGGGGAATCTGAGACCTCCTGATAAATCCCTTTATCATTTCCTCACCGGCGATAAAATCGGCAATAACCCCGTTGGCCATGGGCCGGATCACTTTTATCCCTTTGTGGGTTTTTCCAAGCATTTCCTTTGCTTCATATCCAAGAGCGATCACCTCAGCGGGTTGTTTATATGCGATAACCGAGGGTTCATTGACCATAAAACCTTTATCATTGACATAGACAATGGTATTGGCCGTCCCGAGGTCGATTCCCAGATTGGTAAAAATGCGTTTAAAAAAACGAAACATGGATAGGGCCTTGTAAATATGCCATTTATCTAATGTATCGGATTGATTTTAAGACAAAATAGTTTTTTTTTGATAAGAAGTAAAGTAATGATTAAAATCCGCTCACCGGATACAAAAAAAGGCTGCTCTGTTTGCACAGGCAGCCTTTGCTTTGAAAAAGATTTAATTATTCAGCGTCATCTTCTTTTTTAGCTTTTTTTGCAGTTGTCTTCTTCGTTTCCTTTTCAGCAACGTCTTCAGACTCTTTTTCAGCTTCCGTTTCTGCCGTCTTTTCCTCAGCTTTCGGTTCCGGTTCGGTAGTTTCTTCCGATTCTTTTTCAGTTTCCGGTTCAGTAACTTCTTCTGATTCTTTTTCCGCTTCCGGTTCTTTCGTTTTTTCTTCAGCTTCCGGTTCCGGTTCCACTTCCTTCTTCTCTTCCTCTTTCGCAGCCGGTTCTGCTGTATCCGATTTCGCTTCCGTTTTCTCTTCTTTTTCCACTTCAGCTTTCGTTTCCGCTTGTTCTCCGGTAGACGCTTTTTCCTCTTTTTCTTCTGTTTTTACCCTGGCCGGTTTTTCTTTTTTGTCTGCAGCCGGGGCTTTTTCATCATCCTGCGTCCGAACCACTTCTTCCATCGTGGTTTTTTCGATACCGTGCGTGGTCAGGTAATCTTCCCACTCCGCCCGTTCTTTCTCCTTGAAGAAAGCGGATACGGAGAGAACGATTTTCTTATTTTCCTTATCGAATTCAATCACTTTGGCCGGTAATTCTTCACCGGTCTGGTAAACATCGGAAGGTTTCTTACCCTTTGGCAACCCGAGGTGCTGATTGGGCACAAAGCCATCCACACCCATAGGCAGGGTCACGATAACGCCTTTTTCGATAAAGCGGTTAATCTTGCCGGAAGTTTCCGTACTGATTTGATACTGCTCTTCGAAAGCATCCCAGGGATTGGACTCAATCTGTTTATGTCCCAGTGCTATCCGGCGTTCTTCGCGGTTAATACCGAGGACAACGACTTCGATTTCATCGCCTTTTTTCACGATTTCGCTGGGATGTCGGACCTTTTTCGTCCATGAAAGATCAGATATATGCACCAGCCCGTCTATCCCCTCTTCCAACTCCACGAAGGCACCGAATTGAGTAATATTACGGACAACGCCTTTATGAACCGAGCCTACAGGGTATTTATCTTCCACATTTTCCCAGGGATCCGGTTCGAGCTGTTTAAGGCCGAGTGAAATTTTCTTTTCATTAGGTTCGATATTCAGGACAATTGCTTCGATTTCCTGGCCTACGGAGAGCAATTGACTTGGATGTTTAATATGCTGTGACCAGGACATTTCGGAAATATGTATAAGTCCTTCGATACCTTTTTCCAGCTCAATAAAAGCACCGTAATCCGTAATACTGACCACTTTGCCTTTGACCATGCCACCGACGGGATATTTCTTCTCGACATTTTCCCACGGATGGGGCTGTAGCTGTTTGAGACCCAGTGAGATACGGTCTTTACTTTCGTTAAAATCAAGAATCATCACTTCAAGCTGCTGGTCCAGTTTAACCAGTTCTGACGGATGGTTAACCCGTCCCCAGCTAAGGTCGGTGATATGCAGCAATCCATCGACACCGCCCAGATCAATAAAGACACCGAAATCGGTAATATTCTTAACTGTACCGACACGTTTCTGGCCTTTTTCGAGGGTACTGAGTATTTCAGAACGCTGGCTTTCCATTTCTTTTTCGATGAGGACGCGTGATGAAACCACGATATTTTTACGGGCATGGTTGACTTTAACAATTTTAAACTTCATCGTTCTGTTGAGGTAGGAATCAAAATCACGTATGGGTTTAACATCAATTTGCGAACCGGGCAGGAAAGCATCCACACCCATCAGATTCACAACCATACCGCCTTTAATACGCCGCGAGATCGTTCCTTCGATGATTTCGTCATTTTCATACTGTTCAACCAGTCTTTCCCAGATGCGGATAAAATCGGCACGTTTACGGGAAAGCATCAACTGTCCGTCGCGGCTCTCCAGGGTTTCCAGGAAGACTTCGATCTCATCCCCGACCTTCAGGTCATCGATCTTGACGAATTCTTCTTTGGGGATCACGCCTTCCGACTTGAAACCGATATCGACGATGACATCGGAATCAGTGATATCCAGGATCCGTCCGTTGACAATTTCACCTTCGGTGATCTGATTCATCGTCCGGTCATACATATCGGTCAGGAAATTCATTTCCTGTTCCGGATACTCCTGATCTTCTTTTAAATCATCGAGCTTTACCACAATATCAGATTCCTGCTGTGGTTCCTGCGGTGCGGGCTCCTTTTCTTCCTTTACGGGTGGGGCCTTTTCCACCTCCTCGTTTACGGGAGCAGTGGCCTCGTTAGTCGTTTCTTTAATCTCATCAGACATACGTTAAGATTCCTCCTTCAGTCAATTAATGATGCTGCACCATTGCAGCGCTTTAAATAAAAAAGTTTAGTAATTTAAGGTATTTATCTACTTCTTACAAATATTTATAACCTTTAAAGGTTTTGAGGCCGGATAAACATTAAAAAGGTGCAATTACGAATGAGATTTGGTTAGCAGTTCGCGGGCCCATCCATAAACAATCTGAACCTGTTCATTAATAGACAATCCTGTCGTATCAAGCTCCCGGGCATCGTCAGCCTTAACCAGCGGTGAAGCACCCCGGGAGGAATCCAGCCTGTCGCGTCTACGGATATCATTTTCAACATCCTCAATGGAGGCCGCGATATTTTTGGCTCTCAGATCGACCAGTCGCCGTTCGGCCCGCGTGCGCAGCGAGGCCACCATAAAGACTTTCAGATCAGCACCGGGCAAAACGACCGAACCGATATCGCGCCCGTCCATTACGATACCGCCCTCTGCCGCCAGTTCGCGTTGTTTAGCGACCATTATATCGCGAACCGCCGAATAAGCGGAAACCGCACTGATAGCCCGATCGATGGCCGGTGTACGGAGGTCCAAAGTGACATCCTTATTGTTCAGGAACGTGTGTTGTTCATTATCGATGCGTGCAATTCCGATATCCGAATCCCGCACGATTTGCACGGTCTGCTGCTCCTCTTCCGGATCGGCCCGGGCATCGAGCACCGCTTTAGTGGCAGCGCGATACATGGCACCTGTATCGATATAAATATAATCCAGTCGTTTTGCCAGAAGGCGGGCCGTCGTACTTTTTCCGGATGCCGCCGGACCATCGATGGCAATCTGTAATCCTTTGATCATTCTTTCATTCTTCTTCCCTGTTCCTCTCCGAGAAAGAGCCATCCGACAATTTTACCGGGTTCAATTTCATCCGATTCTGTCCAGTATTCCCTGTCACGATCATACTTGGAGCTGGTGTCATCCAGGGGTATTGATTCGATTTCCTCCAGAATTTTGCTCATCCGTTCAATCCATACTGCCAGATTTTTATCGCGCAGGTCGATCCAGCCCTCGAATGTCCATTTATCGATATGTTCAGGCGTGACATTCAGCTCATTGTTACCCCTGTAGGCCGGGATCTTCATTTCTGGTCCGCGCAACAACCGTTTGCCGTCACGCAACAGAATCGGTATTCCTATGGATAAAATTTCGGAACGGAGGGTGCGATCCCCCAGGATAAGCTTTTCAATACCTGTGGCCAGTTCCTCCGGCGTTGATTTAATAACCGCTTCCATGGTATGCTTACAGCGTTTCAGAAGGTAGGCTTCGTAGATCAGTTTAGTGAGCCGCGGAGGCCCCAGTAATTCGAAGGCGACGCTGTCGGATTTATGAATATTCTGCAAACGTTTCATCTTTTGAAGGGCGCTGCTCCTGAGATATCCGGCCCGGTATGTGGGTCCCATCGTCGCATTATCCAGGGCATTGATAATATCATGCCCGGTATTTCCGCCGATGATTTCATAGATCACATTATTGGCTATTTCTTCTGGCGTCAGAAACTCCATCTGTCCCCGGGATGTTATTGCCGTAAATTCTTCCAGGCTGAAGATGCCGTTTTCACCGGTATCGATATAGGCCTTTTTAAGCGTATCGCCCAAATCCTGCCAGGGTCCCTTATCCATGATCAGGTTTATCTTATCTTCGAGATGAACCGGTTTTTCCGGCCTGCAGTCATATAAATGCACCGGTTTACCATGCTTTTTAATCTCGCCGTATTCAATCTTCTTCCAGGCGATGGCGGCTGTTGGTTTAATTTCTTTCGTGATCGGCGCATCCGGCGTCCGGGCCATCAGCCAGAGAAGCAGCGACTGCGCTCCGGCGATCGCAGATTTGCTCAACAGGATACGGGAAGGTTTTTCCTCGCTGTGGGTATATGGAATATTCAGTCCCATACCACCCGTTCCACTGGTTCCCACCTTTACATACACTTTCGTTTCCGTCCGTTTCATGGCTTCATACAGGATCTGGATATGCCGGATAAGCTGAGGCACATACTGGGTAATTAGCAGCTTCTCAACCGTAGTTGTGATATCATCATTCGCTTTGAGCGCCTTCCGGACCTCGATGCCGCTGCGGAAGATATCCTGGTAAGCCAGGGCCGTCGCCGAATTGACCACATCGATAACAATGTCCGGTTTGTGTTTGGATATAATCTGATATAGAAAGGCGTGTTTGAGAATATCCTCGGTCAGGTCATTCAGCGTATCATTGATCAGGATCTCCCGGTTTTTCGGGTTGTCCAGTATGTCCGTCCGCTTAAGATCTTTCAATGCGTCACGAACGAACATATTACCCCACACAGGGATAAATTTGGTTTTGGGCGCCAGAACCTGAAGCTTCTGAACCGCTTCTTCCGCCTGCCATTTTTCCAGAGACAGAATAATGATTTCCGAGGCTTTCTTTTCAATGAGCCCCCTGCAGATTGCCATACCCACAAGTCCCCAGCCCCCCAGAACCAGAACTCTGCGACCCTCAATTCTCATAATCCACCTCTTCTTTTAGCATTATAATTTCATCTTGCGTGAGATAGCGCCATTCACCCGCTTTTAGTCCGCGTGCAGTAATACCGGCAAAAGATACTCTTTCCAGCTCTTCAACCGTGCAACCGAACAGTTCGAACATCTTGCGGATCTGCCGGTTGCGCCCTTCCCTCAGTTCAATTTCAAGGAAACTCTGATTATCAATCTTTCTGATTTCCTTTATCCTGCAGGGTTGCGTTTTCTGCCCTTCCAGCATGACACCCTGTTGCAGGCGATGCAGATCGATCGGACGAATAATGCCGTCAATCAGAGCACGATACACTTTCAGGATTTTATAACGCGGATGAATCAGGCGATTGGTCATTTGACCGTCATTGGTCAGAAGCAGCACACCCCGGGTATCATAATCCAGGCGTCCGACGGGATAAATACGTTCGGGGAAGGAAACCAGACCGACGACGGTCTGACGTTTGTATTCATCTTTTACGGTACTTAACACTTCTTCCGGTTTATTCAGAACCACATAGATGAATTCTGTTTTGAGTTGAATCCGCTCTCCGTTATACTCGATGATATCATTTTCTTCATCGATGACAACACCCATGCGGTCAACGGTTTTCCCGTTCACACTGACTTGTCCGGCCATGATCAGGTCATCGCTTTTTCTACGGGATGTGACACCGGCCTGGGCCAGAAATTTATTCAGACGCATCATCGGGAGCATCTCCATCCGGAATTTCCGGTTTTTCTTCCTTCTCCGCACTGCTGATTCCCAGCGCTTCGGGGTGCAATTGTTCGAGGGCAACCTGGTCAATGCTTTCAAGAAATTGCTCATCATTTTTCAGCAATTCATCGATTTCTTTCAGCCTGGGCAGGTGTGATAAATCTGCAAGCCCGAAATATTCCATAAAGAACTTGGTCGTTCCGTATAACAGGGGATTCCCTGGAGCTTTTTCGCGACCTACAACGGTTATCAGATTCCGTTCAATCAAAGTCCTCGTAACGGCATCCGCATTCACACCACGTATATTTTCGATTTCGAGTTTGGTAATCGGTTGTTTATAAGCAATAATTGCCAGGGTTTCCAGGGCTTTTTTACTGAGCCGTTGAGAGGTACGCGACTGGAACAGCTTACTGATCCAGTTCGCATATTCCTTGCGGGTGACAATCTGGTATCCTTCGGCAATTTCGATAATCTGCATCGGAGAGTTGGTCGAATCATACTTTTCCCTGATCTGCCCGATCGCCTTTTTAATGTCTCCTACAGACACGTCATCCATGATATCACGTATCTTCCTGGCCGGCAGGGGGGCATCACTTGCAAAAAGAAGTGCTTCAACAATCTGTAGATTATCAAGTACCATAGGTCATCATTTCATAATAGTTAGGCCGCTTGTTTCAGTTTAATACGGATATCATCATCAACATCGGATTGATTCACCGTAATCGTGCCGCGTTTCGCCAGTTCCAGGACCGCGATAAATGTTACAATAACGGCAATTTTGCTCGGCAGCTTCTTCATCAATTCCCTGAACAGGACAATTTTCCCGGCATTAAGACTGCTCATAAGCATTGCTGTCTGTTCTTCCACGCTTACCTCGATCCGGGTGACTTCATGATAGAAGACCTTGGGCATATTCTCCATGGCCTCCCGGAATGCCATGATCAGATCAAACAGGGTCACTTTTTCCAGGTATACTTCATCGGGAACGTCTGAATCGCGTTCAATATAACCGAAATATTTCCGCGAATAGAGCAGACTGTGATCATGCTCCAGGGTTTCCAGATCATAGGATGCTACTTTGTACTTCTTGTATTCGAGCAGACGTTCCACCAGTTCCAGCCGGGGATCTTCCATTTCATCCTCGTCTTCACCGGAAACGCGCGGCAGCAGCATACGTGCTTTGATATTCATAAGAATGGCAACCATTTCAATAAAATCGCCGGCAATATCCAGATCCAATACCTGCATGACTTCGATATAATCCAGGAATTGCTTCGTGATTTTCGAAATGGGAATATCGTATATATCCACTTCATTTTTTTTTATCAGAAACAGAAGCAGATCAAACGGCCCCTCAAATACATCAAGCTGAATTCTATATGGCACAACTACCCCATGTGCATTGCCTCGTGTACATCGTCCATCGTCTGTTGTGCAACCGCGGTCGCCTTTTTGATCCCGGCATCGATAATCTCCCTGACTTCACCGGGATGTTCTTCATAATAGCGTCGTTTTTCCCGAACCGGTTCAAAATAGCGGGCAATTTTATCGGCACAATTCTTTTTGCAGGCTACACAGCCCAGTGCACCGCTCTCACAATCCTTTCGGATTTGCGGTACTTCTTCTTCATTAAACTTTTTATGATATGTAAATACATTACAGATATCCGGATGACCGGGATCATTTTTGCGCACTTTCTGCGGATCGGTCACCGCCATACGTACTTTTGCAAAAATCTGTTCTTCCGGATCCGAGAAAAGTATATAATTATCATTTGATTTACCCATTTTTCGTCCGTCCAGACCGGGAAGCCGCGCAAAGGTGGTCAATTTCGTAGCCGGTTCGGGAAATACCTCGCCATAGGTCTGATTAAACTTGCGGGCAATCTCACGGGTTATTTCAACATGAGGCGCCTGGTCTTCACCTACAGGAACGACGTTTGCTTTATAAATCAGAATATCGGCGGCCTGCAGAACCGGATAGCCCAGATGACCGTAGAGCATATTCTCCGTATTCAGGTCACGGACCTGCTCTTTCAGTGTGGGATTGCGCTCGAGGCGTGCCGTTGTAATCAGCATGGAAAAGATGAGATGCAATTCCGCATGTTGCTTAATCTGCGACTGTATAAAAATCGGATTTTCCGGATTAATCCCGGCACTCAGCCAGTCAATAACCATCTGATATGTATTTTCCCTGACTTCAAAGGCCGCCGCGGGATTTGTGGTCAGGGCATGCCAGTCTGCTACAAAGAAAAAATTATCGTATTCGTCCTGAAGTTTGATCCAGTTTTCAAGCGCACCAACGTAGTTACCAAGGTGCAACCGTCCTGACGGGCGCATTCCGCTCAGAATCCGCTTCAATCCCATGAAATCTCCTTAAATATTTTGAATGCAAGTAAGTAATTTAAGCAATAGCGTATTGTCTATCAAAAAATCTTTTACTAAAAATGATGAATTCCGGATGGTATTAATTTAAGAACAGATAGGGTTTCCAGGTTTCATGGGGCGAACGTATATGATATTGTAAGAAGAAGAGGTGAGTGGGTCTCTGCGGCTTTTTCAGCATCTTCATGCCTGCCTGCTCCGGTGTGCGGTTTCCTTTTGTCGTGTTGCACCGCAAACAGGCACAGACCAGATTGGTCCACGAATCTTCACCGCCATAAGATCTGGGAATAACGTGGTCGACCGTCATGGCCTGTGTGTTCTTTCCACAATACTGACAGATATGGCGGTCCCTTTTAATGATGTTTCTGCGGTTCAGAGTAATTCCCTTATAGGGTCTTCTGAAATAATGTTTGAGACGGATCACGCTTGGATAGGGTATTTTTTCTTTTACCGTATGGACAAAAAATTCGTAAGCCTCGAGCAATTCAGCTTTTCCGAGGTAGATCAGAATAATGGCTTTCTTTGCATGGCAAATAAAAAGCGGTTCATAATTCTGATTTAATATGAGTACGCTGGATTTCAACATGTCATTAAATCCGTTTCTTTCCCCGGCTACAGATACGTTTTTATATCCACAAAGCTTTTCAGCAGAGTGGGATCAAACAAAGAATCCGTTTCGTTCAGTGAATTGATTCGAACCATACCCCGGGCATGAATAAAGTGACTTTCTCCCAGGGCGATCGCTACATGCGTGATCCGCCTGCCCGATTCTGCAAAAAACAGAAGATCACCCGGCGCGGCTTTATCATGATAGTCGGAAACAAAAGTACTGTCCTCATGCTGCATCCAGGCATCACGCCTCAGACGCATACCGAACAGCTTGAAGATTAGCTGGACAAATCCGGAACAATCAAGCCCCTTTGGTGTCTTCCCGCCCCAGAAATAAGGCACACCCAGATAGTTCCTAGAAAATGAAACCAGATTATTTCGCGTTAGTTCCGGCATTTTCTGAAAAGCGGCTGTCTCGATCCACACGGATTTTGAATCAGGCAGCTTCATTTCGGTCCATTCGCCTCTTTCAGATAAGGTGGGTACTACGCATCCCGCGACCGCTTCACTGACAGGCGTACCACTGCTATCAGGTTGATCAAGAATTCTGGAATGGCTGATGGTTACCGTTTTCAGTTTCCCTGCAGGCGCTTCCGCTCCGGTATGAATCTGGTGGGCACTGACCCAGCCTTCGTAGCCGTCCTCTCCTCTGATACGCAGAAAATCATGATCCCTGTCCTGGACAGTAACCCGCTCCCACAGAACCACCTGCGTGTCAATTTCCGTATGATAGGTCGGTTTACGGTACACATTTGCAGAACTAACAGTGACATAGCCATCTGAAACAGACATAAAACATTCCATAGGTGCGGTTTTTCTGACAATATTCTTTTGAAAACTACTTGCCAGATGTACTACTTAATCAAAAATAGCGAAAAATTCAAATTCATGATTGCATAATTTCTCATAAAAGGTTAACATTTTCAAGTTTTCATGCCGTATATGAGTTTGAATATGATCTATAAGGAGGTTCTATGCGGACAAATGTTGCGATCTTAATACTATTTGTTTTAAATCAGCTTGTTTTTGCACAAATGTCTGGCCGTACATTCGAAGATGCCGAGCAGAAGGAACAGCCATCCGGATTCGGAATGGGCCTTGCCGTTGGTGCCGTTACCATTGACGGTGAACTGTATAACCAGATCGGGTTACGGCCTGAATTTTCAGTCGGCAAACTGGGCGTTGCGCTCGACCTAAGCCTGTATATTGATAATGACGGTAACATCCGGAAAGAAAACTGGGATTCAGCCGATGACATCTTTGAAAAGCTCTATTATGTCCGCTGGGGACATCAGGGCGATCCACTATACGTGAAAGTCGGTGCCATTGACAACTACCGTCTCGGCTTCGGACTTCTGATGAACCATTATTCAAACACAATAGAATATCCAAGCGTCATTCGAACCGGAATGGAACTTGGCATTCAGGCGGGGCCTGTCGGATTTCAGGGCATGCTGAACAACTTCAGCGAGCTGACGAACGAAGGTGGTCTGATGGCGGGTCGCATATCATATAAACTCATCGGAAACCTTGAACTTGGTGCGAGTGTGGTTTATGACCGCAACCAGTACAGCGCGCTCAGGGATGACGATGATGACGGCATTCCGAATTATCTTGATGATTTCCCGAATGACAAGACCTACGCCGTCGATACGGATGGTGACGGTCAGCCGGACGAAACCGATCGCGACATCGATGGTGACGGCTGGACCGATAACTCCGACGATCCGAACCGTCCCAACAACGATGATTTTATTTCCCGCAAGCCGGACCCGTTCAAAATCAGCGATGCAGAAGACAAGTCACAGATCGCCTTCGGACTGGATATTTCCTACCCGCTCATCAATTATGATTACCTGCAACTGATTACCTACGGTCAGTATGCCCAGTTCGGAAATGACGGCGGCTGGGGTATTGCGGCTCCCGGCCTCCTGGCAAAGTTCGCCTTCATCAATGTTTATGCCGAATACAGGATTTTTGACAAAAAATTTATACCCGAATACTTCAACACGACCTATGAACTGGAGAGGGCCGTCTTCTCAACCGATTCCCTGGGTAATCCCGTGCCTTTTACGAAGCGGGAACTGCTTCAAACGATCAACGAAGAACTCCAGGGTTACATCGTTGGTGCTGACTTCAACCTGTTTAATTTTGTCATTTTTGGTGCCGAGTACCAGAATATGAGCAAAAGTACTATTGACTTTAAAACGATCCGCGGAACGCTGGACCTGAATACGAAGTTTGTTCCGAAAATCAGTCGCGCCGGCGGTTTTTATTTCCAGAACAATGTCAATGAGTTTTTCAAGAAAGATGAAGGCACCATACTGGGTTACCGGATCGAATACGAAATAGCACCCGGTGCAAACCTGCTGTATGAATACCGTCAGACGTACCGTGATATCAATGGCGATGGAAAAATCGCGGGAACCGAAGAAACGGTGCGTACCACGAATATCGGAACGGTGTTCCGATTTTAAAACTACCAGTTCATGAAACGTCTATCCCCCGGTCCGGCCGGACCGGGGGGTATGATCACGTATATCAGCGGATTTAATACGCAAAACATGTTTCCATTATGAATCATATAACACTACAAGACATATCTGATTTCAGTGCGATTATTTTTGATATGGACGGCGTACTTGTCGACACCGAACCACTTCACATTGAATCTTTTCACCGCTACCTCAGCCAGCTCGGCATTGAATATCCTGAAGGGTTTATCGAAACCTTTATCGGGTATTCGGTGGAAGAGAACCTGCAGACCATCAACAGGCGTTTTCTGAAAGGCCGTGAAATACCGATCCCGGAGGCTGTCAAACTCCGTGACACCCATTTCGTCGAGCTGCTTCAAAATACTGCTCTGAAGCCCGCGAAAGGCTTTGATGAGATCGTCAGCCGGACAGATATACCCCTTGCCCTCGCCTCTTCGTCCATCGTTGAACACATCGAGATTATCCTCTCCAATCTGTCTGCCAACTCCGGGACGAACGGAAACTATCGAAAGGTTTTCCAGTCAATAACGGGGGGAGATGAAGTAGACGAAAAAAAACCGGCTCCCGATATCTATCTTCTGGCTGCTGAGAAATTAAACCTGCGGGCAGAACGTTGCATCGCCATCGAGGATTCGTTTGCCGGCATTCGCAGTGCTCAATCAGCCGGACTGAAGGTAATCGGTTTGCGAAATCCGTATATCGATGAAGAAAAATTATCGCGGGCCGACCTCATTATCGATTCCCTGCAGGATATTGCGGCGTATCTCTGAGCAGCCTGCTTTTTTTAGGCAATTACATAATAAAAGTAAAAACTGGTAAAGTCCAGAACGGCGTGTGCCAGGATCAGGGTCCAGAGTTTCCTCCAGCGCCAGTAAATATAGGCAAACAGGATACCCATCGGTAAAATTGAGACCAGTATGATCGGCCCCTGGTAAATATGATAGGACATCCGGACCAGAACGCTGACGCCGATAATCACAGCAGGAATAGCGGATTTTTCCAGTGCCTTTACGATGTAACCGACTACTATCGTCTCTTCAAAAATCGGATTCACAATGGAAACGGCCAGTATTGCCGGAAGCGTGGCACTACTTTCAATCGGAGAAGCAGATATGGTAACAGCATCACCAAAGATCCCGGAAAACAGTGTTGCCACTGTCATATAAAGGAAGTAGTAGAGTATATAATTGACCGAAAACAGGATCAATCCGTAGGTCGAGTTATCAAGATTGAAAGCAAAATGAAAATCAGAAAGCTTCCAGCCGCGCAGGTAGAGAAAGATAGCAATAATCCCCAGTGCGGTTATTTCAATCAGAATGAGGTTATAGAGATCAATATCCGAAAATATAACCGTAATGTCCGTATCCATGAGTTCGAGCACCCAACTCATCGAGCGCAGTATAAAATAACCGAATGCAACCGACAGCACGATAATAAATTCAACGAAACGCGGCCATTTCTGTATTTTTTGTTTTAATGTATTCATATTCGTATTAAAGGATATTATTCAGGGTTATAAACAGTATCGGCCGGATATTAAATACTTTAGGGAATTTTCGGATTCCCTTCTATATAAGTATCCATATCCCTTAGCCGGACTCACCTATCTCTTATATTATACAACATAATACAAACCTAAAGTGTTGATGCGTATCAATTTTATATGAATTTTTTATTATTTCGTTATATGGTTCATTTCTACTTTACAAGGGTCATTTTACCGGTTTCTTGAAACTGATCAGATCGGGCATTAAAAAAGTAGGTTCCACCTGGTACCAGCCGTCCCCGGTCGTCCCGGCCGTTCCAGGAAAAGGAATGGGTTCCCGGTATAAGGTTCCCGTTGAACAGGCTTCTTACCTGCTGGCCGGCGGCGGAATAAATGCGAATATCCATAAACAGGGGATTCTTTCCTGTATCCGGCACATCCAAGCGTAACAGGGTTTCAGGATTAAAGGGATTTGGACAGGCCGGCCAGAGCTTGAAGTCAACCGGCACATTAACAGCATCTGCTTCAGCTTCCGGCCTCACAGGAACCGCAAATACCGGACCGTGCATGGTTTCCTTTCCGTTCATATCAACATCTGCAATCTTGTACCAGTATTCCATTCCGTTCTGCAATCTCCGGTCTGTGTAACGGTAAATCGTCTTCTCGGAGGCACTGCCCCGCCCCCTTAAAGAGGTGTTCATACTATATGAGTCAATAATTTCATAAATTCCATACTTTTTTTTGGACCTCAGTACAAAAAACCCCCTGTTATTTATTTCAGAAGCTGTCGTCCAGACCAGGGTCACCTCCCCGTCACCGGGAATAGCTTTGAATCCCAGAAGGTCAACCGGAAGCGGATTATCCAGCGTTGACACGATCCTCAGATTATCAATTCGAAACGTTCCTGTCGAACCGATGCCTTCTTCACCGCCCGCATTGACATTGGAGGTGCATGCTATCTTCAGTAACAGTTCCGCCTCACCGCTGCATTCTTCCGGCAGATTGAAGGTAAACATGGGATTTTCGCTGAAACTGGTTGGTGACTGGAATTCTCCGTCCGGAATTTCAACAAAATTTCCCAATACGCCTTCGATGCCGTAGAATATTTTAAAATCTCCGGGTCCTGAACTGGAACTGCGCGTGTCTAATTCGAGGGAAAGATTATTATAATTCACCGTGTTAACAGAAACCGTTACAAATTCACCCATTTCCCAGTTATTGGTGCTGAAGGATTCACCCACGCTGGGGGCATTTCCTCCGGGAAAAGTAATCGTTCCTCCGTCGTTACCAGTTATCTCCTGGCTCGTATTATCCGGGCTGTTTCCGCTTCCATCTGTCCCGGAATCGGCCACCAGATTCTGGTCTTCAAAATCCCATCCGGCGATAACGGTCTGTGTATTTCCAACAGACACAGCCCCGAAGAATACGATTAACATTAGCGCGGTAAGATTAAAACGAGTCATACATCCTCCAGATTTATATGTTGTACATGCGTCTTTATCTGTAGGATGCTGTATCCCGGTCATTTCCACAAAAAATGGGCCAGAATTGTATACTATGCAGAGGGTCTGATACTATTTCAGGAAATGTGATTAAAGTTCGTACAGTATTATAACTGTTTTAATTCGGAAAGGAGATGCGCGTAGGCAGTGCGTTCAGTTGAGTGAAGACTGCCATTCATTAAGGCATCGTTAAGAAGCTGTATCACCTCTTCAGGGCTCTGTGCAGGAAAGTAGCGTGTTTCACCCGCTTCCATCTCCCTTCGTTTCACCAGCCGTTTATGGACCAGTGTTTCCATTTCCGACTGCAGGATATGGTATGTGTATCCGTTTCTCTGCCCTTTTAACCGGTACAATTCACTCACTGTCCGGGGCGATTTGAGCCAGAGTGCTTTCAGGAGTTCAAAGAAGGGTTGTTCCAGCAGATAATCCTCTGCCGTTAATTGAAATTTCATTTCAATATCAACGTACTTTAGAGCGATATTTGCGGCAAGAATGGCCACCACCGGAACCGAAACAAAACTATCGGCCCGCGGACGGTTCATAAAAAAGGTAAGACGATCCTGGACTATTTCAGGAGTATAGTAGGAGCTGCCCCGGTAGTCCAGCAAGAGTGGATTCACGGGCATGACATTACGGGGATTGTAAAAATGCTCTGTTGAGCGTTTCGGTTTGAATGATACAGTCATTTCAACATCCCGAAACGCTTTTGAAAAGAGTTGCGCGTCCAACGGCATGGGTTGCAGGGGCAGGCTGTGATGATGCGTGATATTTATAGCCGAATCCGTTCCGGCTTGCTGCATCAAATGGAAATGCTGAGCCCGGGCCCGACTATCCGGAAATAGAAAAAGAAGTAAGCCGGCCGTCAAAGAATACGATATGAAACGGGGATGAATCAAAAACCCCTTTCATGTTTTAGTTTTCGCTCTTTTCCTTTTTTTCCTGCTTTTCTTCGTTATCCGAAGTATCTTCCGGCTCAACCTCTTCCGTAGTTGTTTCAGTTGCGGTTGATCGGGAAGAAATAGGCTTATTCAGGTCAAGTTCATCCTGTATTTCATTCGAAGCTTTCTTGAATTCACGGATACCTTTACCCAGTCCCTGAGCCAGTTCGGGTAATTTTTTTGATCCGAATACAAGCAGGATGATGAATAAAATGACCAGTAATTCTGTTGTTCCTATGCCAAACATATATGTTCCCTCAAAACGGTTAATCGATCCAACGCAGTATATATGCTGCGATAAAGATGCCAAACACGCCTATAATATTCAATTTTAATGAAAATCCCAAGGTAAATGTTAAAATAATGATATTTATTGTACCCGGCCCGAACGATGCAGACACGGATTTAAGAAAAAAATCCTTTACAACCCCGCCCGGAATGACATAAGCAATTATTTCTCCCAGAGCGGAACCGATTAATGCACCGATAACGATAACAAGTATGATAAAAACCGGGCTTTTTTTTCTCATTCAGAATCCTCCCCTGTTTTATTCCGGTTCATCACCGGCGACTTCCTGCATGCCATCCCCCAGGTCCATTCCTCTGCGAATCAAGGTGATCACAAGACCACTTAGAATATATAATACCGTATAGGGAAAAAACAGTATTTTCGGATAAATAATTACACTGATGATGGCCGTAATCAGACCCAGTGATGACATACGGGTGGCCCACGCTCCCCGGAAGGTGAGTCGGGGTATTATTTCATAACGAACCGTACTTACCATCAGCACGCAGACAACCAGCATCAGCACCAGAAGCAGTTTCGGGAATACTTTGCCGGCAAATACTTCATCCGTAAATAAAATAAATCCTGCGATCGCTACTGCCGCCATCGGTGAAGGGAGACCGACAAAATGTGATTTCTCGGAAACCGTCGTCTGTACATTAAACCGGGCCAGCCGCACACTGCCGAACAGCAAAGGGAAAAAGCTGATAAAGATCCCGACCTGACGCCATTCTGCGAAGTAAAAGGAATAAACGAGAACAGCCGGGGCCAGGCCGAAGGATATCACATCAGCAAGAGAATCGTATTCGATACCGAATTCGGAGGCGGATTTCGTAAAACGGGCTATCTTACCATCCATGGCATCCAGAAAGGCTGCAAAGAATATCATCCATGAAGCCATCACCAGATCACCATTGATAGTCGCCATGATTACGGACATGAAACCGCAGAACATGTTTCCGACCGTAAAAAAGTTAGGGACAATCGAACGGGAAACTTTAATCACGCCTTAAACTCTCCCAACACAGAAATCCCGCCTTTAACCCTATCGCCGACAGTAACCTTTACACTCCCGGACAATGAAAAAAACACGTCCACCCTTGATCCGTAGCGGATCATTCCGAACCGTTGACCTGCCGTAACACGATCACCTTCTTTACAATGATATACGATACGCCGTGCAATCACACCGGCAATCTGTTTAAAAAGGACCAGACCGAATTCCGAACGTACACCGAGGATCGATTGTTCATTCAATTCCGATGCCCTGTGATTAAAGGCCGCCAGAAATTGCCCTTTTTTATAGCTGAGCGATTCCAGGACACCAGTAACCGGCATACGGTTGACATGCACGTTGAATACGGATAAGAAGATGCTGACCTTCCAGGATTTATCTTTCAGGTACGCATTTTCTTCCACCTGCTCGACAGCAACGACTTTACCATCCGCGGGGGAAAGAATAAGCCGTTCGCCCGCAGGTATATCCCTTTCCGGATCCCTGAAAAAGAAAAAATGAAACAGGAAAATGATGCCAGCCAGCCCGGCCGTCACCCACAGCCAAAAGGTTCCGGAAAAAACAGCCGAAACAATCAGCGCCAGCAAAATAATGCCCGTAACCATAATAATTGCATATCCATCTCTGGTAATCATTTCTCACCCACCAAGGATTCTGTTATAAAGTTCTTTATACGTTTCTTCCGGACGATTAATGTCGGTACGAAACCGTTCTTTGTTGACCTTTTCCATGCCGTTTTGCGTATCCCATAAGGAAGCGCTTTCCGGAAGAATTTCTTCAGCCAGGAAGACCTGATTCTGCATCCGTCCAAATTCCAGTTTGAAATCAACCAGACATATATGCCGTCTCTCAAAATAGTCTTTCAATACGGCATTTATCTTGAATGCCAGACGGGAAACATGACGTATTTCTTCCGGCGTGGCATACTCCAGTGCGTAGGCATAGGACTCGGAGATGAGCGGATCATGAAGCGATGCATCCTTCAGAAAATAATCAACCATGGGATACTTCAATTCTTTTCCTTCTTCAAGATCATAACGTTCACAAAACGGACCGGCGGCAACATTTCTTACGACAACCTCAACAGGAATGGGATCCATCTTACGTACCAGCATTTCCCGGTCTCCCACTTTTTCAACAAAATGCGTGGGAATATTAAAACCTTCCAGGTATTCAAAGAGAGCGGCGGAAATGGCATTATTCATCATCCCCCTGTTCTTAACTTTGCCTTTTTTACTACCTGCCGGGGCAACGGCATCATCCCTGAACTCCTGTAATACCTGATCCTCCTTATCTGTCGTAAATACGCGTTTCAGTTCACCTTCGTACAGCAACTTTTTTTCCGCCAAACCAAAACCTCCCGTTTATAGACCAACTTTCTCAAATATATAATCGACGTTTTTAAGTTTACTATCGAGAGAACACAATTGTTCAATCTCTGTCCGGCTCAGGTACTGTGCGAGTTCCGCATCCTGTTTCAAAACTTCCGCAAAATCCTGGTTCTGCTCCCATACATGCATGGCATTTTTCTGAACCAGCCGGTAGGCATCTTCACGGCTCACACCTTTCCGGGTCAGGGCAAGCAAAATAACCTGAGAGTTAAACAGTCCATTGGTTCGATTCAGGTTATGCATCATATTTTCGGGTGAAACCTTCAGGTTTTTCACCAGGCCGCATGATTTTTTCAGCATATAATACAAAATCTGTGTAGAGTCGGGAAGAATAACACGTTCCACCGATGAATGGGAAATATCCCGCTCATGCCAGAGGGCCATATTTTCATGACCGGCCAGCATGTTCCCGCGCAGCAGGCGGGCCATCCCTGATATGCGCTCGCATATAATCGGATTTTTCTTATGGGGCATTGCAGAGGACCCTTTCTGCCCCTTGGAGAACGATTCCTCCGCTTCCAGCACTTCCGTACGCTGCAGATGACGGATCTCCACGGCCATTTTTTCCAGTGTTCCGCCTGTCAGCGCCAGAACGCTGAGGAAATGTGCATGGCGGTCCCGCTGCAGAACCTGCGTGGAAACAGGCGCCGGTTCGAGTCCCAGTTTGCTGCAGACATACGCCTCCACGCCGGGATCAAGATAATCGTAAGTGCCGACGGCGCCTGATATCTGTCCGACGCGCACTGTTTCAATGGCATCATTCAGACGTGCGGACTGCCGTTTCAATTCTGCATACCAGACAGCGAGTTTCAGTCCGAATGTGATCGGTTCCGCATGGACACCGTGTGTACGGCCTATCATAATCGTATTCTTATGTTCCCGGGCCCGTTTGCCAATGATAGTGATCAGCTGGTCCAACTCGCCGGCGATGAGCCTGCCGGCCTTTACCATCTGAACGGCAAGCGCCGTATCCAGAATATCGGATGAGGTCATTCCGTAATGAATATACCGGGAAGCCGGCCCGACGTATTCGGCCACATTGGTCAGGAAGGCGATAACATCGTGTTTGACTTCCTCTTCGATCTCCAGTATCCGTTCTACCCGGAAATCCGCTTTTTCACGAATATCTTTTATGGCATCATCCGGTACCAGTCCGCGCTCATTGTTCGCTTCACAGGCGGCAATTTCAATATCCAGCCAGATGCGGAAGCGGGTCTCATCCGACCAGATTTCTGTCATTTCCGGTAAGGAATAACGGTCAATCACAGTATTATCTCCGGCTTTTTTCCAACGTTAATTCCAGGTTCCGGAACTGATCATCGCGCCAAACCTTCAGCCTGATTACATCTCCCACTTTGGGATATGATGAGAAGACGGCGTTTTCAACGTCGGAAGTATTTTTTGTTGTAATTCCATTTATTTCGATGATGATATCACCCAGCATGATCCCGGCCTTTTCGGCAGGGCTGCCCCGGTATATCCGGGCAACATAGACGCCGTTCGTTGAATCGTATCCCAGTTCCCGGGCTACAAAGCGATTCAGATTGGCATAATACATACCCAGCCAGAAATCCCGGTCAACCTGCTGGTTACGTTTCAGTTCCTGTACGATGCTGTTAATACGGTTAATGGGAACGGCAAAACCGATTCCGACGGAACCTTTACTGTAACGTTCACCTGTAAAAATAAACGTGTTCATTCCGATCACCTCACCATCCGCGTTACAGAGCGGTCCGCCGCTGTTGCCGGTATTAATCGATGCATCCGTCTGTATCATATCCTGATAGACTCTGCCTTCAACCAGGCCAAAATCCCGGTTTACAGCGCTTATCACGCCGACGGTAACGGTGGGTTCACGTTTGATGAACAGGCCAAATGGATTTCCGAGCGCGATCGTCCACTCTCCGATCAGGAGCTCTTTCGAATTTCCGAATCGTATGTAAGGAAACCGCTTTCCTCCGATTTTCAAAAGGGCAATATCAGAGATGTGGTCACTGCCGATGAGCTCTGCCTTATGTTCGCTCCCGTCACTCATCGAGATGACAATCTCGCTGGCATGTTCCACGACATGTTCATTTGTGAGGACGTAACCATCTTCCGATATCAGGAATCCGGAGCCAACCGACTCGACTTTGCGCTGAATTTTACGATCACGGAATAACTCCGGGAAAAAATCCCGCAGAAAAGGATCGGATGAAAACGGGCTTCTCTGAATATATTCCTGTATGCCTGTCACATTCACCGAAATGACGGCCGGGCTGGCCATCTGGACCGCCCTGGTTATAGCATTCTGGCGCGTTTCGGATATATTTTCTTTAATCTGAGATTCCATGCTGACCGGCTGAGCCACGGCACTGTCCACCAGTGAGGGCACCGGTCCGTCGGAACGGTCGCTTATCAGACGTTCTACACTGTTGTACAGAAGAATACCGATAAGCACTCCGGACAGGATTAAAAGAAAGGAACGTTTCTTGTTCATCTTACACCATAACCATTAGTGTTCATTTGCGTGCTTCAACTTTTTTCCAGTCGGCCAGGAACTGATCGATCCCTTTGTCGGTCAGTGGATGGTGCATCATCTGTTCGATGACCTTGAAAGGAATTGTCGCAATGTCTGCTCCCATCAACGCGGCTTCCACAACATGCATGGGATGGCGGATGCTGGCTACAATAATTTCAGTTTCTATCGCATAATTATTATAAATCTGGCCGATCTGGCCAATCAGGTCCATTCCGCTTGTTGCGATATCATCGAGCCGGCCAACAAAAGGACTGACATAGCCGGCACCGGCACGTGCAGCAAGCAGAGCCTGAATCGGCGAAAAAATCAGTGTCACGTTGGTTGAAATGCCTTCCGATGACAGCGCTTTAACGGCCCTCAGGCCATCTTTGGTCATCGGTATTTTTACACAAATATTATCATGAAGCTCTGCCAGTTCTTTGCCTTCTCTGACCATGCCTTCCCAATCCAGAGATACCACCTCCGCGTTAACCGGTCCGTTCACAATATTACAAATCTCTACAACAATTTCCCTGGGATCACCTTCTTCCCTGGAAATCAGCGTAGGATTGGTCGTAACACCATCCAGAATCCCAATACTGGCAGCTTCCCGTATTTGTTCGATGTTTGCCGTATCAATAAAAAACTTCATCAGGTCCTCTCCTTACGTACTGTTAACTGTGATTATAAACAACCTCTTCCAGAAAAAGCCCCCTTGCAGGAGCTGAATAGGGAACGTATGTCCGGTCTCTTGCCCGGATCATCTGTTCGAAGGCACGAAACGAAACATTGCCTCTGCCCACCTCTACCAGCGTACCGGCAACAGCCCGGACCATCCCGTGTAAAAAGCGGTTGGCAACAATCTGATACACCAACATCCCGTTCTCAACCATCCAACGGCTCTCAAAAATACGGCAACGGTAATGGTTTACCTCACTTCCGGCTTTACAAAAACTCTTAAAATCGTTTTCTGACTGCAGGCGTTTCGCAGCATATTGCATGGCTACCAGATTCAACGGATAGAAAACCTGCCAGGCATAGTGCCGGTTGAGAGCTGTCGGAACTCTGGAGATATAATATCGATACCGGCGGGAAATCGCATCATATCGTGCATGAAAATCGGATTTACACTCCCGGATACCCTTAATTACAATCGTGTCAGAAAGCAATCCATTCAACGAACGCTTCAGCCTGAACAGATCCGATTCCGGGATATCGGCATGTGCAACCTGATTGCGGGCGTGCACCCCGGTGTCAGTCCGTCCTGAGCCGGTCACTGAGATCGATTCACGGAAGATGGTTTGAAACGCACCTTCAAGTGCATCCTGGATCGTAGGTTGATTTTTCTGGGACTGCCAACCACTGTAAGCGGAACCGTCGTATTCAATTACCAGCTTTATTCTAGGCATCCAACCACATTTTTAACAATCTGTAAACAATTAATATAAAGGATTTTAAAAACGTTTTCAAGTAACCCCTCAGGGCCCGGGAGGTACGTTCAGTCCTCCCGGAAAGATGCATCAGAGGGAGATAATCAGGTTTGATTCTTGTTGGATCGGTTCAGTAAAGCGACCACAAAACCGGCCATCAGAATAATGGTTCCCAGCCACAGGACACTGATGAGTGGTTTCCTGGAAACCTCCACGGCCAGCAGTTCTTTTCCTTCATACGGGTTCTCACTGCCGGATTCTTTTGCTACGGCCAGAGATATGGACTGTGATTCGACATTGATGCCGGAAATAAACACTTCCCTTTCGGTCCCCGGAAGCGCAACGCCCTGCACATCACGGTCATTTCCGCGAACCACAATGGCCGGCCTGATGACCTCTTTTTCCGATTCATCGTCCTTCCAGACATCAACCTGGGCGGCGATATACATGGTTTCGCCTCCCATCTGATGATTGTTCATATCATATCCCGTAAATCGCAACTGATAATCACCCAGGGCTATGATCTCATTTTTTTTCAGAACGATTTCGTCGGAAGCAGGCATATTCTGCCCTGCCGGTATGATCTGAATCGGGGAAATATACAGGTCGTGAAGCGGTTTGTTCAATACCGACGGCGCAACCATATAGGCCTGACTGTATTCACTCCAGTAAAACTTGGCGTGCGTGTCGATCGAACCGTTTACGGAAATAACAACATTATCCTTACCATCAGGTGAATCCATTTTTCCTTTGTAAACCAGTTCATACCCCATCACTTCAACTGCCGAATCTCTCGGCAGGGTAACTTTTTTGGAACTGTCATACACGGAGGAGGTCACCATACCCACAATCATCAGCGCGAAACCCGCATGGGTAAGATATCCGCCGAAATCCCTGCTCTTTTTACGTATCATCTGAACCGTTATCTGCGCATTGACCAGCAGCACGAAAAGGGCAAAAACCGTCACGATCAGCGGAACGACATCACGCATGCCGAGAATAAAGATAACGACACCAAGCACAAGGCTGATTACCACATGGATGATCACATCCTTAACTTTATCCTTGCTGTCGCGCTTCCATCCAAGAACCGGAGACAAAGCGAGCAGAAATGCGATGAGAATGGCCGCGGGTCCGGCGATGGTGTTATAATAATCGATGGACACATTCGAAGCCTTGTCCATAAAAATGCCGGTGATCAACGGTGAAGAAGTGCCGATGAATGTCATACCGGCCACACCGAGCAGCGCAATAATACCAAAAAACAGGAAATTTTCCCGTGTCATCAGGTTGGTCTGGACCTTTTCACCTTTCACATTTTCGATCTTAAACAGGTAGACCAGCGTGCCCAGTCCCAGGAAAAAAAGAACAAAAGCGATCAGATAGGACGACAGCTCACTTGCCCCAAAAGAATGAACGGAAAAATCCGTCAGAATACCGCTGCGTGTCAGGAAACTGCCGTACAATACCAGAATAAAGGTAACCAGCGCAAGCAGCAGATTCGAACGCTTCATACCTCCCTGCCGCTTTTGAATGATCAGACCGTGAATGAGCGCCAGTGAAGTCAGCCAGGGTATCAGCGAACTGTTCTCAACCGGATCCCAGCCCCAGTAACCACCCCAGCCCAGGGTTGTATAGGCCCAGTAACCGCCCAGTATAATACCGGCCCCCAGAGAAAGTCCGACAAATATGGCATAGGGGAAAACCCTGTCCACCCAGGAATCATAATTTCTGCGAATCAGTGCGGCCATCGCATACGAAAACAGGATCATCGTGGAAGAATATCCGGCAAACAGGACAGGCGGATGGATGGTCATCCAGGGGTCCTGCAGCAGCGGATTAAGACCGTTACCGTCCATCGGAACCATACCGGCGGGGAAACCGGCCGGATTGATTTCCCAGACATAGGTGAACGGGTTCTTCTTGATCAGAATTAAAAGGATAAAAGCCTGTATCAGATTCATGAAACTCATGACCAGCGGTTCGTCTTCTTTACGGGACCTGATAATAACAACACCGTAAATACTACCGAGAAACACCCATAAAAGAAAGGTCCCTTCCTGGCCGGCCCAAAAAGTTGAGATCAGATAATAAAGGGGCAGGTCTTTCGATGTATAACTGAATACATATGACCATTCGAACCGGTGTGTCAGAATGCCGGTTAAAAGCAGAACCACCTGAAAAACGATCAGTACGCCTGCCGTATAAAAACTGAGGCGCCCCATAGTAAGCAGTTGTTCATCTTTTTTAACATGATATAAATAATAAGCGACAATACTCAATATGGTCGCTACAAATGCCAATGCTGTGGATGTTATACCTACTATCATACTTCCATACCCTCTTCCTGATATTTAGACGGACATTTTACCAGAATATCGCTGGCGCGGAACACACCATCCTGAAATTTTCCGACACAAACCACGTGGCTTGCCTGATCAAAATTACCCGGCTTGGGTCCGTCATA
This sequence comes from uncultured Calditrichota bacterium, assembly GCA_964410215.1. Taxonomy (GTDB): domain Bacteria; phylum Calditrichota; class Calditrichia; order Calditrichales; family CAYPHA01; genus CAYPHA01. The sequence continues at coordinate 35,784 of CAYPHA010000006.1, read as the reverse complement.
GAGAACATTCAGAGAATGTCCCTCTTCATCCCTGATGGTGAATGAGAACATATTATTGCGGACATCAAATGTACCTTTGTCCAGTCGTTCACCTTTAACCTGGACAACGGTACCTTTTACCTTGGCTTCCTGAATGGTCACATAAGGTGTAAGTGCAGACTGGAAAGAAATTCCGGCCCATACTATAAAAACGAGGATAATGCCTCCCCCGATGATATACTTTTTCCTCACGATAGACTCCCCGATTGGTTTTAGTACAATATTAATTAGATGACTGGTTACCTTAAATGTTGCAAAATATCATTCTTCTGTCGCTTTTTGTACTTCCTTCTTGAGCCGCACGACTTCTTTATTCAGATAGACAATATATCCGAAAATCCCAGTCCATACAATGAGGTTGATAATCAATACAACGTAAATGGGATTCATTTATTTCTCCATCGTTTTATGTTTATATGCATCATCATTATATCAAGTTTCAATTTCAGTATCCAGAAGAACAGTACCGTAAATCCGAATAGTGAAGAAAGGAAAACCAGCAGCATCTTGCCGTCCATATTAATTTTCCCCTCCGTGTTCACCAGCGGGTCCGGATGAAGGGAGGCATAAATACGCGGAACGATAAAAACGAAAAAGGGAACCGTTACAAAGGCCAGTATCGAATATACCGACGACAAGGCCGCTTTACGGTCCGGCTGCTCTACAGCGGAACGCAATGCAAAATAGGCGGCATAAATCAGCAGGAGAATAAAAATAGACGTTTCCCTGGGATCCCAGTTCCAGAATGAGCCCCAGCTCACTTTTGCCCAGACCGAGCCGGTAACCGTTGCCAGGATACAGAAAACCAGTCCGAGCTGACTGGCCGATTCTGCGAACGCATCATATTTTATATTCCGTTTCTTCAGATACAATACGCTGAAAACAGCGCCCAGAAAAAAGGCAATAACCGTTACCCATGCCGTTGGTACATGAAAATACAGAACGCGTGTATATTCACCCAGCCCCCTGGCCAGCGGGGCATAAAGGAAAGCGCCGTAGATTACCGCGCCGAGCCATATATAAAGAAGAACCTGGACGGCAAACCGGGCTCTCCTGTATAACTGATTGTCCATAATAATCCCTGTCTGTTTGTGAACGATCCCCTTATCAACACGTTTATTTCAATAGGTCCCGGGTCATTCGGCCGGGGCAAGCACAATCCGCCTCATTCATTCCACACAAAATCAAACAGCAAAACCGACGCCGTAATCACAACGACGGCATAAGCGAAAAGCATCTGGATTTCTGCAATGCCTCCGGAAATTCCGCTTTCCCTTGCCGCAATCCGTGTCGCACTTATTCCGCCAACGAGAACGGGAAGCAGAATCGGGAAGCTCAGTACCGTAAAAAGGGCCCCTTTAGCCCCTGCTTTAGAAATGATAGCAGCGACCATTGTTCCCCCCGCCGCCAGGCCAATGCTGCCAAGAACCAGTGTAATCAGAAAAAGGGACGGTCCCATAATCTGAAAATTCATAACCGCCAGAAAAAGGGGGACCGTAATGATTTCGACCACCGCGAGCAGAATCATATTAAAATAAAACTTCCCCAGAAATACGTCCGTGCCACCGGCGACCAGTTTCAGTGTGTCCGCCGTACCGGTTTCTTCTTCTTTGACAAAAATATGGGAGAGACCGGACATGGACGAGAAAAAGAGGATTATCCATAACAAGGCGGCAAGAATATCCTGACCGGCGGTAAACGCACCAACCGAAAAGGAAACAGCCGTAAGTGTAACAACGGAAAACAATAAGATTGCATTGACTGCATAGCGTGTGCGGTATTCCTGACGGATATCCTTTTTAAAAATTAACCAGGCTTTATGCATCTACCGCAAGTGTCCAATCTGTATAATTCAAATCTTCCTGCTCATTGGTGGCGATAATAAGGATATGTTCTTTTTTTTGCTTTTCCAGTACCTCGTAAACCGTTCGAATACCCTCCGTATCAAGGTTAGACCGGGGTTCATCAACCATCAACACTTCCGGATCGTGCAGAAGGGCAAACACATATTTCAGACGCTGTTTCATGCCGGAAGAATAGGTTTTTACAAGGTCGTCTTCCCTTCCGGCAAGACGGAACCGTTCCAGGAGATCCTTCATACGCGCTTCAACATCAGAAAGTTCTTTCATTTGTGCAAAAAACTGCAGATTTTCACGGGCAGTAAGATCATCATACAATTCCAGGTACGGCCCGACAAGTCCCAGCTGCCGAAGCGTCCGGTTGCGGTCGATCGCTTCCCCATTCACCCGGTAGGAAATGTTTCCGCCGGTCGGCTGAATAAGCAGGGAGAGGATTCGCATCAAAGTGGTTTTTCCCGAACCATTCGGTCCCACAATCGCCATGCTCTGGCCGCGGGAGATCGTAAAATTGATATCTTTAAGCACAGCACGATCTGCAAAGAATTTGGAAAGATGTTCGGCACGTATCTCCATCTGTGTCCTTTATTTGAAAGCAGGCAAATTATTAAAAAAAAACGGTACAGGCAAAAGTTAATAGTGCGATTGTACAAATATAATGACCGGTCCGGTTCGGAAGGCGTCCGGTTCCCGCTCTCTGATCCGCTTTTAGGATTGAACAGGTAAAGGATTCTCTTTCTCTTCTTTCAGCAAATCATTACCAGACCTGAATTTTCTTCTGATCATACTAATCATTTTGGGTAAAAAGGGCAGACTGAACATTACCAGAAATATCAGGAGTATCACCCAATCGGGAATATTAAGGGCCATACCGCCAAGCGCCAGCAGGCTGTAGCGCGGTATTCTTCCGATAATGACGGCAAGGGCATATTTCCCAAAGGGATAGCGTGTTACAATTCCCATAATCCGTGCCGGCCAGAAGGGTACCGGAGAGATTGCAAAAACCATAAGGGTTAAAAATGGTACTTTTTTAAAATAATAGACTGATTTTCTGAAAAAGGGTTGTCTTTTAAAGCGTAGAAGGTATCTGCTTTTCAGGACAGGCGTCAGTACGATATAATCGAGTCGGCAGCCCAGAATGGTCGGTATAAGTGCGACGAGTACCGGAATATAAAAAGGGTATAACTTGCCATAATAGATCATCAGCGGTTCATGCGGGATACCCAGAAATGAATTTGAGGCGGTCATGTAGAAAAAAAAGCTCACCAGGTTCTGATAGGCCGGATAGATTTGAGTAGTGATCAAAGAGGCAACCAGGAAAGCCCCTAACATCAATAAAAACAGCCATATTTTTTTACTTGTAAGTATATCAACCATGGCAAGCAGGCTTAATTATTAAAGCCAGAAAATAATCAAAATTCGGTCAAATACAAAATATTTTGCTGGAAAACAGCCGCAGAAGGCAGGCTGGAGTGGTCAGTTTTTCTTGCGGATATCTTTGTGTATGATTTCGGAAACCACCTGCGCGAGAATATCATCCCGGTCATAATATTTGTTTTTAATGCGCATTTTGACCAGTTCAATTTTTTGCTCTTCAAAATTGGACAGGGATTCATTTTCCGGCATTAATGGTTCCTCTGGCTTGCGGGTCATTTTTTGCTTCGTTTACAATTATTCATGTTAAACTTAATGTTCGGTGTTCGGTATTGAAACTTTAATGCTATCATTGAGATTTGACAAAAACCGTCCTATTTAATCCCCGAACGTTCGGACCTTGGTTTAATGGACAGCAGAAAGCGGTTTCCGACCTGATTATGTTCATCGAGTTTCAGACTGCCGCCATGTGCTTCGGCTGCGAGGCGACTGAACGTGAAACCAAGGGCCCGGCTGAGCCGGTAGCCTTCATCTTTGATTTCCACCTGGCTGAACTTTTCGAAAATCGTTTCGCTGAATTTCCGGGGAATCTGAACGCCGAAGTCATGTATGCTGAGAACAATAAAATTGTCTTCCTGAAAAGACCTGATTTCAACTTTACCATCGTTCGGAACATTGGCTATGGCAAAGCTGAGAAGGTTATCAAAAATCTGTTCCATAACGGTCCTGTCGAACTGAACCGGCGGTAATCCCGGAGCCAGTTCGGTATGGATTATTTTTGATTTATTCTCCGGATATTCACTCAGTTTTTGTACCGTTTTATTGAGGACATCATTAAAACTGGTGATCTCCAGATTCAATTGCATGGTTCCCTGCTCTATTTTGGATATATCGATCAGGTTCGTCACCATCCTCAGCAGATTCTGCGCACTACGATCGATACGGTCAACATACTTTTTAAACATATCCTTTGCCGATTGTTCGAGTCCCATGCTCATCATCTGCAAATTTCCCTGGATCACGAAAAGGGGATTTTTCATATCATGAACAATCAGGTGGACGAGCTCTTCCTTGAACTGGTCCATCTGGATCAGTTCGCGGTTTTTTTCTTGCAATTCGTGGTTTTTTGCTTCCAGTTCATCATGGTATTTTTTTATGCGCAGTAATGATTTTACACGGGTCAGCAATTCGACGTTTTCGAAGGGCTTGGTGATAAAATCATCTGCACCGACCTCCAGGCTGCGCATTTTATCTTTCAGTTCTTTCAGCGCCGTAATCATGATTACGGGTATGAACATCGTTGCCGGATCATTTTTTATACGTTCGCACAATTCAAAACCATTCATGCGCGGCAACATGATATCAAGCAATATGATGTCGGGTGGCGCTTTTTCGATCAACTCCATGGCTTCCACGCCATCATGCGCAATTTCAAGAATATAATTCTGAGGTTTTAAAAAATAGACAAGGAGATCGACATTTTCTTTATTGTCTTCTACGATAAGTACTTTTGAAGTCGGTTCGGGTAATGCCATAACCATCCCTATAGTATTATTAGAATTGTCGGTAAGAAATAGGTACGTTTTGTATACTTAAAGCCTAAATATACAATTTATTAAGGTAAGTGTGCAACAGGAATTTGTATGGCTTGTCCGATCACGTAAATGATCAGGAATAGATCATTTTATTGATATCTTTTTTCAGCTTGTTCATGGTTTCCGAATGGATCTGTGATATGCGTGATTCGGAAACATTCAAGATCTTACCAATTTCCTTGAAGGTCAGTTTCTCATAATAATATAACGTGATTGCAAGCCTGGTTTTTTCCGGCAGCTTTTTGATGGCTTTTAATAAAATCCGCTTCATTTCCTCATCTTCCAGCTGATCATCAGCATTCGTGTAATCTGCATCTTCCACCACATCATACAGGTTTTGTTTATTAGACTCATCGATCGGTTTATCCAGCGAAAACATATTTACGGCATTTATATCCTTTTTCCAGCTCTGCAGGTCTTTCATCTCAATACCAAGCCCATTTGCAACTTCGTTATCCGTGTAGTTGCCTGAAAACTTCTGTTCCAGTTCAACTGTTTTTTCTTTCATATTGTTGATTTTTGCCCTGAGTGAACGGGGAATCCAATCGACTTTCCGCAATTCATCGATAATCGACCCTTTTATTCGCGGGATCGCATACGTTTCAAATTTGATGCCATAGGCAGGATCAAATCGTTCAATAGCTTCAGACAGTCCCAGTATACCGATTTGATATAAATCGCTCTCCTCTATGGCCTGGGGGTAATTCTTGATCATTTTCCGTACAACATATTTAACCAAACCAACATAACGAAGTACCAGTTCCTGTCGTGATGTCAAACTGTTATTGACTTTATAATCCGTCCAGGCAGTGTCATTAAGTTGTTGTTGCTGTTGCATGAGATACCCCTATCTTTGAATATTTTTTCAAATTTGCATTATTGTTATGCATCTACTGTGCCAATATTCAACAGGAAGACGAATAAAACACACTAACCCATTGTATTTAAACTTTTTAAGCCATATATATTTTTTGGAGACACTCTTCCCGACGAGGAAAATAATTCCGGATAGACTGAAAATTCATCACTTTAGTGATTTAATTTTCAACACTTATGGTTGGAATCAGACCAATCTGAAAAAAAAATTAAAGGTATTATTTTGTGGAATATAAGCAGATCTGCACTCATTAGTGTATATGATACTGAATTCGGCACTATCGGGACTCTTTTCCCTGTTTTTACCGCATAACTGTCTGATGTGCGGTTATCCTGTTTCGACGGGTCATAAGATCATTTGTCCGGCCTGTTTTGATGGATTACCCAGGCTGGACAGGAAACTTATCCGTTATCTCCTGGAGGAGATTCCCGACATTCATTTCCGGCATGTTTATATTCCATTTCAGTTTTCTCCCGCATTTCAAAAGGTCATCCATGCCTTCAAATACCAGCGGTTATTAAAACTGGCGGCGTATTTCGGCCGGGAACTGGCTGGTTGTATCGATCCCGGACGGTATGATGGCGTAACCGCCGTACCGTTGCATAAAATCCGATACCGCGAACGCGGATTTAACCAGAGTGAGGCGATTGCCCGTGACCTGGCCCGGTACGCGGAATTGCCGTATTACGGCAATGCACTGCGCCGCACGAAAAATAATCCCTCCCAAACCCGCCTAAACCGTAGTGATCGCTTGAAAAATGTTCAGGATATCTTTTCGGTGGGCATGGATGTATCCGGACTGACATTATTAGTCGTCGATGATGTCATCACAACGGGGAGTACCTTGAATGCATGCTGCCGTGTTTTAAGCGAAAGGGGTGCTTCAGAGGTCGATGCCGCAGCTCTGGCAACACCGGTTACCTGTCTTGAAGAACATAAACAACGGGATAAATCAAAGAGTAACCGTTTTCAGAAAATCCCGTAGCAATTCATTGTAATGGCGGGCCTGTTGAATTAAATCGTCAACACCCTCCATTGATTTATTATGTCCAAGCTGTTCCAAACCGTAAAATATTTCAGCTACTTTTTCAACGTTCAGGTTCGCAGCAGCTCCTTTTATACTGTGTGCCGTTGCCCGCAGGCTGTCAAAATCGGCCGAATCAACCGCTTTTTTGAGTGACGGCCAGCTCTCGTCAACCTGCATGACCAGTTCGTTTAACAGTTCGACCAGAAATTCTTCATCGTCATCCAGCCGTTCGATCGCTGCCTGGTAATCAAAAAAGGGCTCCGTCATAAGAAAACATCTCCGCTTATATAATCTACTTAACATATTGTTCGACCATAAAAGCGACTTGTTTAGACAAAAGCGATATAATTAAGGGTTTATCTCATATCTGCTTGTAATTTGAACAGAATTCTTCAACATGGCTGTAACGCCGCAGTAGGTCTCTTCCGAAAGCTGGATCGCCCGTTTTAAATTGGCCTCCTTGAGACCTTCACCCCAGAATTTAAAGATGACTTCGATTTCAGTATATACTTTCGGATGCTCCGTCGACATCTCCGCTTCGATTTCTACTTCAAATCTCTGTAAAGGCTCACGCATCTTATGGAGAATGGATGCCACATCACTTCCGGTGCATCCTGCCAGAGAGAGAAGCAGGAGTTCTTTCGGTCGGATACCGGCTTCCGAACCGCCGAATTGTTCCGGACCATCCATCGGTACCCAGTGGTTCGAATCTGAGAGTCCCATAAACGTTACGCCTTTTATGTGTACCGCTTTCGCCTTTGGCATATTATCCTTTCTCTTTTTTTATTTTTATGAATTTTAAGGTTTGGATGCGGCTGTTGCGCGAAAGTTACATTAATAGATGCGAACGGGTTCTTCTCCGCGGAGAACCCGCAATGCACCGAGTACCAGTGCCCGCATTTCCTGTTCACCCGGGAAAATATACACCGGCGCGATAAATTCCACCCGGGATTGAACCAGTCCGCAAAACTTCCGGCTTTTTGCCAGGCCGCCTGTAATACCGATGGCATCGACCTTACCGGATAAAACGGTGGCCTGGGCGCCGATCTCCTTGGCAACCTGATACGCCATAGCCTCATATATCAGGGCAGCTTCTTCATCGCCCTTTTCAATGCGGGCTTCAACAACGCGGAGGTCATGAGAACCAAGATAAGCGACCATACCGCCATGCCCCTTGATCAATTTATGCATTTCCTGCAGGGTATATTCACCGGAAAAACTGGTTTTTACCAGGTCACCTACCGGGACTGAACCGCTGCGTTCAGGGCTGAACGGACCGTCGCCATCCAGGCCGTTATTTACATCAACCACCCTGCCCTGCATATGTGCGCCAACGGTGATCCCACCGCCAAGGTGGGCAATAATCAGATTCAGATCGGTATAAGCCAGGCCGAGCTTCAGTCCGATTTCACGTGCAATCGCTTTCTGATTGAGGGCATGAAAGATGCTTTTCCGCCTGATCAGTGGCATCCCGGAGATGCGGGCCAGGGGTGCCAGTTCATCGACTACCACCGGATCCACGATGAAGGCATCACAGCCGAGCGCCTTACCGATAGCATACGCAATCAATCCGCCGCAGTTCGAGGGATGATCTCCCTGGATACCCCGCTTCAGGTCAGCAACCATCTGTTCGTTCACAGCATAGGTGCCGCCCTCTATCGGTCTCAGGAGCCCCCCTCTGCCAACCACCGCACGAATCTGGTCAAGGGCGACTCGTTTTTGGCGCAGCAATGAAACGATAATTTCCATCCGGTACAAATCCTGATCGGAAGCCCGGTTAAAGCGCGAAAGTTCCTCTATTTTATGCGAAATGGTTTCTGAAAATTGCTCCCGGTCTTCTTCGAAAATGGATATTTTTGTGGTGGTTGAGCCGGGATTGACTGCCAGAATCAGTGCCATTAAAATCTCCGTTCATTTGAAATTGCCACTGCCGAGAGAATGGAGAGAAATTTGGATTCATCGGAATCCGCCCGGGAAGTAAGGACTACGGGGGCGGCTGCACCGGTAATCACGCCCGCGACTTTTGCATCACCCAGAATTGTCAGGACCTTATAAAAAATATTTCCGGACTCAATATTAGGCACGATGCAGATATCCGCATCACCACCCACCGGGGATTCGAGTCCTTTGATCTTATTGGCGCGCGCGGATAACGCATTATCAAGGGCCAGGGGACCGTCAACAAGTGCATTCTTAATCTGTTTCCTGTCGCCCATTTTTGCGATAACGGCTGCATCAACCGTCGATGGCATTCCTTCGGGATTCAGTTTTTCCACAGCAGAAAGGATGGCGACCCTGGGCATTTCGTAACCGAGTCCATGAGCAGCCGCGACTGCATTTTCCGTAATCGCAATCTTGTCCGGCAGGGAAGGGTTGATATTCATGGCTGCATCGGACATAAAAAGCAGCTTATGGTAGCGCGGACTTTCGAACAGCGCCAAGTGGGACAGAATTTTCCCCGACCTCAGACCTTTATCCTTATCCAGGATGCCTTTAAGAAACGTTGCCGTGCTGCACAATCCCTTCATCAGTACCTGGGCATCACCTTTACGCACAATGCGAACCGCTTCCTGCACACACGCCTGTTCATCCGCCAGGTCCACAATATCAAAACCCGACACATCCAGCCCCTCGTTTTCTGCAATGGCTTTCAGGGCACCGGCCGATCCCACCAGAACCGCATCCGCCAGTCCCATCCGGTGGGCTGTGATCAGGGCTTTCAGGATATCCGCATCCTCTGCCATGGCGACAGCGACTTTTTTTCGTTCACCTGTCTCTACCCGTTCTTTTACCGCTTCAAAATTTCTAAACATACTTTCCCTAATCCACAATCTGTTTTAATGCAACGACACTGTTCACACGATTGGAACGTTTTGCCTCCAACAGCGCATTCCGGGTCGCCGTCAACAGGCCATCCAGTGAAGAACAGTTTTCCGGATAATTCGACACCCCCATAAAAAAATTTATGTTAAGCTTTTCCCGGCTGAACGCCTTACCGGATAGAATAGCACAGAATTTTTTTCCGGCCTGCTTCGCTTCATGAAGCCTTGTCCCCGGTAATGTCAGCATAAATTCATCCGTGCCGAAACGACTCAATCCATCGTATTTCCGCAGGCTGCCGTTAATAGTATGGACCAGCTCGCTGAGCATCTCATTCGTAACCTCCGTTCCATATGTTTTGACGATAGCGCTGTAACCTTCAATATCGATCATTATTATGGAGAAGGGGTCCTGCAGCCGTTCAGCCTGCTGAAACAGCTCCTGCAGCCGCGTAAAAAAGTGGGCATAACGAACGGCGCCGGAATCCTTGTCCCTGTAATCAAGCCGTTTCAATTCCTCCGAAAGCTCTTCACGGAATAATGTCATCCCGATCAGATTGGCGTAAAACTCGGCAAGCAGTTTATGCTCCGCGGAAAAGTTATCCGAATGCTTACTGTCCAGATGCAAATACCCAAGCGGTTTCTGATTGACAATGATCGGAACAGCCAGACAGGATACGAATTCATTTTCAAGACGCAGTAACTCACTGACGACAGGATTGAACGAGCTGTCCATTATGGAAATGGGTTCTTCTTTCCACAACATCTCTTTCAGAACGGGTGTATCAATACTTTTTTGAAAATTTTTATAGAAATTCCAGGACAGGCCATGAAAACTTTTGATGTTCAGTAATTCTGTAACCGGATCGATCACAATGATGGCACAGGTTGCGCAGTTAAAATCCTTCACGATCTGTTCTATGATTTCGTGAAGAGTGCGTTCGAGGTTTTTCAGGCTGTTAACAGAGCGGAAAATGGGTACGATATTATGTACCGCATTGGTAATAGATATGGGTACGTCATCTGCCATTATACACCGCCTTTTTTAAATTTACGTAGATGTAAATGAGAAGAATTCTTCTTCGTTTTCCACATCATAGAGTTTAAGCTTATTACGCAGTGTCCGTACGGTGATACCCAGCATTTCCGCGGCATTGGTCCGGTGATCCTGTGTTTTTTTTAAGGCTGCAAAAATCAGTTTCTTTTCCATCTCGGCAAGCGTAGGTATGTTGTCGTCAAATTGTGCGATTTTGCTCGTTTTTGACATTTCAGGTTCGAAATTAAGATGTTTGAGCGTAATGGTTTCCTCTTTACCGGAGAAAAGAATGGCCCGTTCAATCATATGCTCCAGTTGCCTTACATTGCCGGGCCAGCTGTAATCCATCATGGCCTTCATAGCGTCATCTGAAAGGATTTTATACTCATATTTATACTTCTTTTTAAACAATTTCAGAAAATGATCCACGAGCACGGGTATATCTTCTTTCCTGCTGCGCAGCGATGGAACGGAAACCGGAAAGACATTCAAACGGAAAAACAGGTCCTCACGAAAAGTACCTTTTTGAATCATTTCGTGCAAGTCGCGGTTGGATGTCGCAATGATACGCACATCGATCGGAATTTCCATGGCACTTCCAACACGAATAACCTTCATTTCCTGAAGAACGCGCAACAGTTTCGCCTGCATGTTATAGGGTATTTCGCTGATTTCATCGAGAAGCAGTGTTCCGCCGTCACATTCTTCAAAGATACCTTTCTGTGCCTTGTATGCCCCGCTGAAAGATCCTTTTTCATGTCCGAACAACGTGCTTTCAAACAGGGTTTCCGGAACGGCGGCACAGTTGATTTTCAAAAAGGGACCGTCCGCCCGGTCACTGTTATCATGAATAGCTTCGGCGATAAGTTCTTTACCGGTGCCGCTCTCCCCTTTGATAAACACGGTAGCATCACTCTGTGCCACGACATCGATATTATAAAATATCTCCTGAACGGGTTTGCTTTGACCAACCAGTTTAGCCTGCAGTTTATGATTCAACAGGCGCCGTTTCAGGTTCAGATTTTCCTGTTGCAGGGTCTGGTACTGGAAAAAGCGTTCAACGCGCGATTCAATATGTTCGATGGAGAAGGGTTTAGTAATAAAATCAAACGCGCCTTTTCGCATGGCATCCACGGCCGTTTCAATGGTACCGTAGGCGGATATGACAAGGAAACCGATTTCCGGATATTTTTTGGCGGCCCGTTCGATCAGTTCGATCCCTTTAATGCCCGGCATCATCAAGTCTGTAATAACAAGATCGAATTTCTTTTCCTTCAACAGGTCTAAGGCCGCACCTCCCGAATCGGCTTCATCGACATCATAGCCGCATGTTTCCAGGGTTTCCTGCATCACAACCCTTAGATTATCATCATCATCAACAACCAGAATTTTTCGTTTCATATATAGACTACACTTAATATATTTCTTTTTACTACTTCCTACTGCTTACTTTCTCTTAATTTGCAACTTTATCAAGCATCATTTCAAGTCCTACTTTACTTTTGTCGCTGATAAGAACGAACAGCCCGGTCGCTGTGCACCTTGGCGCCGGCATCCTTTTTTGCAGGCAGGGCGGAAGAGACTGGCATCAGACTTTCCATTTTTGCTTCCAGTTTCTGTAACGTGTTTTCCAGATCGCTGATCCGGTCTTTGAGTTTCCTGTTTTCCTTACGCACGTTCATTTCCCGCTCCGAACGTTCCATCAGCGAGATAATCTGGTCGATGCGGAAGGGTTTAATCATGTAATCAAAAGCATGACTGCGCATGGCATCCACGGCCAGTTTGATATTGTGGTACCCGGTCATTAAAATGATGATAATGTCTTCATAATCTGCCTTTATTTGTTTTCCAAGGCCGATACCGTTCATTTCCGGAGATCCCAGATCCACATCCAGCAGCGCGAACATGACCGGATTCTCTCTCAATTTATTGAGGGCTTCCCGCGGATTCATCGCCGAGAAAACATCGAATCCATTATCGATCAGGCCTTCGCAAATCATCTCCAGTACCGCAGGATCATCATCTACGACTAATATTGATTTATCATTGGGCATTACATCGTTTCCTTATGAACGTTGCATTTTTTCGAGCGCAACAAAGTTTGCATATTCATTAAACAGCCTGTTCCAGAGTTCTCTGCCGGCATCAGTAATATCCTCACCGTCCTGTGGATATCCCAGACAGGTATAAATTACGGAAAACATATTGCGCTGCTCATCCTCTACTCCGGCAGATTCCACCAGCTCCTTTACCCGGGCACATTGTGCTTCTGCTTTAAAATAATCATATCCGGGCAGAACAACAAGTACTGTATCCGGTGTCTGCCAGATCAGATGACCATCCTTTTCAAATATCTCTTTAAAACGATTTCGATACCGGTTTACCTGATCACTCAATTGAAATGTATTTTCAACTGTTTCCAACAGTGTAATCCGAAACAGTGCGAAGGAGACGGGCCGCAATAGTCCCTGTGATTCATACAGATAATCCCGGATCACCTCATTCAGTTTTTCTTCCGGATTAAATGCACCCGTAACGCCACATTGGAAACCATGCATTACAGGAGAAACCTGGATGCTCAGGATGTTGAGAAGTTCCAATTCATCCGGAGACGGCCAGGTATCTTCAGCAGTAAAACACAGCATAAGGAAACCGGTGACCTGATTATGAAATTTCAGAGGTACCAGCAGAAGATGCCGGATATCCTGGGCTAATACTTTTTTACCTTCTGATTTTATTTCGGAATTAATATTTTTTATACAGGTAACATCATTAGCGGAAACCTCGACATCATTTATGCTTCCAGCCGGGCGGAAACGGAAATCATCAACAAAGGCCTGTGGGATATTCCGGGCATTTACGATGCGAAATCGTTCCGCCTCCCCTTCTTTGAGAGCAACGGCAGAACGCCTTATTTTAAAGTATTCCTCGATGGTATCCAGGATCATCGTACTTGCTGAATCGGTTTCATGTACCTGATACAGGATAGAGCTGATCTCACACATCAGAGTAATATCTTTGAACATGCGTTTGTGTTTTTCATGGAGAGACCGGTTTTTTCGCTCCAGTAACAGCCTTTCGACGGTCCGTTTTACTGTTAAGATAATTTCATGATGATTGAACGGTTTTTTTATATAATCATTGACGCCCAGTTGCACAGCCTGAATGGCTGATTCCACGGTGGCATAACCGGTAATAACGATAACAGAGGTATCCAGTTCGTTTTCTTTCACGCAATTGGCAATATCCATGCCGGTGAATCCGGGCATGACCAGATCAGTAATGACCACATCATACTCATTTTTCCTGATAATATGCAATGCCTGCTGCGGATCGGTCATACCATCCACCGTATAGGCTTCCCCGTCAATAATATCAATAATGGTATCTACGATCTCCTGTTCATCATCTAATACCAGAATACGCATTTTACCGGATGTTTCGGGATTCATATATTTCTCTTTCTCTTGCATTTCAGGCTCCGGATTTTCCTGATTCGTGCTCACGTTGCAGAAACGAAAATATCATAATCACGGTCTTCCAGGTCGGCCAGTGATTCGACAACGATATCATCTTTAAAACGGAATACTTTTACCGCTTTCAGGGGTTCGTCAATGTAAATTTCCTTACCGCTGATGTCGATACGTACATTTCTGAACAGCATGTTAAAAATTTTCACTTCTCTGTTAAGGGCTTCCCTGGCTGCTTTTTTCTGGAAATCGATTTCACTTTTATCGAGTTCCGTTATTTTCTCCTGCAACCGGGTCAGCTCCCGGCGGATCCTTTCAAGCTCCTGCAGCTTTTCTTCCGACAGTTTATCGACACTTTCTTTCAGGACTTTCAGAAAGGATTGCCGTGTTGACAGTGAAGTCTGCCTCAACTTTATATTGGTGCGCTTTTTACTGATATCCCAGAGAAGCTGCTGGCTGCTGTGTTCACTGTGACTACGCAATTTCAATTCAGTAAACACGTTCTGTGTAGAACCGACCTCCCGGGCAATAATGCCCAGTTCGGCGGTTATACTGCCACCACGGATCAGACCTTCGTTTTTTGCCAGGACAACTCTGCCCCCTGCTGAAATGGTGCTGTTCAGGGCGTAGCGATCTATCAGAACATCTTCTTTAACGCCGACAGTCGCATCCTGCACGAATCCACATTTCAGGCTGCCTCCTGCGAGAATTTTAGCCCTTTTCTTGCCCAGGATGCCACAGGTTATCGTAATATCACCTGACTGGGCATAAATATGGGCGGCTCCGACTGTTCCATCGATAAAAATGGATTCCGTGGATTCCACACGAAACCCGGAGCGTACATCACCCTCTATTATGACCGGTCCTCTGAACTTGATGTTCCCGGTATGATAATCCACATTACCCCGAATATGGTAGACCTCTTCAATACAGATCCTGTTTTCATGCCAGGAGGCAATCCCGTCTATTGCGGAAAACAGGCTCTGCCCATCTTCTGATCGTACCGTATTCGGCCCTTCAGGCAGCTCTGCAGGCATGCGCTGGGGAGCGACAGATTCACCGGTCACCGTCATACCCGGTTCGGCCTGGTCTGAACGTTCTTCCGATACCAGTCTCTGTCCTTTATGAACAAAGCTGAAGCCCTGAAGTTGTTTAAAATCCGCCCGGTTTTTCTCATCAATCCGGGGCCTCTGACTCTCATGGATACGAATATGCCAGTTGAGGCGGATTACCGGATCGGGGTATCTGCCCTTCGCGATCAGAACATGGTCGACGGCCTGCCGGCGGCCGATCAGTTCAGCCAGTTTTTCTTCATCCAGGCCATAGACGATACCATGTTCAGCAATAAAATCCCGCAGTTCTCCGGCTGAGGGAAAACGATCATCCGTTTCAGGAATGCTAAGAAAAGCCTCAAATTTGTCTTCGGACAGCGTTATATGCATGTATTTCCCGTTAGTCCCGGAACCGATTGGTTATTCATCGAAGTCAAACCGTATTTCGGAGACTTTGCCACAGCTGCAGGTAAAAACAATCCCTGTCACCTGATTATTTTCGATGATTGGTTGAACGTCTGTCTTACCCGAATGACTCTCCGGTTCCGGTGTTTGTTCAATCTTTTTAGGTTCACCAATCCGGACGGCATTATTTTTGATCACGGAATGCCGGACCGGCAATTTTGTTTTTTTCTCAAATACCGCATGCGGATCATTGAATATATCTTTATTTTCCATTACCAAATGTCCTGTTATAGGCATTTCATCATGTGTTTATTTAAACAGCGCGTCGATATCATCCTGACTGAATGACGATTTACGGATTGTGTCTTCTGTTTTCTTTTTAAATTCCTCTATATCCGTATTCTTAATCCGGTTATACTCTTTTTCAAACGCCTGGATAACATCCTGTCCCAGTGTGGTATTGGATTTCACTTTTCCAAAAGACTGAAACAGATTGCCGAATTTTTCATTCACGGCGACCAGGATACGTGTGGTATGTTCCAGTTGCTGGGTGGTAATATCCTGGAACTGCAGGGCATAGATGATTTCCGTAGCCGTATTCTGGATCGCATCAATGCGTGCTGTAGCGGATTCTTTGACGTTCTCCGCTTTCAGTTCTCCGGACAGGGTGCTCAATTCAGCCAGGATAACGTCCAGTTTATCCATTACTTCATGGGTAGCCGTTTCGGTCGTTTTGGACACCTGTTCAATGTTTTCCGTTGCTCTTGGCAGGTGACTGGCGCTGTCACGCACGGAAACATTGGCTTCCAGCATCAACGGGATCATGTCTTTAATAAAAATAAAAAGATCGCCGAGTAACGGCAGCATATCATTACTGAACTTAAGCGTTTCCCGCATATTTTCAATTTTAACAAGCACATCATTCAGGCCATTAACATTTGTCATTTCTTATACCTCATTTAAGGACTAGGCAAATATTTCAGCAATTTTTTTCTTCAGCACTTCAGGCGTGAAGGGTTTAACAATATATCCGTTGACGCCGATTTTTATGGCTGTCATCACGTCATCCTGCATTCCCCGTGTTGTAATCATAATAATGGGTGTTTCCTTGTAATCATCCATTGTTTTCAGCTTTTCCACGAGTTCTTTACCGTTCATTTCCGGCATATTCCAGTCTGTCAGTATGAGGTCGACCTGCTGCCCCTCCAGTTTTTCCAGAGCATCCACACCATGTTCCGCTTCAATCACTTCCGTAACACCAATACGGTTCAATGAATTTGCTATGATTCTTCGCATCGTTGGCGAATCCTCAACAAATAAAACCTTGTTACATTCCATTTATCTCTCCCAATTTTATTCTGTGTCTGATTCAAAAGTCAGTTATTATAGTCAATGATGCCGTAAAGCAGATTACCTTCGGCATCGAATTGCATTACGATTTCATTATCAAATCGGGATTCCCTGAATTTGCCGGAATCACAACATTCCGGAATACCCATTTCAAATTCCTGTTTTGGAAAAACATGCGCCAGAAAACGGCCGGCGACAGTATTGGCCATTTCCGAAAGTACATCCTTTTTCATATCTTCTTCCGCTTCATCTTCTGCAACCGTTTCCGTCATTTCCGTGACCATGTCTTCCGGAAAAACCAGATAAAATTTACCTGACAGCGGTTTGGTTATATCCAGTGAGACCAGCATGTGATCAGGCTGCAGCTGAGGTTTTTCTTCCACTCGCTCTCCGGATTCCAATTCCAGAAACGCCATATTTTCGAGTGATTCGGAAAGGGCCTCTTCCAGACCTTCCATCAGGACCTGTTCGCTTACGGGCATGGTAATTTCCTCATATTACATGTAAATTATCTTCCAGAACCTGCCTGAGTAGCGGCAGGGCCAATGGCTTTGACAATACGGCGGCGGCATGTTCCGAAATAAGTTTTTTTTCCTTTGCCGGATTTTTCATACTCGTAATGATAACCACCGGTATCTCGAAAAGTTTAGGTGAACTTTTTATACGCTTCAGTAACTGTTCGCCATTCATATCCGGCATATTGAGGTCTGTAAAAACGATATCGACCTGTTCATTCTTAAGGGTTTCCATAGCTTCGTTTCCATTCCCGGCTTCGAGGGCTTCTGTTTCATCAAATCCGCAAATTTCCAGGCTTCGTTTTATAATAGATCGCGCGATTGCTGAATCATCGACAATCAGGATGCGTTTAGGCATCATACCTCCCGGGTAATCTATTTATTTTTTTCCTGCTGATCATAACTTCCACTCTCCTTTGCCGGGTGAAGAAACAAGTACTTCCCCGGTTTGTACATTAACGCTGACCGTCCGGCTGTAATCCTTCCCCACATCTTCCGCTATCGCACCCAGTTTATATTTCCAGAGCAGCTTCTTTATGGCCAGAACATTTCGTTTTCCGATATTAAATGTGCCGTTCGGATCCATTATTTTTGCTCCGCCGGCCATTTTGATCTGAACTTCGTGATTCTTTTTAATACCCAGTTTTTTGAAGGCTTCGATCATGTGCGGAATGGCCAGATCCGCAAAGTAGCCCGGCAGATTTTGTCCCTTTTCCCCGCCCAGTTTTGAGTCAGGCAACGCAATATGTGCAAGACCTGCAGCCGGGATTTTTGGTGCCAGAAATATCAAAGCCACACAAGAACCAAGCGCGTAGGTTTTAATTGTTTCCCCGGGTTTATCCGATACGGCTGTTCCTCCAACACCGACAACTACCGGCTTATTCATTCACCCATTTCCTCCAAATATTTTGATATCAGTATCGGTATTGAATCAAGCGGTTTGAGTATTTCGGCCCCGCCACGCTGAAAAGCTTCTTTAGGCATACCGAATACGACTGAAGTCGCTTCGTCCTGTGCCACGGTCCGGGCACCGGCATCCCGCATTTTAACCATGGCATCGGCACCATCCGCTCCCATACCCGTCAGCATGACGCCTACTGCGTTTTTTCCGGCATGTTTGGCAACAGAACGGAACAACACGTCTACAGACGGCCGGTGTCCGTTTACGGGCGCTCCATCTCTGCAGACTACGCGGTATTCTCCTCCGGACCGCATCAGCTGCATATGGAAATTACCCGGCGCAACAAGCACATGCCCCGTCATGACACGATCACCGGATTCGGCTTCCTTTACGCTGACCCTGGCGATGCTATCCAGCCGTTCTGCAAACATCCGTGTAAAACCTGCCGGCATATGCTGAACGATGATGATGCCGGGTGAATTCGCCGGCATCGCGCTGATTAATTTCCGCAAGGCTTCGGTTCCTCCGGTTGAGGCTCCGATGGCGATCACTTTATCGGTTGTTTTCGCAAGCGAACTGATGCGCGCTTCCCGGACGCGACTGGTCACCGGTTTTTTGTTTTTCCATTGGCTGACATCGACCGAAGCAGCTATTTTCACCTTTTCCCGCAGTTCCTCCATCATGCCGTTTAATCCACTCTGAATGTCTGATGTCGGTTTAGCCACAAAATCAATCGCCCCGTGGGCCAGAGCATCCAATGTGATTTGCGAGCCCCGCTGCGTAAGTGAGCTGACCATTACAACCGGCAGGGGATACTGAGGCATGAGCTTCCGTAAAAACGCAAGCCCGTCCATGCGGGGCATTTCCACATCCAGGGTCAGCACGTGCGGACGTTCGGCCAGGATCATATCCCGTGCCTGATAAGGATCACCTGCCGCGCCAACGACCTCGATGCCCGGATCCACTTGCAAACCACGCGTAAGTATGGACCTGACGAGAGACGAATCATCTACAATGAGTACTTTTATCATTTCATATTGTATCATGTTTCTTGTAAATTGCCGGTTGAATATATTTAAAATACCGGTTTGACCTGCCCAGACTTTCCGAATGTCCGATAAAAAAATATCCGCCGGGTTCCAGATAGTTATAAAACTTCTCTACCAGTTTCTCGCGCGTCGGCAAATCAAAATAGATCATTACATTTCTGCAGAATATGACATGAAATTTCCGTTTGAAAGGAAACTCCGGTCGCATCAGGTTCAGGCGGCGATACATGACCAGCTTTTTTAATACCGGTATCACTTCATATTGTTTATCCGGCGTGACCCGGAAATATTTATGCCGCAGGGATACCGGCAGACGTTCCACATCTTCTTTGGCATACTGCCCCGCTTTACAGGCATTCAGTACATTTTCGGATATATCGGTTCCCAGTATGCCGGTTTCCCAGCCCAGGCGTTCCCCGTTCAGATGCTCCAGTAATAACATAGCCAGCGTATAAGGTTCTTCGCCGTAGGAGCAACCGGCGGACCAAATTCTTAAAAATTTGTCATTTTTTTTCTTAAGTTGACCGGTTATTTCCGGTAAAACCTGGTTACTGTAATAATCAAAATGTTCCGATTCCCTGTTAAAATACGTATGGTTGGTGGATATCCTGTTAATCAGGCTGTTGAGACCTTCTCCGGAACGGTCATTCTGAATATAGCTGTAATATTCCTCAAACGTATTGAAACCGTTTTGTTTGACAACTTTCTGCAGGCGTCCGACAACCAGGGATTGTTTTTTAGTACCGAGGTCGATTCCAAACTTATCATAGACAAGTGTTTTTATTGCTTCATATTCTGAATCGGTAATCGATATGAGATGTGCCATACCCGTTTCGTTTCCTGATTATACCCACTCTATTCATACAAACATACCGATATTGTCGTCCGCTTTTTGTATAGCTTTAAATTTGTAAAAAGTATGTGATAGCGGATGCGTGTTCCCAGCATTGGCCTTTACTTAGAAGCTGCCAAAGTCATCATCGTCCAGAATCAGTTCCGGCGTTTCTTCCCGCTTATTGTCAGCTTCATTTCCAAACGCATCCGGACTCTTGTACTCCTGTTGATGCCCGGTTAACCTGAAAGCGTCTGATTCCATCTGCGCCTTGCGTTCCAACTGGAATCGCCTGATTATATTTTTCAGTTGAACGGCCTGACCGGAGAGTTCTTCGGCAACGGATGCGCTCTCCTCTGCGTTTGCCGTATTCGTCTGTGTCACCTGATCGATCTGATTGAGGCCCTGGTTAACCTGCTGCAGGCCCTGGACCTGCTCCTGTGAAGCACTGGCTATCTCACCGATCAGATCGCTCACTTTGGCAATGCCTTCAATAATTTTATAAAGCGCTTCAGCACTTTGGTCGGCAATTTCACTGCCTTTTCTTGCTTTATCCACCGAGTTTTGAATGAGATTAGTGGTTTCTGATGCCGCTTTAGCGCTGCGCTGCGCCAGATTCCGGACCTCCTCGGCGACGACGGCGAATCCTTTACCATGCACACCGGCTCTTGCCGCTTCCACGGCGGCATTGAGGGCCAGCAGATTCGTCTGGAAAGCGATTTCTTCTATGACTTTAATGATCTTTGAAATTTTATCAGAGGAGTCATTGATTTCAGCCATAGAATCGAGCATCTCTTTAATCCGGTCGCTTCCCAGTTGTGCATCACCTCTGGCAACAGAAGCAAGCTGATCGGCCTGTGCGGCATTTTCCGAGTTGTGTTTGGATTGCGACCCGATCTCCGTCATGGAGGCCGTGATCTCTTCCAGCGAACTCGCCTGTTCCGTAGCACCCTGTGAAACAGCCTGGCTGGCATCCGATACCTGCTGTGCACCCGTAGACACATGATCTACGGCAGCTGATACCTTACCAAGCATGTCATGCAGGGTCTGTATCGTTGCATTCAGATTGTCTTTTAATTTGGCATATTCCCCATTATAATGCCCCATCATTTTAACAGTCATATTACCCTTTTCAAGGTGCTGCAAAATCGTCTGCATTTCCGTAATCGGTTCCAGCAGGGCATCAAGTGTGCTGTTAATGCCTTCCACAATCTTCTTATAATCCCCGCTGTGGCGCTCTGCATCAGCCCTTACACTCAAATCACCGGCAATGGCTGCAGTCGAGAGCATAACCGTATCTTCTTTGAGCGTTTTAATTGTTTGAATACATGAATTCATGCTGTCGATGATATTCTGAAAATCACCAGCGAACTGTTCGGATATGGTTTCCTCCAGATCCCCGCTGGCGATCTTTTTAAGGTACTTTTCAGCCACCTGCATCGGTTGAACGATCGTATCGAGCGTTTGGTTGAAACCGCTGACAATTTTCTGGTATTCGCCATCGTGTGCCGATGCATCGGCCCGGACGTCCAACCGGCCCTCGGTGGCAGCTGACATGAGCACGACAACATCCTCTGTTAGCAGACGAATGCTTTCCTGCATTTTGACCATTGCATTACCGAGCCCGTCCTTTTCCGAAACAGGTTTCACTTCACTGTCAAGCCGCCCTTCTGATATCTCAACGGCGCGCTTTGTTTTATGCTCAATATTTTCCTGAAGGATTTTCAGATGTTGTGCGGCATCGCCCAACTCATCGTTACGATCCGTTTCCATGGTATGATCGATATCACCGAGTGCGAGGTTTTTTATCGATTCGATGAATGATTTCAAATCCCTGAGTACATTCCGGTTCACCAGAAACATAATCACGAAGAAGGTAATAACGATGGTAATCAAAGTCAGAAAAACGGCCAGCCATTTTTGTCCCGCAATTTCATCCAGTGCTTCTTCCGTTGAATATCGAATACTTATAGAAGCGAGCGGATCACCGATGTCACTTTCGTGGCAAATGGTGCAGTTTTCCTCAGCCAGCACGGGTTCAATGATCCGTAAAACACGTTTTTCTCCAAATGTCTCTGATTTTATAAATTTCTTTCCGGCCTGCAGTGCCGCGCGTTCCTCCTGGTCCAACTGCCGCGAACGGTCTTCGTCAATCAGG
Source organism: uncultured Calditrichota bacterium (assembly GCA_964410215.1). GTDB lineage: Bacteria > Calditrichota > Calditrichia > Calditrichales > CAYPHA01 > CAYPHA01. The sequence continues at coordinate 13,429 of CAYPHA010000006.1, read as the reverse complement.
TGGGTTGGTAAAATGCGTACTTCTTCAATCTCGGGTAATTCCTGAAGCATATCCTTTAAAGGTGATACGTCAGTAATCCCTTCACCCATGGCAAAGACAGCCGAACGATGCAGAATTTCACTCAGCTCTAATGCACTGGTTTCAATCGCGTTCATTTGTTGTGCATTCGAGCGCCTGAGCAAAACCGTCATCATGATACCCAGCAAAACCAGAAGACTGCCTACAACAACAATCCCGATTTTATTAGAGATAGATATCCGCATTGTTTCCCCTTTGTACTATGTTAGAAATTTCCAAAGTCGTCATCATCCAATTCGATCCTGTCTCCGACAGATTCTGAAACCATTTCCTGTTTATACTTATCCTCTCCCCCGGTATTGTTCTCCGGCAGCAGGCTGATCTCATCGTTTTCAACCGATCCTTCCCGAATAAAAGATGATTCGTACACCTGTCCGGTTCCATTTTCCATTTTAAAGCGGTTCACCAGTACTTTCAATCGTTCCGCCTGCCCGGAGAGCTCCTCCGAAGCGGCAGCACTTTCTTCGGCATTGGCCGTATTCGACTGGGTTACCTGGTCGATCTGGCTCAACCCCTGGTTAACCTGCTGAAGGCCCTGCACCTGTTCCTGCGACGCACTGGCAATTTCCCCAATCAGGTCGCTTACCCGGGTGATGCCTTCTATAATATTATAAAGCGCTTCTGCGCTCTGGTTCGCTATGTCGCTGCCTTTACGGGCCTTTTCTACGGAATTTTCGATCAGAACGGTTGTTTCATCAGCTGCTTTGGCACTGCGTTGAGCCAGGTTGCGAACTTCTTCTGCGACGACGGCAAAACCCTTACCATGCACGCCGGCGCGGGCGGCTTCGACGGCGGCGTTGAGAGCCAGCAGATTGGTCTGAAAAGCAATTTCTTCGATCACTTTTATAATCCGGGAAATCTGGCCGGCTGAATCGTTTATTTCAGACATGGCTCCCAGCATTTCTTCAACCTGCGTACTGCCGGCCTGAGCGGCATCCCTTGCCGCTGAAGAGAGCTGATTGGCCTGTGAAGCATTTTCTGCATTCTGTTTGGATTGAGATCCGATCTCCGTCATGGACGCCGTAATCTCTTCCAGTGAACTTGCCTGCTCGGTTGCACCCTGCGACACGGACTGGCTGGAATCGGAAACCTGTCTGGATCCGTTGGAAACCTGATCAATAGTGGTTGCGACCTCACCGAGAAGGGCATTGAGCGAACTCAGCGATTTATTCATAATCAGTTTCAGTTTCGCGTGATCACCCTTATAGTCACCTTCCATTGTGACCGTCATATCCCCTTCCGAGAGAGCGGACAATGATTTTACCGCTTCCGATAACGGTCTCAAAAGGTTTTCAATCGTGCTATTCATTCCCTCGATAATTTCACGGTATCCCCCGCGAAAACGCCCGGCATCGCCACGCACTTCCAGATTACCTTCTTCCGCGGCATGTGCCAGCATAATACCTTCATCGATCAGCGCTTTAACATTCTTACGGATTTCATTCAGTGCATTAGTCAGATTGATCTGTTCGCCGGGTAATTCCCGCATTTCATTGCCCAGATCGCCGTCCGCATATTCCCTGAGTCGTTCGATCGTCTCCTCGATCGGCTGATGCAGCGCATCGAGTACATCATTCACACCCTGGGCCAGTTCGGCAAACGCACCTTGAAACAGGTCCGGATGACACCTGTCGCTCAACGCACCTGCTTTTTGCCGTTCAATCGTTTTATTAAGATCGGACTGCAGGCCGTCAATCGTTTCAACCATTGATTTCATTGACTTGCCAAGGACATCATCCTCCGATGCAATGACCATATCAGCATCCAGCTTTCCCGCTGCAATGTCCTCTGCAACCTGTGCTTTATTTCGTAGTACCTGTATCATATCACGGAAAGAATCAGCGAGATGCCCGGTTTCATCCCGGGAAGTAAATGTGACCTCCTGGTTAATATCACCCCGGGCCAGGTTGATGGCCACATCTCTCATGTTTTCGAGGGGTCCCGCAATCCGGTTCGCCACATATAATCCGATTATCACCACCAGGACAAGAACCACAATGCCGCTGCCGATCGTCCACAGAAGCATACCGGAAATGGCTCCGTTCATTTCGTTCAACGTATCATAAAAATCATCGTGGTAGGTACCGGCACCAATGACCCAGTCCCAGGGTTCATAATAGGCTATGGCGACCGTCTTCAGCCGCGCTTTCCGGTCGCCTTCATTCTTCCAGGGATAGGTTTCATAGACAATTTCGCCCGGTTGCAGTTTAACCGCTTTGTTGATAATCGACTGAATGAACAGCCTTCCATCCGCATCTTTTGCGTCCCATATATTCTCACCGTCCCGCGCTCCGTCTTTAGAAATGATATATTCACCCTTTTCTTTACCTTTGCCTCCCAGCACGTAAACATAACCCGTTTTGCCGATCGTAATATCCATTATGGCTTCACGAATCTCTTTCAACGCATCCTGCTTCACGCCATAATACAGGATTCCGATTATCCGGCCGGCATCATTCCTGATCGGTTGATAAGCCGTCTGATACCAGGCATTCACGACATAGGCCCTGCCGATATAGGTTTCGCCCCGCATAACCGTCCGGATCACTTCATTTGGCGTGCCGTCCGGATTCATGGCGGGAATATAGGTACCGATTGCCCGCGTCTGGTCCTGTTTTCTGACATTGGTGGCAACGCGCAGCATATCGCCCTGTTCATTCATGCGTTGAAAAACGGTACAGGTATGTCCGACCAGTTTATACACATCATCGACGATCGGCGTGTACTTCGTCAGATCCCTGTTTTTTCCCAGCCATCGCCCCTTGTTCATCATTTTTGGAAGAAAAATGGTTTTACTCTCTTTGGTAAACTGGTTTACAGCCTGCCAGGATACGGTTTCATCCGAGATGTAAACGCCGCCCATTTCCCTGTAAACATGATCTGCAATATGCAGATTACTGACAAGTAAATCCCGGACCAGACTGTTAGTTGTTTCACACAGCTTATAAAGATCACTTGCAATAGCCCTGTAATTATCTCTGCCCATATCATCCAGGTTAGTGGCAACGGTATCGCTCAATGTTCCTTTTTGTGAAACATTCACAATTATTATGATCATCAGCAACATGAAGGATGTTGCGATGATGAGACCGATAATCTTATGTCTGATCATGAATGTCATATTATTGACCCCGCTTTTTTTTATTGACAAAGTGACTATATCTTCGGCCATTTTTAACGCATACTTCAGAAATGTTTGCGTTTTTCACACAAAAAAGGCCTGTTTTTGAAAAAATTTCACGGTCTGATGCTAAAAACCGAAAGATAGATGAAAGAAAGGCAGATCAGGGGAGGTGTTTTGGCAAAGATGAAATGTCAATGTCCCAGAGTATAGGTAATAAATAAACGATCAGCAATGTGATCAGCAACGTACCCAGAATATTCAGAAAAAAACCAACCCGTGCCATGGTTGGTATCGAAATGTATTTACTGCCGAAGACGACGGCGTTGGGCGGTGTGGCCACAGGAAGCATGAAGGCATAGGATGCGGCAATGCCGGCGGCGATCGCCGGGCCGAAGGGATGTATGGACATGGCAATGGCGATACTGGCCATAACCGGAATCAGCATGGCCGACGTCGCCGTATTGGATGTAACCTCCGTTAGAAAAATAGTCATGAATACAATAGTAAGAATCAGAACAAACAGACTCGATCCTTGCAGTCCGGAAAGAAGATTTCCCAGCCAGGCATCGAGACCGGTAGATGAAAAGCCGCCGGCGAGCGCCAGCCCCCCTCCGAAAAGAATAATGACATCCCAGGGTATTCTGACGGCCGTTTTCCAGTCAAGAAGGAATACACCATGTTTCCAGTCCGCCGGAATAACAAACAGTGCCAGGGCCCCGGCGATTGCTATAGTTGTATCATGAATCATGGAAAGGGCGGGAAGATGAATAAAACCCCGCAGAATCCAGAGCAACGCCACCACGCAAAACACAATCAGAATACGGCGTTCGGCCTGTGACACGGCTCCCAGTTTTTTGAGTTCCGTGGCAATCAGTTTACGACCGCCTGGGAGTTGTTTTATTTCCGGTGGAAGAGCAACTTTAACGAGATAAATCCAGGTTATAAACAACATGGTCACAGATAGCGGTAATCCCAGGGCCATCCAGGCGGAAAAGCTTATGGCCTGTCCGTATTCTTTTTCCAGGAATCCGACCAGAATGGTATTCGGTGGCGTCCCGATGATCGTAGCCACACCGCCGATTGACGCCGCATAGGCGATTCCCAGCATGAGCGCCGTACCAAAATGGTAGGTAGAACCGGCTGTCAAAATTTGTTCCCTTTGTTCCTTTTTTAACAGATCAAGCGATTGCCTGATAACGGCTAATCCAATGGGCACCATCATCATCGCGGTGGCGGTATTACTGATCCACATCGATAAAAATGCAGTGGCAACCATGAAACCGAGGATAATGCGTACGGGACTGGTACCGACAATGCGTATGGTGTGCAGTGCAATACGCCGGTGCAGATTCCAGTGTTCCATTGTTACGGCAATAAAAAAGCCCCCCATAAACAAAAAAATCAAATGATTGGCATAGGGCAACGTCGCTTCCGATGATTTCATTATTCCGAGTATGGGGTAAAGGGCAATTGGCAATAATGCGGTTGCCGGGATGGGAATGGCTTCGGTTATCCACCAGACCGCCATCCACAGGGCGATAGCACCTACACGAAGCGCTTCCGGTTTCATCCCTTCCGGAACCGGCAGTATCAGACATACCATAAATGCAGCCGGACCGGCAACATAACCAATCATACGCCTTTTGTTTAACATAAGCGCTCCCGAAATATGCCAACAGGTATCATCGCCTTGCAATATAATATAGTAAATTCAGAAACGGCATGCGACCATAACACCCGATGGCGTCACTGCCATTTTATATATTTTATCCCTGATAATTAAAGATAGAAAGAATACAAACGAAATAATTAAGAAAGTTACGTCATGATTTTGTAAGTTACCTCATGATTCTATACAGAAATTCTAACTGAAAATTTGTCCTACAAAGTATGAAGGGGATCCCAAATGACCCGATTTGCCATTATCAGTATCGCTTTCTGTCTGGTGTTTTCACACATCAGCTTTAGTCAGGAATCAGATGACAAACAGAGTATTCAGTTTAAAGGGTATGTAAAGACGGATGTTTTTTACGATTCGCGGCAGACAGTCGCGCCACGCGAAGGTCACCTTTTGCTCTGGCCTTCAGCTGAGCTTGAGGATGCCAACGGGAAGGATATCAACGCCCAGCCCAATTTTAATATTCTTGCCATTCAGACACGGCTTACAGGGATTTTTAAAGGACCGGATGCTTTTGGAGCAAAAAGTTCCGCTCTGATCGAAGGCGCCTTTTTCGGGATCAGCGACAATGATGTCAATCAGTTCCGGCTGCGCCATGCCTATGTGAAACTGGACTGGGACGATCTGAGTCTGCTGGCCGGCCAGTACTGGCATCCCCTCTTTGTGACAGCCTGCTTTCCCGGTGTGGTTTCCTTTAACACCGGTATGCCCTTCCAGCCTTTTTCCAGAAATCCGCAGATTCGTCTGACAAAAACCATGGGTAAAACACAACTCTCCGGAACACTGGTGAGCCAGAGGGATTTTACCAGCCCGAACGGCAGCCAGACACTGCGTAATGCCGTCATTCCAAATCTGAACGTATTCGTACAACATCAACTCGGCGATCACACGGTCGGCGGCTCCGTTGATTATAAAACACTGAAACCGGAACTGACCACCCAAAACGGATTACAAGCAGATGAAACCGTTTCCGGTCTTTCCCTTCTCGGATTTGCCAAATTGAATTTGGAAGCAGTGACGGTCAAAGTGGAAGGCGTTCTCGGACAGAACCTGTATGATCAACTGATGGTCAGCGGTTATGCCGTAAAGGAAGTGGATCCGGTAACCGGTGAACGCTCCTTCACACCAATGAAGCATTTATCTTTCTGGACAGATATTACGACCGGAAAGGATGTTCAATATGGTTTGTTTGTCGGTTATACAAAAAACCAGGGTACCTTAGACGATAATAATGGTGTTTATTATTCCGGCAGGCAAAATATTGACAACGTCATGCGTTTCGCCCCGCGGGCTATCTGGAATTCAGGCCCCACGCGTCTAGCCGGTGAGATTGAGTTTACTACCGCTGCTTTCGGGACAAACAAGGCAGACGGAACGGTCACCGACGCAACGTCGGTATCCAATCTGCGCCTCTTGTTCGCAGCTTATTATTTCTTCAGTAACTAAAAAAAAGGCACCCCGGTTAACCGGGGTGCCTTCATTTTGAATCTTTTGAACGGCTTACTCTTTTACCACTTTTGTCAGCATTTCCAGTTCTTCATCAAAGAGGAATCTATTGATGTCCAGTATAATCTTGACATCTTCACCCACCTTACCAAGTCCCTTGATATAGCGGCTTTCGCTGCCCTTCTGCACCCGGGGAGGCGGATCGACGTTTTTCTCGGGGATATCCAGCACTTCAGCGACGGAATCAACAATCAATCCCACCGCCACATCGTCGATATTCGTTACGATGATACAGGTACGTTCATCATATTCCCGCTTTTCAAAACCGAAGCGCAAACGGACATCGATCACGGGTATAACCTTTCCGCGCAGGTTGATGACGCCCTTGACAAAATCCGGCATATCCGGCAGGTCTGTAATTTTCTGTAATCCGATAATTTCGGTAACATAGCGGATTTCGATCCCATACTCTTCTTTCCCGACATGAAAAGCCAGGTATTTTCCTTCCTGTGAATCCTCTATTTCAGATTGTAACGCAAGGGTTTCAGTCTCAGCCATGTATATTCTCCTTGATGTTAGTTGCTGTCGCAAGTTTAACGAGATTAGCCAGATCCAGTATCAGACAAATTTCTCCGTTTCCCAGAACGGCACAACCGGAAACGCCCTTGATATTTCCGCTGTATCGCGGCAACGCTTTGACCACCAGCTGCTGCTGACCGATTATTTCATCGACCAGAAATCCGACAGTGGATCCCCCTTTCTCTGTAACCACCACAATACCGTCCTGCAGGGCTTTCTTTTCAGTATTTATCTCATGGAGTTCCCCCAGACGCAGAATGGGCACCATGGAGTTACGCAATTTGATAACTTCCTGACCATCCATTAACTGCACCACACGATCGGATTTAACCTGGAGAGATTCACGTATATCCAGTGTGGGAATGGCATATATTGAATTTTCCAAACGCATCAGCATACCATCGACTATGGCCGTCGTCAGCGGAATTTTCAATGTCATGGTCGTACCCTGACCCGGTACACTTTTAATATCCACACGGCCCCTGATTTTTTCCAGGTTACGGACGACCACATCCATACCAACGCCGCGTCCGGATATATCGGTTACCTTCGCAGCCGTCGAAAAACCCGGATGAAAAATCATACCCCATACTTTTTCATCGGGAATTTCCGATTCGATATCGGAGATGAGACCTTTCTCTTTTGCTTTTTTCAGAATCTTTTCGCAGTTCAGACCGGCACCATCATCACCAATCAGGATCCAGATTTCGCCGCCCACCTGTTTTGCTTCCAGGTTTATCGTACCGGTTTTCGGTTTATTCCTTTCAGCCCGGACATCCGCTGTTTCGATCCCGTGATCAACCGAATTTCTCAGCATGTGTACCAGCGGATCGGAAATATGTTCAATAACAGACCGGTCGACTTCCGTATCGCCACCTGTAATAATCAGCTCAACGGATTTACCGCTTTTTGACGAAATATCCCGCACCAGCCGGCGCATCTTTCCGAAAACACCCGTCAATGGAATCATGCGCATGGACGTTGCCAACTCCTGGAGTTCCCGCACATTTTTCTGAAGATAGGCTATGGATTTTTCAATCCCTTCCTCTTCACCGAGTAACTCCGCTGAATTCTGGGAAACCATTGATTCTGCAATGACGATTTCGCCTACGAGATCCATCAGTTTATTCAATTTATCGACATCGACACGGATCACTTCTCCCGCCGCTTTCTTGTTTTCCGTCCGCGATGCAGACGTCCGTACCGGGTCCTGTTTCTTACCTCCGGTTTTTTCCGGCGGAGGTGGGGGGGTAACCGCTTCCTTTTCAGGTTCTTGATTACCGCTCCCTTGTCCCGGAACTTCTTCCTGCGTTTCGGAAACGTTTGTTGTCTCTTCATCCTCTGCAGCCGACTCCTCCAGACCAAAGACGTCATCCATGAGGTCTATCAAACCCACTCTGCCGGGTATGACCGGTAATTTATCCTGCTCGAGCAGTTCCAGAGCGGCACGAATGAAGTCAAGCACCTGAAGAATCGTTGTAATCTGTTTTGATTCCGCCTTTACTTTATGTGTCCGGACAAGATCCAGGAACGTTTCCGCCTTATGGCAGATCAGATTAACATCCCGGTAATTAAAAAAACCGGCATTACCTTTGAGACTGTGCAGACCACGGAACGCACTCTCAGTGACTTCCATATTTTCCGGTTCTTTTTCAAGAATAAGCAAGTCCTGCTCCAGTTCATCAAGGATTTCACGCGATTCAACAATGAACTGCTGGACCATTTCCGGCGTAATCAGGGAATCGATTTCCGGAAACGCTTCTACGGGTTCTTCAGGTACATCGGCTTTTTCCCTGACAGCGGGCTCAGGCGCGGATTTCCCTTCCTCCATAGCTTGCACCATACCTTCAAGACGGGATTTGAGATCCTGGATATCGCCGGAGAAGCCTTCCTCCGTATGTTCTTGCTGGATGTGATCCATCAGTATCTGAAGCGTATCACATACTTCGAGAAAAATATCTATATGCGTTTTTTCGAGCTGTGCCTTTCCTTTCCGCACAAGATCAAGAAGTGTTTCCGCCTGATGCGTAACCACATTTATCCGGGTCAGCCCTATAAATCCGGCACTTCCTTTTATCGAATGAAATGTCCTGAAAATTTTATCGATGGCCGCTGTATCTATTTCGCTTTTTATTTTAAGATCTTCTTCAAGTTTCAAAAGTATCGATTCGGTTTTCCCCAGAGAATCGTTACTTTCGTTTATGAAATCCAGCAAAATTTCAAGATCTTCGCCGCTAATTTTCGAACTCATCGAGTATCTCCGAACAGTTTTATGCTGCGTAGCTTATATGCTCTCATCGTTATTGGTTCAATCCTTCTCTCAGGTATTCGACGGTATCCCGAGTATTTTTAATAAATATTAAAAAATTACGGATTTCCTCTGTTTTTTATATAGAAACCGGTTCTAGTGGCCGGACTTCAAATTCCCCTGATAATTTATCCACTTTTATCGAAACATTTTTCAACGAAGCACTTGTCTGCAATCGGCCGCTTGCACTGAAAATCTGAACATCCGGGCCGATTTCACCTTTGACCACAATCTCAGGATCATAGCGTTCATAGGGATTATTTTCATCAACCGACATGGCCATGTTCAGTTTACGATAGGCTTCCAGCTCCGTTCCAAAGTTATCCAGACGCCGTTGTAATTGTACAGATCCTGTTTCCAGTGTCCGATACTGCATGTTCAGCAAGCCACCTGAAGAAAATCCGTCCCCCGCATTTTTTCTAAGTTTATCGATATGCTCAACCGCATGTCTGCGCCGTTTTTCCAGATCTTCCTTTTGATTTTCTATTTCACTGAGAAGGTCTACAATACGTTTACGTTTCTGAGAGAAGAGGTTCTTCTGATACGATAGGTCGGGGTCGTTAACGAAATTGTAACCGATTTGAATCACGGAACCATGTATATCCCCTTTAACATAGAGCTTATTGCCCACGCGGATTTGTGAATCACTGATGGAACCGGTATAAATGGTGTTCATGCTTTCCACGTCCGATTCAGAAATGTTGGACTTCACAATCAGGTGAAGACCGTTCCATACCTTGTATCGTCTCAGGTTTACACTGATGAGGGTCTGCCCGCAATGGATATGTGAAAGGTCGTAGTCACCATTTCCTTCTATCCCCAGTTCACATTGCAGATTGCCGCCGGCATGAATCGTTGAAGACTGTACCATTCCTTTGACAATAAGATTGGAAGCTACCTCCAACACGGATTCTCTTTGTATATCCTCTTCCACATAGAGGGCATTGCTGATCGTAAGATGGCCATGCATTTTACCGACCTTTTTCATAACCTGCTTTTTATGCACGGAAACGATGCCGTATAGGTTTCGATGCGCACACCCCTCGATTTGAGATACAAGAGACTGCCGGTGTATACCCTGAACCGTATTCACACCCGCATAGAAATTGATACTGTCCATTCCGAGTTCCTGCAAGACAGTAACACGGCCGTTCGGGTATTTCAGTACCTGTTTGGGCGGGGCAGAAAGCGTGACCAGGCGTTCATCACTGCTGACAGGATAGGAAAGATCCGGGGCATCGATTTTATCCTGATTCAGCCATTCTAAAAACACCTTGTTGTTGAAGGCAGATTCAAAATGAAACCAGAGAGAGCCGACCTGGTTAAAAACATGGGCTCTTGCAACGGGAATCTGTCCCTCGAAACCATTTATCAGGGCTTTAATGTTTTCTTCGATCACTCCAAAAATAATACCGTTTTCTTTAAGGCCATCATAGATTTCATGTTCAGTAGCCCGGCCTCCAATCACTTCCGCCAGAACCAGCTGCCCATTCCATAAGGTGGTGATTTCATAGATGCCGTTTTCCTGTACAACTTCTTTCTTCAAAACAAAACACCTTCTATTGCCGGACCAGCACCTGCAGTTGCGCAAGCCAGGTATCAAGTTCTTCTTTGAAAGCCAGCACCTGTTTATAGCCGTCTTCCATAGTCGTTACGTCATCCTTAATCGGCTCCAGTTCGATTGTGCTTCGGATAACGGTATAAAGTGCCTCCATTGAAAATGGTTTTTTCAGTTCTGCTGCATGAGGCACCACCGAAAATGTCTTGTAAGCGGCAGATTCAAAACTTCTGAAAAAATATATGAGCGGTATTTTCTTCTCCGTACTACCCTTTTTCCCGATCAATACCTTCTTTACTTCATCCGGTTTTACAGGCAGATTGTCAATATTTAAAAAGACGGCGGCAATATCCTCCCGGGACAGCGTTTTCAGTTTATAACTCCAGTTAGGAAAAATGCGCGTTTTAAGATTAAGCATTTCCAGCAACAGGCAGATCGAATCGACAAGCTGCTGGTCCTTTTCAATAATGATAATGTGCTGCTTCATATTTTAATTCTTTGCTTACAATTAAATATATCGGTGTAACTACCGAATACTTCCTAACAGGTTATCGGAATATTTTTCAAGACTTTTATCTTTATTTGCTCAACTTTAGAAAAAACAGGATAATTCGGTACAGGAGCTGCAAAAATAATGAAAACGGATAACGATACCTCTGCCCGATCACCCGAAGACACATTCCAATTCCTGTTCAGGACGACATCGGATGCTCTGCTTATCCTGTCATTCCAGTCTGAAGCATCATTCATTTGTAAAGGTATAAATGATGCCGCCTGCACAATGCTGGGTTATCCCCGTTCCGGGATCATCCATAAAGATCTGAATAATCTGTTTGAGGCGGAATCCAGCCGTCTTCTCAAGGCGTTTATTAAAGGGCCACACAGCCAGTCACATTTTGAACTGGAAACAGGCAGGGGAAAAAAACTATTCGTGGATCTGGAACGATTACAGCTCAATGGACAGCAAAACGGTGACGTTCTCCTGTTAGTAAAAGACGTTACACGGCAAAGAAGAATTGAAGAACGCCTTCAGCAGATTGAAAAACTGGAAGCCTTCGGTCAACTGGCCGGAGGTATTGCACACGACTTCAATAATGTGCTCGCCGGAATTATCGGCATTGGAGAACTCGGTTTGAGAAGTATTTCGGAATCCGATTACAGCTATGGTGTCCTTCAGAAAATTATCGGCAAAGCGGATGCGGCTTCGGGACTCGTTCGACAACTGATGATATTCAGCCGGAATAAGCAATTCAATCCGCGTAAGCTCAACCTGAATCCCATCATAAAAACCAATCACCAGTTTCTCGAACGTTACCTCGGGGAAAATATCATCTTAAAAACCGATTTGACATCCGATTTGTATCCTGTAAAATCCGATATTTCCGTAATCGATCAGATCATTATAAACCTGGCCATTAATGCAAGGGATGCTATGCCTGATGGAGGTGCGTTGCGGATCATTACGAGGAATGTTGAACTCGAAGAGCCTTTGCACACGCGTAATGGCATTATTCCCGCCGGACATTATGTGGAGATGGTTTTCCAGGACAATGGTGTCGGAATGAACGCCGATATACAGGAACATATCTTCGAGCCGTTTTTTACAACAAAGGAAATCGGCTATGGAACCGGCCTGGGTATGTCCATAGTATATGGTCTCATTAAAAAGCATCAGGGTTATATAACATTCGAAAGCACCCCCGGGGAAGGTACCAGCTTCCATATCTATTTACCGGCCTGTTTTCATGCGGATGTTCCTACTACCCATACAGCCGTACCTTCCCTGCAAAAAGGCACGGAGACCGTGCTGATTGCCGAGGATGACCAGGAATTAATGGCGACGTTTCAGGCAGCCCTATCCGGTCAAGGATATACGGTGCTTACGGCCGCAAACGGTCTGGAAGCATTAACTCTGTTTGAGAAAAACAAGGGCAAGGTGGACCTGATTCTTTCTGACCTGATCATGCCGGTATTCGGAGGTACCGAGCTGGCCCTGGTAGCACGTCAGATCAGGCCGGATATTAAAATCTTATTGATGAGTTCACATGGTGACCGGGAAGAACCGGGATTTCCTTTTATACAAAAACCCTTTCGAGCTCACGGTTTACTGGATAAAATCCGGACGGTTATGGATGGGGTAGAGGCTCAAACGAAGTCAGAATAAATCAGAGTCAAGTCTTATTCCGTGAATCCATCGACATCATTATTTTCCTGGAACGATGGCAGCTCCATCAGTTTATCAAGAATCTTCTCAATAACATCGGGATTATCATAGAAATTATTTTCAATCCGCCCGCGTATCTGTTCCAACCGGGCATCGTCGAGGGTGCCGGCCTGGCGCACTTTTTCCAGATTTTCCTCACGTGCGGCCTCGGCCTTCCTGCTTAGCAATGCACGTCCGGCCGGTGATATGTCCAACTTATCTTTGACGGTTCCCGAATGCTCATTTTTACGCTCTTCCGTTTTTTTCATCTCCGGTTTGCGCATTTCCGGAGGTATGCCTGATATGTCCCTTATTTGTGTCATTTTCTCTCACCTTACTTTAAAAAGCTTAAGGCGGGATATAGGGTCCCGCCCTTAAGCATTAGTATCTGTTCTTCCAGGTTACTTACCTGAACAGTGATAACACGATCTGCGGACCCGAATTGGCCTGCGACA
>CAYPHA010000005.1:0-123631 GCA_964410215.1 uncultured Calditrichota bacterium | reverse complement strand
TCAAACCGGGGGCTGCCGAGCTCATAGTGCGGATTCACGGATGCGCCGCCGTCCATCTGGAACAGGCCGATGCTGCTCATGACATACCAGGCACTCATCTGCCCCTGGTCTTCGTCACCGGGGTAAGCATCCCGCGGGCCCATGCCGTAGTACTTTTCCTGTATGGCCCGTGTCCATTTCTGTGTCAGCCAGGGCACACCGGCATAGTTGAACAGATAGGAGGATTGCATATTGGATTCATTGCCGTGATTGATGGGATATTTCGAAAAATTATCGGCCAGGGCATTGAAGTAGACTTTTTCGGAAGCCTCCATGGCCGTATTCAGGCGACGGATAAAACGTTCCTTTCCGAGCAGTTCAATCAGTCCGTGAAGGTTCTGGGGAACGTACCAGCTATACTGCCAGCTGTTTGATTCACAAAATCCCGGGGCGTTGTAGGGTGAGAAATCGTCATACCAGGAGCCATCCGGATTCCTGGGACGGACGAATCCGGTTTCCGGATCGAAAACATTCCGCCAGTTCTCCGAACGCTGCAAGAATACCTGATGAACACTGTCTTTCCGGAGGGCTTTGGCCAATTGACCAACACACCAATCCTGGTATGCGTATTCCAGGGTGTTGGATACATAACCCTGATATCTGCTTTTCAGGGGCACATACCCCCTTTCCAGGTAAACAGGGTAACTTTCATTGCCCACCTGGCCGCCTCCGGGATAGGCCTCTGGCAGAGCGGTCTGCTGATGAATGAGGGCTTCAAACATTTTATCCACATCATTGTCCTGTATACCATGCTGATAGGCGGCCACCATTAAAGGTATCTCAGGCTCGCCGGGCATCACGGCAAAATATTCGATGCCTGGATTACCCCGCGGCAGCCAGCCGCCGTGTTCATACATGGATAAATAGGTATGAATCCAGTTGGATGAAAATTCGGGCATGATCAGGTTATAGAATTGCACCAGGTTCCAGTGCCATCCCCAGTAACCGTCACTACCGTAGATCGGCCGGTCCGGGTCGGTCTGCCGAACGATTTCATCCATATCCACCCATTTCCCGTTGACATCGCTCCAGGTGTTGCGCGGGCATACGGCCCGGTAAAAATTGCTGTAAAACTTGACTTTCTGAAGACGGTCCGGCGTTTCGATTTCGACGCGTCCCAGAACGCGGTTCCAGGTATCCTTCTGGTTCTGTACAACCGCTTCAAAATCCCATCCGAAGGGTTTGATGATTTCTTCTGTCAGGTTTAACCGGGCCTGCTCGATACTGACCAGGGAGATACCGGTGCGCACCTTTACGCCGGTGATGCCCTTGTCAAAATGAATGAAGGCACCTGCATCCATCATATTAAAGTTATTTATCCGATGATTCCAGAAAGGCTCATAGAGACTCCTGTCGATTTTATCCGCCGTCTCGACAATCCGGTCGCGGATCCAGCCGCCCATGGATGCCATGGGCGTATCGAATTGGACGACAAAATACAGGGTATAATCCTGCTCACCGCGGTATCCGGTCGTGGAACAATGGGATTGCGCCCGCCCTACGAGTTCCGTGTCGCTCGTTCGGATAATTTCAGCATCACGCAATTCCCAGTAGTATTCGGCCGGAAAGTGAAGATCGATCAGTACGCGGTTCTGCCGGTCCGCCGGCAGGGTATAGCGCTGCATGGCGGCGCGCGTGGTGGCCGTGAGTTCCGCCGTGATGTCATAGTCGAGTAAGTCCGTTTTATAGCGGCCGATTTCGGCGACCTCGGTTTGTTTATTCATGCGGGATCGGTAACCGAGATCGGGGTTCTCCTCCGGGCCCGGTTGAATCTTCAGCGGCCCGTTTGCCGGCATCATCAGCAGCCCGGCCATGGTCCATTCATGGACATGGCTGAAGCCCATAATATTCTCGACCTGAAACTCATAACCCGCTTTCCAGCGGCTGTTTTCATTGTCCGGTGCGATTTTTACCATGGCCATGGGCATCCAGGGTCCCGGCGCGATCATCCAGCGGGAGGCGCTGGTGCCCATAAACTGGTTCACGTAATCGGACGGCGTGATAAGCGGTCGCGGATTCCTGGTCCGCTTGTCGCTGAAGACCAGGTTATCGTCGACATAAATGTCGACCCGCGATGTTATTTCTTGTGAGGCAGCCGGAAAGGCGAACTCCAACACCGAATGGCCTTCCTCCATTGTCAGGATGCGCTCCTGTGAATCAACCACAGCCTTAATCTTTACCGGTTTACCTTTATGACGGCAATCGACAAGCAGGGGCAGGCTGTTAAAGGATTCGCCCTTTAGTTCGAAATCCGAGAACGCCACGGATCGGATCAATGTGTTTCCCGGTGATGCGATGCGCAGGTCAGGCGGCGCGTAAAATCGGATCGCGTCGAAAGCAAACCACTGACCGGTCATATTTTGAAAAATGAATTCGTTGATACCTTTTTTTAACTGATGGAGCGGAAGGGTAAAGGATACGGTCTGGGGATTCGGTTTCATCTCATCCGGAGCTGGAGATGTACCCGCCGTCAATAGCTGGTCAAAATTGGTACCGTTTATCGTGCATCGAAAGAGGGGAGCCTCGTCGGCGTTGACGGCCAATATGTCTATCGTTAACCGGCATGTTCCCTTTTCGGGCATATTGGAGATGTTAAAATACACCGGTAATGTATTCAAAGTCGCGCCGGCTGCCCATCGTCCATATCCGGCAAAGGCGTCTTTCGGTCCGGGTAGAAGAAAGGGGAAGTCATCGGCCGGATTGGATTCACCGACGACATAATAGCGATGCGCCCCGCCGAATCCTTCCGGAACGAATTGTTTATAATCATCCGGTGCCAGGGCCAATTCGGAGGCACTGTTGTCCGGTTTACCGATCTGCCAGCAGGTGACAAGTTGATTGTCTTGAGCGGATACATGGATAGCCAGAAAGAACAAGCATGCTTTGACCAGTGTATTCATTCGATTATTCAACATATTAATTATTATCCTCATGCTTATTGAATTTCAGAAGCCGTGTAATTTGCATTTTTTAAACTCATAAAAAGTTGTTCTGATACCCTGAATACAGTACCATGACGCATGCCATCGGGATATTCCAGTTCATCCGATTTCTCTGTCCAGCTTTTAAGGTCCGTCGATACCAGTAAACCGTATTTTCCCAGTACATATTTGTCAAAATAGAGGTGCCACCGATTATCCATTTTAATGATAGTCGGCCCTTCCGCCCAGTAATCACCGGTTATAGGTTCGGCAGCCGGTCCGTAAGGTCCCACCGCCTGATCACTCCGGGCCACCCGGATATTTTTCTGAGGCGTAAACGGTTTGTTGGTTTCATCTTTCAGGAACATGATGTATTCAGATCCCTTTTTTATAAGTGTCGCATCGATGACGTTAAAACCATCATCATAAAAGATACGGGTATCCGAAAAGGTCTTAAAATCCTTTGTTGTAACATAATACATCCTGTGGTTATATCCTTTTCCGGGTATACCGCTGTTATCCTGATCGTCGGTAGCGGGAAAGCGTCCCGGGATCGTTGTTGCCCACATAATCAGGAACTGCTTGTGTGCTTCATCGAAAAATACTTCCGGAGCCCAGCAATTCAGGGCATCGGATTCATGTTCCATAACCGGAATGTATTGCTGTTCCGACCAGTTGATGAGATCCCCGGAGGAGGCGTATCCGATACCCTTTTCCCCCCAGCTGACCGTCCATACCATGTGGAAGGTGCCCTGGTCGTCGGAGATGATACAGGGATCGCGCATCAGTTTATCTTTTCCAACGGTCGGTTTAAGTAAGGATTGATCATTATCAAGGGCGGTCCATTTCAATCCATCGTAGCTGTAGGCCAGGTGCAGCCCGTCTTCGCCGTTGCCTTTAAAATAGGAAAACATATACACATGTTTATCGCCATCACTGCATTGAAATATCAAAGGTATCAGGACTAGAATTTTAAATAACAGACTTCTCCTCATAACAGTTCTTCTCCTGCTTTTAAGTCAGATCCCTTTTAAATTTGGTAGTCCTGCCGGTTGAGTTCCAGCAGTTTGACGTGAGCGCTGCTGTCCAGGATCATGGCCACGCGCATCCCCTCGGTGATGACCACAAGTATAATCCTGTGGTACCCCCCCTATCCTTAAGACAAATTAAGAATAGAAAACTATTTTTTCATCTTTTTTATGATTTTCGGGCGGGGTTAAAACGTGTGTTACTAGCGACAAAATTAATTGATAGGACTATGATGATATATCTATTGGACAATTTTATTGAAAGCTTATGAATAGCAAACGAAATGTCTGATTTGTTATTGTTTTAAAAGTTATTTGTGGTGCGGTGGAAGGATCATTAGTTATTCCCTGATGATGCCATATATTGCGTATTTTTCTCCTTTTTCAATTGCCCAGCTAACGTTGCCGTAATCAAAATGCCAGTATTCTTTTAAGTCACAAACGAAATCTTCATTTTCGAAAAGATTAATGAGCAATTTTCTGTTCTTTTTTGCCAAAGGGGAAATAAAAGGATGGTAGGGGTAACATTTATCAGTGAGATCGATATCAAGGCCGTCATTTGTTCCAAAATCCATAACGCAATCGTTTTTCAAATCATATATTAATGCATCCACAGCTCCCCCGGTTGCATGCGTCGAAGATTCCGGCGGTGCAATAAAATGCGAAACGTTTTCTCTGATTTCTTTTAATGGAATATTCGGATAATTCCTTTTCAAAAATTTTACTTTATTTTCCCATAAAAGTTTTTGATGCTCAAAAGATCTCCAGACAGAACGAATTATTAATTTTTTGTCTTGCTTATCCAGTAATCTGCTTATTCTGCCTATTTTTTCAAAAACGGCTTCTCTAACCAAATATTTGTAATCTTTTTTAATCGATGGTTCATATACTAAATTAAATCCGGAATCTTTTAAACTGATTAAAGGGGAATTGTTTTCTTTAATGGGAATAGTCAGATAAAATTTCTTGTGATGGCGGGCTTTTTGCTCGACCATTTCACAATATTCCTGGGCATTCACTGTTAAACTTCCTCTTTAATAACATAAGGAGAAGTCATAGCCGAAAGCAATGAGCCATAGTTTAAATCAAATTCCAATTCATTTCCTGCCATTATATCCATATTTTTTGTGTCGACAATAATATGATCACTGCTTGCCCCGAGAATATCAACATCCAATCGGGGGATCAGCCCGGATACCAGAACATCCTGCAAGCCGATGCCCAATATAGCTCTATTTATCTGACCACGATCTTCATGCTCGGGTATCTTTCCAAAAGCATCCTGATACACTGTTCCATAGGGTTGGGAAGGTTTCATTTTAGACTCAATAACTTCCGCAACCAGGGTGAAAGCATCTGTGAATAACCCGGGTATTGGTGTGCGATGGAGGGTTTCGCATCCTAAAAAAATCGATTCACCCAACCGCAAATTATTGACTCTTCCTACATCACTGGTAGACATGAACCAGTCGTAATTAGCAGAGTTTCCACCAGAAACAAAAACGAATTCCAGACCGAACTTTTCTTCAAGCCCGCCTGCAAGTGAAGAAAGAAGACCCATATTTGTATCATCAGGTTTGATCCCCCCAAAACAAGCGAGATTTGTACCGATGCCGACAAGCCTTATTCCATCCAGTTTTAATACCTGATCAACGGTGTTATTTAACTTCGCCGGCAGCAACCCTTCTCTCAAATCGCCCAGCTCAATCATTAATATAATTTGATGCCTGGAATTGCAAGCCAACGCATACTTTGATAGTTCTCTTATAACGGAAAGTTCTGAATTCAAACTGATATCAGCATATTTAACTACTTCTTCAGCCTGGCTAAGGAAGGGTGTGCGTAACAGAACAAACCGGGCCTTTATACCTGCGGCAAGCATCCTCCTGATATTTTCCAGCCTTGAATCAGCAAGAAGTTTTATGCCACCTTTTACTAAAATCGCAGCAATCCCGGGGTTTCCGCAAACCACTTTGGAAACACCTATGATATCGATACCTTTTAAACCATACAGCTTTTTTAATGTTTTGGTGTTATGGGCAATTTTAGCGAGATTTATTTCTATTCTTGGAGTTGCCATATCACAGGAGTTGTTATTAATAGTTGTGGAAATAATTCATATATTTTTTTAACAAGTTTCATGGAACCATGATGTAAGACGTCTGTGACAGGCAAATTGTATTTATATTCATACTCACGTATTGTGTTTTCTACTTCAATATCGGTCATATCTTCATGATTGATGGTGATAGCGATGACCTTCGACTTTGAGAAGACTTGTAATAACTCGATTTCGCTCTCAACTGTGGGCATCGGTATGTCAGGATAATCACAATGATTCTTTCTTTTTGGTGGATGCTGCAGGATAATTGCATCAGGCAAGGATCCTCTGATTATAGCGCTTGATGAAGTAAAAGCAGGATGACTTAAAGCACCCTGTCCTTCGACGATGAATATATCCGGATTTTCTTTTTCATAGGCGTTGAGAATGGCATTTTCAACTTCTCCGGTTGCAAAACCGGAACTCAAAACATCTACAGCAATACCATAGGTCGAACCCTGAAGTATTCCGGTTTGTCCCGTTGCAATGAATACGACGTTCAATCCTTCTTCTTTCAAAGCATCAACCAGATTTACCGCAGTTGTTCGCTTGCCGACGGCACAATCTGTCCCTAAAACGGCTATTACCGGCGTTTTGATATTACGGATGCTCCCGGAGAAATTATGAAGGTCTTTCCTCAGTGGTGGTTTTCTAATATCAAGAATCAGGACAGCATATTCTCGCGCCTTTTGGATGAATTCTTTGTCCTCGCTGAAAAATTCCGGCAAACCGTTTACGATATTCATCCCTTTTTTCATGGCCTCAATGATTATCGCTCTCTGGCTTTTGTCCAAAAATGAAGCGAGCGGAGCAATACCGTAAATAAAATATTCAGGGACAAAGTTCAGGGTTTTGATGGCATCATCGATATGCGCGAATACCGGAATTCCGTTTTTTCTTCCATCGAGGTATTCTCCGGCATCAAGGCCTGCTTTTGTACTATCGATAATGCCAAGTATGTTATACTTTTCAGAATGCCTGGCCAGTCCATTTGCAACTTTGCCGTCTATCATTCCAAATTCATTTTCACTATATACTAAAGCATTTGCTTTCACGGGTTCTCTCTTATTCTGTTAAATTGCAGGTTTTTTTAATGAATACACTGAGGCGTCGAAGGGGATAATTTTACCGTTCAGTACCTCGCCCGAATCAATTACCACCGCACAAAAGTTACCCGTGGTTTATTGATGTCACATAAGGTAGGGGGATTCAGGCGTAAAACATTACACATCTATGGAAAACTATTACATATATCACAGGTTTTCCAGATTGTTTTTACGTTTTTGCCCGAGTTTCCTGTAAAAAGAAGGAGAAAGACCAGTGACTTTTTTGAATTGATTGGATAGATGTGCTACGCTGCTGTAATTTAGTTTGTAGGATATTTCTGTTAAATTCAGCTCGTCATATAAAAGCAGTTCTTTTACTTTTTCAATTTTATGGTTGATTATAAATTGTTGAATGGTGATACCCTTGACTTCTGAAAACGTGTTTGCCAGATACGTATAATCATACCCCAGTTTTTCACTTATGTATTCTGAAGGATTCACTTTAGGCAATTCATTTGAATAATGAATCATTTCAGTAATCACATTTTTTATTTTTTCAATCAGGATGCTCTTTTTATTGTCCAGTAATTCCAATCCGGACTTGAGTAAGTTTATTTTCAATTGTTCACGTTGTTCTTGTGTTATGTCTTCCAGAATTTCTACCGCACCGAGCTCAACGACCACATATTTAATTCCCAGTCTTTTCAGCTCTTCTTTTACCATCATTTTGCATCGCAGGCTGACCATGTATTTTATATAAAGTTTTATCATAACTTTTAAAAGAAAGGTGCGGTTAAAATTGATTCTTCCTGAATTTGAGAACATACGTTTAAAAAATATTAAGGACATGATAGCTTAGTCATTTATTTAGCCGATTAAATTAATGAAAGCCACCATGTCTATACGTTGAATTTACCACGCCTTTGGCATAAAAACAAAATATGAACATGTCAAACAAGATTTTATAAATGGAGCCGACTTCTTTACCATTGGACAGTCGATAAGTGGTGAAATCCGATAAAAAAAATATATGATTTATTTTTTAAATCCATCTACCGATAATGATTAACAGGACAAAAGAGATTTATAAGCCAGAATTGCTACAGAATAATAATGTTTTGATACAAATAAAACCGGACATAGACAATGAACAAACATGTCACTATTCTCTATCTTGAAGACGAACAAACAATGCCGGAATTGGTTAAAAAATTACTGTTATCCGCGGAATTCGATGTTGAAATAACATGGGTTAAGTATAAATCGCAATTTAAGGAGCAGTTCAGGATCCATGATTTTGATCTGATACTTGCAGATTATTCTTTGCCGGACTATGATGGATTAAGTGCCCTGAAGTTTGTCAGGGATTTGGATGAGCATATTCCGTTTATCCTGTTTTCCGGTTCCATAGGGGAGGCAAAAGCAATAGAAAGTCTGCGAGAAGGCTGCACGGATTATGTACTTAAACAAAATATTAAAGCGCTGGTACCGGTTATCAAACGCGCCTTGCGGGAATATGAAGAAAAAATACAAATAGAGAGGGCACAAAAAGCCCTGGAAGCAAGCGAGCTGAAATTAAGATCCATCAGTTCAGCGGCACTTGACGGGATTATTATGCTTGATCCTGAGGGGAAAGTTTCATTTTGGAATCAGGCGGCAGAGCACATGTTCGGGTATACAGGCGAGGAAATCCTGGGGGAAAAGTTGCATGATCTGCTTGTTTCTGAAGAAATGCGGGAAAAGTATAATGCAAATTTTAGTCAATTTGTCAATACAGGCAAAGGAAATCTGATCGGGAAATTTGTTGAACTGGAAGGAATCCATAAATCAGGAAAAACCGTATTTGTCGAATTGTCTCTTTCCGCGACAAAAATTGATGGTAAATGGCATACCATTGGTGTGGTGAGGGATATTTCCTCTCGGAAAAAGAATGAACAAATTCAGCGTTCACTTCTGAGAATTACGTCTATGGCCAATTCATCCACTTCGGAAAAGGATTTTTTTAAGACTATCTATGAAGAGCTCGGTAATCTTCTCGATACCCGTGAACTCTATATCGGTATGTATGATAAATCTACAGAGACAATACATAATCCTTACATTCGGCATGTACAAAATAACAATAATTCCATACAGGTTGAAAATACCATCTGCGGTTATGTGTTAAAAAAGAAAGAGGCACTTTTACTGCAGGGATCAGAAATAAAGGCCTTTATAAGAGAGAAAAAACTGGAAGATCCGGATCCGGAAGCAAAATACTGGATGGGTGTTCCATTGATTGTGAACGAACGATCGGCAGGGATACTTATTGCAAAAAGTTATCATTTTAACACCCGTCACTTCGCTGAAGACTTGCAATATCTTAAATTGATTGCCAGTCAGGTTTCCGTTTACATTAAGAAAAAAGAATATGAAAACCGGCTGCTCACGTTGTCACGCAGTGTTGAACAAAGTCCCCTGTCAATTGTTATTACGGATGTTGAAGGCAATATCGAATATGCCAATCCGGCATTTTGCAGGATCAGCGGATATGCGCTCGATGAAGTTCTCGGACAGAATCCCCGGGTATTGAAGTCGGGTGAAAGTTCAGATGATGAGTATCGGGTGCTTTGGGAAACGATTACCAGGGGTAAAACGTGGAGAGGGCTTTTTCACAATAAGAGAAAAAACGGTGAATTATACTGGGAGGATGCTACCATTGGTCCGGTCCTTGATGAATCAAATAACATTATTCAGTTTATTGCCCTTAAACAGGATATAACCGGGCAAAAGAAGGCGGAGGATGCGTTTTATAGGGAAAAACACATGCTGGATTCACTGATGAACAATATTTCTGATCAGATATATTATAAGGATAAGGATAGCCGATTTATTCGCGTGAATAAAGGCATGCTGATGTACTTTGGTTTGAAAAGCGCGGATGAAATTATCAACAAATCAGACTTCGATTTATTTGCCAGTGACCATGCGGAAAAAACGTTTAAAGATGAAAGAGAAATAATACGAACCGGTCATTCGATGCGATCTGAGGAACAGGAAGTCTGGCCGGATGGACGTGTTTCATGGGTTTCGACAGTCAAGGCCCCGCTGCATGATGAGAATGGAAGGATAATCGGTACATTCGGTATATCGAGGGATATAACAAAACAAAAAAAATACGAAAAGCAACTGGAACAGAATGAAGCCTTTTTGAGTGCGCTTCTTGATGCGATACCCATACCTGTTTTTTATAAAGATAAGGAAGGGAAGTATTTAGGGTGTAATGAGGCATTTACGGAGTTTTTTTCTACGACGAAAGAAGAGATGATCGGGAAGACCGTATTTGATTTAAATCCTGAAGAATTTGCCCGAAAATATCATGAAATGGATGTAGAATTGTTAACTGAATCGGGAACGCAACAGTATGAAGCAGAAGTAAAAAGTATGGACGGGAAGATTCGGAATGTTGTTTTTCATAAGGCTGTATTTTATAACGAACAAAATGAGGTGGCGGGACTTATCGGAACAATGCTGGATATTACCGAGATTAAAGCTGTTCAACAGGAATTGAGGGCCAGTAAAGATCATCTGAACCTGATTCTGGAATCTGTTCCTGCAGGGATAATGATTGTCGATTCAGAAAAAGAGTCGATCAACTATATAAACCCGGCTGCTTTAAAGATGCTTCAGCGTGATAAAACAGCTATTATCGGTAAGCGTTACCAGGAGTTTATGCGGGCCTCGGAGCAGGGAAAAGATGCACCCGGTAACCCGGAACATAGTAATGTGAATACGGATTTCTTTTTACTGCTTCCGGATGAGACGAAAATGCCGGTTCTGAAAAACACTGTTAACCTTGAAATCGATGGAAGACGGCAATCCCTTGTAAGCTTTGTTGATATCAGCCAATTGCGTGAAACAGAACAGGCCCTTGCCCAGGCCCAAAAATTAGAATCGATTGGTCAGTTAGCGGCAGGGATTGCCCACGAAATCAATACACCTATACAATTTGTCGGAGATAATACCCATTTTTTTAAAGATGCATTCAACGATATATTACAATTGTTAAAAGTAATAGATGAAACAAAAAGTGCCTATAAGAACGGTCGGGATGTCGGGGAGAACATTAAAGAAATGGACCATCTGGAGAAAACACTTGATCTTGAATTTCTTACCGAAGAAATTCCCAGAGCCGTAGAGCAGTCACTCGATGGTATTGAAAGAATCAGTAAAATTGTAAAAGCTATGAAAGAATTTTCTCATCCCGGTAGCAAGGAAAAAACGAGAGTTGATATCAATCGGGCTATAAACAACACGATCACTGTGTCACGTAATGAATGGAAATATATCGCCGATTTGCACACCGATTTTCAAAAAAATATACCGCCGGTTCCTTTATACCCTGATAAATTTAACCAGGTTATACTGAATATGATCATCAATGCAGCCCATGCCATTACTGAATGCCCGGGCAGGGAAAACAATAAAGGGACAATCAGTATTATTACTAAGTATTTCGACAACACAGTCGAGATACGTATAAGTGATAACGGAACCGGAATTCCAGAGGATATTCAAAAGAAAATTTTTGATCCTTTTTTCACGACAAAAGAAATCGGCAAGGGGACGGGGCAGGGGCTCTCAATTTCTCATGATGTGATAGTCAAAAAGCACAGCGGGAGCATTCATGTGGAATCAACACCGGGGAAGGGAACCACATTTATAGTACAGTTGCCCATGGATGGGTTATAGAGCTTGAAGGCAATAATAAAGGCAACTTATTGGAGTGCAGAATCGATATTTAATAATCGGGATTTGTTATTTAGGAATAATGGATAGTCGATGAAAAAAATCTTGTTTGTAGACGATGAATTATTTGTAATTGAAGGTCTTAAAAGAATGCTTCGTCCGCTGCGAAATGAATGGGAAATGAAATTTGCCGTCAGTGGTCCTGAAGCCCTGAAAATTCTGGAAAAAGAATCTATTGACGTAATTGTATCCGATATGCGCATGCCCGGAATGGACGGTGCTGAATTACTTTCAATTGTCATGAAAAAATATCCGAACGTAATTCGCATAATTTTATCAGGCTATTCTGAACAGGGTTTGATTCTTAAATCCGTCCGACCCAGCCATCAGTTTCACTCAAAGCCCTGCAACGCAGAGCAATTGTATAAATCCATTAACAGGGCGAGCAAACTACACGCGATGATGAAAGGGATGGAGATAAAGAGTATTGTCTCTCAGATGGATACGTTACCCAGTCAACCTGCATTGTACAGTAAGATTATTGAGAAATTACAAGATCCCGGTACCTCGATACACGAGATTGGTCAGATCATTGAAGAAGATATGGGGATGACAACTCAGGTCTTAAAACTGATCAATTCATCATTTTTTGGATTCTATAAAGACATAACAAGTCCGGTCCAGGCTGTTACAATGCTTGGGATAACGACAATTAAAACACTTGTCTTAAGTCTGGAAGTCTTCTCAGTACTTAAAACTGATGAGGAACTATCAGATCTTATAAAAGATGTATGGGATTATAGTAAACTGACAGCACATTTTTCGAGACTGATTGCGCAGGAAATTTCGGATAACGCCGGTTTTATCGAGGACGCTTTTTTAGTAGGGTTCATTTATGATATCGGGTTTTTAATTCTGGCTTCCAAATTACCCCGTCAGTTTAAGCAGATTTTGAAACGATCCCGTCTGGAGAAAGTTTCTGTCTGTGAGTTGGAAAATGAGGTGTTTGGAGCAACCCATTATCAAATTGGCGCCTATTTGCTGGGTTTATGGAGATTCTCCGATAAGGTGATTGAGGCAATTACATACTTCCGCAATTTGGCCGAACTGGATTATGAAGATATTCAGGTTGGGCATGTTCTGCATCTGGCGGCGGCTTTTGCACATAGAATACATAAGAAAAGAAGTGATTTATTTAAATACGAAATACAGGATACTTATTTGCGTCAATTCTGGACTTCAGAGCAACGCGAAGATTGGTTTAACAGATGCAGGCAATTATATGAATCCGGAGAATTGTAATGAATCGAAATGTTCTACTTGTGGATGATGAACAACATGTTCTGGAATCATATCGCAGGATATTGCGAAAGAATTTTCAGTTAATCACAGCTCTCGGCGGTGAGATGGCTTTGCAAATAATTAAATCCAAAGGGCCGTTTTCGGTAGTGGTTACCGATATGAACATGCCCGGAATGAACGGCATAGAACTGCTTACAGAGGTGAAGATTAATGCTCCGGAGACTACCCGGATGATGCTTACCGGACATGCTGATTTCAATATTGCCATGGAGGCGGTTAATGAGGGAAATATTTTTCGTTTTCTGACAAAGCCATGCCGCCCTGAAAATCTCATTAAAGTAATCAATGACGGTATCAGGCAATATGAATTGATTAAAGCCGAGCATGAGTTGCTCAATAAAACACTCCAGGGAAGTATAAAGATCCTTATTGAAATTCTCTCAATGATCGACCAGGAAATGTTCAGCAAGGCGCTTAAACTGAGAGATTTTGTACGAAAAATATCAGAAAATCAATTGATTGATGGAAGTTGGGAAATTGAAGTGGCGGCTTTGCTGGCACGCATTGGCGGTGTAACTATTCCGGGCATTGTCCTGAAAAAAATGCATAAACAGGACGAACTCACAGAAGTCGAACGCACAATGATTTCCAGGATTCCCAAAACGGGTCATGACCTTCTAAAAAATATTCCGCGCTTGTCGGAAGTGGCACGAATCATTCTGTATCAGGATAAACATTTCAATGGGGAAGGTACTCCGGATGATGATATTAAAGGAGCTCAGATTCCCCTGGGTGCCAGAATATTTAAAATATTTAATGATTTTACGCTGTTACAGGATGCAGGTTTAGATCGCAGAAAAGTCAGGGATATTATGAATGCCAGAGAAGGTTGGTATGATGAATCCTTGTTGCGCAAAGTATTGAGCGACGAAGTTCTGGATGGAAAACAGCTAAAACGTAAAACCCGAGAAACCCGGAGAATATCTGTTGAAGAAATTTCTACAGGTATGTATCTTGTTGACAACCTGAAAACCGATACCGGTCAGATTCTTGTTATGGCGGGTCAGGAAATTACCGACGCGCTTCTGATTCGTGTAAAAAACTGGTCCCGCGTATATAAAATTAAAGAACCGGTTTATGTGACCTTGTAAGAACGGTGATTAATATTCAACCTATCTGATGCAGATAATTTCTGACGTTTTTCTTACGGATGCTACCTGACATCCCAATTATTGGAGATGCTATGGAAAAGAATGCGGATAATCCATTCAGAAATGCGCTGGAGATGATGCCCACTGCCATAGCGATACTGCAAAAAAAAGAACAGTTCGGGTATCTTTATGTCAATCCGGCCTGGCGGCATCTGACCGGTTATTCGGAATCAGAAGCCGGCTCTATGGATCCTCTCGATATAATCCCCACCGGTCAGCGTAAAATGTTCCTGAGTCGTGAAAGTGACCGGCTCGAGGGAGGCGATGTCTCGCCAAGGTACGAACTGAAAATAATCAGGAAAGACGGGCAGGAACGCTGGGTGGATTTCTTTGCGCAGATTATCGATTACCGGAAAGATAAAGCCATTCTTACAGTATCTGTAGATATCACCGAACGTAAACGTATGGAACAGTTATTACGGGAAAAGGAAGAGAAATACCGGTTCATTGCGGATAACGCCCTCGATTGCATCTGGCAACTCGACATGAAATTGCGATTTTTATATCTTAGTCCATCGCTGTTCGATATAACGGGATTTAAACCGGAAGAATGGATTGGCACACGTCTTTCTCAACATACCACATGGCGTGAATTTTTTAAAATGGCACGCCTGGCCATTAAAATGCTCAAGAATTATAAGACGTTCGGAATCGTTTCTTTCGAAACGGAAATGTATAATAAAGATGGTGACCTCATTCCTCTGGAAATTATCAGCAGACCCTTGATTGTTGACGGGGAGCTTAAAGGCTTGCAGGGATCTACGAGGAGCATTGAAGAGCGAAAACGGGCAGAAAAACAGCTCAGGCAAAGTGAGGAGAGATGGCAATTTGCAATAGAAGGTTCCGGAGACGGACTGTGGGATTGGAATCCCCGGACAAATGAAGTATTTTATTCGGATACTTGGAAAAAAATGCTCGGGTATAAACCTCATGAAATAGACAATACGTTTCATGAATGGAAGAAAAGAATTCATCCCGATGATCTGGCAGGCGCTGAACAGGATTTAAACAGGCATCTCCATGGGAACACACCGGTTTATATTAATGAACATCGTCTGATCTGTAAAGATGGTTCCTATAAATGGATACTGGATCGCGGTAAAGTCATAAAAAGGGATAAATTGGGACGACCTGTAAGGGTTATCGGTACGCATTCCGATATCACGGCGCGTAAAAATTTTGAATACAAAATGAAGGAAATACATTTCGGTATTGAACAGGCCCAAATTGGTGTGTACCAGGTGGAAGAAGACGGGATTATTACCTATGCCAACCGGTATGCAGCGCGTAGCGTGGGGTATTCACAGGATGAACTCAAAGGAATGTCGCTTTTTAAAATTGATCCGGGATTCTCCCCGGCGTCGTTCAGGAAACACCGCGAAATTACACGGGCGAAAAACAGTAATACCATTATATCTGTTCACCGCAAAAAAGACGGTTCGGAATTTCCGGTTGAGGTTACGGTGAATTATTTTAAATTCTATGACAAATTACTGTCTTTTTCATTTGTCAGAGATATTACCGACCGTGTGAATGCAGAAGAGGAGCTGCGAAACAGTGAAAGCCGTTTCAGGCTTCTGGCTGAAGCGGCCCCGATCGCTATTCTTATTTCCGATAGAAGGGAAAATACATTATATATTAATAAGCGATTTACGGATATTTTCGGATATACCATCAATAATATACCTTCTGTGGAAGAATGGTGGCCTTTGGCATATCCTGATCCGGACCTGAGACATGAGGTTAAGAAAAAATGGATTGAGACTCTGGAAAAGACCCGTAAAGAACAAATCAAGTTTCCATCTATGCAGTATCCGGTAACCTGTAAAGATGGTTCTGTTAAGCACATTGAATTCCGCCTGGCAACAACGGGTGAACTTAACTTTATCCTGCTAACCGATGTTACAGAGAAGTACCTTGCTGAAGAGGCGCTTCATCGTATCGAATGGATGCTCAGAAAAAAAACCGGAAACCTTCCTCATGAAAGTCAAAATGCATTGCCGGACTACGGTGATTTAACCATACTGAGCAAAAACCGCCTTATTCTGGACGCCGTCGGACCGGATGTTCTTAAAAATATTGCGAGTGACTATTTAACATTACTGGAATCGTCTTCAGCTATATACGAAAAAAACGGCGACTATGCCCTCGGTATTTTTTCTTCAGGGTGGTGCAGGTTTATGGATCAATCTTCAAGGAAACTATGTAATACGAAAGATAATCGTAAAGCATTGTCCAGTGGTAACTGGCTTTGCCATGAATCCTGCTGGACAGATGCTTCGTCTAAGGCGATGCAATCCAGAAAACCCGTGGATATTGAATGTAACGGAGGAATACGATTATATGCCATACCTATTTTGATGGAAGATGAAGTGATAGGCGCCATTAATTTTGGTTACGGAAATCCGCCCCAGGATGAACACACGCTAAATGAGCTTTCCGGAAAATATCAGGTATCTCCTGAAAAACTGGCCGAATTAGCAAAGCAATATGAACCGAGGCCGGACTATATCATTAATATCGCGAAAGAACGATTACTGGCTTCTGCCAACTTAATTTCTGAAATTGTTAAACGGAAGAAAACGGAAAATGAATTGTGTAAGTTAAATGCGGAATTAGGGAAGAAAGTAGCGGAAAGAACGAAAGCGTTAAATGACAGGATCCGGGAACTGGAACGCTTTCATGATGCCACGATAGACCGGGAATTGCGTATAAAAGAGTTGAAAGACGAAATAAAAATGCTGAAGAGGATGGGGGAATAGGTAGAATATATATGAAAAAGTATAAATTTATTAATCTGAGAGCATCCCCCTATAGAATCGCCTTAACTTACCTGGTCCTTTCATCAGCCTGGATTATCTTGTCCGATAAGGCGGTGCAACATATATTTAATTTTCCGGGTACTTATATGGATGCTCAATTGATTAAAGGGATCATTTTTGTTCTGATATCCTCTATTTTGATTTTCTGGTTAATTCGCAGAGAATACCAAATTATCTCGAGACAGAACGCAATGATTAAGGAAAACGAAAAAATATTTCGGAGTGTATTTGAGGACCGGTCCATAGCGAAGGCACTCTCCGGTATGGATGGTCTGTTACGGGCAAACCGGACGTTTGCCGGGATGCTCGGTTATACACCTGATGAATTCGGGTTGAAAAAACTCGGAGAAATTATACACCCTGATGACCGGCAAAAATGCGAAGATGTTCAAAAAGCGCTGCTCAGCGGGGCGGTGAAACAGGCCGTCCTGGAAAATAGGTTCACACATAAAAACGGAACGGGTGTCTGGGGCGCCATGACCATTTCACTTAACCATGATGAACAGGGGAGCCCGCTTTATTTTATTATTTCCGTACTGAATATGACCGAACATAAGAAATTAAAAGAAACGATAAAGAAAACGGAAGAAAAATATAAGCTGTTAGTCGAGAATCATGTTGATTTACTGGTAAAAGTCGGTCCTGATGGCCGGTTCCTTTTTGTGAGCCCTTCTTATTGTCATACGTTTGGAAAGACCGAACAGGAATTGCTTGGTAAAAAATTTATGCCGTTGGTGCATGCGGATGACCGTGAAAAAACCACTGAGATCATGCAAAGCCTATCACAACCGCCACATACCTGCTATCTGGAACAGAGAGCGAAAACAGTAAAAGGATGGCGCTGGTTTGCGTGGATTGACAAAGCGATTCTGGATGAAAAGGGCAGAATTAAAGAAATTATCGGGTTGGGGCGCGATATTACAGATCGTAAAAAGGCAGAGGAAGAGGTTCTGCGGCTGAAAAATAATCTGCAGGCAGAGGTTTTGGAAAAAACCAGGCAATTGCAGGCACGTGTGAATGAACTGGAACTTTTTCATGATGCGACCATCGACCGGGAAATACGCATGCAGGAACTGAAAGATGAAATAAAGCGTCTGAGAAAGAACTGTAAAGGTTGAAATGATGAACAGGATATGGAAATTATTCATTTGGGGGATTCTGCTTCCGTTGACAGTCCTGAATGCTTATACCCTGCATGGAGACAGCCTGAACAAAAAGATTTATATATCTGATACGATCCTGATTGCCTCTGAACCCGACTATCCGCCGTATTGTATCGTGGATGAGGATGGTAACGCTTCCGGTTTTGCTGTCGACCTGTTTATGGCAGCAGCCGAAGCGGCCGGCCTTGATGTGAAAATAAAAATAGGTCTCTGGAATAAGATTAAACGGGATCTTGCAGAAGGGAAGATTGACGCTCTGCCCTTTGTCGGACGCACACCCGAACGGGAGATGTTGTTTGATTTCTCACTTCCCTACATGTCTCTGCATGGTGCCGTTTTTTTGAGAAAAGAGCAGACGGATATCAAGACACTTGCCGATTTAAAAAGTAAAGTAATTCTCGTAATGAAAGGAGACAATGCCGAAGAATTTGTCAGACGCGAACGGGTCTCTGATAAAATTATTACTACCAATACTTTTGAAGAAGCATTCCGGCTGCTGGCCGCAGGAGAAGGTGATGCCGTAATCACGCAGCGTCTGATGGGGATACAACTGCTTGAAAAACTGGATATTTCATCTGTATATCCACTTGAGCTTCAAATTCCTCAATTCAGGCAGGATTTCTGTTTTGCAGTCAAAAAAGGAAATCGTGAATTACTCTCAAGGTTAGATGAAGGCCTGTCTCTGATCATTTCAACAGATGTTTATGACCAAATACGTTACAAATGGTTTGGCCCTGCCTTCAGGGAGAAAATCTCCTGGGTGGAGATTGCGAAATATGTAGTATATATTCTGATTCCACTGCTGATTATTTTCTCGGCTTTTGCCGTATTCGCGCTGCGCAAAGAAGTACGCCGTAAAACAGGCAAATTGAACCAGGAAATTGATAAACATAAAAACACTCTTGAATCATTAAAAGCCAAAGAAGAGCAAATTCGTCTTTTGCTGAATTCTACGGCCGAAGGCATTTACGGTACTGATAAAAACGGAAAATGTGAGTTTATCAATCATGCAGCAATACGTATTTTAGGTTATGAGAGAAAAGAACAATTTATCGCAAAAGATATCCACGAACTGATTCATCACTCAAAAGTCAACGGCTCAACGTATACCAGGAAAGAATGTCCGGTATTCAAAACTTTAGAAACAGGTGAGGGTACACATTCGGATGATGAATTGTTATGGCGTGCCGACGGTTCTTCTTTCCCGGCTGAAATTTTTGCCTATCCTATCAGAAAAAATGATTCCCTGACGGGGGCCGTCGTGACATTCTGGGACATCTCCGGGCGGAAGGAAAGAGAGACAGATCTTCAGAATTTAACCAATAACCTGGAGGCCGAGGTTGAGCAGCGAACAATTGAACTCCGTGAAAAAGTGAATAAACTGAACCGAAGCAAGGAAGCCATGCTCTATATGGTTGAAGATTTGAATCAGATCACGGCAGAACTAAAAAATGAGCGGGAAAAACTGGAGCGGTCCAACAGGGAACTGGATGCGTTTACATACTCTGTGTCTCACGACCTGCGTGCACCATTACGGGCAATAAACGGTTTTTCAAAATTTCTCATCGAGGACTATACGGACAGACTTGACGCAGAAGGAAAGCGGTTTCTTGATACGATACGCGAGAACGCCGCAAAAATGGATCAACTTATTCTCGATATGCTGAGCCTTTCACGGATTTCACGCAGTGAATTAAAAATGGCACCGGTTGATATGGAAGCTATTATTCATTCCATGTTCCATGAAATCGCCAGCGAAGAAGAAAAAAAATCATTCGAAATTTTCATTAAGAGTGTGCCGGCTGTAACCGGCGATTCCGCATTGTTAAAACAGGTATGGCAAAACCTTATTGCAAACGCCCTGAAGTACAGTTCCAAATCGAAACTAAAAAAAATTGAGATTGGAGCAAATATTGACGATATTTTTATTTCCTATTTTATTAAAGATCACGGTGCCGGTTTTGACGATAAATATAAGCATAAACTTTTCGGTGTATTCCAGCGCCTGCATCGCGAAGATGAATTCAAAGGAACAGGAGTCGGCCTGGCTATAATAAAGAGAATTATTGACCGCCATAACGGAAAAGTATGGGCCGAGGGAGCTCCGGATAAAGGAGCAACGTTCTATTTTTCATTACCAAAAACCCCTTAGAGGAAGATCAGAATGGAACATAATGATGAAGTAGAAATCCTTATTGTTGAAGATAATCCAAATGATGCTGAGATGACAATGAGGGCTTTTAAAGAAAACAACCTGACTAATAAAATTTTAGTTGTCGGAGATGGGGAGGAAGCGCTGGATTTTATTTACTGCAGAGGACGTTTCCACGAACGCGATATACGTAGTCAGCCTACAATTATTCTCCTGGATTTAAAGTTGCCGAAACTTGACGGGCTGGAGGTGCTGAAGATCATCAAGAGTGATGAGAAAACACAAATTATTCCTGTCATCGTCCTCACTTCTTCAAAAGAAGAATCGGATATTGTCGAAAGTTACCGGCTCGGCGTGAACAGCTATATTGTAAAACCGGTTGACTTTGATAAATTTATTGAATCTGTAAGGGATCTCGGGCTTTACTGGTTGCTATTAAACCAGAGGCCGTAAAAGGTATCTGTTATTTACCAATAAGATAAAACATGAAAAAAGTCTTTAAGAGTAGAATAATATGAGCCAAAAAACCGGGAACATTCGAATTTTATTTGCAGAGGACCTTCCTGCAGATGTTGAGCTGGCCAGGCGTGAAATAAAAAAAGAAAAAATCGCAAATACATATAAGGTGGTTGATAACGAAGATGCATTCAGGCAGGAACTTGAGAGCTTTCATCCTGATATTATAATCTCAGATTATGCCATGCCGCGATTTGATGGTATGCTCGCTCTGAAAATCACACAATCGATTGACGCATCTATCCCGTTTATTATCCTGACCGGCTCGATGAATGAAGAAACAGCTGTCAAGTGCATGAAAGCGGGCGCAACTGACTATGTTCTCAAAGAAAGAATCAAACGGCTGCCTTTTGCCGTTCTGGAGGCATTGGAAAAAAAGAAAATTCGTGATGAAAATGAACAATTTATAAAACAACTGAAGGAGAATGAAGAAAAATTCAGATCCGTATTTGAATCTGCCAACGCGGGAAAGTCCATTACACAAATTTCAGGCGAACTTTCTGTCAATAATGCATATTGTAAAATGCTGGGATACAGGCCAGAAGAATTGGAAAATAAAAAATGGCAGGAAGTAACACCACCTGAAGATGTTGATTCCATCCACTTAATGATTGATCCGCTCCTGAAAGGGGAAAAGGACTCCGCGCGATTCGAAAAGCGCTATATCCATAAAAATGGTTCAATAATTTGGGGCGATGTGAACGCGGTTATTCAGAACGATAAAAATGGAAAACCACTTTATTTCATTACAACAGTCATAGATATCACCGAGCGCAAAAAAAGTGAAGACCGTCTGATTCTTGCAACGGAGTCCCTTCGTGAATCAGAGCGTTTTTCACGTGCTATTCTCGATGCTCTTTCTGCAAATTTATGTGTAACAGATGAAAGTGGCAATATCCTTTCAGTTAACAAGGCATGGCGGGAATTTTCCAATGCAAATAACGGGATCCCTGAATTGCTTACTGAAAATGCCAATTATTTTAAAGCCTGTGCATCAGCAACAGGAAAGGACAGAGAAGAGGCGGATCGTTTTGCTGAAGGTATGCGCCAGGTGATTTCCGGTTCGAGAAATGAATTTGCGATGGAATATGCATGTCATTCACCGGATGAACGGCGTTGGTTTAAAGGACTTGTAACCCGGTTTATGAGTAACGGACGTCTGTCCCTGGTTATAGCCCACGAAAATATTACGGAACGCAGACAGGCTGAAGAAGCATTGCGAAAAAGCGAAGAACAATACCGCCTGATTGTTGAGAATGCCAATGATGGGATTGAAATTTCTCAAAATAACCATATTATTTTCAGCAATCCCCGATT
Organism: uncultured Calditrichota bacterium; assembly: GCA_964410215.1. GTDB lineage: Bacteria > Calditrichota > Calditrichia > Calditrichales > CAYPHA01 > CAYPHA01. The sequence goes on along the minus strand of CAYPHA010000005.1, from coordinate 101,285 downwards.
CGCTGAAATGTTAGGCTATACCCAGAATGAGATCCTACAAATTCCTTTCAATCACATATTCTCCGAATCCGGAATTCAGGATCTTTATGCGCGTCTGAAGGAACGGCAAATCGCCGGCAAAGTATCCTCGACATATCTGACACAGTTTAGAAAAAAAGATGGAACACTTATAGATGTTGAAGTCAATTATGAAATTATTGATTTTAATGGTGAACCCGCAACTTTTGCGATTATCCGCGATGTGACAGAAAACCTCAAGCTTCAGGCACAACTCCAGCAGGCACAAAAAATGGAATCGGTGGGGCGCCTGGCAGGTGGTGTTGCCCATGATTTCAATAATATGCTGGGCGTTATTCTGGGCTACACAGAGCTTGCCCTGAACCGTGTCGAATCCGATAACCCGCTGCGTTCCGAACTATCCCATATCAATGAAGCTGCCAGGAGGGCCGCACAGATTACACAACAATTGCTGGCATTCGCCCGTAAACAAATAATTTCACCAAAAGTACTGGATCTTAATACTATAGTAGAAACAATGCTGAAAATGCTCAGACGATTAATTGGAGAAGATATCGATTTAGCCTGGCTGCCTTCAAAAGGTTTATGGCCGATACTGGCCGATTCTTCCCAAATTGATCAGATTCTGGCGAACCTTTGTGTTAATGCCCGGGATGCAATTGAAGGAGTAGGGAAGATCACTATTGAAACAGGGACGGTTGGCTTTGATGAAGATTATTGCAATAATCATCCGGGATTTCACCCTGGTGATTTTGTCCTGATGTCCGTAAGTGATAATGGGTGCGGTATGGACAAAGAAACGATTTCCAGACTATTTGAACCGTTTTTTACGACTAAACCGGCAGGTAAAGGCACCGGACTCGGACTGGCTACGGTTTATGGTATCGTCAAACAAAATAATGGTTTTATTAATGTGTATAGCGAACCCGGCAGAGGCACATCTTTCAAAATTTATCTTCCGCGTTACATCGGACAGGCAGAGATGCTCGATGAGGAAGTGGATTCAAAAGCTCCAATAGGTAAAGGGGAAACAATTCTTATTGTTGAAGATGAGATGAGTATGCTCAGGCTTAGTGAAAAAATTCTTACAGAACTGGGTTATACTGTTTTAATCGCAAATTCCCCCGGGGAAGCAATTGATATTGCTGGGAATAACCAGAACAATGTTGATCTGCTCCTAACTGATGTTGTCATGCCGGGCATGACCGGCCGGGAAATGAAGGAACGGATACAAAAACTGGTTCCTGCAATTAAAACCATCTATATGTCAGGATATACGGCTAATGTGATTGCGCACCAGGGTATACTTCATAAAGATGTGAATTTTATTCAAAAACCCTTTTCGGTGAAAGATATTGCCATATTACTTCAAAAGACGTTGAATAAAAAATAGCAACTTTTCGCTTACCTTAAATCATAGTGTCTTCGTAGTAACATCCCCACAGTATCCCGTTTGCATTCCAGGCCCTGGCAGAGTATATTTTTCTACCCTGTATAAGAGAAAATACCATGTTTAAAAAGATCCTCGTAGTCAATCGCGGTGAAATTGCCCTGCGCGTGATGCGCACCTGCCGGGAAATGGATATCGAAACGGTGGCCGTCTATTCCGATATCGACCGCAAGAATCCCTTCGTCCTCTTCGCCGATGAAGCCTGGCCCCTGGAAGGGACCACCTCGCAGGAAACCTACCTGGATATGGAAAAAATCCTGACCATTGCCCGGAAATCGGGCGTGGGAGCAATCCATCCCGGATACGGATTCCTTTCCGAGAATCCCGACTTCGCCCGGGCCGTTTCCGATGCCGGTCTGACGTTTATCGGACCGCCGGCCGAATCGATGCGGCTCATGGGGAATAAAACCGCGGCACGGAAGCGGATGATCGAAAATGGTGTTCCGGTGGTACCCGGCACGGAAGCGGCCATAGAGGATCCCGCTGATGCACGCGAAACCGCCCGGCAGATCGGCTATCCGGTCCTGATCAAAGCGGCAGCCGGCGGCGGCGGTAAAGGCATGCGCAAGGTGAATGCCGATACCGATTTTTTGTCCGATCTGGAGAGTGCCACACGTGAAGCCGGTGCCGCATTCGGTGACTCCTCGGTCTACATCGAGAAGTACCTTGAAGAACCGCGCCATATCGAATTCCAGATACTGGCAGACAGCCAGGGCCATACCATTCATCTCGGCGAACGGGAATGTTCCATCCAGCGCCGGCATCAGAAAGTCATCGAAGAAGCCCCCTCATCGGTACTGACGCCGGAAGAGCGTCGCAGGATGGGCGAAGCCGCCGTAAACGCCGCGCAAGCCTGTAGCTATGTCAATGCCGGCACGATCGAATTTCTGTTCGATAAACACCGCAATTTTTATTTCCTGGAGATGAATACGCGTCTGCAGGTGGAACACCCGGTTACGGAAATGGTAAGCGGGGTGGACCTGGTCCGGGAACAGATTCAAATCGCCGCGGGAAAAAAGATGACGGTGAAACAGAATCTGGAAGCATTCCGGGGACATGCCATCGAATGCCGCTTGTATGCGGAAGATCCGGAAGCGGACTTTGCACCCTCTCCGGGAACGATCCGTTTCCTCAAACCGGCCGACGGTCCCGGGATACGTGAAGACAGCGGTGTACAGCAGGGCAGTGAGATATCGCTTTATTATGATCCCATGATTTCAAAACTGATCGCCTGGGCACCCGACCGTGCGCAGGCCATCGCACGCATGAAGCGCGCCCTCCACGAATACGAAATACAGGGTATCCGCACGACAATTCCCTTTCTTATGCGCGTGCTGAATCATCCGGATTTTATCCGGGGTACGTTCAGCACCCATTTTATCGACCAGCACCGCGGTGAACTGTTCAGTGAACAGGCCGATGGTGCGGAAAAAGCCGGCATGGCAGCCGTCATTACATTCCTGGAAACGGATGGAAAAAAAGAACGGCCGGCTGTAACATCCACCAACTGTGCGCGACAGTGGAAACTGATACAGCGCCGCAAATATATGGATGGACGATGAAGATATTTGCAGACTCAAAAGAGTATCATTTTGAATATGACAGCGACATCCGTGACGGCCGTAAAACATTGAAAAAGAGCGGTAAGCCGGTTTCATACGAACTGGTTAAACTGGGTCCGGACCGGTATTCACTCCTGGTCGATAACAAATCCTATGTATTCAGCACCCATGCCAATGAGCATGCAACGGAAATCACACTCGCCGCTGAAACGTATCTCATAAAAGTGGAAGATGAACGCCTGCGGGCTCTGAACAAACTGGTCAGACTTTCACAAAGCGGAAGCCGGACGCAGGAGCTGAATGCACCGATACCGGGTCTGGTCGTGCAGATCCGTGTAAAGGCAGGAGATATCGTTTCCAAAGACGACGGCCTTCTGGTTTTGGAGGCGATGAAAATGGAAAATGTCATTAAAGCCCCTTTTTCCGGTGAAGTGGTCGAAGTAGCCGCTGTCGAAAAGCAGTCCGTCCATAAAGGTCAGCTTCTGATCCGTCTGAAAAACACAGACGGTTAAAAATATAAATTTATTTTTGCTCTGCTATTTTATTCTTCCTAAATTTTTCATTCTATTCCGTGTGAGACATCACTTTTTTTTAGCAATGGAGTCCGAAATGGCTGACAATGCGAAACAGCATGCACTGACCGATGATTTTGATATTCCCACCCGGGAACAATGGCACGAAGAAGCCCTGAAGCTGCTGAAAGGGGCCCCTTTTGATAAAATCATGCGTACGAAAACGTATGAGGAGATCGAACTGCAGCCGATCTACTCGACTATTAAGGAAATGGAGAAACAGATCGCCGGCAACCTGCCGGGTCGTGCCCCCTATACCCGCGGCAGCAGGGCCGTATCCCCCTTCATAAAGCCCTGGCTGATCGCGCAGGAAATCCCGGCACTTTCGTTGAAGGATTTCAATACCGCTTTGAAATACGATCTGGAAAGGGGGCAGAATGCGCTGCGCATCCTGCTGGATCAGGCCTCCATGCAGGGACTCGATTCCGACCAGACCGAAACCGGTCAGGTTTTTCGTGACGGCCTGCCTCTTTCCACGCTGGACGACATGGAAACGATGCTGGACGGTATTACCATTCAGCATGTGCCCGTTCAGATCCGGGCCGGTTCTTCCGGTATGTATGCGGCCGCTTACCTGTTGGCCTACTGCAAAAAGCACGATATCGATTACAATACCGTGTCCGTTTCGGTTGAATCGGATCCGCTGGCCGAATGGCTGACCTATGGGAAACTGCGTGTCCACATCGACCGGGCCTTCGACGAAATGGGCCTACTGACGAAATGGACGGCGGAGCATGCAAAACAGTTCCGTACGATGGGGATCGATACCAACATTTATCATAATGCCGGCGCCTCTGCAGACCAGGAGCTTGCCGTCTGCCTGGCAACGGGCGTGACCTATATCCGTGCGCTGATCGAACGCGACGTGCCGATCGAACATATTGCGCCGCGCATCACGCTTTCTTTCGGGATCGGTCCGCACTTCTTCATGGAAATCGCCAAACTGCGCGCCGCACGGGTCCTGTGGAGCAAGATCATCGAATCGTTTGGCGGCGCGGCGGATATCCGCAGGGCACATATCCACGCCCGTACGTCGCTGCGCAACAAGACGGTATGTGACGCCCATAACAACATGCTGCGAACGACGACGGAAGCCTTTTCCGCGATTCTCGGCGGATGCGACAGCCTGCATGTCGGTCCCTATGACGAAGTGTTCCGGATTCCCGATGCTTTTTCTTGCCGGATCGCCCGCAACCAGCAACTGATCCTGAAAGAGGAATGCCATGCGGACCGGGTGATCGATCCCGCCGGGGGATCCTGGTATGTGGAATCGCTGACGGCCCGGCTGGCTGAGAAAGCCTGGGACATTTTCCGGGAAATCGAAGCCGGCGGCGGGATCGTCCAACAGATCCGCAGCGGTGATTTACAGAAACAGATTGCGAAAGTCCGGGCTGCACGGATCCATAATCTATCCATCCGTAAAGAAAAGCGTATCGGTATAAACGTATACCCCAAGGCCGGTGAAAGCGCACCGGAGGGTTCCGCCCGGAAGCCGGAAAGCGGCTTCAAGGCCCGGTCGGAATACCTTCAGAATTTCCGTACATCGGGTGATATCAACAAACATCTGGAACCGCTGGAAAAGCTGACCAATCTTCTGGAAACCTCACAGGAAAACCTGATGGATGCCATCATCGAAGCGGCTTTCTGCAGTGCCACGATCGGGGAGATCAATACCACGCTGCGCGGGGAAAGCCGGATGGATGACCATATCGAGCCGCTGAACCGGGAACGGGAGTCCGAACCGTTCGAGAAACTACGCCATGCGGTCCGGGATTCCGGTAATATACCGTCCGTGTTTCCGGTTAAACTCGGAACCGTTGCCGAATACAAGGCCCGCGCGGATTTTGCCGCCGGATTCCTGAGCGTCGCCGGATTTTCGATCCTGGATCCACCCGGTTATGAAACGGTTGAAGAGGCCCTAACCGCAATCGGCGAAGCAGCACCGGACGTGGTGGTCATCTGTTCCACCGATGACCGCTATCCGGAAATGGTACCGGCCCTCACAAAGGCTGTCAAAGAACAGGATCCCAACCGGTGTGTCCTATTGGCCGGTTATCCCAAAGACCAGATCGAAGCATTTAAAAAAACGGGTGTCGATGATTTCATCCATATCAAGTCGGATGTCTACGCGACCCTGGTGTCATTGTCCAAACGGTTAGGAGTGCCGGTATGAAAAACATCCCGGATTTTACAAAAATAGATTTTAAAATGGATCCGTCTCCGCTGGACCTGGATACGGAAAGCTGGGCGGAAGCTTTTCAGAGGGAAACGGGAAGTACCGTTGAAGAAAGTACATGGATGACCAATGAACAGATCCCGGTTGCGCCGCTTTATACGGATCTGGATCTGAAAGAGGCGGAGCATCTTCATTATACGGCCGGCATACCGCCCTTCCTGCGCGGTCCCTATGCCACCATGTATGTGATGCGTCCATGGACCATCCGCCAGTATGCCGGTTTTTCCACGGCCGAAGAGAGCAATGCCTTCTACCGCCGCAACCTGGCGGCCGGACAGAAAGGGCTCTCCGTGGCCTTCGACCTGGCCACCCACCGCGGCTACGATTCCGATCATCCCCGCGTCATCGGCGACGTCGGCAAAGCCGGCGTGGCCGTCGATTCGATCCTGGATATGAAAATACTGTTCGATGATATCCCTCTGGACAAAATTTCCGTTTCCATGACGATGAACGGCGCCGTTCTGCCCGTTATGGCCTTCTACATCGTCACCGCGGAAGAGCAGGGCGTGCCGGCGAAAGACCTGGCCGGTACCATCCAGAACGACATCCTCAAGGAATACATGGTCCGGAATACGTATATCTATCCCCCGGAACCATCGATGCGCATTATTGCCGATATTTTTGCGTTCACGTCACAACATATGCCCCGGTTTAACAGCATCAGTGTCTCCGGTTACCATATGCAGGAGGCGGGCGCCACGGCCGACCTGGAGCTGGCCTACACACTGGCCGACGGGCTCGAATATGTTCGCACCGGCATCAAGGCCGGGATCGGTATCGACGCCTTTGCTCCGCGCATCTCCTTTTTCTGGGCCCAGGGGATGAATTACTTCATGGAAATCGCCAAGATGCGGGCGGCACGGCTGATCTGGGCGCAGATGATCAGGAAATTCAATCCCAAAAATCCCAAGTCCATGGCCCTGCGCACCCATTCGCAGACGTCCGGCTGGAGCCTGACCGAACAGGATCCGTTCAACAATGTCGCCCGGACCTGTGTCGAGGCTATGGCTGCGGCGTTAGGGCATACGCAGTCGCTTCATACCAATTCCCTGGATGAAGCCATCGCCCTGCCCACCGACTTTTCGGCGCGTATTGCCCGGAATACGCAGTTGTTTTTGCAGGAAGAAACCGGGATCTGCCGGGTGATCGATCCCTGGGGCGGTTCCTATTACCTGGAGGCGCTGACCCATGAACTGTATCACAAAGCCTGGAAGCATATCGACGAGATTGAATCACTGGGCGGCATGGCCGGTGCAATCGAGACCGGCCTGCCCAAGATGCGCATCGAAGAAGCGGCGGCCCGTCGCCAGGCGCTGATCGATTCCGGTCAGGAAACCATTGTCGGCGTCAACAAATATCGCCTGGACAAGGAAGATCCGATCGAGATCCTGGAAATCGATAACACGGCCGTGCGCGAAACACAGATTAAGCGGCTAAAGGCACTGCGTAAAGAGCGGGAAGAAGCCGTTGTTCAACAATCGCTCAACGCCCTGACGACCTGTGCCGAAACGGGACGGGGTAATCTTTTACAGTTAGCGGTGGAAGCGGCGCGGGCCCGGGCCACGCTGGGTGAAATTTCCGAAGCGATGGAAAAGGTGTTCGGGCGTCATAAAGCGGTGATCCGCTCTGTTTCCGGTGTTTACAGCAGTACTTTTGGTGAGGAGGAAGATGTGCAGAAAGTCCGAGAATTAACCGTTCAGTTCGAACGTCAGGAAGGGCGCCGGCCCCGGCTGCTGGTGGCCAAGATGGGTCAGGATGGTCATGACCGCGGTGCCAAGGTCATCGCCACGGCCTTTGCCGACCTGGGTTTCGACGTCGATATCGGTCCTCTTTTTCAGACACCGGAAGAAACGGCCCGTCAGGCGGTGGAGAATGACGTGCACATCATTGGCATCAGTTCACTGGCGGCCGGGCACAAAACACTATTACCGCAGCTTATAGAAGAACTGAAGAAGCGCGGCCGTGAGGATATCATGGTCGTCATCGGCGGTGTTATTCCGGCACAGGATTATGAATTTCTGAAAGCCAACGGGGCCTCGGCCATATTCGGGCCGGGCACGGTCATTCCGGTGGCCGCCGAAAAGATCATGCGGGAGCTGTTCCGGCGGGTAGATGAAATATGAGCAGGCATCGGGCCTTCCGGAAAAATTTCCTAAACGTAAATAGTATCCTATGATACACAGTGTGTAAAAAACCAGACAGGATAACACGATCGACAATATCAATATCTAAATATCTTATAAAAGGGACAAAGAGTTATAATCTACGGAACGTAAATACATTAAAAGAAATCACATCCTGTTTATCGTGTGATCATGTCCTTTGATAACGCCCGGTCCCGTATTTCAAATAGTATAATCACAACGATCCGTACCAGACGTCTGTGTGCCGGAATCCGGCGATGGTCTGTCATGATAAATTATCTTTTTAGCCCATTAGGGGCGCAGTGAGCCGACTCTTATCTCAAAAGATAACATTATTTATCAAATGAAATTTGTTTAGACTCAAAAAATGTTATAATTTTTCTAAGGTTTAACGAGAGATCATTTTATGGAAGCTATTAAACGAAAATATATAGTTGATGAAAACAATAATAAAATTGCCGTGCAACTTGATATAGATACCTTTAATAAAATTGAGGAAGCATTAGAGGATTTTGCGCTTTACAAACTTATTTTAGAAAACGAAGGTGATGAAACGCTGGATTTAGATGATGCTCGTCAATTTTACACGAGTCTGGAAAAACCCGCTTGAAGGTTAGATACAGAAAGAAATTTTTAAAGAATTATCCGCGATACCTGCCACTATCAGAACTAAAATTGAATCATATGTTTTTAGCACAATCCCTGAATCGGATTCTATCCACGCATTTGGAAAAATTGAAAAACTAAAGGATCATCGTAATTATTATAAGATCCGCTTCGGTGATTATCGCGTCGGTTTAAAAGTTGAAGATGATACCATAATATTTGAACGTGTGTTGCATCGTAAAGATATTTACAGATATTATCCTTAACTTACGTATTTACCTTATCTTACCCTTCTAAATGGACAAGTAAAGCCGGTCGTCACCAGGGTGTCTTCAACGGCAACGACCTTTCGAGCGGGGTATATGTATACCGGATGAGAGCGGTAAACCGGATGTTGACCGGACGTATGCTGCTGCTGAAATAGTATCCTATCATACCCGGTGTATAAAAAATCAGACAGGATAACATGATCGACAATATCAATATCCAAACATCCCATAAAAGGGACAAAGCGTTCTAATATACGGAACGTAAATACATTAAAAGGCATCACATCCTGTTTATCGTTTGATCCTGTCTGATATAAAATGACATTGTACAAAATGATTCAAACGATAAGATTATTCATCAAATCTGCATTGTTTTGACCCGAAAAATGATAAAATGTGAACGATTGTTCACATCGATGTGAACACCTGTTCACATTTTTGGCATGAAATGATCCTTACGAATTTTGTCATGCCATGTGCCTCAACCTTTTTTAGCCCTGCAGGAACGGGCTTTACCCCTTTTTTTTAGAAAGATCAATTGTTTTTGGCACCGTTTTTGTATAGAATGAATTTGAAACTGATACGCCCTGGGTACAGTGCTTTGTAAGGGATGGAAAAGGAGAAGCAGATGCTAAACTTATTTCTTTCTATTTTCATGAAGATACATCTCAAATCAAAAATTATTAAAAGTTCAAAGAGGTGGTCACATTTAAATTATATTAAAACCAGGTGAGCATTGTAACTATAATTGTTTTGTTCTGCTTCATAGCAATAAATTCTGGTTAAAATTCCAAAAAGCGATGAAGCAGAACAACGGGTGTAACTTACTTGCACAAAACGAGGAAATAAACATGCGTTTTATATTACTTATTTCCATAATGCTATATCATTCATGAATCAAAAGCAAAGAACCATGGTATATCTTGTAGAAATTTTGACTAAAGGAAATAATATGAGAGGTTTTATCTTTTTTCACTTCGGTTTGGCCGGTCTGGTACCCGGAAAGGCTCAGCATATGCTTTTTTCTATAATTACTTTTGTTTCGCTTAGCGCATGCTTATTTCTTAGTTCCTGTTGTGAGCCGACCAAACCTACTGACAACGGCGAACCGGATACCACAAGCCATGCCTTCACCTGGCAGATCTATGAATTTCCAACCAAACAGTTTTATTCAAACTATTTGTGGGATATCTTTGCGGTTTCCGATACGAATGTATGGGCTGTAGGGCAAATATACACGGACGAAAAAGATAGCCTTGGGAATTATGTTGAACGTTATAATGCGATAAAATGGGATGGAAACGAGTGGACTTTTAAACGTTTTTGGTTAAAGTACGATCATAATCCTCCTGATGTAAATCCAATTAATGCGATCTGGTATTTTAATGAAAATTCAATCTATCTATGTAGAGGCAGCATTTATCATTATAAAGGTAATATTGCACATCGATCATATGATGCCTGGACTTATGGTTCAGTTTATCACCTATGGGCTGCGTCCGAGAACAATATCTTCGGTGTTGGCTCGAATGGATTGATTGTACACTATGACGGCAAAACATGGAACCAAATGGAATCCGGTACCACAATGGATTTCCAGGATATTTGGGGTTCTGTAGATGAAGAAACAGGAGAGATAGAAGTATGGACAGTAGGCTTTAATGAACAAGAGTATTTTGGTATTGTTTTGAAATATGATGGCACTCAATGGGAAACATTGTTTAGTGAAAACAGTCCATTATATGGTAATGGCAATGATCATAAACGACCAATAGCAATATTTGGCCTGAAAGATTCTTTATATATCGCGCTTGATGGATTTATTACAACCAAAATAGTACGTCATTCAAGAAAAGATTTTACCCAATATTCCTATGTCAACGAAGAAGACCAGGGAGCGATTTTAGCAATAAATGGAACAAATCAAAATGATTACTTCGCTGTAGGTACTCGAGATCTAGTATTGCATTACAACGGCAATTCAATGAAAAAATATTTCGATTGGATTTATCTTGACGGACGCTATCATGGAGTTCAGCAGGTAGGTGATGAGGTATTTATCTGCGGATATGTATTTGGATTAAACACGGCGCTTATTTTACATGGGAAGCGCTAACTAATATGAAATTTAAATTTTATGTTTTATTGATACCAGGAATTATTCATCTTACTAGAACTAATAGTTGTTTTCGCATAATATTTAGATTTCCCTTATACTTTTTTGTAAGTCGAACACAAAATTCGCAAACATCCAATTTATAGTTAGGAGGTGATCGTATGTTCAGGCGCTAAATAACCCGGAATGTGTTAGCAGCACACTCCGGGTCAAATGCGGACAATTGATGAACCAAATTCCCGCTGCGCCAATTTACTGAAATCAGCGCTGTTTTTCCACAGAGATTATGTAAATCACTTATTGGACGGACAGTTGGATTTTCAGTAAATCAGCTAATAAGTTAACACTTTATGATTTTGATTTAAATTTGGCAAATCGGGAATCCAAAACCGGATAAATCCCGGGTAAATCCGGGACAGGCCGGCAATGAATTCTCTATATGAGAAGCGCTTGAAAACAAGCAAAAAAGGAATAACTAATGCAAAAGATTATACTTTTACTGACATTGCTAATAGCCATTCTGCTGTATAATACCTGTTCGGAGTCAACCGCTCCGCCGCCTCCGCCAGATGATGAACCGGACACGACGAATCATGATATAAGCTGGGAAACATTTGAATTTGGTAGATATCCTAGCATTTTGCATGATGTTGCAATTGTAGATAACGAAATATGGGCAGTTGGTGAAATACGAACTGAAGAAACGGGCCGATATGACTCACTCGGAAATTGGGTGGATCATTATAATGCTATGAATTGGGATGGTGTAAAGTGGGAATTAAAAAGAATATCTGTAAATTTTAGAGACAATATAATTACTCCTGAATTAGAAGGAGTTTTCCCCTTTTCGCTCACGGATATATGGTTTGTAGGAAGCCTGCCAATCCATGGTAACGGATCTACTTGGTCAATATTTGATGTTAGAAAAACTACTGATCCGACTATATCCCTTTCAAAAATATGGGGGACTTCGTCAAAAGACATATATTTTGTGGGAAGATCAGGAAGCATAGCTTATTACGACGGTCAAAACTGGACAAAATTGGAGAGCGATACTTACATAGAATTAACCGATGTTTGGGGTTCCCCGGATGGTTCTGTTGTCTGGGTTGCTGGATTTGACCAAGTTAAAGGTTCAATTCTTTTAAGGAAATCAGGTACTGGTTTTGAGAAAGTAGCCAGGGTCAATGACGGACCGCCCTTGCATAACATCATTTCTTACGTTTTCCGATCGGTTTGGACTGATAATCCTGATACAGTTTATGTTGGTTCTGTAGGAAGAGTTTATAACACTCCGGCAGATTATACCACCTATGCCCTTGAAAATATCTGGTTCGATTATAATAATGAGCCTGGCTTACCAAATGAAACCAGGATTATTCGCGGTAGTTCGCGTAATGATTTATTTGTTGCCGGGTTCAAAAATGAAATACGCCACTTCAATGGCAAAAGCTGGCATAAGTATGATGAGTTATCAACGGAAAGCGGCTATTGGTTTTCTATGGATGTAAAAGAAAATATAGTTGTAGCTGTTGGCGAAACATCCAACTCTATAGCTGCAATAGCAATTGGTACTAGAATTTTAAATAATGGAGACAAACAATGAAATTTTTATCGAAAACAATTTTTTTCTATTTTTTGCCAATATAATATTGGGTCAATCTTGGCAAGAAACAACAGATTTAACAGACTATGTAACAGTATATGTGAGAGAAGGACAGAGAGATCATTTTGCGGTTTATGGTCAAACAAAAGTGCGTTTCAAAGTGAAGAACTATGTGATGGGCAATGTTTCATACCGCATTGACAGTGGATCTTGGCATGACGTTGAAAGTATAGACGGTGATGAAACAAAATTTGTACTAATTGATTGGCCAGGGACTGGTATTTACGACCTTGAAGTTAGATGGTATACTGTTGATTCTGAAGAAGTCCGATCTCATTTCTCCTTTGATATAGTACCTTCGAAAACAAAGCGATATACAGACGGCACAGGAAATATAATCGATTTATGGCAGGGGGGTACAAATCCGGTGGATCGTCCTGTGATTATTGTCGAAGGTTTTGATCCCGATAATCGCACAGAGCCATACTATTATTATCAAAGATCGGAAAATTTTTTAGATGAAATCCGATCGCGCGAAGCAGACGTGGCAATAGTCAATTTTGCGGAGGGAGGCCAGGATATTGTTTTGAACGCGAATATTCTAATTAGTATTATTAATTATATGTATAGTATCCAGCAAGGAAGTCAAAAAATAATATTAATTGGATTGAGCATGGGCGGAGTTATTTCGCGGTATTCTCTTGTGAGTATGGAAGATGCAGGAACACCGCTTCCGGTATCACATTTTTATCTATGGATTCTCCACAAAAAGGGGCAACCATGCAAAGACGATTTCAGGATAAGATTGACGAAGAAGATGATGGAGACCCTAATGAATCGCTTAACAGCTTAGCAGCAAAACAAATGTTGATTTACAATACTTATGATACGCAAAATACACATGAAGCCTTTTATAATAATTTGAATTTTATGGGCTATTTAGGAAATGGTTATCCTTCGCACGAGGGAATTTCAAATATTGGCGTTGCCTTTGCTCCAAATGTTCCCCATACGCATACCGGAGTCTGGCTAAAGATAGAATCAGATGGCGTCATTTTTGACTCTCCAACCGAATCTTTCGATTTAAGAAGCGGGGATCCTGAATTACATGCGGGTTCCTATTTGCCCAAAACAACCGGTATGGCCTATGGGTATTTTAATCCTATTGCGGAGGCTTTGGAAATAGACAATAATTTATTACTCGAATTTGTTAGCTTGTCTTTATTATGGTTCGATCGTTTTTTAGTTGGAAGCACGTATACAGTTACACGTACAAATAGGCATCCTACATTTATTCCTTACGAAAGTGCACTGGATATAAGAGATGGCAATACAATGTTTGATGTGGTGGTTGTAAGTGAAGATAAAGGGTTTCATGATATTTTCCCAACCGGTAATGATGTAATAACAGGTCAAAACATGGCAGAACGAATCGCTGACCTTTTATATCTGGAAGAAGGCTCAATAATCGAAGTAACCTTTAGTAATATTTTAGAGGATGATGATGATACCAATTTAGGGGGAGAATTTGAAATTATTGATAGTGATAATAACGCTCATTCGATTACATCCGGGGAGTCGCTACCTTTACTGGCCAATGAGGTAATTCATACTGCAGAAACTTTAGAAGAAAAAAGATTAGACTGGGAAAATTCGGGAATTAATTATCAGCATCATCACTGGAATGATGATAATAGTGATTTCAAAGTACAAACCCAATTTCGTGGATATGAAAATACAGGAACTCAAAAAGCAAAATTCTCTGATTTAGATATGATTACAATTCAAACAGATTTTATTTCTTCAACAAACCACGGTGAGATTAAATTAAAAGATCCCTGGTTTAAATATGCGGATGGTAGCCAACCCGGTAATTTTAATAGTTACGGTTCCCCTTTTACACCCGGTAACGGAAATTTCCAAGATTATGGCGGCGTCTTTTTACATCAGAATGAATTTTTTGATCCTACTTTACCAATTTACTCTGTCAAAGCCGATCAAACTCAACAGACCACCGAACACGGACAAACCATAGACTGGTACTTCCAAAACTGGCAGGGGACGGACGTGGATTTTGAGCATGCCGATCAAAACGAAACCGCCGTAGTTTTCCAGCAACCCGATGCCGCTGCCGAGGCCGTTTATAAAGGCCAAGGCATTTCCGACAAAGCCCGGGCCACCGGCTACAACAACGGCCGCCGGATAGTTAAAACAAACGGCGGAGGGCTTGACCATTATCACATGGTATATGAAGATGGTGGGGAAATCTGGTACACCTATTCCTTAAATGCAGGTCAAAGCTGGCAGCCTGAGAAACGAATAAGTTCTGGAGATGGAAATTGTAAAAATCCTTCACTTGCTTACAACGGCACACTGGGGCAACTTGGCGTTTATTTAGCGGTATGGGAAAAGGTCAACACCGCACCTCCTGGTTTAACACAGGTTTATTACAGAAAACGTTATTCTGAGAATGGTGAATGGTACTGGGACAATCCTGGATCTATGGGTTATGGATTTGGTGAGGCCCGTCCTGTTGTCGCCGCCTCCGGTATTTCTGATCAATCTCAGGCAGGTTTTGTAACGGCCTGGCGATTAAAGGAAACAGAGAGTGGCAATTATCAAATCTATGTTTCCAATTTTCCTGCATCACAAAACGTTCCCAGTGCAGGAATTGAAGTGCCGGGAGGCTCAAACAACTATCCGACACCAGCCTGTTCATCAGATGATTCGAGAGTTACATTGGTATGGACAAAAAACGGTCAATTGAAAACCCGTATTCGCTCATCTTCCGGAACATGGTCCTCAGAGAAGACGCTGGCAGTCTGGCCGGATTTTACAAACCATGATAAGCCTTCCGCGACTTTATACGGTAACCAATGTCATGTTGGTTTTGAATGCGAAATGATGGCAATGGGGCCGATGGGAGACGGCACACCAACCATTGGTTACGGCTATTTCGATATAAATCAAAGCTACTCGCAGTTTAATTTCTATATTGTGGAAATCAATGAAAGTATCGAAGGTAATGCCACGCTTGGAAAAGGAAGTGATGTCTCCGTTTTTTACGAAAAGAACGGTAATATTTACTGCCGTAGTAAAAACGGATATAACTGGACGGAATCCAGTTTTTCTGATGGTAACTATCCCAATATCGTTCACGATTCCCAAAACGGCGCTGTGTGGACAAAATACAATTCTGCGCCATATTTTATCAAAACCGATTTAGGTAGTCACGATTCTCAACGATGAAACCGTATCAAAGCTATCCAAGAAAAACAGATCTAATGAGAATACCAATGAGATTATTCCCGAAAGCATGGCATTATATCAGAATTTTCCCAATCCGTTCAATCCGGAAACCCAGATTGCTTTTGATCTGCCTGAGGCGGTTCATGTCACTGTCACGGTATATGATGTCAGCGGCAAGATGGTAAACGAGCTGGTTAATGGTTATCGTCAAGCCGGTCGTCATCAGGTTGTCTTCAACGGCAATGACCTTTCGAGCGGGGTTTATGTATACCGGATGAGAGCGGAAAACCGGATGTTGACCGGACGTATGCTGCTGCTTAAATAGTATCCTATGATACCCGGTGTATAAAAAATCAGACAGGATAACATGATCGACAATATCAATATCCAAACATCCCATAAAAGTGACAAAGCGTTCTAATCTACGGAACGTAAATACATTAAAAGAAATCATATCCTGTTCATCGTGTGATCCTGTCTGATCTAAAAATGACATTGTACCAAATGATTCAAACGATATGTAACCGCAGCAGGGCATATTTAAGGAGGTGATTGTGTCATTTAAAACCGCCCCGGACCCGCCTGGTACTCCACTCGTATTATTCCAACGGGACTGTTGACATGGATAAAAAATCACCCTAAATTCTGGCTAGACTAGCCAGAAAAATAAGGAGATGCTAGATGTTAAACAAATCCTGGCAATTACAAGAGGCAAAAAATAAGTTTAGTTATCTGGTCGATTTAGCAAGAAATACCGGTCCGCAAATTGTGACCCGGCATGGAAAAGAAGTCGCTGTACTTATATCTATTTCTGAGTACAAAAAACTCATTAAACCTAATACAAATTTACTGGAATTCTTCTTGAAAAGCCCACTAACGGGAATCGATTTAGAGATCGACAGGAAAAAAGAACGACCCCGGGATATCGAATTATGAACTATCTTCTCGATACATGTGTCATTTCTGAGCTAGTCAAAAAATTACCGGAAAAGAAAGTTGTTAGCTGGATATCCAGAATTCCTGAAGAATCGCTGTTTTTATCTGTCTTTACGATAGCAGAATTACATAAAGGAATAGAAAAATTACCTGCCGGCAAAAGGAAAACGAAACTTCATGATTGGATCAATATCGATTTAAAAAATCGATTTGAAAATCGAATTCTTGTTTTCGATCTAAATGCAGCAGAAAAATGGGGATCGATTCAGAGCGCTGCAGAACGATCCGGTGCGCCTGTGTCATTAATTGACGGTTTTATCTGTTCTATAGCCTTGACGCATAAGATGACGTTAGTGACCAGAAATACGAAGGACATGGCAGCGGTTGGCATCCCGATGCTGAATCCTTGGAAATAAACCCCTTTCGAGTATACAGTTATTGTGTATACACTACATCTTTATATATTTCTGATTAAGGCATGATTCTGCGGAATCATTACGAATGCAGGGGAGTAAAGTAGTCCTGCTGGCTTGCGCAAAATGAAGCTGGACTTTTGACGTATTGATTCGGAAATTACTTCCGATGCGAATAATCACGATTTGGCGGGGGATGGAAGACAAATGACGAAGAAAAAGCAAAAGCCGGCATGGACACCGGAAAATCCCGGTCCTGCTTTCGCCGGAAATATCCTCGACGGCGTCGAAGGCGGGCATGACGGGATGGAACAAAAGGAAAAAGAAGAAGGGCAGACAGACCGTAAACGGAAAAGACTGAACAACACCGATTATGCGGAAGGTGTGCTGAAGGGGGACCGCACCGTCCTGGCCCGGGCCATCACCCTCATCGAAAGCAATGCCGAAACCCATATAACCCTTGCCCAGAAGGTGCTGAACACTATCCTGCCCCATACCGGTCAGTCGATACGCATCGGTATCAGCGGGGTGCCGGGTGCCGGGAAGAGCACATTCATCGAAAGCTTCGGCCTGCACCTGATCGAACAGGGCCATCAGGTGGCGGTGCTGGCCATCGATCCCAGCAGCAGCCTGACCGGCGGCAGCATCCTGGGGGATAAAACGCGCATGGAAAAACTGGCCCGCGCGCCGCAGAGTTTTATCCGTCCCTCGCCCTCGGGCGGCACCCTGGGCGGCGTGGCCCGTAAAACGCGGGAAACCATCCTGCTCTGTGAAGCCGCCGGATTCGATGTGATCCTCGTCGAAACCATCGGCGTCGGCCAGAGCGAAATAACGGTCCGCTCCATGGTCGATTTTTTCATCCTCCTGCAGATTGCCGGGGCGGGGGATGACCTGCAGGGCATCAAACGGGGTGCCATGGAACTGGCCGACCTGGTGGTGGTGAACAAGGCCGACGGCGATAACAGAACCCGGGCCGAAGCCGCCCGGCAGGAACTGGAAATGGCCCTGCACTATCTACCGCCCTCCACGAAAAACTGGAAAACGCCGGTGCTGACCTGTTCCGCCCTGACCGGTGACAACATACCGGAGATCTGGTCCATGGCCGCGTCCTTTAAAGAAAAAACGCAGGCCGATGGCACATTCGCCGGCCGCCGGCAACTGCAGTTGCGTGACTGGCTGCATACCCTGCTGCAGGAACGGGTCATGGAAGTCTTCCGGAAGAATTCGTCCGTTGCCGGCATGCTGGATACCATCGAGCAACAGGTCATCAATGGGGAACTGACCTCGACCAAAGCGGCACAAAGGCTGATAGAAGCTTATCTGGAGGGTGAAAAATAACCCTCCCCTAAGTGCTAATTACGGAGTTGTCATCCCGAACTCGTTTCGGGATCTACTGTTTTTATTGATCTTAGAGATGCTGAAATAAATTCAGCATGACACCATCGTGCTTTTCGGAGGGGACTCAATCTTTTATCTTTTATCTTTTATCTTTAATCTTGATCTTCACGTCTCCACATACAAAGATCCCTGGGGATGACTGCCCCCTGTTTCCTTGTTCCCTGTTTCTTCTTTTTTCTTGCGTTAGTTTGACGTAAATCGTAGAATAGAGCGATATCTTTGTTATATCTAAAAAGGGAGAGGTGCCATGCCGACGTATATCCTTCTTACCAAACTTTCTTCAGGGATGATGAGCGACGCTGATACCCGTGAAAACCTGGGACGTGAATGGATGAACACGGTAAAGGACAAATGCCCGAATGTCAAATGGCTGGAGCATTATGCGTTACTGGGCAGCTACGATTTCATGGATATCTATGAAGCGCCCAATGAGGAAGAAGCCGCTAAAGTGTCAATGATCACGATGATGAAAGGGGCCGTAAAGGCAGAGAGCCTTACCGCCATCCCTTATAAACGGTACATGGATCTGATTAAAGAATTGTAGGTTGACGGAAATTTTGGACGTTTTTTTTTACGAAGCCTTTGAAGAAGAAGAAATCGCCATCCGGAGCGTGCTTCCGGATGGTATCGCTGCCGGTTATACCTGGAAAACCATACAGGAAGCCGGACACGCAGCCGCTCCTGCCAGTGTGATAAGCACGCGAACGCAATCAACATTGCCACCCGAATGGGCAACCGAACTGAATGCCATCCTTTCCCGCAGTACGGGTTATGACCATTTAAAACGGTACCTTGCAGCCACGGATAACCGGGTTCATTGCGGATATTTGCCACTTTATTGCAACCGTTCGGTGGCCGAGCAGGCCCTGCTGCTGTGGCTGGCCCTGATGCGTAAACTCCCATTGCAACAGGCGCAGTTCAGCCGTTTTCATCGCGACGGCCTGACCGGCCGGGAGACCCGGGGACGAAACCTGCTGGTTACCGGCGTCGGCAATATCGGTTATGAGATTGTTAAAATCGGCCGCGGTCTCGGTATGAACGTGACCGGTGTCGATATCGATCCCCGGCATGACGATGTCACCTACCGTTCCATCGGGGAAGCCCTCCCGCAGGCGGATGTGATTGTATGTGCCATGAACCTGACCCCTGAAAACACGGGTTATTTCGATTATAAGCGATTGAAACAGGCCCCTGAAGGTGCTTTGTTTGTCAATATTGCCCGTGGGGAAATGTCGCCGTCAACAGATCTGCTGAAGCTGATCGATGAGGGACACCTTGGGGGCGTTGGGCTCGATGTTTATGATAACGAAGGGGCGCTCGCAACCCGGCTCCGTGGTGAACCGGTTGAGATGAATAAAGAAATTGAAGCCACCCTGGCCCTGTACAAACGCGAAAATGTCATTCTGACACCACATAATGCCTTTAATACGGAAGAATCGGTTTTCCGGAAAGCGGAACAGAGTGTGGAGCAGCTGGATTATTTTTTCAAACAGGGCCGTTTCAAATGGGTGGTGACCCTAACAACGGAAAAGGTATGACCCGCTCAAACAGAAAAAAAACACCTGCCCCGGGAAAAACCGGCAGAAAGACCTGGCCGGTTCTCTCGCTGCTGGTCTTAATCGCAGCAGCGTCTGTCATTGTATGGTATATGACCCAAAACGGGAAACCGGAGCAAAGTGACGGTGATCATGGAAATATGGATTATGGTCAGGTAACATTCCTGACACCCGAAGGGAAAAAGATCATTACCCTTCTGGTCGAAATCGCAGAAGATGAATATGAACAGGTTACAGGTCTCATGTTCAGGGAGGATGTTTCTGAGAGCCAGGGCATGATTTTTCTTTATGATGATGAGGATCTGCGGTATTTCTGGATGAAAAATACGCCGAAATCCCTCGATATGATCTTTGTCAACAGCGACCTTGAAATCGTTAACATCGAAAAGTATACGACGCCCATGTCCGAACAGCTCTATCCGTCACGGTTCCCGGCACAATACGTCGTTGAAACCATTGCGGGCTATACCGATCAGTACGATATCCGGGTCGGTTCCCGCATAGAATGGAAAAAACAGGCCGATAAATAAGCTAACTTAATACATTTTATAGGTTTAGGTCTTGTAATTTCAATTAATTATATTAAATTGATACATCATTACAATTGTGGCCTGAGCAATGCTGAATATAGATCTTCTGAAGAAACATCTCCTGACCAATCTGTTTGGTACCAATTTAATCTATTTCCCGGAAGTTGCATCCACGAACGCCTATTTGCAGCAGCTTGCCAGGGATGGTTCACCGGAAGGGTCGGTTGTAGTGACCGGCTTCCAGCAGAAGGGGAAGGGCAGGCAGCAGCGCCGCTGGCATGCGAAGGCCGAAGAGAATATGTTGCTGAGCATTCTGTTGCGACCGGAGCTCGACATCGATACGGTTCAGAAAATTACGTTGGCGGCCGCCAATATTCTGATCGATTCCATTCAGACATTTCTGGATGAAAAAGGATTAAGCCGCCTGGAGATCGCAGTGAAATGGCCCAACGATCTGCTGGTGGGAAAGCGCAAATTAGCCGGTATCCTTGCAGAGTCGACTCTTCGCGGGAAGGAAGTGGACGCCCTGGTCCTCGGTTTCGGGGTCAATGTAAACACACCGGTGCGCGAAATGCCGGATGAAGTCCGCGAGCTTGCGACTTCCCTGTACGAGGCTTGCGGAAAAAAATTTCTTCTCGAGGAATTCATCGCCCATTTCCTGAATACGTTCGAACGTTATTATTTCCGGCTTGTACGGCATAATTACTCGGGTGTCGTCGATGAATGGAAAAAATATTGTAACCAATTTGGTAGAGCGATAAAGATTCATATCAACGGGCGGGTGCTCGAAGGGTATTTCGAGGATATCTCCACGACGGGTCACCTGCTATACCGGCTGCAATCGGGAGAAATCGGTACGCTGATTGCCGGAGATGTGACAACGTAATACGATGATACTACTTATCGATATCGGAAATACACATACCGTGGTGGGCGTCAGCTCAAACGGGAAACTGAAACGTACCTGGCGCATGACCTCCGATACGTCACGTACGGAAGATGAAATCGGTACACAGCTCAGCTATTTTTTTAATCATTATGACCTGTCGCTTGATAAGGTTAGGGGCGTGGGCATCTCATCCGTGGTACCGGACCTGACGTCGGTTTACCAGGAAATGTGCAGGAAATACCTGCAGCTTGAAGCGCTGACCATCGATGCCGGCATGGAACTGGGTATGAAGATTCGCTATCAGGACCCGTTTGCCGTAGGAGCGGATCGTCTGTGTAATGCCGTCGCAGGGATACGTAAATATGGTAAGCCGTTAATTATTATTGACTTCGGTACGGCGACCACGTTTGATGTGATCGATCACAACGGCGATTACCTGGGTGGTATCATAGCGCCGGGCATAGAAACGTCGATTGCTTCCTTGCATCGCAAAGCGGCAAAACTGCCCCGTGTTGAAATGCATTTTCCGAAACGGGTTATCGGTACCACCACGGAACACAGTATCCAGAGCGGCATCATGGGAGGGGCCGTTCATATGATCGAAGGTTTCACGAAACAGATTCAGGAAGAACTGGGACAGACGGCGAAAGTGGTTGCCACGGGGGGGCTGGCAAGGATCATTTCAGGCAATACAACCAGCATTCAGTTCACCGATCATGATTTAAGCCTGGAAGGTATTCTCTATATTTACAGGGATAATGAAAACAGAAAGAAGCATCCGAAACAATGATTTATAAAGACAAGGTATTAATACTACACCAAAATTCTATTTTCCAGGACCGCATTGCCGAATACCTGCGTGAAACAGGATACGCCGTGATCCAGGCCAATAATCTGGAATCGGCTTTTACCCTTTCCAAAAGCCTGCGGCCGGATATAATTGTGTGGGGTGAAACACTGACCGCGGCTTCGAAAAAAACCATTAAATCCATAAAAGACAGCCACTTCGGCAGTGAAATGCCCATCATTGTTATCTCCAAGGATCTTGAACTGTATGACCGTATCGAACTCGAGAAAAACGGCATAAATGATATCCTCGGCGATAAAGCCGGTTTTACGGAACTGAAACTCAAAATCCGCTATCATCTGCGAAATGCCCGGCGTATACGGATGTATGATGAGGAGATCCGTAAACTGCAGAATATATCCGAATTGCAATACAACCTGAGCATGGTCCATGATACGGAACGCATGTGCGAGCTGATCAATGATTTCGTGATGACCGACTATAAACCGGAGTTCCTCATAACCCTTCTGCTGAATCATACCACCCAGGACCTGGAATATAAACAACTGGCCCTGAAAAACGGTAATTATTCGGAAAACCATAAATCCCTGTTCGATAACCCGGTATGGAAGCGCTACTTCTTTTCCAATACCTATCTGAAAACCGAGCAGGTCGTGGAAAAGCAGGTGGTTGATTTTTTTGGTGCGATTGACCTGAAATCCGACCTCTATTACCAGTTTCCCCTGCGGGCCCAGAATAAATATATGGGACTGATTCTGATCGGACTGGGCAGTGATTATGAATTGTCCCGCAACCAGATGTCCAATCTTTCTCTCCTGTTCAGTACACTGGCTACCCGTGTCGTGGATGTCCAGGGCGCACGGTCCGCGCGCAGGCATGTGCGCGAAGATACATCCGAAATTCAGTACCTGTTTCAACGTCTGAATGAAGATGAGATTTTCGACTATCTGAGTCAGCAACTGCTATCCAATCTCAAGGCCGATGTCTGTATTTATTTCAACTATAACGAAGGATTCCGCTTTCTGTATCCGCAATATTGTTATAAAACAGGCCGTGAAAAAAATCTGTTTGAAGACGAAAAACCACCGGTACTGCTTATCAAGGATTTTCCAAAATTTGAAGATTTTCTGCAATCCCGGCAGCCCAGTAAATATTACAACCTTGTGGAAACGAAAGCACCCGGTCTGGAAACCATGGCCGGACTGGCCGGCGGGAAATACGCCTCGGTACTCATATTTACCGTGAAAATCGAAAATGAAATCAAAGGTTTTTTTATTGTCGCCAACGAAACCCTCGTCAAACGCTTTACCAACTCATCCATCCAGGAGGCGGAACAACTGATCCACCGCGCGACCAATCTGCTGATGGAAAGCCGGGTGGTGCGCCAGGCGCAACAAACGATTAAACAACTGGACCGTATCTTCAAACTGGGTAAAGAAATTACCCTCGACATCCATATCGATAAGCTGCTTTCGCAAATCGCATCGTCACTGCGTAAGACACTCGGCTGGAATATTGTCCTGGTATACCGTAAAAACGACTATCTCAATACCTATGAAAATGCAGTCGCCCTGGGCATGCAGGAAGTCGCTTTCGCTCAGCTCAATAACCGGTTCCCGGACAGCATGTATCCGGTGGTGAAAGAGCGGAGCTTTATCATCAGTAACTCCTATTTTTTCGATCATAACTATATGCACCGGCATATCGATGACGCCGACAAACAACGCTTTAAACTGACGATCGGTAAGGAATGGAATGACAATGACTGGCTGCTGGTGCCGATCATGAGCCGCGGGAAGGAGCTGGGTGTGATCATCGTGAATGATCCCGTCGAACGGCTCCGCCCGACTTCGGAAAAAGTCAGAAGTATCGAATACTTCGCTAATCAGGCTGCTGTTGCCCTGGAAAATGCAGCGCTCTATGAAAACCTGAAAGCTTCGGAGATAAAGTACCGCCTGCTTGCGGAAACCATGACCATGGGACTGGTCGCCTGTGCCGCCGGCGGCGAGATTATCTATTCCAATAAAAGCTTCAGCACACTGATGAAATACGAGTCCACGGACAATCTGCTGGGACAGAATCTGCTCGATCTGTGTTCGGATAAGACACGCAACGCGTTCGAAAAGCATGTCCTTGCCACCATAAAAGTCGATCAGAATGATTTTGAAACGGCCCTGAAGACTAACGAAGAGGGTATTGAAATCGAATTACTGGATACTAATCACGATTATATACCCTTCAAGACCTACCTTGCACCGTATTACCAGACATCGAAAAAAATCGGCTTCCTGGGGGTCCTGGCCGATCAGCGCCCGCAAAGAAGGCTGGAACGGCTGAAAGCGGATTTTAACTCCATGATCGTCCATGATTTGCGCTCTCCGCTGAATATTATCCAGGGATATATCGATATCGTTAAGAACCAGGTGGTCGGACAGATCTCCTCCGAACAGGAAGAGTTGCTCGGAATCGCCAAGGAAAATGTGAACAAGGTGCTGAAACTGATCGATAATTTTCTTACCGCTTCCAAACTCGAGGTGGGGAAGTTCCAGATTACTATCGAAACGCATTCCCTCAATACCCTGATGGAGACGGTATATGAAGAGAACCTGGTCCTGACAAAAAAGAAAAGTATCAATCTGCAGATACAAACGGATCCCAATATTTCCCTGTTGCAGTTCGACCGTCTGCGCATCGAACAGGTCCTGAATAACTATATTAGCAATGCCATCAAGTTTACCGCTTCCGGAGGAAACATTTCAATCGGCAATAAACTGGTCCGTAAACATAACGAGATCTCCGGTGAAGATGTGATGGAGGTCCATGTCTGGGTCGCTGACAGCGGTGTGGGAATTGCAAAAGAAGAACTGGTGAAGGTCTTCAATAAATACGAACAGACCGAAGCGGGTAAAGACGCTGCTATCAAAGGTACCGGCCTGGGGCTTGCCATCTGCAAGGAAATTATCACCCTGCACAAAGGGCAGGTCTGGGTGGAAAGCGAACCCGGAAAAGGGAGCACCTTTTATTTCAGTCTGCCGATAACACCACTTAAAATTTAATCTGCATGAGTAAAAAGTCTTCCAATACAACACCGCTGATGGAACAATACCTCAGCATTAAATCGGGGTATCAGGACGTTATTCTGCTTTACCGGATGGGCGATTTCTACGAAACGTTCTATGAGGATGCCAAAAATATCTCCAAGATTCTGGGTATCGCCCTCACCAAACGGGCCCATGGTAAATCGGCCGATGTCCCCCTGGCAGGTTTCCCTTATCATGCACTGGATACTTATCTGCCGAAACTGCTCAATGCCGGACACCGGGTAGCAGTCTGTGAACAGGTGGAAGACCCGAAACTGGCCAAAGGAGTGGTCAAACGCGAGGTTGTCGAGATCGCTTCACCCGGCGCCACCATGTCCGATAAACTTCTGGACAGTAAATCGAATAACTTCCTGGTAGCGGTCTGTCCCGAAGGGGATCGTTGCGGTATGGCCCTGGCCGATGTGTCGACGGGAGCTTTCATGGTAACGGAATTCGAGTACAGGCAGCTTCTTGAACAACTGATGCGCTATCAGCCGAAAGAAATTCTGGTGTCTGAAAAACATCTGGATACGGTGAAAAATCTTACCCGAAACCACCTGCATTCCATATTTACCAGGCGCGATGACTGGGTATTCTCAAGAGATTATGCCTATGAAGTCCTGGTTAATCACTTCAATACCCATTCACTTAAAGGCTTCGGCTGTGAAGACTATACGGTCGGTGTGAGTGCGGCCGGCGTGGTCATGCATTACCTGCAGGAAAACTATAAAACACGGCTGGATCATTTTACCAGCCTGCAGGTTGTCAATCTTTCACGTTATATGATTCTGGACGCGGGTACCCGCCGGAACCTGGAGCTGGTGGAATCCATAGCCGGTACCGATACGCGGAATACACTCCTGGATGTTCTCGATTTTACCAGAACGCCTATGGGAGGGCGTCAGTTTAAACAATGGCTGCAACACCCCCTTCTGGATGCCGAAGAGATCATCAGACGCCATGATATCGTTACCTCCTTCTATGATGAGGAGGAGTTGCGTGAAGAACTGACGGACGTTTTGAAGGAAGTCTCTGATATCGAACGCCTGTTGAGCCGCATTGTCACTGGCCGGGCGAATGCCCGTGATATGCTCAACCTGCAGCATTCCCTGGAAGTGATCGAACCGGTAAAAAACCATATTGCCGGGAGTGGTTACGAGGTATTGAAGGCATACTTCGAAAAACTGGACCCGCTGGACCAACTAATCGCAAAACTGGCCGGCGCCATTGCCGGAAATCCGCCCATGACGATCCAGGAAGGGGGTATCATCAGAAGCGGGTTTAATAAGGAACTGGATGAACTGCGCCGGGTTTCGGAGTCAGGTAAGGACTGGCTTCTCGCTTATCAGAAGGAGGAACGGGAACGTACGGGTGTTTCGACGCTTAAGGTCAATTACAATAAGGTCTTCGGCTACTACATCGAAATAACCAATGTACATAAGGATAAGGTGCCGGATACCTATATCCGGAAGCAGACCCTGGTTAATGCGGAGCGTTTTATCACACCCGAGCTGAAGGAATGGGAAGATAAAATACTGAACGCCGAAGAAAAGATAAATGATCTCGAATACAGGATTTTTCAGGAATTACGCCAGGAAGTAGCCGGATATATCCGCCCGATCCAGGAAAACAGCCGGTTGATCGCGCAGCTGGATTGCTTTCTGAGCCTGGCAATTGCCGCCCGCAAACAGGGCTACATCCGTCCCGCTATCGATACGGGTGAAGTGCTGGAAATCAAAAACGGCAGGCACCCGGTCGTGGAACGGAATCTGCCGCCGACGGAAGATTTTATTCCCAATGACACCTTCCTGGATAATGAAAAAGAGCAAATATGGATCATCACCGGACCGAATATGGCCGGAAAGTCGACTTTTTTAAGGCAGGTCGGATTGATCGTACTGATGGCGCAGATCGGTTCCTACGTGCCTGCCGCAGAAGCACGGGTGGGAATAGTGGATCGCATTTTTACCCGTGTCGGCGCCTCTGACAACCTGGCCAGCGGTGAAAGCACCTTCCTGGTTGAGATGAACGAAACGGCCAATATCCTTAACAACGCGACCCGTAAAAGCCTGATCCTGCTCGATGAAATCGGTCGCGGGACCAGCACATTCGACGGGCTTTCCATCGCCTGGGCCGTCTCGGAATACATACACAACCATGAATCAATACGTTCGAAAACACTGTTTGCCACCCATTATCATGAACTGACCGAATTATCCATTCTGTATCCGCGCATCCGGAATTATAATGTGGCCGTGGAGGAATACAATGACCAGGTGGTCTTCCTCAGAAAAATTATCGCCGGGGGTACGGATAATTCCTATGGTATACACGTTGCGGAAATGGCCGGTCTGCCACCACAGCTTATTGAACGCGCCCGCGAAATTCTCCTCAATCTGGAGTCCAATGAACTTTCTCCCAATAACGGTAAACCGAAAATTGCCACACGCAGACGGGGCCGTAATGTGGATAATAATCAGCTCAGTCTTTTTGCAGCACCGAAGCCCTCTGAAGTTGAAAAAGAACTTTCCGGAGTCGATACCAATAATATAACCCCCCTCCAGGCACTGCAAAAACTCGATGAGCTGAAGCGGCTTGTTTCCAAAAAGAAACATTAAATTCGATAAACTTCTCTAAATTATTGTAAAGTTTAATGTTCATCGACCGATAAACTGTATAGATTTGCAATGGAAAAAACGTTCTAAATAATTGTAGCTATTGAATATAACCCTTGATTTGAACTTTTTGCTGTTGTATCTTTAATGTTATTAAATAATTAAGTTCATATTTTGAGCCATTTGGGGAGGACGATCAGCATGAAGACCGTCACGAAAAAAGATGTTGCTAAGCGAACGGCAATAGAACTCCAGAAAAAAGAACCCGATTTGAATGTGAAAATATACACTGCTGAAAAGTTCGTTGACGCTGTTTTCACGGTCCTGAGAGAACTGCTCTCTGAAGCTGATCCCGAAGTGCGCATTGAAATTCGTGATTTCGGTGTTTTTGAAGTTAAAAAAACACGTCCCAAACCAAAGGCACGCAATCCGAGGACCGGGGAAATTATCTATGTGCCCGCCCGCCGTAAAACCCACTTCAAGGCCGGTAAGCTTCTGAAGGACGTATTAAAGGACCCGATTCACGAAAAATAGCGATCTGAATTTCGGCCTGTTCTGAAAAGTACTATTTAATTCTGCCGCATACTGTTTTCCGATTCATTTTGTGATTTATATTAACCTTTAATTTTGATTAGTCTTTATCTTCAGAAAACAATATATTACAGGCGTTCAGTGAATAATTATACCCGTTTTGCATATACATACAATTCATGATGAAAAAAGTATTGGCTCTGGATATTGGTGAAAAGCGTGTCGGTATAGCCATCAGTGACCTGCTCGGTATGATGGCTCATCCCCTGCAGACACTGGTGTTCAGAGGGATTGACGATCTTTCCGAAACCTTGAACCGTCTGGTTCAGGAACATGACGCCGGATGCGTCGTTGTCGGTGTCCCATATACCATGAAAGGTACGAAATCGAAAAAAACAGAAGAAGTCCTGGAAATTGTTGCGCAGTTGAAAGCGTTGTTGCCGGTTAAAATTGAGGAGATAGATGAGCGGCTGACTACCAGGATGGCCGAACGTGATTTTCATGCACTGAATAAAAAACCAAGTAAAAACAGAAAAACCATCGACCAGATAGCAGCGGTTTATATTCTGCAGACCTATCTGGATAAAGTAAAAGTAAATCTTTGAAGGAGCGATATCTATGGTCGTGATTATGGAGAAGGATGTCAATGAGAAGCTGATTGAGCAGACCATTGAAAAACTCAATGAACTCGGATTTGATATACATAGATCAACAGGTGTGGAGCACACGGTTCTCGGTGTGATCGGAGATACGACCAAGATCGACGTGCGTGATCTGAAGGTAATGCCGGGCGTGATCGACGCTTACCGTATATCGGCACCCTATAAGCAGGTGAGCCGGGAGTTTCAGCATGCCGATACCATTATCGATGTCAAGGG
This sequence comes from uncultured Calditrichota bacterium, assembly GCA_964410215.1. Taxonomy (GTDB): domain Bacteria; phylum Calditrichota; class Calditrichia; order Calditrichales; family CAYPHA01; genus CAYPHA01. The sequence continues at coordinate 71,823 of CAYPHA010000005.1, read as the reverse complement.
GATTGAAATCGGGGGAGAAGAGACCATTATAATGGCCGGACCCTGTTCTGTTGAATCGGAAGAACAGATATTTGCGATAGCGGAATCCGTTTCAAAACAGGGTGCCCGGATTTTGCGGGGCGGTGCATTCAAGCCGCGTTCATCACCCTATTCGTTTCAGGGCCTGGGTGAAAAAGGTCTGCAAATGCTTAAAGATGCCGGTGAAAAATATAATATGGCGGTTATAACGGAGGTGATGGATAAAGAGCAGTTGCCCATGATTATGGAGTATACGGATATTATCCAGGTCGGCGCACGGAATATGCAGAATTTTACCTTCATTAAGGCCCTGGGACAGATCGATAAACCGGTTTTTCTCAAACGCGGCCTTGCTGCGACAATTGAAGAATGGATGATGGCGGCAGAATACATCCTCGCCGGCGGCAATCGAAACGTGATTCTCTGTGAACGGGGCATACGCACGTTCGAAACCTATACACGTAACACGTTCGATATCAGCGCGATTCCCATTGTGCACAAGGTCAGCCATTTACCTGTTTTTGGTGACCCCTCACACGGTACCGGCCTGCGGGACAAAGTTATACCAATGGCCCGTGCAGCCGTTGCGGCAGGGGCAGACGGTCTGATGATCGAAGTTCATAACCAGCCGGATAAGGCATTTTCAGATGGGGCACAATCCCTGTACCCCTCACAATTTGAAGAACTGATGGAACAGATTCGCGTTATTGCCGATGTGATCGGAAGGCGTATCGCAGCTAAAAGGTAGAACCGGTTTACCATGAAGGTTTTTATATCAGGCTTGGGCGTCATGGGGGCTTCGCTTGCCCTTGGACTGAAAAAACAAAACAGCTCCTGTTCCATTTACGGGTATGATTATCCCGAAGTCCTTTCAGAAGCCATGGAGTCGGACATTATCGATCACAGGATCGAATCCTGGCCGGATCAGTGCGCCGACGCCGACCTGATATTTCTGTGTACCCCGATTGAGATCATCGAACAACACCTCCGATTACTGGCTCCGCTGGTCAGAGAGGATTGCATTGTCACGGATATCGGCAGTACAAAACGGAAATTGTTCGAGATGGTTCAGCATCTCGATTTCCGGGGTATGTATATCGGTGGCCATCCCATGACCGGGGCGGAGAAAAGCGGTATAAAAGCCGCTAATCCCCTGTTGTATGAAAATGCCGTTTATATTCTAACCAACGTGAACAGGTCACAACGACCGGTTATGAATGCCAGACTGATCCCTATGCTGAACAGCCTGAAAGCCCGGGTCATGCTGCTCGACGCAGAGGTACATGACCGGATCATGGCTGTCATCAGCCACGTTCCCCACCTGCTGGCCATCGCTCTGGTTAATATGACCGGTGAACTGAGTAATGAAGATGTACCATACTTCGAGCTGTCTGCCGGCGGTTTCCGTGATATGACCCGTGTCGCTTCCAGTTCGTTTTCGATGTGGAAGGAAATCATCGCTTCCAATTACGAAAATATTGACCAGGTCCTTGGTAAGCTTATCGAAATTCTTCAATCGCAGAAACAGCGTCTGACAGACCTGTCCGGTGATTTTTCAAAATCCAATTATTACAGGGCACAGGTACCCAAACCGGGTAAAGGTTTCCTCGCTCCCCTGACGGATATTCTGGTATATGTGCCGGATGAAATGGGTGTGGTGGCAAAAATTTCAAATGCGATGGCTGATGAGCAGATCGATATCCGGGATATAGAACTGTTAAAAATCCGTGAGAAGGAAGGCGGTGTCTTCCGCCTTTCATTTGAGACGTTTATCAAAGCTGAAGAAGCTGTAAAAATATTAAAAACAGTCGGTTATCATGCGTTCATAAAGGAGTAGAAGATAATGAAAAAAATGAAAGTCGCTGTTGTCGGTGCCGGTAGCATCGCCCAGGTCGCTCATATACCGGTTTTAAAGCAACTGGATGATGTGGAAATTGTTGCCATTTGCGACGTGGATAAATCAAAAGTCTCCCGGATCACGGAAAAATTTGAGATTCCCCGCTGGTATTACCTGATTGATAACCTGCTTAAAAATGAATCGCTCGATGCCATTCATATATGCACACCAAATTATTACCATTTCCCCATGTCTTATATGGCTCTGGACGGTGGTGTCAATGTGCTTGTCGAGAAACCAATTGCCCTGAACAGCCGGGAGGCGGAAAAACTGTCGACCCTGGCCAGGAAGAAAAAACTGACGCTCATGGTGGGGATGGATAACCGTTTCCGGCAGGATGTGATAACAGCGCGGGATTTTATCAGGAAGGGCGAACTGGGCGAGGTGTTCTACATTAAAGCCGGCTGGATAAAAAAGTGGGAGCGTTCGGATATCCAGGATTGGCATGGTACGAAAAAATCGGCAGGTGGCGGCGCTTTCATGGACCTCGGGATACAATTTCTGGATCTGGCCCTTTTTCTGACCGGTATGCCGAAGATCAAAAAGGTACGTCTTTATGATTACAGCCATAACCCTGATCTCGATGTGGAAGACGGTGCGCTGGCCGTGATTGAAACCGTGAATAAACTGACAATTACCATTGAAGTGAGCTGGAAAATGCCTCTGGAACATGATATGATTTATACCAATATCTATGGTAAAGAAGGCGCGGCCTTTCTGAATCCGTTGCGGATAAACAAGGAACTGCACGGAAACCTGGTAAATGTTACACCGCTCAGCTCAAAATCGAATACCCCACAATTTAAGCGCTCGTTTGAAAATGAAATCCGTCATTTCTTCAAAGTAATGCGCGGTGAGGAAAAAAATATGTCTTCACCCGAAGAAGCCATCGAAATAATGCGCATTGTGGAAGCACTCTATGAATCGGCCAGGAAAAAAGAGGAAGTGGAGCTTGCCTGAAAAGGCCGGCTGAATGTATCAGGGAGCAGGGCGGGTATGTCAGCCCCAGACGGGATCGTCTCCGAACCGTTCAAGCCACGAACCAAGGGCATCCTTTTTGTCGGTGAAGCCGCGAAGATCGTCATCCCTGAACGAAATTCTGTAATTTTCGCAATAATATAATATGATCTTGTAGGCATCCTGCAATTCCTGCAGCTTCTCCTTGCAGGTCTGTACGTCTTCCCTGCACCGGTCCGGATGCCACTGAAAAATCAACTCTTTGTATAATTTCCGTATTTCAGCCGGCGAAGCTTCGTCAGGAATACCCAGCGTTTTTATCGCTTTTTTTAAATCTGATTTTTTTTGTTTCATCACCTGCCTGATTAAATACGATGCTCCCGGTTCGACGTCATCACTTATTTGCAAATACAAGTTGATTGGAAAATACAAAAGTCAACACCCGATTGCTATGGGAAGTAAAAATTATTGGTCGGAAGGAATGGTAAAGGACGGTTCTTTAAATCAACATAGGAAGATTTTTTTCCTCTGCAGAACCGTGCATACTGTTTAAAAACCTATAAAAAAATAAAGATTTCTTCAAATAGTACGAACTAAATGGCTGAACAGGCAAAACTATTGTGACTCTAAAAGGAGCAATCGATGCTCACATATAAGAAGGACAAAGCGGGAAGCGTGGTTTCCATCATATTAAAGGATAATGTCGGAATCGAAGAAGCCGTTGCATTTAAAGAGCACCTGTTGAAAGGACTGGAAGAGGGAACGCAGTTAACGATCAATTTGGAAAAAGCGAAAGATATGCATCTTTCCATTATCCAGTTGATTATTTCCGCATTTAAAGAGGCTAAAAGGAGTAATACAGGTATTCAACTGAAAGGACACCAAAACGAAGCGGTCCGAAATGCCCTTGAATACCACGGAATGATATATAAAGATGGTTCGGTAATGGATAATGAAAAAAACAGTTTCTGGGTCACGGGAGGAATTTAATGTCCAAAAAAATAATGACGGTGGATGATGCTGCCAGTGTCCGGCAACTCGTAAGCTTCACCCTCAGTAAAGAAGGCTATGACATCGTGGAAGCCAGTAATGGAAAAGATGCGGTAAACAAACTTGCCGGCACGTCGGTCGATATGGTTGTAACGGACCTTAATATGCCTGAAATGGACGGTATTCAACTGATCCGTCAAATCAGGGCTAACCCTAAATACAGATATATTCCTATCATCATGCTGACGACAGAATCGCAGGCCGGGAAGAAACAGGAAGGCAAGGCGGCCGGCGCCACCGGCTGGATTGTCAAGCCATTTCAGCCCGAACAATTAGTAGCCGTTGTAAAAAAGGTATTAAGGTGATGGAACATATCATTCAAAAATTTATCGATGAAACCTATGAGCTGCTGGAAGAACTCGAATCGTCGCTGCTCGTTCTGGAAGAGATTCCTGATGATGAGGCCAATATCGGGAGCGTATTCCGTTGTTTGCATACCATCAAAGGATCTGCAGCCATGTTTGGTTTTAACTTCATTTCCACCTTTACCCATCATATTGAAGACGTGTATGAACTGGTGCGCAGCGATAAACTGGAAGTCAACCGTGAATTGATCGATGCAACCCTGGCTGCCAAAGATTGTATTCTTGAAATGCTGGAAAATGCCGATAAGGACTGGCAGCAGGATGCACGCATCGTCGCTATCATGGCCGGTTTTAAGGAAATGCTGTCCTTAGAGCCAGTGGAAGCAAAGCTGTCCGCAGGGGATAAAGCGGAGTCGCTTCCGGAAGAAAACCAGCCTGCTGTTTATCTTGTCTTTTTTAAGCCTCACCCGGATATTTTTTCCTATGGCACGAATCCCGCATTCCTGCTCGATGAACTGCGGGAGCTCGGTGAATCCAGTATGATTGCTCAAACCGGGTTGGTACCGGCATTGTCGGAGATTGAACCGGATGCATGTTATATTCACTGGGATATTTTTATTACTACTACAAAAGGAATCGACGCGATTCGTGATGTTTTTATTTTCGTAGAGGATAACTGCGATATTGAGATTAAAGAAATTCAGGTAGCGGAACCGTTTGATACGGCTGGAGCACATAAAAAACTCGGTGAAATTCTGGTTGAACGTGGATATACGGATGCAGAATCCATTCGGAACGTTTTAAAAAATCGTAAGAAAATCGGTGAAACGCTTGTAGAAAATGAACTTGTCAGTAAAGAAAAAGTGAACTCTGCCCTTTCAGAGCAGCGGCACATGAATGAACTTCGGAAAAACAGGGCAGGGAAACAGCAGGTTAACAGTCTGCGTGTTCCATTGACAAAGCTTGATAACCTGGTCAATATGGTTGGAGAACTGGTAACCAGCGGTGCGCGGTTGAATGAGCTGGGAAATGCTAATGCCGATCCCGAATTGCGTGCACTGGCTGAGGAGATGGATCGGCTTATCGGAGAATTGCGGGACAGTGCCATGAACATTCGCATGATGCCCATCGGCACGCTGTTCTCTAAATTCAACCGGCTTGTGCGTGATCTTTCCAGGGATCTGGATAAAAACATTACCTTCACCACCAGTGGTGAAGAGACCGAACTCGATAAAACGGTACTGGAGCAACTCAATGATCCACTCGTACACCTGATCAGGAATTGTATCGATCATGGCATAGAACAACCTGATTCGCGTCAGGAAAAGGGTAAACCCGTGGAAGGAAATGTACGGCTTTCAGCAGCGCATGCCGGTGCCCATGTCGTCATAAAAATCGAAGATGACGGAGCCGGGATGAACAAAGATGCCATACACGCCAAAGGGGTGGAGAGAGGGTTGATTACGGAGGATGCGGATTTGACGGACCAGGAAATCTATGCGCTGATATTCCAGGCCGGCTTTTCCACTGCTGCCAGTGTGACAAATGTTTCCGGACGTGGCGTCGGACTGGATGTGGTAAAAACCGCTATAGAAAAGCTGAGGGGAACAATCGAAATCCGAAGTCAAAAAGACCATGGGACTACATTCACTATAAAACTACCATTGACACTGGCTATTATAGACGGGCTGCATGTCCAGGTTGCCCGGGAAAATTATATCATTCCGCTCTCGAGTGTCGAAGAATGTTTTGAAATTAATAATAGACAGTCCCGGAATACCTCTGACAGAAGACTGATCGAGCTAAGGGGTGAAATGCTCCCTTATATTTCGCTTCGGGAATTTTTCCATATTGAAGGTGAACGCCCTGTGTACGAACAAATTGTAGTTGCTAACATCAATAATACCCGAACCGGTATTAAAGTGGACAACATCATCGGTCAATACCAAACCGTCATTAAAACCCTCGGAAAAGTTTACGAAGGGGTTGAAGGTCTCTCCGGAGCTACTATCCTGGGGAACGGAAGGGTGGCCCTGATTCTGGATGTCAATAAACTGGAAGAGCTTGTTGTTAAAACCGAAAGTGAATATCTCCGACAGAGGAACAGAAAGCTGAATATGGTGTAGACGAATCATTATGCTCAAAGTAATATGGGCCAATGGGGAAGCTGACTCGACAGGGAAGTGGTGATATATGGATAACGGATTGACCTTTCAACTACAACACCGCTCCTGAGGACATTAACACAATCCGGTCATGGAGGAACATGAATTGATGAATACAACCGAAAAAAGTCTGTCCAACCTTGAGATGTCTGAAAGGGTTTTCCGAAAGCTGGGTGCATTTATCGAGACAGGCTATGGTATAAAAATGCCACCGGTTAAAAAGACCATGTTGCAGAGCCGCTTGTTGAAACGGCTTCGCGTCCTCGGTATAAATTCTTTTGAAACCTATTGTGATTACATATTTGAAACGGAAAGTGAAGAAGAAATCACGCACATGGTCAACGCGGTCTCTACCAACAAGACGGATTTCTTCAGGGAGTCCGCCCATTTTACCTATCTGATCCGGAATGCAATTCCTGAAATCGTTGAAGCAAAAGGAAAGGGTCCGGTACGGATCTGGAGTGCCGGATGTTCTACAGGCGAGGAACCATATACCATTGCCATGGTCCTGAATGCCTTCGCGGAAGATAATCCGGATTTTAACTACCGCATTCTGGCAACAGATGTTTCAACAGAAGTGCTGGAGAAGGCTATGGCCGGTATCTATACAAAACAGCAGGTTGCGCCGGTTCCCATGAATTTCCGCAAAAAATATTTGCTTAAAAATAAGGATCCAAAGAAGAATCTGGTACGGGTGGTACCGGAAATTAGAAAAAGAATTTCTTTTCAGCAATTGAATTTTCTGGACGCATTCCGTTTAAAAGAAAAGGTGCATGTTATTTTTTGTCGAAATGTCATTATCTATTTTGATATGAATCTCCAGAAAGAACTGATGGAAAAATTTTATGATAATTTGCTTCCCGGCGGTTTTCTGTTCATCGGCCACTCGGAAACACTGAACAGGCTCAACGTTCCATTTAAAAATGTTGCTCCTACAATATACAGAAAATTGTAAGGAGGAAGGATGAGTAAGAAAATTAACGTTCTGGTTGTCGATGATTCAGCCGTCGTGCGTCAGGTGTTGACGGATATGCTGAATTCGGACCCGGATATTGAAGTGATTGGATCTGCCGCCGATCCGTTTATGGCGGCGAGCAAAATACGCCAGATTAAACCGGATGTGATCACGCTGGATGTGGAAATGCCCCGTATGGACGGTATATCCTTCCTCCAGAAAATCATGAGCCAGCATCCCATGCCTGTAGTGATGGTTTCAAGTCTGACGGAACAAGGGTCTGAAACAACCATAAAGGCCTTGGAATACGGCGCTGTAGAGATCATTCAGAAACCCCGTCTCGGGGTAAAACAGTTTTTGGAAGAATCGAGAATTATTATTTGCGATGCGGTGAAGGCTGCTTCAAAGGCCAAACTGAACAGAATCTCGCCAAAAAAACAGGTGGAGCCGAAACTGTCTGCTGATGCGGTGCTTTCTAAAAGCGCGTCGCGTGCCATGCTGCAGACGACGGATAAAATTATTGCGGTGGGTGCCTCAACGGGTGGAACCGAGGCCTTACGCATTTTTCTGGAAGCCTTGCCTCCCGATTCTCCGGGGATTGTCATTGTTCAGCATATGCCCGAAAATTTCACGCGTGCTTTTGCCAACCGCCTCAACGGGCTTTGTCAGATCACTGTAAAGGAAGCTGAGGATGGCGACAGCGTTCTCCGTGGCCATGCCTTGATTGCTCCCGGAAATAAACACATGCTCCTCAAAAGAAGCGGAGCAAAGTACTATGCCGAGATAAAAGAAGGACCCCTCGTTAACCGGCACCGTCCATCGGTGGATGTGCTGTTTCGTTCCGCAGCCCGGTATGGAGGAAAAAATACGGTAGGTATCATTATGACGGGAATGGGTGATGACGGGGCACGGGGCCTTCTGGAAATGAAAGAGGCCGGTGCGCAGACGATTGCCCAGGACGAAAAATCCTGTGTCGTATATGGTATGCCTGCAGAAGCAGTGAAAATCGGAGCGGCTCATAAAGTTGTTTCCCTTAAAAATATTGCTTCAGTCGCTTTGAGTATGTGTCGTGATTAGTCGAATAGCAGGGAGAATGACGTGGTAAAACTCAGTGACGATGAACTGTTAAACGAAATCAGGCAACGTTTTAACGAGACAAAAAACTCGCTGACAGAAACGGAACGCCTGATGATACGGTTAAAGGAAGTAAATAAAAAACTGGAGGAATCCGAGGCTCTGAAAAGCAACTTCCTTTCCAATATTCGTAATGAAATCAATAATCCCCTGTCCTCCATAATGGGGCTTGCCCGTTCCATATATGCCATCGCAGAAAGCGATCCTGAAACCGTTGTGAAATTTGCCTCGACAATTTACCGTGAATCCTTCAACCTCGATTTCCAACTGAAGAATATTTTTACCTCTGCAGAACTCGAAGGCGGAGAATGTTTCGTAACGATGGGTACGGTATCTGTCAGAGATCTCTTGACGACAGTGGTCGAAACCTTCAGGCACATATCTGATGAAAAACAAATCCGTATTAGCGTTAAAACAGGGGAAAACGGCCCCGTAACTGTTCATTCCGATGTGGATAAATTACACCTGATTTTTTCTAATCTTATTGACAATGCGATTGAATACGGTGCCGAAAACTCTCAGGTCACGGTCAGTTGCGAACAGTCGGAGGAGAAAATCGATATTTGTGTCCAAAACTTTGGCGACCTCATCAACCAGCCTAATAGGAATGTCATATTTGACCGCTTTAAACAGCTGGAAACAGGAAGTACAAAACGGCATAAGGGACATGGCCTGGGACTCTCACTGACCCGTGATCTGCTGGAAATGATCGGCGGAAGCATACATGTTGAAAGTGACAGCAAAAGGGGTAACCGGTTTTATGTGACCCTGCCCAAAGATACGACTGAATTGACGGAACAGGCGACCGGGGAAGGTGGCGATGAAGTTTTTTTCGATGATGTACAGGAATTATAATTTTTATGCCTGCATTGCAGAATTCTCAAAAGCAGATACCTGTAACCGGTAATCAAATCGACCTGGTCCTGGTGGAATTGCGTTGAAAAATATACTCAGCGGATCAAATGTGGATGTTGTCAGAAAAAGTTTTTTCCTCTACCCGGGAAACCTGTTTGTAGCTACCGTACCTCACATGGTAACTACCATACTGGGATCCTGTGTCGCTGTCTGTATATGGGACAAGGTGCGTAAAACCGGCGGCATTAATCATTATCTCCTGCCTCTCTGGAATGGAAGAAGCCTCCATTCCCCTAAATACGGAAATATTGCAACGGAAAAACTGATTGAAAAAATGTTCCAGACGGGAAGTGCTAAGGAAGATCTCCGCGCGAAAATCTTTGGTGGTGCCACTATCCTCACCAGTGGAAAAAATTCCATGAAGATCGGTGAACAGAATATCATGATTGCAGAGCAACTCCTGAAGGAGCATCATATACCTGTTATCAGCTCTCATGTAGGTGGTGATCAGGGCAGGAAGATTATCTACCATACGGACAGTGGAACGGTGTTACTGAAAAAGATAATCAAACGCAGCACGGAAACTAAAGATTAAGCGTCCCCGCAGTTTAGCAGGGACGCTTAACTGGTTATAAGAACAGACCGGGTATTATTTCTCTTCCTGCCTGCCGGTGAGAGTGTCCAGACGTTCCAGAATTGTCTTCAAACTCCCTTTCAGTGCCTGTACATCCGATTTTAAACCTTCGATGCTGTCTGTGGACTGTGGCTGGTTCTCGGGATAATTCACATCACTTTCCATATAACCCGCTCCGAATCCACGGCCCTGTCCGGCCAATCTGCCCAGGAAACGACGTCCACGGCCAAAAAATCCGCGACCTCCGCCCCATCCGCCGCCGCGGGTGTAGCCGGGGCTCTGATAACCTGCGCCGTAACCTAATTGCCTTCCGGTCATCGGGCCTTCGCCCAGTGGACCGGTACGATCTCCTCCTGGCATAATGCTCTCCTTCTTTTACGATTTAATGTTATGAGCACACAAATCCATTAACAGTCCTGACTGCGGCCGTTAAAGGACTTGTTCCGTAAGTGCTCCTTTCCTGTAACGGTCATAGGCATCTTCAATGGACGTATAGCCGATACCGCCTAAGACCTTTACGCCGGCCGTTTTTAAAACCGATCCGGCTTTAGGACCGACTTTACCCGTAATCAATTCATGAATACCGGCATCAGCAATGGCTTGTGCCGCACTGAGGCCCGCGCCATGTGCCGCATCCACGTTTTTGGAATTATCAATATAGGATGTCTCTCCGGTCTCCGTGTCAATAATAAAAAAACCTTTGGCCCTGCCAAAACGGATATCAACCTGCTCACGCCATCCGTCACCATACGCTGTAATTGCAATTTTCATTTATGCTACCTACCTTTCGTTAAGCACCAAATACCAAAGACCAACTGCATGACCAACTTTGTATTTTGTATTTTTTATTTTGTATTTTGTATTATCTCCCCAATTCCTACTTCCTACTTAAAAGAGTCCTCCCCAACAGCCTCCACCACCTTTTGCCAACTCTTTTCCATTTGTTCCCGCAGCCCGTCTCTGCTGAATTCAACAATCGTCCGGCCGTTTACCATAGCCTTTGTGAACGTTTCATCATAGGGTAACCTGGAAATTAATGTAATATCTGACTGCTTCAGGAAGTCTTCAATCCGCTCTGTCATTTCCGGATTGAGATCTGCTTTATTGATTATGCAACCGGCCGGTATGCCGAATTTCTGAACCAGTTCACATACGCGTTTCAGGTCGTGCAGCCCGGAAACAGTAGGCTCCGTAACCAGAACCACGTAATGGGCGCCGGTAAGTGAGGATACGACCGGGCAGCCCACTCCAGGCGACCCATCCACCAGGACGAATGCCGTTCCTTCCCTTTCCGCAATGCGTTTGGCTTCATCTTTGACCTTCGCAACGAGCTTACCGGAGTTTTCGGCCCCGATCCCAAGCCGGGCGTGTACCATCGTGCTGCCCGAACGGATCTTCGAAATATACCATTTACCCACATTCAAATCCGCCAGGGCGATGGCCTTTTCAGGGCACATCTTCTCGCAATAGCCGCATCCCTCGCAATTCAGAGCGTCAATCCGGAAATGACCGTCCACTTCAGGAATGGCATCGAAACGGCATATTTCCGCACAGACGCCACAGTCGGTGCAGCGCGTTTCATCGATTTCAGCGAGAAAGCCACTATAAAAATCTTCGGTCCGGCCGAAATCCGGTTCCAGTAAAAGATGCATATCCGCCGCATCCACATCGCAATCGGCCACAACAGCCTCCCTGCCGGCAAGGAATGCAAAAGAGGCGGCAATCGACGTTTTACCCGTACCTCCCTTTCCGGATATTATTACGATCTCTTTCATGGCAATACTCCCGCATACACGCTGCGTATATGGTCGATAATATATTCCAGCTGATGACGAACTTCAGGAATCGCTTTATAGATCAATTGCCCGCGCGAATACAGTTCTGCAATGCGCCGGTCATTGGGGATTTTTGCCAGTACGGGAATGTTTTCTGCTTTGCAGTAAAGAACGACGTCTTCATTCCCAATCCCGTAACGGTTGATAACGACTCCGAATTGCAACCGCAGGGCGCGGGTTGTTTCAACCGCCAGTTTGAGGTCATGAAGTCCAAAAGGCGTCGGTTCGGTAATAAGTATGACAAAGTCGGTATCTTTCAGGGCTTCGATGACCGGGCAGGATGTGCCGGGGGGAGCATCATAAATTTTCAGAATATCGTTGGAAAACCGTTTATCAACATATTGAATTGTCTGCGCAATCAGGGGTACGGCCTGTTCCTGTCCGATATCCAGACGACTTTCAATAAAAGCCAGGCTGTTCCTTTTGACGTGATTCAATTCCCCAATGCGCATGGGAGTCATCGGAAGGGCAAATTCCGGGCACAGTTCGGAACAGGCGTAACAGCTGTGGCATAACTCGGGGAAAACCATGATCTGTGTGCCCAGTTTCATTACGGCATGAAAATTACAGGATTCCTGGCAGATTCCGCAAAGGGAGCAGTCCCCTTTCCATTCCGGTATCATCTTGTATTTTTCTTCCCTGCGGACAGGATCCCCCTGAATGAATAACCCGGAATTGGGCTCTTCCACGTCCAGGTCAACCAGAACGATATCATCGCTTTCTGAAAGATAGGCAGCCAGGTTCGTCGAAAGGGTCGTTTTTCCCGTACCCCCCTTGCCGCTTGCAATAGAAATCTTCATGGCCCGTTCCGCTAATGATCACACAGGTTGTCACCGGTCTGCAGCTGCCCTTTCAGGTAATCTTCGACCAGTTTGGCAGGATTTTCCGAATCGACCCCCATGGCCACTTCAATATTGTTCTCTGCAAAAAGTTGCCGGGCCTTTTGTCCCATTCCGCCGGCAATGATAACGTGCACGCCCTGTCCGGCCAGAAATTGGGGATAGACGCCGGGTTGATGAACCGGCGGTGTCTGAAATTCTTCTTTGGTAATGGCTCCGTCAACCGTCTCGACAATCGCGAATTTTTCACAATGGCCGAAGTGTGCGCACAGGCAGCCGGCCTGTGTCGGGATGGCAAAGATTTTCTTCATGGATGGGTCCCCTCTACTTGTTTAATAATTCTTCCCTGACCATCGTATGTCCGCATGCAGGGCATTTAATATTGGTACACTTAACACCTTGATCATGCGGCACTTTTTCTCCGCATTTTGCACAAACACAATAACCGCCGGGCCCGAAAGCCCCACCCCGGTTACGCCCGCGTCCGCCGCCTTGTCCCATACCGCGGCCACTGCCGGCTTTACCTCCTGAAAAGGTACTCATATTGACTCTCCTCTGGAAAAAAACTTCCATTTATCGACCATCTGTATTGAACATAAGTTCATTTCATGGTGTCAATATAATGAACATTAGTTCATTTATCAAGGGGGTTCCCGCTTTTTTGTGATAAATTTCTTGCTTTTAAGCGGTACCGGTTTTAGAATGGCTGAAATGTAAATGAACAGCTGTTCAATTTTACCGGAGTTGTTAAATGAAAATCATGGTCACCGGCGGTGCGGGCTTTATCGGCAGTCATCTTGTCGATGCCCTGGTGGAAGACGGCCACACGGTCGTTGTCGTGGATAACCTTTCACGCGGAAAAATAAAAAATATTCAGAACCATCTGGAGCATGACCGGATTACGTTTCTCCGGGGTGACATTCGTGATTATGCATTTATGGAAAAGGCCTGTTCCGGCTGCGGGGTTGTCTTTCATCTGGCTGCCCAGTCCAATGTAATCGGAGCCGTGACTAATATAGATTATTCGTTTGAAACGAACGTCACCGGCACCTTTAATGTTCTGAAAAGTGCCAGGGAGACGGGCGTACAGCGCCTGATTTTTACTTCCTCGAGGGAAGCTTACGGGGAAGCGGCATATATACCGGTTGACGAAGATCACCCTTTGCGTGCAAAAAATGTTTACGGTGCGAGCAAAGTAGCCGGCGAGGCATATTGTATGGTTTTTAAAGGCATGGGAATAACGGAACTCAGTATATTCCGGCTGGCAAATGTTTACGGTCCGCGTGATTATGACAGGGTTATCCCCATTTTTCTTAATAACATAAGGGAAGGACAACCTCTGACTGTGTATGGAGGCAGGCAGGTAATTGATTTTATCCCGGTTGGTTTTGTGGTAGACGTTTTCCGCAAAATGGTATCTGCCCGTGTCACCTGCGATGGTCCGGTTAATATCGGATCCGGTAAAGGCCTGACCCTTTTTGAACTGATAGAACGGCTGGAACATGCACTTAAAATGAAAGCTGAAACCCGTATCCTGGAAGCCAGAGATGTTGAAGTCAGTAAATTTATTGCAGATGTAACGCGTTTCAGGGAATCATTTTCTATGGACCCGCCTGATGATCCGCTTTGCGGATTGGACGACATGTCTGACATTACTGATTGATATTTTTAATTATTTGCAGTTATGCGCCGATCATCAGGTCCAAAATGAAAAAAATGTGACACAGTCTTTTGATCCGTCCGAGGTAAGTGTGTATATTACAATAAGCGGAGAGAAACTATGAATTATTCTTTTGAAACGAAAGAGGGCATTCTGGTTGTTACGGTGAAAGTAAAACGTGCAACCGTCGAGATTTCCGGTCAGTTGAAAAATGACCTGGTGAGCAGGATTGATGACGGTTCCAACCGCATCGTGGTTGACCTCAGTGAAACGAATTTTGTTGACAGTTCTTTCCTTGGCGTCCTGGTCGCCGGTCTTAAAAAAGCGACCATTAATAACGGTGATCTGAAAATTTCCGGATTGCAGGAATCGGTTCAGGCTTTGTTTGAATTGACGCGGCTTTATCGCATATTTGACATTTTTGACAATAAAGGGGACGCAATCAAAAGTTTTTGATTGCTATATATCACAAATACACGGAAATTAAAAAATTATACGTTATAACGTATTAAAAAGATTGCAATTAATGAATGAAAAATTTATAATTAATGGTCGTTTTTAAGAATCAAATGTTAATTTTTGTTAACATGAATAGAACCTGATATAAGTACAGAAATAAAGATCACATGCCGTTCAGACTAGAAAACGCTGTTTTAAACAATATTGTCGATGCTTCAAAATATGAGTGGCTGGAGGGAGCCGGATCCGGCAATTATTCGGGTTCTACCTGTGTTGGCATGAATACGCGCCGGGAGCATGGTCTTTTTGTTGTACCGGGAAACGGTTTTCAGAATAAGATCGTCGTTCTTTCAAAGCTGGAAGAATCGGTATTTATAGAAAACCGGCTGCATGAAATATCAACCAATCAATATACGGGCGGCATTTTCCCCCAGGGTTTTAAATATCTTGACAGTTTCGAGATAAATCCCTTTCCCCGTTTCACGTACCGGATTGAAGACCGAATTCTCCAGAAAACGGTATTTATGGTGGAAGAGCATTCGATGCTTGTGGTACGGTATGAGCTCAAGAATCAGGGTAAACCCGTTGATCTGGTTATAAAGCCCTTTATTGCCGATCGCCTGAATAATGAACTTTCCAATGAAACCCAGGGCCTTAACACGGATAGTTATCGGGGGCAGCGTTTTGTCCGGTGGGCACCGCGTACCAACATGCCGGAACTCTATATTTATTTTGACCAGGGCGATTACGTCACGGCAACACTCTGGTACCATAATTTTTATTATCCAAGGGATTTCGGCCGTTATGAAGGACAAAGTGAGGATCTGTTTAATCCGGGCTTCTTTCAGACGCAGCTTCGTCCCTATGAAAGCATCAACCTGTATATTTCCACCAAAAACCTTGATGATGTGGAGATGGATTTTGAAGCTCAGTACCGGCAGGAGTTTCTGCGCAGGTCCGGCGGGAAAAAGTTTTTTGGTAATCATAAAAAATTAGCCCAGTTCGAGCGTATCGTAAACAGGGCGGCGTTCAAAATAAAGAATACACCGCTTATCAATATATCGGCAATCGAACATAATTTTACGACGCGGGATATGCTTTTCTCTATTCCCGGCACCCTCTTTTTCACGAAACGGTTTGATCTGTTTAAAGATCTGTATCGTTATCTCATTTCCAGGCTGGACAATGGCCTGCTGCCTACAAAAATATCTGTAGGTTCAAACGGGGTTTCCTATGGAGCCGTTGATTTACCCTTGTGGCTGATTCAGATCGGATATCAGTATTACCGGCTGACAGAAGACCTGGCATTTTTTAATGACGACCTGTTCGAGGCACTACTTTCGATTTATGAAAATTATAATAAGGGTACCCAATTTAATATTTATGAGGATAAAGACGGCTTGCTCTTCTGTGGTGACAAAAAGACGAGTTTAAGCTGGATTCCCTTAAAAGCCGCAGATGGCACTGTTCTGCGTTACGGCAAATTGCTGGAAGTCAATGCACTATGGTATAATGCATTGCAGATAATGGAACTCCTGAGTACAAAATTGAAGAAACGTCGCTGGGCCACCCGCTTTCAGAAACACGCGGAAAAATGTAAAAAATCTTTCAATGACCTTTTTGTAAATGAAGGCAGGGATGCTTTTTTCGATGTTGTCAATGCGGATGGCAAAGACGCCACTTTCAGGATCAGCCAGATCATCCCGCTGGCGCTCCCGTTTGTTCCCGTGGAACAATCCACGGTCATCAAGGTGTTCGGGAATGTCCGTCACCGGTTATTGACGCCTTATGGCCTGCGTTCCTGTGCGCTTTCAGCTAACCGAACGCAGGCGCATAATCCTGTCGCTCTGCACCGGTATACCGCCGATTATTATAAAGGTGCCGTCTGGCCGTGGACGATTTCTCTTTATGTGGAAGCGTTTACCAGGATATATCAGGATGCACGCGACGAGATGAAGGAATTGTATGACTATTTCCAGCCACTGGTGGATCTTTCCCAGGAGGGTCTGCTCGGTTATGTACCCGAAGCCATTACCGTGAACAATGAGGTGTCGCAGAACGGCATTACGGACTATACGCCGGCTTCTTCCGCCATCCTCTGGTCATTTTTCAAACTCATTATTAAGATGAGAAAGTGAGCGGATTTCTTACCCCGGGCGTTTTTCGAATAAGTATATTTTAACTTCACCCCAGAAAATATATCCCATCCCGATTCCCACGGCCATGCCAAAAAAATCATAGAGCAACGGGGTCTGCTGCGCATTGAATAACTGCATACTCTTGGCGATAAAAATAAACATGAAAATCAGTGCTGATCGCCATCTGCGCGGATAGCGCAGTTTATCTTCACTGAAGATGATGCCAGCCGGGATAAACATGATGACATTTTTAACAAAGATAGCTAAAAGGTCGAACAGGTTCTTCGATGGTATATACGAGTACAGGTTCAGAAGGAAAAAATCCAGTTTCGATGGGAACTGCGGCAGGTCGAACTGAAAGGGGTAGAGAAATTTATAAAACAAAAAGACGATATAATTCAGGGTGAAGAAATAAAACAATCCCGCTCCGTAATCATGGCCCGTCCAGGTACCACGGATATTTTTTCCAAAAAGGTTTCGGTGGAGCAACTGGTAGGAAAACAGGCCATATAAAATGCCTATCCAGCCCAGGTAGATATCCGACCAGGAAAAATGGCGGTAATTGACAAATAATTGCAGGATCTCAACAAAAAAGCAGGTAACGAATCCGATCATAAGGGCAATTCCCGTATGCGTCATATAGGGCCATTGAAAAAAGCGGCGTATGGTCCTGGAAATAATATATCCGGCAGGCGCAAATATGTACAATATACCGAATATTTTGGTCGGATGTCCCTCGAACGAAAACTCAAGCGGTGTAACGGAACTCAGCTGATGGTAAATCCGGAAGGGGGAAAGGTTTATGTTAAAGGGTGCCAGACTTGCCATCAGGAGATAGATTCCATACATGCTGATCAGAAAAAGGTCCGGATTCGCGTAAAGCCGGTTAACCTGTCTGTTGAGCCATCTCCCCAGGCCCCGCTGCATCAGAAAAAATCCCAGAGATGCGCCCAGATAGGTGCCTGCGGTATTGGTCAATATGTCCAGAATTGAAGGGGAGCGGTTAACCGTAAATACCTGGAGCATTTCGACAAACATACTGAGCAGAGCGCCGCTGACAATGATACGTTGTATCGATTTCCTGCCGGAATAGCCCTTTCTTCTGAAAAATTCGGAATTATAGAAGAAGAGTCCGAAGGGAATAAAGAAGAGTATATTGGAGATGCCGTCCAGTTGTATCGTGGAAGATGGTAACGAAGCATAATAGCGCAGGGATACCAGCTTATGCAATTGATTAATGATTATATCACCTGAAAGTGTGAAACGGAAAGGTAACGTGGTACCGTATATGATATAAAGCGTATAGGCGAGAAAAGCTGAACGCCATTTATTCCTGATAAGCAGTTTGAACATAGCGTTTTAAAGTGATTTTTTATCCCTGATTTGTTCCTGGGCGCGGTTGTAAACACGTATCCAGAAGGCCGCATCCTTTTTATAATGGTCTCTGGTAAACCTGAATTGTTCCACTGAAATTTCATGTTTTTCGAATACCGTTTTCAGGAGCGCTGCCCTCTCTGTCTGGGGGATACCGAGGTTTGATATGATCATGATATCTCCAAGAACTTCGGTAAATTTAGCTTCAGGGATGATTTTTTTATCAACTTTTGAACAAGTTGAGAAGAAAAAAGTTAAAAAAAACGTTAGAAGTATTATAACAAGGTTATGTCGTTTAATTTGCATGGCGGAATTTTAGTAAATTGAAATAAAAATAGCAATATATTGATTGTTTAAATGTACTTGACAGTTGAACACATGATCTTTATTTTGAAAAGCTAACCGTTTGGAGGTATTCTATGCCTGCGAGAAGATTGATTATACCGGTCCTGCTGACCGCATTTGTACTGGCTGCTTTACCGGTATTCGGGCAGGGATTCGGGCAAAATAAGGTGCAGTACCGGGATTTTGACTGGCATTTTCTGCAGTCGGAACATTTTAATGTTTATTTTTATCCGGGTGCCTATGAGATAGCAGCTTTTACGGCAAATGTGGCCGAATCCTCTTATGTAGTAATCAAGAATGATTTTCAGTATGAGCTGACCCAGCGCGTATCTATTATCCTTTATAAATCACACAATGATTTTCAGCAGACCAATGTTATCAATGCGTATTTATCTGATGGCGTCGGTGGCGTAACCGAGCTTTATAAAAACAGAGTTGTTTTACCCTACGAAGGCTCGTTTTCCCAGTTTCGTCATGTCATTCACCATGAGCTTGTCCATGCTGTCATGAATGATATGCTCTACGGGGGGTCTATTCAATCGCTTGTATCCGGACAGGTTGCTCCTGTACCCCTGTGGTTTGCTGAAGGACTGGCTGAATATTCCTCGCTCAGGTGGGATACCAGGACGGATATGATCGTCCGTGATGCCACTATCAGCGGCTATCTGCCGCCCATTGAGTATTTGAATTATTTCCTCGTTTACCAGGGCGGGGCCAGTGTATTTCGGTATATCTCTGAAAAGTATGGAAATGAGAAAATCGGTGAAATCTTAAACAAGCTGAAAGGCAGTTTCCGCTTTGATACCGTGATCAAGTCGGCTCTGGGTATCGAGCTGGATGAATTGTCGGAAGACTGGCAGAAACAGATGCGAAAAGAGTACTGGCCTGATATCGCCGATCGCAAAGAGACAAAAGAAATCGCGCGGATGCTTACCGATCATACGGAAACGAGAAATTATCTCAATATCAGTCCGGCGCTTTCACCGACAGGGGACAAGCTTGTTTTTCTTTCCGATCGTGACGGCAAACAATCCATCTGGCTCATGGATATTTTGGAGAATAAGGTGACCCGGCGTCTTATCAAAGGCCAGACCAGCGTCGATTTCGAACAGCTTAAATGGCTCAGCCCCGGAATAGGCTGGTCACCGGATGGTACCAAAATCACTTTTGCCGCGAAAGCAGGTGACCAGGACGCTTTGTATATCTATGACATTGAAGAAGATAATTATGAACAGTTTAAATTTAACCTCGATGGTATTTTTTCGTCAACCTGGTCTCCCGGAGGAGATGAAATTGCTTTTATCGGCAATAAAAACGGCGCAAGTGATATTTATATTTATAACTTAAAAACGGAAGAACTGACCAATATCACGAATGACCGTTTCGCTGATAGTTACCCGGAATGGTCGCATGACGGCGAAAAAATTGCTTTCGTTTCCGAAAGAGGCCCCTATTTAGACGATGTGGATGATGACTTCAAAATGTATAATCATAATTATGAGAACACGGATATCTATATTATCGACCGCGATGGATCAAATCTTACACGTTTAACCGATACGGAAGATCGTGAATCAGATCCCATTTTTTCGCCGGATAACAGCCAGCTGATGTATGTGAGCGACCGTACCGGTATCTATAATATTTATATGATGGATCTGGAGACCGGCGATGAATATCCGGTTACGAATCTGCTGACAGGTGCCTTTCAGCTTTCCATTGACAAGGACGGTAAGACCCTGGCATTTGCCTCCTTCTTTGAAGGCGGGTGGGATATTTTTACCATAAAAAATCCCTTCGAGATGGAAGAAGTGGAAGTAAAAAATACTGTTTTTTATGATAAACTGAAGAAGGGCGAAAAACAAAATTACCTGACCTCCGAAACCAGTTTCATCGCCGAACAGGATTCAGCAAAGGAATCTGTCAAATTGCCCCGGGTCGAAAACTACAGTAATTACGTATTCGCCAATCTCGACAGCCGGACACGTAAGGAAAAGGTTGAAGTAAAGCTGGAAGAGGAAGACTATAAACGCGACGACGGTAATTTCAAAGTCCGCAATTACAAGGTTAAATTTTCACCCGATATTATCAATGGCGCCGCACAGTATAATACGCTGTGGGGATTCCAGGGATATACCCAGATCGCTTACAGTGATGTCCTCGGAAATCATAAAATATATATCGGTACCAATCTGGTTTTTGATCTTCGTAACAGCTATATCGAAGGGCAGTACTGGTACCTGCCCAAACGAAATGATTACGGATTGAGCATGTTTCATTATGCCAATACCTATCTGAGCTCTTCGACCGGGCTGATTCGTTTCCGGAATTACGGTTTGAGCGCGATTGCCTCGCACCCGTTCAATAAATTTACGCGGATCGATGCCTATTTTAACGTGCTCAACGCGTCTCTCGAATACCTGGAAATACCCGTGGCGGATGAGTCGGTTCGTTCCATATTGCCCGGTATACAGATCGTTCATGATACAGCGGAATGGTGGTACACCGGCCCGAATGCCGGATTCCGCGGCGCTTTGAGTGTTACTACCAGCCCCAAATACACGGACAACAGCCTGGAATTTACAACCGTCAAAACGGATCTTAGAAAGTACTTTAAACTCAGCCGGAATTACAGCCTGGCTTTCCGCTTTACAGGTGGTTTAAGTGATGGGGGTAACCCGCAGCAGTTTTACCTGGGTGGCGTTTCCAACTGGCTGAACCGCGATTTTCGTGACGGCCTGCGAATCCGTTCCATTAAAGATGTCTATTTCTCGGAATTCGTAACGCCACTGCGCGGTGCCCGTTATTATGAACGGGTCGGACGAAAATTCGCTCTGGTTAATTCCGAGTTCCGTTTCCCGTTGATTCCCTATATCGAACTGGGTTTTCCGCCCCTCCGCCTCGGCAATATTCAGGGTCTGTTCTTTACGGATATCGGCAGCGCCTGGGATTCGGACATCAAATTTAAAGGTGTTGCAAAAGATGAATTCGGACAGCACAGATTTAATGATCTTGTTATGGGTTATGGTATCGGAGCCCGGATTATGTTCCTGTTCCTTATTAAATATGATGTTGCATGGGAGTATGACCTGCAATCATCCAGTAAACCAAAGCACTATATTTCGATTGGAATTGATTTCTAAGCCGAATGTTTGAATTTGTCTCGAACCTGGGCAAACGCACGGTATATTTTGTATACCATACGGGTGCTGTATTTATGATGCTGGGCAGGGCGCTGGTGTATCTGTCGAAAATCTGGCAGAACCGGCGCCTTGTTTTAAACCAGATGCTAGAAATAGGCGTAAATTCCGTCCCCCTGGTTCTGTTCGTCGGCGTATTTGCGGGGGCCGTGGCTTCCGTACAGACAGCCTATCAGTTGAAAGGATACATTTCCTATAACTACCTCGGAGCCGCTACCAGCGTAGCGATTTTTATTGAGCTGGGACCGGTCCTGACTGCACTGGTCATCGCCGGGCGGGTCGGTGCTTCGATCGCCGCGGAAATCGGAACGATGAAGGTGACCGAACAGATCGATGCCCTGGAATCACTGGCGATCGATCCCATTCGTTATCTGGCTATGCCCCGGATTTTCAGCGGTTTTGTCATGATTCCTATTTTAACCATTCTGGCCGATTTCGTCGGGGTGATGGGTGCCTATCTTGTCGCCTATATCAATCTTAACCTTGCTCCGGAAGTCTTTTTCGGAAGTGTCAAGGATTTCTTTTCCATATTGAATGTCATGTCCGGGCTGATTAAAGCTTTCGTATTTGGGGGGGTGACCGCGATTATCGGGTGCTATGTGGGATTTAATACGACCGGCGGAGCAGAGGGCGTGGGGCAGGCTACGATTAAAGCCTTTGTCCTGTCTTCCGCACTGATTCTGCTGAATGATTATATACTTTCAGTACTACTATTCTGATTGCCATGATTAAAATTCGCGATCTTCATAAACGCTTTGAAAACAAAATTGTCCTGCGCGGTGTGGACCTGGATGTCTATGACGGCGAGAAACTGGTTATTGTCGGCCGAAGCGGATGTGGCAAAAGCGTGCTTTTGAAACTCATCCTCAACCTCCTGCATCCGGATAAAGGATATATTCTGGTCGAAGATATCGCCATGAAGAAGGTCGGGCAGACTGATCTGTTCATGCTCAGGAAACAGTTCGGTTTTCTGTTCCAGGGCGCGGCATTGTTCGATTCCATGACCGTATCAGAAAACATTGCGCTTCCGCTTATCGAACATACACGAATGGGACCGGCAGATATCCGGAAAAAGGTTGCCGAAAAACTGGAACTGGTGGGGCTTCCCGGGATCGAAGACCTGAAGCCTGCCGAGCTGTCCGGCGGCATGAAAAAACGGGTCGGGCTGGCCCGGGCCATCGTGATGGATCCCAGGTATATCCTGTATGACGAACCCACTACCGGGCTGGATCCGATCATGGCGGCGAATATCGACAAACTGATCATCGAACTGAGTGAGAAGCTCGATGTAACCTCGATCGTAGTTACCCATGATATGCAAAGCGTACGGAAAGTGGCCGATCGCGTAGTGATGCTGCATAATGGCCGTATAATCTATTCAGGGAATCCGGTCGATTTGAATTCGACGGATCATCCGGTGGTACACCAGTTTGTAACGGCCAATGCCGAGGGGCCCATTCAACCCAAGCCGGAAAAATACTGAGAGTGCCGCCTGAATCTTCAGGGAATGACATGAATGAACTGACTGCAACAGGGAACAGGATTATCAAGACAGCGATGCAGGCTGCCGATCCATACAGGCTCATTATGAAGCAGGTGCGTGTGAAGGATGGACACCTGGTAATTCAGGGACGGGAACTGTACAGGCTGGATGCGTTCAATAATATTTACGTGATCGGGATGGGTAAGGGTACCGCCCCCATGGCCGCAGCGATCGAAGAGGTCCTGAAAGAAAACCTGACGGAAGGCGCTGTGATCGTTAAATACGGCCACACAGAACGTACCCGGATTATTCGCCAGTATGAATCGGGGCATCCGGTACCCGATGAAAACACTTTGAAATGGACACAGCCCATTGTGGAAATAGCGGACAAGGCGGACGAAAACGACCTGGTCATTGTACTGATAACCGGCGGTGGCTCCGCCCTGCTGGAATACCTCCCCGCTTCGATCAGCCTGACCGATCTTTCGGAAATGAACAGGCAGCTTTTATCCTGTGGTGCTGCTATTCAGGAAATCAATACCATCCGTAAACATATTTCCCTTGTGAAAGGGGGGCGTCTCGCCGAAACCATCTGGCCGGCAAAGAGCATTTCCCTGATTCTTTCGGATGTTATTGGTGATCCGCCGGAGAGTATCGCTTCCGGCCCAACAGCACCCGATCCGACAACCTTTTCCGATGCCCTGGACATCGTAAAAAAATATCAGCTATCGGATACATTCCCCGCAGAAATAATAAAGCACCTGAAAAAGGGCGTGCGCGGCGAGATATCGGATACACCGGATCATCATTCCGGAAAATTTAAAAATGTACATAATATCATTATTGGAAATAACCGGCTGGTACTGGAACAGGCCCGTGACCTTGCCATAGAGGCCGGATTTCATACCCTGATACTCACGGACCGTGTTCAGGGCGAAGCCCGTGAGATTGCCCGGTTTATCGCGGGTATCCTCAATAATTGTGCCCTTACCGCCTTCCCGGTCGCTAAACCGGCCGCGGTTTTCATGGGTGGGGAGCCAACAGTGACACTGCGTGGTGACGGCCTGGGCGGGCGTAACCAGGAGCTGGTACTTGCCGCGCTAACCGAGCTCTCCGGTACACCGGGTTCGTATTATTTATGCAGTGTCGGTACCGATGGTTCCGATGGCCCCACCGATGCGGCAGGTGCCTGGATTGACCATGACACGCCGGCTGCAATGGAGAAACAGGATCTCAGCATCCTGCCCTATCTGAATAATAACGATGCTTACCATTTCTTCGGGAAATTGGGGCAGCTGGTAAAAACCGGTCCGACACGAACCAATGTCATGGATCTCATTTGTATTCTGGTACGTTGAGCGTTATGCCGTAAAACTGTTGCACTAACGTATGACACGGCAGAGGTGTTTTAATGGGTTGGCCTGAATTTCTGAGTACATTAGCTGACAGTGAAAACCGTGAACAGGCGGTAGTCCTTGTGATTGACGATGACACCACGGTTCTGAAAGTCCATAGTGAGCACCTGGCCTCCGTGGGGTTGCAGGTTCATGAGGCAACGGACGGCCTGACAGGCATGCAAAAATACTATTCAGAGAATCCCGATATCATTATAACCGATATCAGATTACCGGGGATGACCGGGCTGGAACTGCTTGAAAAAATCCGCAGTCATGACCTGGATACGGAAATCATGGTACTCACCGGACAGGGTGACCTCGATATTGCACTGAAGGCCCTGAAGAATCAGGCTTCTGATTTCCTGCTCAAGCCGGTTGATACCGAACTCCTGATGCTCCGGGTTGACAAAGCCCTGCAGCGCTTACGGTTGAGGAAAGAGATAAAAGCGCGAACGGAACAGCTGCAGCGGCTGCTGACGGATGTCAATTCCTCACAAAAATACATGGAAACCATTATCCAGAATTCTCCCCATGCCATGATTTCGTATGGTATCGACAGACGTATTCGTTCCTGGAACGATGAGGCCGAGCGGATAACCGGATTCACCCGGACAGAGGCCCAGGGACGAACGCTTAAGGAACTCTTTGTCATTCAGGACAGTCTTGTCGATCCGGAAAAGGCCGGGAGCAGCGAGAGCCATAAGAATATCGTCGGCCAGATCATGACCCGGGATCAGGAGCTGCGTTATGTTTCACGTTATGCCAATGTGCTTTTCAATGGCGAGAATAACGTGGCCGGTGGTGTTGAAAGCTTTATCGATATCACGGAAAACATTGAAAACCGCAGGCTTCTGGAAAAGCGTTTTCTGCAGGTGCAAACCATTAACGAAATCGGTAAGCGGATTGCAACAAGCGGTTCGCTTTCGGAACTGGCCCGTTATATCTGCGAACATCTGGCGGAAACGTTTTTTGAATCGGCCCAGATTTCCCTGTCATTAATCGATCCTGAACAGGATGCTCTCGTTTTGAAAGCCACAGCCGGAAATTGTTCGGAGGATGTGAAATCGCGCCTGGCTATCGGGTCAAAATTACCGGATCGGGAAAGCATTCTCCGGACATGTTTTTCCACGGGGGAACGTATCCGGGTAAACCGCAATGAAGACCCTGATCTGCAACCGGGAAGCATCGTTTCCGGTGCCGGCGGCGAATACGCATTCCCGTTACGCTCGGGAGAATCGGTTTTCGGTGTGTTAACGATCGAAAATCTGGAGCCGTTTGAGCTGGATGATTCGGATCTGTCCATGCTCGAAGCGCTGTCCGAGTATGTCGGTATCAATACAGAGCGTTTGAATCTTCTTGAACGTATCACGGATCAGAACAAGATCCTGGCGGATCAGGCTGATGATCTGAGACGTGCCCTGACGGAGCTGGAGCAACAGAAAGAAATCATCGAAAAACAGAACGAGCAGTTTGTCGATGAACTGACCAAAGCCGGTGAGTTTCAGACAAGCCTGTTACCCGAATCGTTCCCGGAAATCAGCGGCATTTCGTTTTATGCATCGTATACCCCGTCGAGTCAGCTTGGTGGAGACTTTTACGATGTTTTTACCATCGATGAAAACAGAATGGGACTGGTAGTCGCGGATGCCTCCGGTCATGGGGTTACAGCAGCCATACTATCGGCTATGTTTAAAATGACCCTGCAGAAATATGCTTTCGATACCGATGACCCTTCCGAGATACTGACCCGCCTGAACCGCGATTTTTGCAACGTGCTGCAAATGGGAGAGTTCTTTACCGCTTTCTACGCGGTTTATGATACCCGGACAGGCACGCTGCACTATTGTAATGCCGCGCATCCCTATCCGCTGCTTCTTAAATATGACACGCAGGAGATTCTGGAACTCGAAACAGAGGGGTTCCTTCTCGGTGTGATGGAAAAAGGGATTGATTTTAAATCGGGTAAACTGGATGTAGCCGGGAAGGCCAGGCTGGTGATTTATACGGACGGTCTTACCGAGACAGCCAGTGCGGCCGGAACGCTTTACGGGGATCTGAGGTTGAAAAATGACCTTAAGAATTATCAGACTGAACCGGCAGAGTATTTTTTCAAGGCGGTGCTTAAGGATCTTGCCGGATTCACGGACAAGGAAGCCTTTGAGGATGATATTACCGTCTTAATCATTGATTTTAATGAGGGATAACGTATGACACAGATGATGGAAAAAACCTATAAAGAATTAACTGTTAAAACGGAACAATATGGACAGGACCACGTGTTTCGTTTCTGGGATACGCTCCGTGATGATCAGAAAGAACGCCTGATCGGACAGGTTAAAAGTATTGACTTTGAACACCTGGAACAACTTATACAGCTTGCCTTGCAGCCGGATGATGCAACGAAGGACGATGATCAGTTGGAAACGGCGGAGATCGTTTCGCTCAAAGAGAGGGAACAAAAGGATGCGAAAGCGGAAAAAGTGGGGGAGGAAGCCCTGAAAAAGGGCGAGGTGGCGGCTTTCCTGGTGGCCGGCGGTCAGGGTTCACGCCTGGGATTCGACGGACCGAAAGGTATCTATCCCGTGACCCCGGTTAAAAAGAAATCGCTGTTCCGGGTTTTCGCGGAAAAACTGCTGGCCCTGCAGCAGCACTATGGAAAAAGAATACCGTGGTACATTATGACCAGTATCACCAATGACCGGGAAACAAAAGAATTTTTACGTAAACACGCCTTTTTCGGCCTGGATCCGGAACAGGTCGCATTCTTCAACCAGGATATGATTCCGGCAATCGACACACAGGGCCGGCTGATTCTGGATGCTCCGGATCATATATTCGTAAATCCGAATGGCCATGGCGGTTCCCTGAAAGCCTTATGGGACAGCGGCGCCATCGCTGATATGAAGGCGAACGGCATTAAATACATTTTCTATTTCCAGGTGGATAATGTTCTGACCCGAATCGCGGATCCCGCTTTTATCGGATATCATATCCTGGCCGGGTCGGAAATGTCCAACAAAGTGGTGCGCAAAGCCTATCCGGAGGAAAAAATGGGGGTGATCTGCAAGATAAATGGCCGGGACGGCCTGGTTGAATACAGCGATCTCAGTGAAGAGGATATGTTCGCCACCGATGAAGACGGCCAACTGAAGTTCTGGGCCGGATCCGTCGCAACCCATGTTCTCAATGTCGATTTTGTAGAACGCGAAAATGAAAAGGGCTTCAGATTGCCGTACCATGTTGCCCGGAAACGTATACCTTATATCGATACAGACGGCAATCCGGTAAATCCGGACGAAAAAAACGGCATTAAATTTGAAACTTTTGTATTTGATGCCCTGCTGGATACCCGGAAATCCATTTCAGTGGAAATTGAACGCAGGCAGGAATTCAGCCCGCTAAAAAACAAGGAAGGTGTCGACAGCGCGGAAACGGTCCACCGCGATCTGCTTAATTATTATGCGAACTGGTTTCGTAAAGCCGGATTTGACGTGCCGGTAAAGGACGGAGATACGCCGGCCTGGGCGATGGAAGTCAGCCCGCTGTTCGCCCGGACGTTGAAGGAATTTCTTGACAAAAAAGCGGATCTTCCTGAACCATCGGACAATCTTTACATTGAATGAAAGGACGAAGCTCATGGATATGTCACTGGATGCCTGGTACCGGCAGTCCCGGATGACCTGGTTTGCCATTCTGGCGGGTATGTTATCCCTTTTTGCGCTGACAGTCGTTTTTCACTATCTGCAGATATTCAAGGAACCTGTTGCGCAGGACCCGGCCGCTGTTTCCAATATATTTCTGTTAATCGTTTTCGGATTCGCGTTTTTGATCATTATTCTGAAACGGATGTTTTTCAACCCGGCTAAACTGGTAGACGGAGCTAAACATAAATCCCGGACCGCTTTTCAGGAGAATGACGAAGAAGCACGCAGAAAACAGTTGGCAATGGTGCTTTCTGAAATAAGGAAATACAGGATCCTGATCTGGATTATGGCCGACATGATCATCATTGTCGGCTTTCTCAGTTACGTTTTCCTGTTATCATTTCAGACATTTTTAATTTACAGTGTGGTCGGCATCTATTCGCTGGTTATAAACTTTCCGGCAAAATCGCTTCATGAGACCTGTGTCGCACGCATTTCTGAACAGTAAACTACGATACAGACAGTTTGCATTTCATAAACCGGAAAATTAAATTTACCTTTTTGCAATGGGAGTGGTATGAAACGCTTAATGTGGATTGTAGTCCTGCTATCGGTTATATCTGTTCCGCTGTATGCACAGATCGGGATTGGTGCCGTGGGTGCGGCCCAGTACCCGGGTCTGTTTGAATCGGAAAAATACGGGTCGCAATTTCGTCTGGGGCCGGGTTATGGTTTTTTTGTCCGGCACGATCTGTTTCAACTGGGTGAGCGCTATCCGTTTCATGCCCGCTACCAGGTCAAGTTTTTCTTTAATGATATCGATCTGCCCAAGGCGGGGTCAACCCGGTACAAGTTCGATGAATTTGCCATCGACATCTGGGCGGATCTCTACCGGACGCTGAAATGGAATATGTACTCAGGTATCAGTCTGAATCTGCTCAATGTCACCGGTTCCTCCAAATACCGCAGTGATTATACCGGTACACAGATATTGCCTCTGATAATGGCCGGCGTGGAATATAAGATATCACAATCATATGATTTTTTTTCCGAAATTTTTTTTCAATTTGCTGAAATAGATGCGGGACCGGAGCCGTTACCAATATCTGGTATGGGATTGCTCCTTGGAGTGACCATGTATATATCTGAATAATTGTGATAGGAAGGCAAGAATGCCGGATTTAATATATCATTCTCCGTTAAGAGAAATTTATAACAAGGTCCAGGCCGGAGAACGGATTTCCGCCGAAGACGGCCTGAAGATGTTTGAGTCGAATGACCTGCTGACACTGGGTAAAATGGCGCAAATCGTCCGCGAAAGACGGAACGGCAAAAATGCCTATTTTACGATGAACCAGCATATAAATCCGACCAACATATGCCGCAACAGTTGTCTTTTTTGCGCCTTTTACCGCAAAGAGGGTCAGGATGGCGCGTACCGCATGTCGCTTGAGAAGGTGCAGGGTAAAGTAAAAGAGCGCCTGGACGAAGACATCCGTGAGATTCACATCGTCGGCGGGCTGGATGACGGGCTTTCGTATGACTATTACCTCGATGTCATTCGTGTGGTAAAAGCCATCCGTCCCGCTGTGAAGGTCAAAGCGTATACGGCGGTTGAGATCGCATATTTCGCGGAGCGTAGCGGAAAAAGCTGGTCGGCTGTGCTGGATGATCTTATCAGTGCCGGCCTGGATGCCATGCCGGGCGGTGGCGCGGAAGTATTCAGCGCGCGGGTAATGCGTAAGCTGTTTATGGATAAGCTGACCGCTGATGAATGGATTGAAATTCACCATCTGGCCCACAGCAAAGGGCTGCGAACCAATGCGACGATGCTTTACGGACACATCGAAACACTGGAAGAACGGGTCGGGCACCTGGTAAAACTGAGAGAGGCGCAGGACAAAACCGGTGGTTTTCTCACCTTCATTCCGCTGGCATTCCATCCGGAGAATACACGGATGCGTAAATTGCCGAAGGCAACCGGCTTTACGGATCTGAAGAATATTGCCGTCAGCCGGATTATGCTGGACAATTTCCCGCATATCAAAGCGTATTGGGTCATGCTTGGTAAAAAAGTAGCCCAGATTGCCCTTTCCTTCGGTGCCGATGATATCGACGGTTCGGTTGTGGAAGAGAAAATTTATCATATGGCGGGATCCCGATCGGAACAGATGCTGACTAAAAAGCAACTTAGGAATCTTATCTCCGAGACCGGTTGTGTTCCGATCGAGAGGGATGCCCTGTATAATGAGGTTGTCAGAGATGTCGCCTGAGTCAGTCAATGAGGAATTCCATGAATATTGAAAACCTGTTTAACAACCAGGAATCCAAACAAAAAACGAGGGAAGAGCAAAAAAAACTGCTGAGCCTCGTCAGTTATCTCAATACGAAGCCGCTGATCTATGGTATGGAAAAAAATATCGTGGATCATAATTTTATCCTGCAGAAAGATGTGCCTTCGGTATGTGCCAGCCGCCTGATGGAAGGTGAGGTGGATATCGGTATCATTCCCTCCATTGAATATGCGCGCAGTAAGGGGAGCTGGCGTATTATCCCCGAAATCGCCCTGGCTTCGAAACAGACGGTTAAAAGTGTCTGCCTGTTTTTTAAAAAGGATATCAAAGACATCAATACGGTTGCACTGGACACCAGTTCGCGCACTTCGGTGGCGCTGCTGAAAATTCTTCTCCAGGAAAAATATGAGTTGATTCCCAACTATATCGTCATGGCACCGGATCTGGATGAAATGCTTGACAAAGCCGATGCCGCCCTGGTGATCGGTGACAAGGCGTTACATTATAATCAGCAATATCCCCATCTTCTTGACCTGGGGGAAGAATGGTTCAGCCTGACAGGGCTGCCCTTTGTATATGCGTTCTGGGCAGGGCATGAGCTGGCACTTTCCGCCTCGGATGTGGATGCCATCCGCAGATCCAAAGAAGAGGGAGTGGAAAAAATTGAAGAAATCGCCAGGGAATATGCCGAAGGTCATCCCGCTGAGTGGCCGTTCTATCATGATTACCTGAGCAAGAATATGTTTTATGAACTTGGTGATCCGGAAAAGGAAGGTCTGGCCGAGTTTTACAAATATGCCTTCTATTTCGGCATCATTGATTATATCCCGGAGCTCCATTTTTATGAATGATAGATTGGAAAGGATTCAGGAGAAAGTCCTGGCCGGAGAACGTCTCACCGCCGTGGACGGGTTATACCTGTTCGAAAAGGGAGACCTGATAACGACCGGTATGCTGGCGCATGTGGTGAAGGTAAAACACCACCCTGATTCCGTAATCACGTATATTATAGACCGCAATATCAACTACAGCAATATCTGTGTTGCTTTCTGCGACTTTTGTGCCTTTTACGAAAAAGTCGGTTCGGACAAAGGATATGTCCTTTCCCGGCAGCAGATTGTCGATAAAATTCAGGAGACCGTCGAGCTGGGCGGTACACAGATTCTGATGCAGGGCGGATTGAATCCGACACTGAAGATCGATTTTTTCGAAGAACTATTCCGTTTTATACGTTCCGAATTCCCGCATGTACGTATTCATGCTCTTTCGCCGCCCGAGATCAATTATATATCTAAAATTTCCAGGCTGAGTGTGGAAGAGACCATACAGCGACTGAAACGGGCCGGTCTGGCTTCCATTCCCGGCGGTGGGGCCGAAATCCTTGTAGATGAAATCCGCGAACAGTTGAATGCTAATAAGTCCAATACGAAAGACTGGCTGAACGTTATGCGAACGGCTCACCACAATGACATGAAAACCACAGCGACCATGATGTTCGGCCATATTGAAAATGCCGGACAGCGCATCGAGCATCTGTTGCGGATCCGGGAACTGCAGGATGAAACGAACGGCTTTACCGCCTTCATTCCCTGGACCTTTCAGCCGGAAAACACGAAGGTGGAGGTACAGGAAACAACGGCGCATGATTACCTGAAAACCCTGGCCATCTCGAGACTGATGCTTGATAATGTGCCGAATATCCAGGTCTCCTGGGTGACAATGGGGCCGAAGATTGCCCAGATCGCGCTGCAATTCGGTGGAAATGATTTTGGCAGCCTGATGATCGAGGAAAATGTCGTGGCTGCAGCCGGTGCAAGATTCAGGATGTCTCTGGATGAAATTAAAAGGCTGATAACCGATGCCGGCTATGTTCCGAGGCAACGCGATATGGAATATAACCTTTTGAACTAGCCTTGCCGGCGCATCCCGGATGAATCTGTGATAAAAAGCGAGATAGGTGCAAAAATACTGATTGCCGACTGGATTGTGCCGGTTGTTTCCGGGCCTGTCAGGCATGGTGCCGTAATCATTGAGAATGGACGCATTATCGATGCCGGTGAGCGCGATCGTATCCTGTCCATATACCGGGCTCCTGTCCATGATTTCGGAGAGGCCGTGATCGTCCCCGCCTGGGTCAATGCGCATACGCACCTGGAACTGAGTTTTCTCTCGTCAGACCGGCTGCCAACCGGTTCCTTCGTGGACTGGGTTCGTGAGGTGGTCAGGCTTTCTTCACGGGAAGAAGATCCGGAAAGCAGGGCACAGGCCGTCAGGGATGCCGTCAGTGAGATGGAAAATTCGGGTACGGTACTGGCGGGAGATATAACGAATGGCTCCCTGCTGGTTAATCCGGTGGCCGGTATGAAGCTGGATCGCGAGGTGTTTTTTGAGCTGCTCGGCTTTCAGGAAGAGCGTGCTGAACAGCTTTTATCCAAAGCGCTGGAAGAAAAAAAACGGCTCAATCCATGCGCCCGGATTACACCGCATGCTGTTTATTCCGTTTCGCCTGGACTGTTAAAAGCTATTAATGCACTGGGGGAACAACTTTCTATCCATATTGCCGAAACCGTGGAAGAAAGTAGATTCATCGCGTATGGTGACGGTCCGATGAAGACCTTTCTGGAAGAACGTGGCGTGTGGGATGCGGACTGGAAAATTCCCGGGACGACGCCGTTACAGTATCTTGCCGGTTCGGGGCTGGTGCGTGAGGGTACCTTACTTGTTCATTGCGTTCAAACGGACGAAGCCGATTTACAGATCATAAAAAAGAACGGAGCAGTCGTCTGTCTCTGTCCGCGTAGTAATGAGCAACTGAATACAGGAAGGCCACCGGTTCAGACAATGCTCGATGCCGGCATTTCGGTCTGTGTGGGAACGGACAGCCGGGCCAGCAGCCCGGATCTGGATGTATCGAATGAACTGAAATTCCTGGCGGAGCAGCATCGTGTGAAAGATAATGGTGCATTGATCAGGATGGCCACCCTTAATGGTGCAAAGGGCCTCGGTCGCGAGGCGGATTACGGCTCACTCGAACCGGGCAAAAGAGCCTGCCTCAATGTGTTTACCGGGAGAACAGAAGATCCGGAAGCGTTTGTTGTACATAAATTATGGAGTCGTTTAATACGGGTATGAGCGTACTGAACAGAATTTTCGAATTTGGGAAAATGATTAAATTTTCCCATTCCGTTTTTGCCCTGCCATTCGCTCTTTCAGGAGCGATACTGGCCAGCCGGGAGATCCCGCTGACATTCCCGAAGATTTTCTGGATTCTCGTGGCAATGGTCGCGGCGCGAAGCGCTGCAATGGGCTTTAACAGACTGGTGGACCGTCATTTTGATGCCGATAATCCCAGAACCCGTGACCGCCATTTGCCGTCAGGCAAAATGTCCGGAAATGAAATCAGGGTATTCATCGGCTTTTTCTCTGTCCTGTTTGTCCTCGCGGCATCGCAGTTGAATATGATCTGCCTCCTGCTGTCACCCTTAACGCTTGCGGTTGTTTTTTTCTATTCCTATACCAAACGGTTTACCAATTTTTCGCATTATTTTTTAGGGATAGCCCTCGGCTTGTCTCCCATAGGAGCCTGGCTGGCTATAACCGGGTACTTCGACCTGCCTCCCGTCGTTCTCAGCCTGGCGGTGGTGTTCTGGGTGGCCGGTTTCGATATTTTGTATGCCATTCAGGATATCGAATTCGATAGGGAAGCAAAACTCTATTCGATCCCGAAACAGGTGGGGATAAAACGGGCATTATGGATTGCCAAGATCAGCCACGGGATATCTTTTATCCTGATGGCATACCTGTCCTGGCTCGTACCGTTTCACTTTGTTTATACGGTCGGACTTATCATCGTAGGCGGTTTATTGACCTATGAACATTCCCTTGTCAGAGCGGATGACCTTACCAGGTTGGATAAGGCCTTTTTCGGAATGAACGGCATAATCAGTATTATATTTTTTATGGCCGTATTGGGAGATTTATGGCTCAGCTGAATGATGACCAAAAGCGCCTGGTAATCGGCATTAGCGGGGCCAGCGGTATGCTCTATGCTGTCCGCTTTATCATGGCCGTGCCGGAGGAGTACCATCTTCATATTGTTTTTTCCGATGTCGCCGTTAAAGTTATGAAAATGGAAACAGGTTGGGATTTTCGTAACGCCTCTTTTACCGAATATATTGAAAAACGTTATGGACGGACTATCAAGGGCGCCGCTTTAACCTTTCACAAATCACAGGACCATTTTTCCGCTATTGCAAGCGGATCCTTCCAGGTAGATGGTATGGCGGTTGTGCCCTGTTCCATGAAGACGCTGGCCGGCATTGCCAACGGGTATGCCGATACGCTGACGGAGCGGGCCGCTGACGTGAATCTGAAAGAAAAACGGCCGGTTGTCCTGCTGGTCCGCGAAACACCGTATAACCGCATTCATCTTAAAAATATGCTGGCGGTCACCGAGGCAGGGGGTACGATTCTTCCGGCCTCTCCCGCTTTCTATCACCATCCCTTCTCTATAGAAGACCTGGTCGATTTTGTTGTTGCACGGGCATTCAATATCCTGAAAGTGCCTCACAACCTGGTCAAACCCTGGGGTGGCAAAGCACATGGCTGATCGCATGGTTTTAACGGCGGGTGCGGAACGCAAAAGCTATGTGAAACGGATGTTTAACGCCATTGCCCACCGCTATGACTTTCTCAATCATCTTCTCAGTTTCGGACTTGATATACGCTGGCGTAAAAAAGCTATTTCCCATCTTGACCAAAAGCGGGATTATGGGTTTGTTCTGGATCTGGCCTGCGGAACCGGTGATTTCGCCCGGGAAACCGCACAAAAAACCGGAGCCAGGGTGATAGGAACGGATATAGCGTTACAGATGTTAACAACCGGCAGTAAAAAAAAAGGCATGCAGTCCGTGGATCTTCTGAACGGGGATGCGGAAATGCTACCTTTTCGTGATCACCGTTTCGATGCCGTGACCATTGCTTTCGGCATCCGTAACATGGGCCATGTGGATACCGCCCTGTCGGAAATGCATAGAATCCTGACAACCGGCGGGCAGGCGATTGTTCTGGAGTTTTCCACTCCGGAAATGCAGCCGTTCCGGACACTTTACCTCTTCTATTTTAATCATATCCTGCCTCGCGTCGGCCGCCTCATCAGCGGAGATAAGCAGGCTTATGCCTACCTTCCCGCTTCGGTCGATGCCTTTCCCGGAATAGCGGAATTCA
The DNA here is from genome assembly GCA_964410215.1 of uncultured Calditrichota bacterium. GTDB lineage: Bacteria > Calditrichota > Calditrichia > Calditrichales > CAYPHA01 > CAYPHA01. The sequence goes on along the minus strand of CAYPHA010000005.1, from coordinate 35,959 downwards.
TGAAAAAAATGGAAACCGCCGGATTCAGAGATGTCGAGGCCGTTCCGTTGCTGTTTGGTGTGGCGATGATTTATAAGGGATGTAAAGCGGAAGATCGTTCTATCTAATTTAAATCAAGGTAAAGCCTGCGTTTCACTTTGTTAGTCGGTGTCTTTTCAAACGGTTCCGTTTGTTCGATCAATATAGAAAAAAAGCAGATAGTAGAACTATCTGCTTTTCACCTGCTTGTCGTTACGAACCTTTATGTATGATGATATCGCCGTTTATTGTTTCGATGGAAATCCTGTGCTCCCCGTTGCCTGCTTTGCCTGTCGCTTTGATTTCTTTTCGTGGTGATCCCTTGGAATATTCCCATTCAGCGGAATCATCGATATTCAGATCAAAATCAGATTTAATTTCATATTTTCCATTCTTGTTTTTTGTAATCGTCTGACTGATATCGAATACACAGGAAATGTCCTTCGGAAGAGTCAGCTCGATCGTACCACCCATGGAGGAGAGGTCGACATCACGCTTACCTTTTGACGGATCCCCGGTCATCGTTACCATTACATCACCGCCCATGGTGGATGCTTTAACCCAACCGTCGAGAGCATCGATTTTGATTTTGCCACCCATCGTTTTGGCTTTGACATATTTGCCGGCCTTTTCAATTTCGATGTTTCCACCCATGGTGTGAACGTCAGCACCGGCAGGGGCATCTGCCAGTTCAATATTGCCACCCATTGTCGAAATTTTAACCTCTTTGCCTTCGACCCTGGGTGAACCGTCCTTGTTATACACATTCCTGTAAATGACGTTGCCACCCATCGAGTGACCGTCAAGGTCACCGGTTACATTGTTAAGTGTAATATTACCACCCATGGTGTTGACCTTTCCATCGAGTACGGAATTGACGATGTCGATGCTTCCGCCCATGGTAGTCATTTTTACCGTTCCTTCCAGCTCAGAAAAACGGAGGTCCCCGCCCATGGTTTTGCCGGACAGGGCTCCCTTTATTTTGGTCAATTTGATATCGCCGCCCATTGTATTGACTTCTACATCACTTTCTGCAGGAACATTAAGGGAGATACTGAATTGTCCGCGTCCGGATTCTTCCGCAAAACACTCAATCCGGATACCGTCAGCATCCGATTTAACTTCCATGACATCATCCAGGCTGACGCCGGAGCTTAATTGCAGATGTACTTCAACCACCTCTCTGTCCCAGCCCTGCATCTGGATGGAACCACCCGCCTGTAAGTCCACTTCAACGGTTTTACCCATGCTGAGCGGGTATTCTTTACGGATTGTTCCGGCTGTAAGACAGGTATAAACGGTCATCAGCAATACGGTTAACAAAACGTTCTTTTTCATTTTTTACCTCTCTCTGTAATGGTGAAAAAATTAATAATTGATATAATGAGCCAGTTTATTACGCACGGCGCTGTATTTGCCCGGGTATTGTGAATCAATGCTTTCCCGGATCAAAGCGGCATCAATCCGGTTTTCTGTCAGATAGTCAATGGCATTCAGGCGCATGCTGACGGATTCATCCGCGTTCAGCACACCGATAAGCGCATCGCGGATTTCAGGGTCCATCGGAAATTCGGCCAGACGGGACAGGGCGCGCAGGCGAACGGCAGGAGACGGGTCTGTTTCGATAGCAATGATCAGCGCTTCCTGGATCCGGCGGTCCTGAATGGATTCCACATAGTTGATGGTCTGCAGGCGGTCGGCAGTATGAAGTTCATTGACCAGGGACTGTGCCAGGATTTCTTTGGTCAGCGGATCATCCTTGCTGCGGATCAGAGACAAATGACGACTGACTGTAAAGGAGAGCTCCAGGTTACCTTCCTCCGCGGACCGTACGCTCAGATCCGTGAACCGGTAGGGCGAATCCTGTGTTTGTTGCAGGCTGGCATGATGTGCCGCGGTCTGACCGATCGCATGAACAAGTGCCCCTTCGGGATCAGGTGCGTTTTCATTCAGCAAAATACGTGCGGCCAGAAACCCGGCGGCAAAAATAACGACGGTAAGTGCCGCGCTGAACGCCGGTTTCAGCATGAAAACGGACAGCCACTCATCCAGTGTTTCTGAGAGCGGCGTTCTTTTACGTGTTCCGGATGGTATGTCGTGCAGTACCGCGGACCGCATGTGACTGAATTCCTTTTCGGATGGTGTATCAACCGGAAAGGGTTCCTGTGCAAGCAGGTCGTGTGTGCGGATAATTCCGCTGCAGACCGGGCAGGAAGCGGCATGGTCCAGAAGCTCCTCCTTATCGGCCGGATTGATTTCTCCAGCAATATATTTTTTTAACAGGGATCTGTAGGTATTACATTTTTTCATCATACTGCTCCGTTACGTCTTCTTTTAAACGGCAAATACTTCTAAACAGAAGGTTTTTAACCATGCCTTCACTGGTCTGCATAGTCCGGGCAATTTCCCGTATGGACATGTTTTCAAAATAGCGCAATACGACGGCAAGGCGGTATCGTGTTGACAAATTGAAAAGCGACCGGATCAACAGGCTTTTATGCAGCTTAACAAATTCTTCATCCCGGTCCGAAACGGCCACGTAAGCCGTTTCATCAAACGTCTGCCGGTTCACGTTATGTTTATGTGTCCGCATATAACTGATACCCTCCCGGTAAGCGATTTTGGTCAGCCAGGGTTTAAAGCGCTTACCGTCTTTTAAGCGACCCAGGTTCTGATACACCTTCGTAAAAATATCCTGCGAGAGATCGAGGGCGTTTTCATTATCCCTGGTGAAACCGAAGGCAATTTTGAAAACCATATCCTGATACCGTTTCATCAGCGTGTCGAATTGGCCAACGGACCCTGCCCGTATGTCCGCGATCAGTTCCTGATCCGCTTTACTCATTCAAAACCTCCTGCTATACCAGACGCTGCGAAAGTAAAAAAGTTAGCATGAAAATAATTTTTTTTTTAATTTCACTGATAATCGAATCATTCCCTCTGAGCAATTTATGCAAAAATTTAAACTGGTTTCTTCCTATGAACCGCGTGGTGACCAACCCCAGGCAATCAGGGAACTTGTGGCGGGCGTTCAGCGTAACGACCGGTTTCAGACCCTGCTGGGTGTTACGGGAAGCGGTAAGACCTATACGATGGCCAATGTGATCGCGCAGGTCAATAAGCCGACGCTGATTATTTCCCATAACAAAACACTGGCCGCTCAGCTCTACGGTGAATTTAAGGGTTTTTTTCCTGAAAATGCAGTGGAGTTTTTCATCAGTTACTACGACTATTATCAGCCGGAGGCGTATATTCCGACCACGGATACCTATATTGAAAAAGATGCTTCCATCAACGATGAAATCGACCGTTTGCGGCTGAAAGCGACCAGTTCCCTGCTCGCCAGAAAAGACGTGATCGTGGTAGCCAGTGTCAGTTGTATCTACGGTATCGGTTCACCCGAGGATTATAAAGACATGCTGGTCATGGTGGAGAAGGATAATTTCTATAACCGCCAGGACTTCCTGATGAAACTGGTCGATATACAGTATACGCGGAACGATTTCGATTTCAAACGCGGGACCTTTCGTGTCCGTGGTGATGTAATCGATGTGTTCCCGGCGTACGAGGAATTTGCCTACCGTCTGGAATTCTTTGGTGACACACTGGACAGCATTTACACCCTGGATCCGCTGACCGGAAAGGCGGGCGGAAGGGCCGACAGCGCCGTTTTTTTTCCGGCAAAACACTTTGTAACGACGGATGAAAAAATGCGCACAGCGATGGAGAAGATCCGGTTGGAACTGGAAGAGCAGCTGGCGAAACTACGCTCCCGCAACAAGCTGCTGGAAGCCCAGCGTCTGGAAATGCGAACTAATTTCGACCTGGAAATGATGCAGGAAATCGGCTACTGCTCGGGTATCGAGAACTATTCCCGGCATATTTCCGGGCGGAAGGAAGGCGAGCCGCCGTTTACGCTGCTGGATTTTTTCCCGGATGATTTCCTGATGTTTATCGATGAGTCGCATCAATCCATTCCACAGATACGCGGCATGTATAACGGGGACCGTTCCCGAAAGGAAACGCTGGTAGCCCACGGTTTCCGGTTGCCCAGCGCGCTCGATAACCGTCCTCTGCGTTTTCCCGAATTTGAAGAGCATGTCAGACAGACTATTTTCGTCTCCGCTACACCGGCGGAATACGAGCTCACAGTCTGTAACGGCGTTGTCGTGGAGCAGGTCATCCGGCCGACCGGGCTGATCGATCCGGAAATCGAAATCCGTCCCATTGCCACCCAGATAGACGACCTGATCGGGGAAGTGCAGGAGCGTGTGCTTAAAAATGAACGCGTGCTGGTTACCACCCTCACGAAGAAAATGGCGGAAGACCTTTCGGATTATCTGCAGTCCCTGGGCACGCGCGTCCGTTATCTCCATTCGGAAATCGATGCCCTGGAGCGTGTCGGGATACTGCGGGATCTCAGGCTGGCTGAATTCGATGTGCTGGTCGGGATCAATTTACTCCGCGAAGGACTCGATCTGCCGGAGGTGTCGCTTGTCGCCATACTCGATGCGGACAAGGAGGGCTTTCTGCGATCCTATGTTTCGCTGATGCAGACTGCCGGACGGGCGGCCCGGAACGTCGGCGGGAAGGTCATTTTCTATGCTGATACCGTTACCGCTTCCATGAAGAAGACCATGGAAGAATGCAGCCGCCGGCGGGAAAAACAGATGGCATACAACGAGGAACAGGGCATTACACCGCAGACCATTTATAAAACAGCCGAGGAAATCATGCGCACCACCACAGTGGCCGATGTTCGCAAGAAAGTGCCAATGGTGGCCGAGACGAAGGTTGCCTATGAGCCCGGCATGAAAAAAGAAGATATCATCGAACGGCTGAAGAAAGAAATGCGGGCTGCCGCGGCTAATCTCGAATTCGAACGGGCCGCGGTGCTGCGCGATGAAATTCAGAAACTGAGTGAAATGGAAAATAATTAGATTACGGATCTGCTAACCCGAAACTTGTGAGTGAGAATATGAACGTACTGATAGTCGGAAACGGCGGACGCGAACACGCGCTGGCCTGGAAAATCAAACAGAGCCCGAAAGTAACCAGGGTTTTTTGTGCTCCGGGAAATCCGGGAACGGCACAGCTTGGTGAAAATGTACCCATAAAAGTAAATGAAACGGACCGTCTGGTCGCTTTTGCTCAACAAGAAGCCATAGGATTGACCGTTGTCGGCCCTGAAGTCCCCCTGGTGGAAGGGATTGTCGATGCTTTTAATAAAGCGGGATTGCGCATTTTTGGTCCGGAAGCCGGGGCGGCGAGGCTGGAAGGAAGTAAAGTATTTGCCAAGAACCTGATGCGGAAATACCATATCCCCACGGCCGGTTATGCCGAGTTTACAGAACAGGAGAAAGCGGTATCATACCTTAATGCGTATGAACGTTTTCCCGTAGTTCTCAAAGCCGACGGTCTGGCGGCCGGAAAGGGTGTTTTGATCTGTCAAAACCGGGCGGAAGCGCTGGAAGGCGTGCGGCTGATCATGGCGGACAAGGCATTCGGACAAGCCGGAAATGCGCTGGTAATCGAAGAATTTCTCGATGGGGAAGAGATTTCGGTTTTTGCATTATGCGACGGTACGGATTACCTTTTACTCCCTTCTTCCCAGGACCATAAAAAAGCGCTGGAAGGGGACAAGGGGAAAAACACGGGCGGCATGGGCGCCTATGCACCAGCACCCTCATTTACTCCGGATCTGCGCAAACGGGTCGAGGCGGATATTATTTCCAGAACCCTTCAGGCCATGCAGAAAGAGGGCTTGCCCTATAAAGGGCTCCTGTATTTCGGATTGATGGTTGTCGATGGCGAGCCATACATCCTTGAATATAACTGCCGGTTTGGTGATCCCGAGACAGAAGCCGTGTTGCCCCTGGTGGAAAGCGACCTGGTTCCCCTTCTGGAAGCGACCATCGATGGTACGATAAGAGAACAGACCATTGTACTGAAAGAAAAGGCCGCTATGGATGTGGTCCTGGCCTCAGGCGGCTATCCGGACGCCTATGAAAAAGGCAAATTGATAACCGGTTTAAACGACGTGCCGGCGGAAATCATTGTTTTTCACGCCGGAACCGCCCCCGAGGGAGATCAGGTCGTTACAGCGGGAGGCCGGGTTTTAAATGTCGTTGCCATTGGCGACACGCTTCCGGAGGCAAAAGAGGCTGTTTATGCCGCGATTGAAAACATACATTTTGAAAAGATGTTTTTCCGGCGGGATATCGGATTCCGCGCATTATGACCGGAATCGGCCGTATACGCTGTCGCATAAAAATGAATTAAGGACCTAATGAAAGAACTTATAACACGCATACTTGTTGCGCTGATCGGTATCCCGGTGCTGGTTTTCTGTATCTGGCAGGGTGGTTTCTGGTTTTTCTTACTGATTGTTATCATAAGCGGCGTTGGACAATATGAATTTTACAAACTTGCCCGTGCAAAAGGCGCTCTCGCTCAGTATGTGCCTGGCCTGGCTTTGTCTCTCGTGGTGTTGTATACCATTACCTATGGCCTGGAACCGCTCCGTATATCCGTGATGATCCTTCTGCTCATGTTTATTATGGCATATGAGATGTTCCGTAATAATGGTTCGCCGCTGCTCAATGCGGCGGTAACCCTGCTTGGCGTATTCTATCCCGCTTTCTTTCTGGGAATGCTGCTGTACCTGCGTGTGCATTTTACCCGTTTTTTCGAAACCGCCGGAGATCCCATCCCGGCCATTTTTGTGCTGACAATGTTCATTTCTGTCTGGATCTGCGATACCATGGCCTATTTTGCCGGAGTCACACTCGGCCGTCACCGTCTGTTTCCGCGTGTTTCGCCAAAAAAAAGTATCGAAGGGGCCGTCGCCGGGCTGGCGGGTGCCGTATTGACATTCCTGGCCCTGGGCTGGCTGGAACTGGTCCCGTTTCCCCCGCTGTTCCTGGTGCTTTCGGGCACGATTGTCGGCATTCTGGGACAAGGGGGCGACCTGGTCGAATCATGGCTCAAGCGGGATGCGGAGGTGAAGGATTCTTCACATGTTTTACCCGGTCACGGTGGCTTTCTCGACCGGTTTGACAGCCTGAGCTTTATATCACCGGCTTTCCTGGTCCTGTTTCTTCTCTGGAGCTGACCTAAAGTTGGAACCTGCCGGGTCGAAAATGAAACAATGCCTGTTTGACGGTTTTATAAACCTGAAACAGCTAATATGAGGATATGCTTTGAATCTTAAACGTGTTCTGATCGTTGACGATGAGGAGGACCTGACCTGGTCCATCTCGAAACATCTGTCAAAAGATAAAGATAAATACACACTGATTACGGTAAACAGTGCCCCGGAAGCTCTGGAAGTGTTATCACAACTGCCTGTTGAGCTGGTTATATCAGACGTGCGTATGCCGGAAATGTCCGGACTCGACCTCTTACTGCAGATAAAAGAAAACTATCCGGTTACCAAGGTCATTATCATGACGGCCTACGGCTCTTCGGAAGTGCAGGAAGAAGCCAACCGGCGGGGATGCCTGCGCTATATCGAAAAACCGTTCGAGATCCAGGAACTGCGTCAGTTGATTCTGGATACGGTTGAAGAAAAGAAAGGTTTTGACGGCCGTCTTTCCGATTTTCAACTCAGTGATCTGATTCAGATGAATTGCCTGGGACGCTTGACCAATGCCATTCTGGTTGATAATGACGATCAGCGCGGAATTATTTTTTTTGAGGACGGTAATATCGTACATACTGAAATGGATGACCTCAAGGGAGAAGATGCTTTTTACGAAATTGTTTCCTGGCAGGGCGGGAATTTTTCTATCAAAAAAGGTTTGAAGGCGTCGGAAGAGAGCATTATAAAAGGATGGCAATCCCTTTTGCTGGAAGGATTGAGGCGGGCAGATGAGAAGCGCAATCCCCAGGTGCAGGAAGAAATGAAAATTAAGGCTAAACAGAATGAGATCCGTTCATATCTGGAAAAAATAAGTATCGTAAAAGGGGTCATCTTTCTGGCTATTATCGACCGGGAAGGATTTCCGCTTTCCTCCCTGACAATAGAAGATTATCAGGATAAAATCGATGTTTCTGTCCTGTCGCCTTTGATTTCCGGCCTGCTGAAACAGATTGAGTCCGTTTCAGAAGAAGTGGAAATGGATAACGTACGCGAGGTAACAGTCGAATTCTCTCTCGGCATCCTCAAGCTGAATCATATTCCGGGAAGGGAAGAATTCCTCGTCACGCTGGCAGACCAGCGGTCGAACCTGAGTATCTTACGGATGGAAACGAAAAAGCATATTAAAGCGCTTTCCGGTGCATTATAAAAAAAGCCTCTGTATCCATTCCCACGGCCCGGCAGAATGCTTGTAAGTACGAATTTTCGCGCGTATATTAAGAAAGCTTACCTTAATTAAGTCTGGTCACATGAAATCTGATCCCGTAGTCTTATCTGATTTAATCACCAGGGGGCATAGAAGAGCCGTTGCCCGGGCTATAAGCCTGATTGAAAACGGCGATCCTGCCGCCCGATCGATCCTCAAAACGCTTCATCCCCATTTGGGCAGAGCCCACCGCATCGGGGTGACCGGCCCGCCCGGCGTCGGTAAAAGTACCTTTACCAATCAGATTATTAAGCACTACCGTAAAAAGAATATGTCAGTGGGAGTCATTGCCGTAGATCCCAGCAGCCCGTTTACGGGGGGAGCGATTCTCGGAGATCGTGTCCGCATGCAGGAGGCGTTTACAGACCCGGAAGTCTTCATACGCAGTATGGCGACCCGCGGCAGCCTGGGCGGTCTGGCCCGTCAGGCCCGCGAGGCGGGAGATATCCTGGACGCTTCCGGAAAAAATATCGTGATCATGGAAACCGTAGGCGTCGGCCAGGTGGAGCTGGATATTATGGACGCTGCCGATACGATCCTGGTGCTCAATGTACCGGATACGGGTGATGTGATACAGGGGATGAAAGCGGGCCTGATGGAGATCGGTGACCTGTTTATCGTAAATAAATCCGATCTTGAAGGCGCAGAGCGGATGAAAATTGACCTGCAATTTGTTCTTGAATTAAAAGGAGGAACGGAAGGCTGGAAGCAGCAGGTCTTTATGGTCAATTCACGCACGGGAGTAGGACTCGATGAGGTCCTGATGAAAATCGGTGAGCATAAGACTTTTTTAAAGGAACGCGGCGAATTTGAACGGAAACGGTTGCGCCGGAAGCGGGAACAGGTTCGGGCCCTTGTAAGCGAGGCGCTGGGAACAAAGTTCTGGAATGAAAAACGGCGGAACCTGATGGAAAAACACCTTGCGGAAAAATCACCCTATGAAATTGCAGAAATAATTTTAAGATAATTTGTGAAAAACATTCCCGGGAGCATCATATGAATAGAGACAAGCAGGAATGGAAGGATAAAGTGAAGGAACTGCCTACGCGCGAAGCTAAATTTATTACCGCGTCCGGTGAGCCGGTTGAATTGCTCGGGACACCGGACATGATGGAAAAATGGGATGTGGAGAAGGATCTCGCCATGCCCGGAGAGTACCCGTATACGCGCGGCATACATCCCAATATGTACCGTGGCCGGTTATGGACGATGCGTCAGTTCGCCGGTTTCGGTACACCGGAAGATACGAACAGGCGTTTTAAATTCCTTCTGGATAAAGGACAGACCGGGTTGTCGGTCGCCTTCGACCTGCCGACACTGATGGGGCGTGATGCCGACGACCCGCTGAGCGAAGGCGAGGTGGGCATTTGTGGTGTGTCGGTCAGCTCTCTCAGAGACATGGAAATTTTATTTGACGGGATTCCCATTGACCAGGTTTCCACTTCGATGACCATTAATTCGCCGGCCATGATTTTACTGGCTTTTTATATTGTCGTTGCAGAGAAACAGGGCGTTTCTCCGGATCGGATTCGCGGTACCAACCAGAATGATATCCTGAAGGAATATATCGCACAAAAGGAATATATTTTCCCGCCGCAGCCTTCGATGCGCATTATCGTTGATATGATTGAATTCTGCACGGAAAAAATGCCCCGGTGGAATACCATCAGTATCAGCGGGTACCATATACGTGAAGCCGGTTCCACAGCCGTGCAGGAACTGGCCTTTACCCTGGCGGATGGTTTCGCCTATATCGAAGCGGCTATGGAACGGGGACTGGATGTCGATGCCTTCGCCCCGCGTTTATCCTTCTTTTTCAATTCACACAATGATTTTTTTGAAGAAATTGCCAAATTCCGCGCTGCCCGGCGGATTTACGCAAAAAGGATGCGAGAACGCTATAACGCAAAGGATGAACGTTCGTGGAAGCTGCGTTTCCATACACAGACGGCAGGATGTACGCTGACAGCCCAGCAGCCGGAAAACAATATTGTCCGGGTTGCCTTCCAGGCCCTGGCGGCGGTTCTCGGTGGTACCCAGTCCCTGCATACCAATTCCATGGATGAAACACTGGCCCTGCCATCGGAGAAGGCTGTAAAAATTGCCCTGCGTACGCAGCAGATCATTGCGGAAGAAACAGGCGTTCCGCATACGGTTGATCCCCTCGGTGGCAGTTATTTCGTCGAAAATCTGACCAATAAAATGGAGCAGGAGGCGGAAGCCTGTTTTGAAAAAATCGATAAGCTGGGTGGGGTTATTCCGGCTATCGAAAAGGGGTATTTCCAGAAAGAAATCGCCCGTGCTGCTTACCAGTATCAGAAAGAAATCGAACAGAAGGACCGGATTATTGTTGGTGTGAATGAATACAGGGATGCCGGGGAAAAAATCGAAATTCCCCTGCTTCGTATACCGCCTGAGGTTGAAGCACGCCAGAGAAAACGTCTGGCCGAACTCAGGGAAGAACGGAATAACGATGAAGTCCGCAGCTGCCTGAAAGAACTGAAAAGCGCCGCGGAAGGAGATACGAACCTGATGCCGGTCCTCATAAAAGCCGCAAAAGCTTATGCAACAGTGGGTGAAATGGTGGAGACGCTCAAGGAAGTATATGGAGAGTATGTCGAACCGGCTGATTATACCGGTTGAAATGTGATGTGGGTGAAAGGGTATTCTTAATTCCTAAGCAGGAGCAGTTGATGACACAGATACGTGTACTCGTGGCCAAACCGGGATTGGATGGTCATGACAGGGGAGCAAAAGTTGTTGCCTCGGCTTTTCGTGATGCCGGTTTTGAGGTGATCTACACCGGATTACGGCAAACGCCGGAGATGATTGTTGAAGCGGCGCTTCAGGAGGATGTGGATGTTGTCGCCGTCAGCGTCCTTTCCGGTGCGCACTTTAATGTTTTCAGACGGATTATGGACCTTATGAAAAAAAATGAAATGGATGATGTCCTTCTTACCGGAGGGGGTATTATCGGAGATGACGATATCGTGCAACTGATGAAAATGGGAACCGGCCGTCTGTTTGGTCCGGGGAGCTCGACCGAGGAAGCGGTGCGGTATATCCGGGAGTGGTATAGTGAAAGGGGAGAAGTCCGTTGACGGACGCAGTCATGGCGTCAGTGGTATATCGATCCCGGATAACCGATTGGCCGTTGTCGGAACGGCCGAGGGAGCGGTTGATCAAATACGGGACGGAGGCCATCAGCGATTCCGAACTGATCGCGCTGTTGATCGGACATGGCAGTGCCCGTTTTAACGCGGTGGACACGGCGAAACGGCTGCTGCGTGAATTTTCCAATCTGGAAGGACTGTCGGATGCCTCCCTCGATGAACTGCAACGGGTTGCGGGCGTCGGCCCGGCCAAAGCCGTTAAACTGATCGCGGCTTTCCAACTCTGCAAGAATCTTGAAAAAAACAGGGCTGAAAATGCCGTTGTCCGCTTTACCGACCCGTCCAAGGTCGCTGACATATATAAACCCATGCTGGGAACCCTGAAGAAGGAAGTGTTTTACATCATTCTGCTGAATGCGGCGATGAAACGTATTGCCGACCTGGAAATATCCAGGGGAATTCTGGATGCTTCCCTCGTCCATCCGAGGGAGGTTTTTAATCCGGCCGTAAGGCATTCCGCGCGTGGTATTATTCTGATGCACAACCATCCCTCAGGGGAACTGATTCCAAGCGATGAGGATATCGCTGTCACCAACCGCCTGGTGGAAAGCGGTAAAATTCTTGAAATTCCCATATTTGATCATCTGATCATTACACAGGGTGGTTATTTCAGTTTTCGGGAACATGAATATATTTGACAGATCATGGAAGTCCTGAAATCCTTCTGTCAGTTTTGGGAGAGTTTATGAAACGAAAAGATCAATTCAGCCAGCTTAACCGGTTGCGCAACGAGGCCCTTATGGGCGGGGGTGAAAAACGAATTGAAGTCCAGCATAAAAAAAATAAACTGACGGCCCGGGAGCGTCTGGAGTACCTGCTCGATCCCGGTAGTTTCGTGGAAATGGATATGCTGGTGCGCCATCGCTCCACTGATTTCGGCCTCGATAAACAGCGTTATCCGGGTGACGGTGTAGTAACCGGTTACGGGAACATAGACGGACGGCTGGTTTTTGTCTTTTCCCAGGATTTTACCGTTTTCGGAGGCAGCCTTTCGGAAACTGTGGCCGGAAAGATTATCAAGATTATGGACCAGGCTATGAAAGTCGGCGCACCGGTGATCGGACTCAATGATTCCGGTGGTGCGCGTATTCAGGAAGGGGTGGTCAGTCTTGGGGGGTATGCCGAGATATTTCTCCGTAATACGCTGGCTTCCGGTGTCATACCGCAGATTTCGGCCATAATGGGGCCCTGTGCCGGCGGGGCAGTGTACTCGCCGGCTATCACGGATTTTACCCTCATGGTCCGCAACAGCAGCTATATGTTTGTTACGGGGCCCGGTGTGGTTAAAACGGTAACCCATGAGGAAGTTACTTATGAAGAGCTCGGCGGGGCGGAAACCCACGCCATGAAAAGTGGTGTGAATCACCTGACCTGTGAAAACGATGTGGAATGTCTGAAAAGGATCCGGGAATTATTCGCTTACCTGCCTTCCAACAACCTTGAGGATGCGCCGCGCACGGAAACGTCCGATGCCCCGGACCGGCAGGATGTAGCCCTGGACGACATGGTGCCCGAGAATTCCAATCATCCGTACGATATGAGGGATATCATCACGATCCTGGTGGATGAGCAGACCTTTTTTGAAATCCACCCTGATTTTGCTCAAAACATCATCGTCGGATTTGCCCGGTTCGACGGTATGCCGGTTGGTATTGTGGCCAATCAGCCTGCCCACCTGGCCGGTGTGCTCGATATCGATGCGTCTGTGAAAGCCGGACGTTTTGTCCGCTTCTGCGATGCGTTCAATATACCCCTGCTGACATTTGTTGATGTTCCGGGTTTTCTACCGGGTACATTCCAGGAATGGGGCGGTATTATTAAAAACGGGGCGAAACTGCTCTACGCCTTTGCCGAAGCGACGGTTCCGAAAATAACGGTCATTACACGAAAAGCCTACGGCGGAGCCTATGACGTTATGAGTTCCAAGCATATCCGTGGTGATGTCAATTATGCCTGGCCGACCGCGGAAATAGCCGTCATGGGGCCGAAGGGCGCGGCAGAAATCATTTTCAGGAAAGAAATCAGGGATAGTGAAGATCCTACTGCAATGCTGGCTCAGAAGGAAAAAGAATACAGGGAAAAGTTTGCGAATCCTTATCTGGCGGCGGAAAGGGGTTATATTGATGAAGTCATCGAACCCCGGCTGACGCGCATGCGTATTATTCAGGCACTTCAAATGCTGGAGAGTAAAAGTGATAAAAATCCGCCTAAAAAACATGGAAACATTCCTCTTTAAACGCATATTGATTTGAATGAAGCCGATCCTGTTGTAAATTATCCGCTGTAAACAGGAAAGCGAATAAAACCCCACAGGTTATGGTATGAAATCAGTAAACCCTTACGATGGCTCGGTTATAAAGGAGTACCGGGAGTACACGGAAAAGGATGTTCGCAACATACTTGAAAAGGTTGACAGAACCTATCAAAGCTGGAAACGCGAATCCTTTGACAGCCGCCGGGAAAGGATGCAGCGCCTGGCCGGAATTCTCAGGGCGAACACCGAAGAATATGCGCGGCTGATTACCCTTGAAATGGGTAAGATTATAAGAGAATCACGGGCCGAAGTGGAAAAATGCGCCTGGGTTTGCGAATATTATGCCGAACATGCTGAGTCCTTTTTAAAGGATGAAATCACTGAAAGTGATGCTTCGAAAAGCTGTGTCGCTTTTGAACCAATAGGTGCCGTTCTGGCTGTGATGCCCTGGAATTTTCCCTTCTGGCAGGTATTCCGCTTTGCGGCACCTGCACTGATGGCCGGGAATACCGCGGTCCTGAAACATGCCTCGAATGTACCCGGCTGCGCACTGCAGATTGAAACCATGTTCCGGGAAGCCGGTTTTCCGGAGGACGCTTTTCGTTCCTTACTCATTCCGGCATCAGCGGTGGAACCGGTGATTCGGGATTCCCGTATCAAAGCGGTTACGCTGACAGGAAGCGAACCGGCAGGTAAAAAAGTGGCGTCCGTTGCCGGAAGCGAGATCAAGAAGACGGTCATGGAACTGGGCGGATCCGATCCTTTTATCGTACTGGAAGATGCCGATTTTAAATCATGTGCCGAAACAGCGGCCCGGGCCCGGCTGATCAATGCCGGGCAAAGTTGTATTGCGGCCAAACGTTTTATCGTCGTCCAACCGATCCTGGAACGATTTGAAGAAGAACAGCGTAGACTTTTCTCTGAACTGAAAACCGGAGATCCTATGGAGGAAGATACGGATATCGGTCCCATGGCGCGGCAGGACCTGGTCAGCGAACTGGATGAACAGGTCCGGAAATCCGTGGATGCCGGTGCACGCGTGTTGTATGGCGGAAAGACGATCGAAGGGTCCGGCGCCTTCTATCAGCCAACCATTATTACGGATACTGCGCCGGGAATGCCGGTGTATGAGGAAGAAACCTTCGGACCCGTCATGGCTATTATCCCGGCCAAAGATGAAGAGGAGGCCGTCCGTATAGCCAATGATTCCCGCTTCGGACTTGGCGGCAGCCTGTGGACCCGGGACACTGCAAGAGGGGAAAAACTGGCCCGCCTTGTTGAATCCGGCGCTGTTTTTGTCAACGGAATGACCAGGTCGGATCCACGATTACCTTTCGGCGGTATAAAATATTCCGGATACGGACGGGAACTGGCTTCTTACGGGATCAGGGAATTTGTTAATATTAAAACCATCTGGATTGCATAGGGATTTATGGAGGAACCATTGAACTTACTGGAGGAATTTGGCAGGGCACTGATGCTGGAAGATTATATGGCATTACTTGCAGATCAGAAGCCTGTGCATGAACTGCATTATAAAAAGGCACAGATCAGTGATTTTCAAATAGATAGCCTGCCGGCACTCAAATTGCTCGTGATAACCGAGCCATGGTGTGGCGATTCAACGGCGATTCTGCCGGTGCTTATGAAATTCTTTGAAGAACATCCCGCTGAAATACGTGTTGCATTACGGGATCAGAATACGGATTTAATGAATAAGTTTTTAACAAACGGGGGACGCGCCATTCCCATCTTCATTGTTATGAATGAAGCCGGAAACTATCTGACCCATTTCGGGCCGAGGCCGGAAGAGGCGAAAGCCATCTTTGAAGCGTACAGTGAAGAAATTAATGCCGGTCGTATGGAACGCCGGGAAGTCAGTAAAAAGATACGTACCTTTTATGCCAAAGACAGGGGAAATGCCATTCTGAAAGGGTTTACCGGCCAATTGACGAGGGCACTGAAGAAGAATTAAAGGAAAGGACCATGCAGATTTCAGATTCCGGAAGCAAACTCTCCCTTCGTTTAATCAATATCTCTCTGGGTGTTATCGTGGTTTTCATAGCGACGTGGGTGCTGGTGATAGGGGAGACGATCATACTGCCTTTTCTGATAGCCCTTTTCCTGTCATTCATCATGGAGCCGGTCGTCAGTTTCCTTAATCATCGTCTCCGTATACCCCACGGCCTGGCTGTTTTTCTTACGATCATTCTGGCATTTACCATTATGTATCTCCTCGGCATGCTGGTGTATGCCAATGTTCAGTCATTTGTTAAACAGTTTCCTGTCTATGAAATCCGAATCAAGGAATCGGTCGGTAATGTGGGCGACTATTTCGAACAGTTATTCGGCCGTCCTCTGGATATGCGGATTTGGGAGAGCATTGACCTCTTCGATACAACACAGAGCTATTCTATTGCGCGGAGCGTTCTCTCCAGTGTGGGCACGTTTGTAACCTTTTTTGCCAAAATGCTGATCGTCATCATCCTGCTGGCCTATCTGCTGACGGGCAGACGCAATATCAATACGAAGATCAATGTTGCCTTCCCCGATGACCAGGCTGCTTATATCATTAACATCATTGAAAGTATAACCACTTCGGTGCAGCGCTATCTGGGGGCAAAAACAATTGTCAGTTTCATTACGGGCCTGCTCAGTATCGGTGTGTTCTACGCATTCGGGCTGGACTTTGCCATTTTCTGGGGGTTTATCATATTCCTGTTCAATTACATACCGAATATCGGCTCTATTCTCGCCTCCATCTTACCGGTACTCTTCAGCCTGCTGCAGTTCGGCTCTTTTTCGGTGGCGATATGGATGCTGCTCAGCCTCACGCTGATACAGATTACCATGGGTAATTTTGTCGAACCCAGGATCATGGGGTACTCACTAAACCTGAGTCCCATGATCGTGATCCTCTCCCTGGTCTTCTGGGGATATATCTGGGGCATTGCCGGTATGTTCCTGGCCGTGCCCATTCTGGCCACCCTGACCATCGTCTGCGAAAAAATTGAGCCACTGCGTTTCATCAGTGTCTTTCTCAGGGGCAAAGTGGGCTAAAAATCAATACGGGAATGTTTTTTTAAATAAAAATAAGCGCGCATTAAACTGATCACTGCCAGGGCATCCCGGATCTCATGATTTAATACCATTTCCCAGGCTTTCCGGAAAGGAACCCGTTTTACGACGAGGTCTTCCGTATGATCCGGCTGCGCGGCTCCCTGGTGCAGATCCTCCGCGAGGTAGATGTAACCGACTTCATTGGTGAAGCTGTTGCTGGTGTACAGGTCTCCCAGGAATGTCCATGTATCTGCCGTGAGTCCGGTTTCTTCAAGCAATTCCCGTTTCGCACCATCCAGCGTTTCTTCACCGGGTGCCCCGCCGCCTTCCGGGACTTCCCAGGAATAGACATCGAGTGTATACCTGTACTGACCGACGATGTAGGTTTCCAGATCATCGGTCAGGGGCACGACCGCCAGGGCCGGATGCGCCTCTACGACACCGTAAATGCCGTTTGTCCCTGTTGGTGTGACCACCTGGTCCTCCCGGACACGGATCCAGTTGTTTTGATACATGAGTTTGCTGGAAATACGTTTCCACGGATTTTTCATACACTACCCCGATCTGTTAAAAACAAAAGTATATCTATTTTTTTAACGTTCTACAAATAATAAACACGTTGTAAATGGGAACCCGGGATTAATTCCGGCCGGTCATTGCATTGGGCTTTTTTTTTCAGTAGTATTATCGATTCCGGGCAGTATCTTTGCAGATGAATTTAAGAATGTGAGGCATGCATGAGTGAAGCGCTGGTAGAATGCGTACCAAATTTTTCCGAAGGGCGGGATCCCGCCCTGATTAAACAGATCACCGACGCTATTGAATCTGTAGACGGTATACGTTTACTGGATGTCGATCCGGGACCGGATATGAATCGAACCGTTGTAACATTCGTGGGGTCTCCGGACAACGTGAAAGAAGCGGCGTTCCGTGGTATCAGGACGGCTGCTGAGCTGATCGATATGAGCAGGCACCTGGGTTCCCATCCCCGGATGGGCGCGACCGATGTGTGTCCCTTTGTTCCGGTGAGCGGAATCGATGAAACGTCCTGTGTTTCCCTTTCCGAAGAGGTCGCCCGGCGCGTTGGTGAGGAGCTGGGTATCCCGGTATACCTGTATGAAAAATCGGCACGCACGCCCGAACGCGCCAATCTGGCGACGATCCGTCGGGGAGAATACGAGGCATTGCCGGAAAAACTAAAAGATCCGCAGTGGAAACCCGATTTCGGTCCGGCCGCATTTAACGCCAAATCAGGTGCCACGGTTATCGGTGTACGTGAATTTCTGATTGCATATAACATTAATTTAAATACCCGGGAATCAAAATATGCAACCGATATTGCATTTGAATTGCGGGAGAAAGGCCGCTCAGCCCGTCGCGGGAATACGTCCCCCTTCTATTTTAAAGGAACGGAAATTCTGAAATACCGGGATGGAAACTATCCCTGCGGCTCCTGCGACTTTACCGGAGAAACGATGACGGAAACCATCAGTCATTGCCGGGAGGAACATGATTATGACCTCCCTGCATTACTGCAGTTAAATGGCATTGACCCGGCGCGGCCGGAAGGTCAGTCCGTTAAAAAACCCGGGTTGTTCCCGCATTGCAAGGCCATCGGCTGGATGGTACCCAATTACGACCGTGCCCAGATATCCATCAACCTCACGGATTACAAAGTGACGGCCATGCATGATGTTCTTGAAGCGACACGCCGTCTTGCGGCCGACCGGGGGATTGTGATTACAGGAAGTGAAGTGGTGGGTATGGTCCCCTATCCGGCCCTGCTGGAATCAGGTAAATACTATTTACGCCAACAGGGTCGGTCCGCCGGTGTGCCCGTAAAGGATATTCTGGGTACGGCCGTGCAGTCACTCGGATTGACCGATGTGTCCGGATTTAACATCGAAGAACGTGTACTGGGGCTTCCCCGGAACGGAGAGGATGCATTGGTTCAAATGAACGTTGCTGATTTTGTCGATGAAGTTTCCCGTGAATCAGCGGCACCCGGCGGCGGTTCCATTGCCGCACTGGCCGGTGCCTTGGGCGCATCACTGGCATCGATGGTCAGTAATCTTACAGCTGACAAGCGGGGAAGTGAGACAGTCGACAGGGTTTTGAATGAAGCCGCAGAAACGTGTCAGCACCTGAAGGCCAGCCTGGTGAAGGGAATCGATGCCGATACGGATGCTTTTAATGCTTATATGGAAGCCCGGCGCCTTCCTGCAAAAACAGCCGGGGAAAAAGAAATACGCCGGAGGGCAATGCAGGATGGTCTGAAACAGGCGGTAATGGTTCCTTTGCAGACGGCCAGATGGAGCCTGGAGGCGATTCAGGTTGCGGAAAAAGTGGTAATGAACGGTAATCCGAATTCCGTAACCGATGTGGGCGTCGGTGCGCAAATTGCGCTGACAGGCGTAAAGGGTGGTGTGTATAACGTGCTGATTAATCTAAAAGAGATAACAGATGATGACTTTGTTCAGGATATGAAAAAAGAATGCAGCAAACTGGTCGGGGAAGCGACAGAACGTTGTGAAAATGTTATCCGGGAAGTGGAAAAAAAGCTGGAATAACCGTAACGAACGGGTAGTGCGTATATGAATATGGAAAAATTGCTCGCAAATAAAAGGGAACAACTGAAAAATAATAATTATATTGAATTCAGTGATAGCGAAATCAATGATATGCGTCCTGATGAAGCGCAATATTTTGTTGAGCGTTATCACGGTTTTGCACTGATGAAAATACCATCTTCGGAAATTGATTTTTTCAACTGGCTGCGTCGTGAAGATGAGCCGGTCTGGAATGATATCTGGAAGGATGAGGAAGACGTTTACCTGGTCAGCACCGATTTGCTGCCGGTATTTTTGGATGGGCGGAATGGCTTTCCCATCTGTGACCTGGTTGATGAACCGAATTACTGGTTTTCCGAACGCCATATCAAACCCAAGGGCCGGGAAGAACTGGAAAACATCCTCGAAAAGTATGAAAACCGGCAAAAACTCGATACGCAAGAATTGTTTTTAATAGAATTAATCAATGCTCCGATGGACATCTGGCATTTCTGTTACAGGTATAAGCTACCGGTTTCATTTATGAAGGACGCCATCGACAATATGGTCAGCAGGGGCTGGCTCGTACATCTTTCCGACCGGGAAGATCTGGTCAAATATATTGAAATTTAACCCATGAATCCGGCAATCAGATAAAACAGTGCCGCGATACTGCCCGCTGTCAATGCATACGGTAACTGCGTCTTGACATGGTCTATATGGTCACTGGCCGATGCCATGGAAGAAATAATCGTCGTGTCCGATATCGGCGAACAATGATCTCCGAACACCCCGCCTCCCAATACGGCTGCAACGGCCAGGGGAATGCTCACTTCCATCGTCGTTGCCATGGGCACGGCAATGGGAACCATGATGGCAAACGTTCCCCATGAAGTGCCCGTTGAAAAAGCGATAAAACAACTGGCGAGAAACAGGATGAACGGCACAAAAGACGGACTCAGCCATGCTTTCGATACTTCGGCTACATAGATACCTGCTCCCAGGTCACGGCACACCTTCCCGATAGCGAAAGCCAGCATCATCAGAAGGGCCAGCGGGATCAATCCGCCCACGCCTTTAAAGGTCAGATCGAGAATCTCCTGAAGCTTGAAAATACCCTGGATACGGTAACTGACCGCACCAACCAGGAGCGCAGTCAGAACGGCCCATAGAACGGCGCTCGATCCCGACCCGTTACCCAGGGCCTTGAATAAGGCTGTTCCCAGAGGCAGGCTTTCCGGATTTTCCAGCTGCCCCCACCCGGAATAGAGCAACCCAACCGGCATCATCAGCACCATGGTCAGAATAGGCAGAACCATGTTGCGGGCTCGTGGTTTTACTTTTTCTTTTGTCTCCATGGCGATAACGTCGCTCGATATCAGCGGTGTGGCACCGTCGGCCAGGACCTTCCCTTCTTCACGCGCCCTCCGTTCCGCCTTTTTCATCGGACCGAAGTCCTTCTGCAACAGAATAATCAGTACAACCATTGTCATTGCCAGAAGAGGATAAAAATTGAGCGGATAGGCCTTGATCATGATCATCAGTGGATCGGACAGTCCCTGTGCAAGCAAAAGGCCCATAATAAATGCACCCCAGGCATTCAGCGGAATCAGGATGCAGGTCGGGGCTGAAATGGAATCGGCAATATAGGCCAGTTTTTCGCGGGGAATCTTCAACCGGTCAAAAATCGGCCGGAATATAGACCCTACAGTCAGAACGTTAATGCTGGATTCCACAAAAATTGAGAAGCCGGTAATCCAGGCCAGGATCTGTACTATTTTACGGCTGTTGCCTTTTTTACGGGATTCCACAGCCTGCAGAAAGCGGTTGACATACCGGATAAAACCCTCGACGCCACCGGAATGCTGAATAAATGCGATCAGAGCTCCGACCAGGGAACTGAACATGATGGTGCGTGTGTTTCCCGGTTCTTTAAACACATCAACGAGTCCCTGAATCGTATTCAATGTGCCCTGGAATATGCTCCAGTCGCTCAATATAATCCAGCCCAGCCAGATTCCAAATAAGAGTGATACGAAAACCTGCCTTGTTTTAATAGCCAGCACAATGGCAATCAGCGGGGGCATAAGCGACCAGATACCAAAATGTTCCATTTACACTCCTTCAGGATGCATTATTAAGTCGGGTATGAATGTGAAGAATACATGAATAATCATTATAACGGTAAGAAAGGAATCATTCAAGAAAAAAAAGCCGCACAAAGGCGGCTTTTTAATTGGTTACTTCTTAAAAAAAATCTATTCGGCCGGTATCGGGTGCGCTATTTTTTTTACATACGCGTCATAGTCGAATTCCTTGTGGAAAGGATTGTTTTCGTTATGACAGGTTTCGCAGACCTCTCTAGTCGGAACGATCAAGCCGTTTGCCAGGGAGGCTTCATGGTCTTTCATGATCTTCATGGATTTATATTCACTCCCCGGACCATGGCAGGATTCACAGGAAACGCCTTCTTCCATGGTGAGTGTTTTTTCCTGGAGCGCTTTATCAACCGTCGCGGCGGTCGCATGGCAATTCAGACATTCCGGTGCCTTTGTCGGATCAGCGATGCCGTTCTCTTTTGCATGCTTAAGCGATTTTTCGCTGGCCAGTGACTCAAGGGCTTTGGCATGCTTATTCTGGCTCCAGACGTCGTATTGTTTACCCATCTTTTTGGTGTTATGGCAGGTTTTACATTTTTTTACGCCCACGTACATGAATTTTTTGTCCTGGGCAATAAGAGTAAGGCTGAAACTGAGTATCAGTATCAGAACGGTAATCAGTTTGTTCATATAACCTCCTGGTTAATTAGTGAAAAAAGTAACCAAATTCATAATAATTCTGAACAATATTATAAAGATCTGGTAAAAAAAACAAATACTTTATGAATATTTTTTCCCGGTAGCATCATGAAATATTTTACTAAAAATACTACTTTGGATAAAAATAATTAGTATATTCGTTATTATAAAATTTTGATTGAGCGATCTAATATCGAACGAGATATGACGAAGAATTCCAGGATCCCGCTCTTTTTTGGGTTAAACAGACAATTTATTATATATTTCCTGATATTTGCTTATGTGCCGCTGTTTGTCATCAGTGTTTTCGGCTATTTCCTGAACAGGGATATTTTAGAAGCTTCCTACGAACAAAAGTTAGTGGAAACAAACCGGATGCTCAACAGCCGGATCACGGACTATTTTGAACACAAACAGGCCATCGCGCGCTCGACGGTATACGCCTTCCTGGCAGCGGCCGGAACGGAAAATATCAATTTCAAAGAACCATTATTACGTGAAACAGTACTGCATGCCGGTTTCGATACCCTGCAATTTACGGATGCTGAAAAGACCGGAACATTTCCCGCACTTCGTGAAAATGATAACTATGTTTTTATACCCGTTTCCTTCCAAAAGGTTCACTTTTGGGCCGGTGTGGCGGTTGACAGCTTCAGGAATCTTCTCCAACAGAAGGATTCTTCGACCGGACACGGCATTCTCGTAAGCGGTCAAAGGCTGGTTACGGCCTTTGCTTCGGATGCGCCGGATCAGCAAGTGCTGAATGTTGCCTTGACAGATGATGCCAGCGAAGCGCTGGTTGTTTCCAGTGGGTTGTTTCCGGATTGGAAACTTGTCTCAGTACGGGAGACCACCGGACTTTTCGGAGAATTGAAGACATTTTTATTCGAAATTATCATCGGTAATATTCTGATGGGTATCCTGATGTTATCGATTGCCATCCTTCTGGCACGCCGGATCAACGAGCCGGTACGTTCCCTCATCGCTGCCGTGAATGAAATTAGCCGTGGTGAGCTGAGTAAACCCATTCGTATCGAAAGCAAGGATGAAATCAAATTACTGGCTGATGAGTTCGAAATGATGCGCCAGAAACTTCTGGAATCCTACAGCAACCTGGAAAACAAGATCGATGCGCGTACAAAGCAGCTTAAAGAGGCCCAGTTCCAGATTTCACACCAGGAAAAAATGGCAAGCCTCGGCCTGATGGCTGCCGGTATCGCTCATGAGATCGGTAATCCGTTGACGAGTATATCTTCCATGGCCCAGATTATACGCCGTAAGACAGATAATATCCATATTGTCGGGTATATCAATACGATTGCCAAAAATATAGAACGGATTTCCAAAATCGTACGGGAGCTGGTCGATTTCGCCCGGCCTTCCAGTTATGAATCGGCTTACGTACAGGTGAACGAGGTCGTCAAAAACGCGGTAGGCATCGTTCGCTATGACCGCAGAGCCAAAAACATAAATATTCAACTTGCGCTGGAAAGGGATCTCCCGGAATTGTATCTTGTAGAGGATCAGCTCTACCAGGTGTTTTTTAACATACTGATTAACGCCGTAGATGCGATACAGGGCAAAAAGGCTGAAATCGATGTGCGCTCTTACATAAGAAATGAACACATTTATATAGAGTTTGAAGACAGTGGTATCGGAATTGATAAACGGAGTCAGAATAAAATATTCGAACCATTTTTTACGACTAAAGGTGTTGGCAAGGGAACAGGTTTAGGTCTTTCTGTGAGCTATGGTATAATCAAGAATCTCAGCGGAGAAATCCGTGTGGAAAGTGAAATCGGTAAAGGCAGTATTTTTACGGTGGTTTTACCGGTGACAAATCGGGAGTCCCTGAATGAAAGCTAATATTTTAGTCGTAGATGATGAACGTACCATCCGCGTTCCGTTGAAAATGATATTAACGGAAGAGGAGTACGAGACGCAGGCCGCCTCCAATGGTGTCGAAGCACTGGAGTTAATAAAAGAACACGATTTCGATGTTCTTATTACCGACTTGAAGATGCCGGAGATGGATGGCATGGAACTGATCAAACAGTGCCAGAATATATGTCCGCATACGTCCATCATCATCATAACGGCCTATGGCAGTCTGGAATCAGCTATCGAGGCTTTACGCATGGGGGCTTACGATTATATTCTGAAGCCGTTTGATTTCGATGATGTACTGATCAAGTTAAAACGTCTCCTGAAGCAGAAACAACTGATTCTGGAAAATCAATCCCTCAAACGGCAGGTGGATCAGAAATTTAATTTCGGGAATATCATCGGCAAAAGTCCTCAGATGAAAAATGTCTATCGCCTCATTGGTAAAGTGGCGAAAACGAAAGGAAACGTCCTGATTACGGGTAAAAGCGGAACCGGTAAGGAGCTGGTTGCACGTGCTATACATATGAACAGCGATCGTTTCGATCAGCCGTTTGTACCCATTAATTGCGGGGCCATCGTCGGAACGCTGATGGAGAGTGAATTGTTCGGGCATCGTAAAGGATCCTTCACGGGTGCCGTTCGTGATAAGGACGGCTTGTTTAAAATGGCAAACGGAGGGACGCTTTTTCTGGATGAAGTCGGGGAAATACCGCTGATCCTTCAGGTGAAATTATTGCGGGCCATCGAGGAGTCGGAGATTCTTCCGGTGGGAGCCACGGCTACGGTTAAAATAGATGTACGTATCATCGCGGCGACAAACCGGAATCTGCAGGACGATGTCGAAACCGGCCATTTCAGGGATGATCTCTATTACCGGCTGAACGTCATCGAAATTCAACTTCCTCCCCTTAATGAACGTCACGAAGATATACCGCTGCTTGTCCAGCATTTTATAGAAAAATATAACCAGGAATTAAATACCAACATTCTTGGTGCGGATAACGAGACCATGCGCATCCTGATGAATCATGAATGGAAAGGCGGCATCCGGGAACTCGAGAATGTGGTGGAAAGGGCTTTAATCCTCTGTGAAGGAGACTATATTACCAGGACGGACCTGCCGCCGAATATGTCAGAGTCGGAATATCAGTCCTTTATACCGGATCGCCTCAAGGATGCGGCCGCCGCTTTTGAGCGGGAGCATATCAAGACAATTCTGAATCGTACCGGAAACAACAAGGAAGAGGCTGCCAGACTTCTGGATATAAGCCTTTCCTCACTATACCGTAAAATGGATGAATTATCCATTAAACTAAACACCTGAAATGGGGAGGTTAAAATGATTCGCAAAGAGGATGCCCTTAAATATCATTCCGAGGGCAGAAAAGGAAAAATCGAAGTTAGCACCACGAAACCCTGTGTGACGCAACGCGATCTGAGTCTGGCTTATACACCCGGTGTTGCCGAACCATGTCGGGAGATTCATAAAGATGTAAATAAGGTGTTCGATTATACCGCCAAAGGGAACCTGGTAGCCGTTATATCCAACGGAACCGCCGTACTCGGACTGGGTGATATCGGCCCGGAAGCCGGAAAGCCGGTCATGGAAGGAAAAGGGGTCTTGTTTAAACGCTTCGCCGATATCGATGTTTTTGATATAGAAGTGAAAAGTCATGACCCGGAAGAGATCGTTCATCTGGTCAAATTGATGGAACCGACCTTTGGAGGGATCAATCTGGAAGATATAAAAGCACCGGAATGCTTTTATATCGAGGAAAAATTGATCGAAATGATGGATATCCCTGTTTTTCATGATGACCAGCATGGGACCGCCATCATATCAGGAGCTGCATTGCTGAATGCCCTGGAATTACAAAATAAAAAAATCGAAGATGTAAAAGTAGTATTCAGCGGCGCGGGTGCGGCCGGTATAGCCTGTGCTAACCTCTATGTTGCGCTGGGTGTTAAAAAAGAAAATCTGTATCTGATCGATTCAAAAGGGCTGGTTTACAAAGGGCGCAAAGAGGGTATGAACCCCTACAAGGAGCGCTATGCCAACGGTACCGAACCGGCCACGCTTGGCGAGGTCATGGTTGGTGCCGACGTTTTTGCCGGTGTCTCCGTGGCCGGGCTGGTATCCAAGGAGATGGTTAAAAGTATGGCTGACAAGCCGATTATCTTCGCGATGGCCAACCCGGATCCTGAAATAACTTATCCGGATGCCTGCAGCGTACGTGATGACCTTATCATGGCAACGGGCCGTTCGGATTTTCCCAACCAGGTTAACAATGTCCTCGGTTTTCCCTTCATTTTCCGCGGGGCGCTGGATGTGCATGCCCGGGCCATCAATATGGAAATGAAAATTGCAGCGGTCAGATCCCTTGCCGATCTGGCGAAAGAAGACGTACCGGATACCGTTATAAAAGCTTACGGCGGTGATCCGATCAGTTTTGGTAAAGAGTATATCATTCCAAAACCGTTTGATCCAAGAGTATTGACATGGGAAGCAATAGCCGTCGCAAAGGCCGCCGTCGATACCGGTGTCGCCCGGAAACCCATTGAAGACTGGGATGCCTATCGTGATAATCTTGAAGCGCTGCTGGGCAAATCGAGAGAAATGATGCGCTTTATCATCAACAAGGCAAAACTGACGCGGAAACGCCTTGTTCTCCCGGAAGGGGAAGAAGGACAGATTCTGCGCGCAACGCAGATCGTTCTGGAAGAAGGTATTGCACAACCGATTCTGATCGGCCGTAAAAAAATAATCGAAGCAAAAGCCGAGGAATTGGGTGTTAATATCAGCGCTGCTGAAATTCTGGATAGAGATGTATGTTGTGAGGAACTGGATGCCTATGCCGACGAAATGTATAAAATACGTCAACGTAAAGGGATGACCCGTGCACGCTGCCTGCAGGCTTTGCAGCAGGATCCCAATACGCTGGGGGTCATGATGGTTAAGAAGGGAAATGCGAATGCCATGCTTTCCGGTGTTAACCATTATTATCCGGAAGTTATCCGCCCTGCACTGCAGTTACTGGAGGTGGATAAGGAAAATCGTATTGTAGCCGGTATATATATGATGGTTTTTAAAAATGAGATCATTTTCTTCGCGGATACAACCGTGAATATCAACCCCAGCGCTGAAACACTGGCGGAAATCGCCATTTTATCAGCTGATGCCGTTAAGAAGTTTGAGATTGAACCCAAAGTGGCCATGCTTTCGTTCAGTAATTTCGGCAGTGTGCGGCATGAACTGACGAATAAAGTCGCAAAGGCCGTCAAACTGGTGATGGAGCGTCGTCCTGATCTTGAAATCGATGGTGAAATGCAAGCGGATCCGGCACTGGATGTGGAACTGTTAACACAAAATTATGGGTTCAGCAAGTTGAAAAGCCGGGCCAACGTACTGATATTCCCCTCCCTCGAGGCAGGTAATATTGCTTATAAACTGATGGCCCGGCTGGGAGGTGCAGAGGCGATCGGCCCGATGCTTGTCGGACTGGAAAAATCGATCCATGTATTGCAGCGCCATTGCGATGTCGATACCATCGTGAATATGAGTGCGATTGCTGTTTTGGATTGATATTTAAATCAGGTTCAAAGGTGTACAGGATTAACAACAAAACGATCTAAATGGTATATGAACCACATTGTTGCAATAATAGGAAGCGGTGTCTCCGGCGCCGAAGCGGCAGCACGCCTGTCGGAAAAAGGTATCGAATGTGTCGTTTTTGAGCAGAAGCGTATCCCTTACGGTAAACTGGAAAGCGGTTTACCCAAGTGGCACGTTAACCTGAGAAATATGCACGAAGCGAAAATTGATGCCAAACTGAAACATTCGCTGGTGCACTTTGTTCCGTTCGTTCGCCTCGGTGAGCAAATCAGCGTGACCAGTCTGTTGTCCGACTGGAGGTTCAGCGCGGTCCTGCTGGCCACCGGCGCCTGGAAGGACAGGCCCCTACCCATAGACGGAATCGATGATTACATAGGTAAGGGCCTGTATTATCAGAATCCCTTTGTGTCCTGGTATAACCATTCACATGTGCCCGGCTTTGAAAAAGGGGATTATGAGGTTCTGCCCGGTGCGGTTGTCATCGGCGGTGGACTGGCCTCACTCGATGTGGTAAAAATTCTCATGATAGAGACAACCCGCCGCGTTTTGAAAGGGAGAGGCATCGACGTGGACCCTGTCACCCTGGAAATGCGCGGGATTCCGGAGATATTGAAAGAAAACGGTTTGACCTTTGAGGAGTTGGATATTAAACCCTGTACCCTCTATTACAGGCGAAAATTGCACGAAATGCCCCTTACGCCGCTTCCTCCGTCGATCCTTCCGGAAAAGAGGGAAAAAATTTACAAGGTACGACTCAGGATTATAGATAATCTTAGAGAAAAATTTCCGTTTCATCTGGTTGATCAGGTCGTTCCTTCCGATAAAATTGTGCAGAACGGCCGCTTAACCGGGCTGGTCTTTCAAAATACGGAAATGCGGGACGGAACACTCCACCGGTTGCCGGAATCATCGTTCCGGATAATGACAAACCTCGTTATTTCGGCAATCGGGAGTATACCCGAACCCGTGGAGGGTATCGGGATGCAGGGGAGCACCTATGATGTTAAAGATCCTCAGACCGGGGAACTTAACGGCCTGAAGAATGTTTTTGCTCTAGGGAATGCGGTAACGGGCCGGGGAAATATCAAGGACTCCCAGATGCACGGTCGTAAGGTTGCCGACTATGTTCATGATCAGTATCTAGCCTGGAAGGAAGAAGATTACAGGGAAATTCTGGAAAACGCCGAAATGAATGCAGACAGGAAGGTCGATGGCATCGTGGCACGGTTGCAGCAGCAGGCGGCACCCGGCGATCAGAATGTCGTACAGATTAGAGACCGTGTGAAGGCGTTACAACAGAAAGCCGGATATACAGGTGACTATGATGCATGGGTAGACGGGCACAAGCCGCCCCGCCTGGAAGATATGCTGAAATAATCAACGCCGGAATTTATCACCATATTAAATGGTTGGAAAAGAAAAAACCATTATTTATGATATCACATATACGAAAACATAATGTCACGTTCATCGGCCTGATTACTTTTACGGGACTGGTCATTCTCGCCCTTGTTTCCGGTGTTGATTTCTTCCATAACCATACACCTGACCTGAATGACCATGATGACTGTATTGCATTCCACATTTATGCATTATTCTCTGCCGCGCTTTTATTTGTTCTGCTTCTTTATCAGGATATTCTGAATTTTAAACGCATACATCCCGGTTTTCCCGACCGGGAGTATTTTATATATCTGGTAAATCCGTCCTCCAGGGCACCTCCACGGTCTTTTTAGCTGACCGGACAACTGATACGAATCAACCTGAATCATTCATTTTCTACCAGGAGGTGTTATGCGTTTAACGTATGCAATTTTATTGGTATTCTCTTTCTATTTTATTATAGCCTGTGATAATGGAACGGACAGCAATGATGACACGGAGCATGCCCGTGCTGTAGGACTGACCATATATTCCAGTGGTGCCACGGTCGTTCACTATGAACGGGATGAGGCCGTGTCCGGACAATTGGAGGTTCCGGCAGGTGAACGCTCGGATCATTTGAATATTAAGTTTATTGACGAGGACGGAGATGAATTCGAGCCGGAAGAAGATCACTACAGCCTGAACTGGTCCATTGGTGATACCAGCCTGGTTGCTATCTGGCAGCATGAGGATGAAGCCGGAGGGTGGGAATTTCACCTCGACGGCAAAAAAGCCGGAGAAACCACCATCCGCTTTAAAGTCATGCATGATGACCATGCTGATTTTACATCGAAATTGATCCCGGCTGTTGTCAGTGATGCAAGCAGCAATTCCAGGTAAAACGGTGCGGTATAACGGAAAACAACAGGTAGGAGCGGGACGCATGCTGTTCCTGCTCCTGTTCCTGATTATTGCGATTACCGCGGCGGGTTCCGCGCAGGCGGAAAAAGCTTCCGGCGACCTCATCGGTGAAGTCAGGGAAGTGGAAACAGGCGAAACCGTCGGTTGGAGCGTGTTGCTGCTCGATGAAATCGGTCGGAGTGTATCCGGCCACGATGATGGCAGTTATCATTTCTACGATGTCCCGGCCGGATCCTATACCCTTAAAGTTTTCCGGATCGGCTATCTCGATGTTACTACAAACGTTCGTATCTACCCGGATTCGGTTTCCGAAAAAGTCATCTACCTGACCCACAACCGTCTGCTCACCGAGAATATCGTTGTTGAAGCGGACAGTTATTCCGGGAAATCCGAAATGGAGAAACCCGAGATCGATGTAAGCGGAAAGAAACTGCGTCAGAACCTGGGCAGGACCATCGCGGAAACCATACAGAATGAGCCCGGCATTTCACAGCGTTCCATGGGGCCTGCACCCGCGCGCCCCGTGATGCGGGGCATGAGCGGAGACCGCCTGCTGATTCTGGAAGACGGCGAGCGCGTTGGCGATCTATCCGCCACTTCGGCGGATCATGCCGTGGCTATTGAACCCATGTCCACCGAACGGATCGAAGTCGTGCGCGGCCCGGCTGCCCTTAAATACGGTGCGAACGCACTGGGAGGTGTTATCAATGTGGTCAGGGATTATATCCCGACAGCGAAACCGCACCGGTTTACCGGAACAGCCAGCATGCAGGGTGAATCGGTTAACAAAGGCCTTTCCGCAGGCACGCGTATCCTTGTACCCATCGGTACGCTTGCGCTGCACTTTGATGCCAGCCAACGCAATGCGCGTGATGTCACCACACCCTCTGGTGATCTGGTAAACACGGATATACGCACGACCAACAGCGCGCTTGGTATTAGTTATGTTAAACCCTGGGGCTATTTCGGTATGGCCGGGGGATATTATGATACGGAATATGGTATCCCGCCTGACCCGTTCGGCGGGCATCCCGGCGGGGTCGATATCGATCTCAGAAGGCGTCACTTTGAAACAAGAGGCGCTGTTTATCCGAAACAACCCTGGTTCAGGAGAGTGCAGTTTCATTACAGCTTCTCTCAGTATTACCATGCCGAATACGAGGCAAACGGGAATCTTGGTATTGAATATGGCGTGTTATCCCATTTTTTCAAAACACAGGTCAATCTGTGCTGGTTCAGCTTTTTAAATAATTGTGAATATGGTTTCTGGGGCGGCTACCGCGATTTCGGAACAGGAGGACTGAGTTTTTCCCCGGATACCAAAGAATACACGCTGGCCGGATATTTTTACACGGAATTCAAAATTGACAAGGCACGCTTCAGCACCATTCTGCGTTATGACCGGAAAACCATCACACCAGATAAACGAAAACCGTCACCGGAAACAGGATTGATAAGGGAACGGTATTTTGACGGCCTTTCGGCCGGCCTTTCGGGTAAGTTTCCACTTACCGGAGGTTTTTCAGGCGGACTTTCCGTTATTAAAACGTTTCGTTCGCCGCAAATCGAGGAGCTGTTCAGTGAGGGACCGCACCTGGCTGCCTATTCTTTTGAAATTGGCAATGCCGACCTGCAAAGTGAATCGGGTCTGGGGATGGAAGCTTCACTGATGCTGGATAAGACGCCTTTGAACGGACGGCTGAGTGTGTTCCGCAACCGAGTCGATGATTACATATTTCCGGTTAATACGGGACGAAAAAGCTATTATCGTGATGATCTTTTTGTATACCGGTACGCAGGTATCGATGCCCTGCTTCAGGGGGCGGAAATGTCCTTTGACTGGAATGTGTACAGACAGTGGTCTGTCAATGGATCATTCAGTTATGTGCACGGTACGCTCGAGGAAAGCGGCGAGCCTATTCCCTATATGCCGCCTTTCTCTCAGCAATTTGGCCTGGTGTACCGGTCACACTTCATAACCGTGAATGCAACGATGCGCTCTGCTTTGAGACAGGACCGGCTGGGGGAAAATGAGAACCTTGTTCCGCAACTCAATCCTGATGGAACAATAAAGCTGGATTCAAACGGAGACATTACCTATGCATCGAAACCGACAGACGGATTTGGCGTTTTTGACATCGGCATCGATTATTATCTGAAAACAGGTCGTTTTCTGAGTACGCTCAATGTGACGGTGGAAAACATAACCGACCGGGTTTATCGCAGGCACCTCAACCGCGTAAAAGAAATCATGCCGGAGCCGGGAAGAAATATAAAAGTGTTGTACAAGATCTATTTCTAATCTTCAAGAGGCCGGAACGTTGCTGTTTGATTCGGTATACTGATTTCTTATATTGACCAGGGAGCCTGATCGATGAATGATCAGGGACATATCAGGACAGGCATTCTTAATGACGGATAAAAATATGAAGCATACATATGTATTCCTTTTAAGTGTCGCCTTGTTTCTGGCCGTACCGGGATGTCAGTCCGGTCAGAAGGAAAAAGCGAACAACGGCGGTTTGAAAATAGTTGCAACAACAACAATAATCGGCGATGTGGTGAGGCAGATTGCGGGAGACCGGGTGCAGATCTCTGTCTTACTTCCTCCCGGTGCGAGCCCGCACAGTTTTGAACCCACACCCAGGGATATCGCAGGCATCTCGGATGCTGATATTCTTTTTGTCAATGGCCTGGGTCTGGAGACATTTCTCGATGAAATGATCAGGCATACGGGAAAACGCAGCCGGGTTGTTTCGGTGAGTGAAACGATCGAGGCCCGCCGGTTTAAGGAAAAGAATAATTCGGAAGATGAACACGCGGACCATGCCGGTGAGGGCCGGCCGGATCCGCATGTCTGGACTGATCCTCTGAATGTTAATGCATGGGTTGATGTTATCGAGAAGACACTCTCGGAACAGGATTCGGCCAGTACCGCATTTTATCATGCAAACGCTGTTAACTACCGCAGCAAACTCGACGCCCTGCATGAATGGATTACAAAAGTCGTTCGGAAAACGCCGGAAAAGGGACGCAATATCGTTACCGACCATCTGATGTTCGGCTATTTTTGCGACCGTTATGGTATCCGGCAGGTTGGTGCGATCATCCCCTCTTTCAGTTCCATGGCCGAACCCTCCGCCCGTGAACTGGCCCAGCTGGAAGATGTGATCCGGGAGTATAATGTGAAAGCGGTGTTTATTGGAAAAACGGTTAATCCTGTCCTCGCCGAACAGCTCACAAAGGATACCGGCATTCAGCTTGTAACCATTTATACCGGATCTCTCGGTCCTGCACATTCACAGGCGGGTACATATATCGATTATATGAGATATAATATTTCACGTATTACGGATGCCTGGGCCCAGAAATGAATCTGTTCAGTAAACTTATTCAGCGAAAAAACCTTTTTAAACCTTATCATCCGCCGCATGACGAGCATCTTCCCTTGCTGCGTGTGAAGGGGCTTACGCTGCGTTATGAGAGCGGAACGGCACTCGAGAATATTTCATTTGAAGTTCAGGCCGGTCAGCGTATTGCCGTCATCGGACCCAATGGTGCGGGTAAAAGCACGTTGTTTAAAATTGTTGCCGGTGTTGCCAAACCAAGCTCCGGACGTATTGATGTCTATGGATATGAACCTTCCGGTCATATCTGCATCGCCTACTTGCCGCAGCGATCCCAGGTCGATTGGAATTTTCCGGCCAACGTCGCCGATGTGGTCATGATGGGACGGGTCAGTAAAATCGGTTTTTTAAGACAACCGTCGGGAAAAGATCAGGAAATCGTAAACGATGCCCTGAGTGTAGTCGGAATGCGGGATAAGTCCCGCCGCCAGATCAGCCAGTTATCAGGTGGGCAGCAGCAGCGGGTCTTTATCGCGCGTGCACTGGCCCAGGAGGCGGAGCTGATGCTGATGGATGAGCCCATGACCGGGCTCGATGCAAATTCTCAGAAAGATATATTCCGGATACTGGACCAGCTGAAAGAACGACGGGTTACCGTCATGCTGTCCCTGCACGATATGCAGATGGCATCGGAACATTTTGAAGAAGTGATGCTGCTGAACAAGACACTGCTCGGCTTTGGTAAGGCCGCCGACGTGTTTAACTCGGATGCCCTGCTGGAAGCATATGGCGGGCATGTACACTTCCTTAAGGATAAAAACGGCCAGATTGCCATCAGTGATACCTGTTGTGACGGAGACCATAACGATGATTGATCTGATTCTGGAACCTCTGAACTATCCCTTCATGGTGCGGGGTCTGATTGCCGCTCTGCTGGTAGGAATTGTGTCCGCGATTGTGGGTACTTATATCGTTTTGCGCGGCATGGCTTTCTTTGGAAATGCCCTGGCGCACTCTATCCTGCCCGGTGTTGCCCTTGGTTACCTGTTCGGCGGCGGTGAACGAAAACATCTTTTCTGGTGGGCCCTTGGAGCCGCCCTGCTGAGTTCATTCGGAATAAGCGCCATCAGCCAGAATTCAAAACTGAAAGAGGATACAGCCATCGGGATTATATTTGCCGGCATGTTTGCCCTCGGCATCGCCCTGATATCGTCTGTCCGGGACTATTCAACGGATCTGACCCACTTCCTGTTTGGTGATATCCTGGGGGTTACGAATGACAGCCTGCTGCTTATCGGCATTTTCGGAATGATTATTATTCTGACCATCGTCATATTTTACAAGGAATTCCGCCTGCTGGCCTTTGACCCGGTCCTTGCCGCTACCCTGCGGCTGCCGGCCACGTTTCTGAACTATCTTCAGTTGATCCTGATAGCCGTTGCGATTGTCGTCTCTTTACAGACAGTGGGTATTGCCCTGATGGCAGCCATGTTACTTACGCCCCCGGCGACGGCTTATCTGGTTACCAAACGTCTTTCATCCATGATGCTGGTTGCCTCGCTGGTCGCCTCTGTTTCCGGCATACTCGGACTCTATACATCCTATTATATTCAGGTTTCATCCGGTGCGGCTATTGTACTGACAGCGACGGCTTTTTTCATTGTGGTATGGCTGGTTAACCTGGTCCGGCAGCGTTACATCCGCAGAATCACCGTATCTTGAGAATGGCGGCATTTTATTCAAAAACATATTCGGAATTAAATATGAATGGTGTGAATTTTTGTTAACACACTGAAACAGTTTCAGGTCTGTATTAATTCCGGAACGCTGTGTTCAGCTTATGATCAGGGGATGCTTCTTATCTCTTTAACTTTATATCCTTTTGATTCAACAGCATGCGTGAGAGAGTCATTATTCACCTTAGTCGTATCAAAAGAAACAATAACATTACTGTCCGGAAAGGAGGCAACGGCCGTACTGACACCCTCCAGCTCGATCAGTTTCTGTTCGATCGATTGGGCGCAACCGTTGCAGAACATGCCGGAAACGGACACTTCCACCTCGACGATACGCAATGAATCGGTGAGGACCTCATCCGAGTGATCGTTTACTTTTTCTCTGAAAAAGAAAAGCATAAGAAAAAGGACAATAATGATGGCAAATATGAAGGTTACAGATTTTTTCATGATAAAGCCCTTATACAGTTAATGTTACTCCTGAGCTTAACCGCCCCGGAATTTTATTTTAAATCCCCTGGTCTGCAGAAAGGATGCAATTTTTTCTCTCTGATCCCCCTGAATTTCGATTACGTTCTGTTTAAGGGCCCCGCCGGCGCCACACAGTTTCTGTAATTCCTTCTGCAATGGTTTAAGGTCACCACTCAGCCCCGAAATGACGGTTACGGTTTTGCCTTTACGCTGTTTGCGGTCACGCTCGATATAGGCCGTCTGGCCTGTCTGTTCAGGCTCCTTATTTATCGTTTTTTCTGATTCGGGTTTCCAGTCCGGGTCCGTTGAGTATACGATTCTGTTTTTATCAGCCATAATAACGTAAATGGAATTTTTGAATATTTAGCCTGAATAATTCATAAAAAAAGCTGTTTCAACTAATAAGTATATGTTTTATA
>CAYPHA010000004.1:98925-150163 GCA_964410215.1 uncultured Calditrichota bacterium | reverse complement strand
CATGCTCCACCGCTTGTGCGGGCCCCCGTCAATTCCTTTGAGTTTTAGCCTTGCGGCCGTACTCCCCAGGCGGAGCACTTAATGCGTTAGCTACGGCACAGCAGGGGTCAATACCCGCTACACCTAGTGCTCATCGTTTACAGCGTGGACTACCAGGGTATCTAATCCTGTTTGCTCCCCACGCTTTCGCGCCTTAGCGTCAGTTGCGAGCCAGGTAGCCGCCTTCGCTACTGGTGTTCTTCCCAATATCTACGCATTTCACCGCTACACTGGGAATTCCACTACCCCCTCTCGCACTCAAGTACGGCAGTTTCAAATGCAGATCCCCGGTTAAGCCGGGGGCTTTCACATCTGACTGTCCGCACCGCCTACACGCCCTTTACGCCCAGTAATTCCGGACAACGCTTGCACCCCCCGTATTACCGCGGCTGCTGGCACGGAGTTAGCCGGTGCTTACTTTGAAGGTACCGTCATACACATACCCTTACGAATATATGCCGTTCGTCCCTACCTACAGGGGTTTACACACCATAGTGCGTCATCCCCCACGCGGCGTTGCTGCGTCAGAGTTCCCTCCATTGCGCAATATTCCTCACTGCTGCCTCCCGTAGGAGTCTGGGCCGTATCTCAGTCCCAGTGTGGCTGATCACCCTCTCAGATCAGCTATCCATCGTCGCCTTGGGAAGCCGTTACCTCCCCAACTAGCTAATGGAACGCAGGCCCATCCCTGTGCAGTACAAAAGCACCTTTGATCTCATTAACAGGTGTTAACAAGATATTATCCGGTATTAGCACCGATTTCTCAATGTTATACCGGTCACAAGGGCAGGTTGCCTACGCGTTACTCACCCGTCCGCCAGTATACTAAATCCGCCGAAGCAGATCGTTCCCCTTGACTTGCATGTGTTAAGCACGCCGCCAGCGTTCGTCCTGAGCCAGGATCAAACTCTTCGTTGTCCTGTTTCTCATTCTTTTTTCTAACGTGTACGATTGCAGGATAACCCCTCTTCTTTAAAGGTCTCCCGCTTCAACTTCTCTTTTCAATGAACAACCACACCCGTCTCAGGTGCCTTGTATTATCTCGCTTATTAACCGGCAATGGAAAGTAAATCTTAAAACACATCATTGCCAAATGCGTCGTATAATATAATAGAGCTTAATAATGAATGCAACTATTTTTAATAATATTTTAACAATTGACATTACTTCATTATTTACAATAAGTTAATCGGTGGTGTGAAATAAAAAATATAAATTAAAAATTAAATATATGTCTGGCGCAGTACGTAACTCCTGCATCTTGATGGTGTGGATAAATTGTGGATTATGGTTTTAAAAATATTGCACAAAATATAAACGGATCTGACGGCTGGAATGCGGCTGGTCATTCTTATTCTGCAAAATGTTTTTCCATACAAAATCGATAAATACCTGTTCCCCAAACGACCATTTTACACTTGCATTTAAATATCCCTTACCGGAACCGATATTATCCTCGCGGTTGTCGTTCATAGCCAGATCGTATTCAACAAAAAGGCCGATTTCTTCATTAATACTCTTTTCCATGGCTATAAAGCCGTTCAAATCCTTGTCACCATCCCCCGTCTCAAAACTGTAATTGGCTCCGCCGTGAAAAGCCAGCGCACCCAGAAAACGGAAACTCTTGCTCGCGGCAATAAACACACCCTTTGACTTTTCCGAATAACGCTCCAGCGAATCGATATACGAACCATACCCCTGGTTGTCAAAACCCAGACTGATGGCGGGTATGTTCAACTGCTCATGAAACAAGCGGTAACGTACCTGAACACCCGGGTAGGGATTCCAGTCGACATTCCCTTCTCCTATAATATTACTGCCCCCGTAGGAAATGCCGATCATGAACCGGTCCGACAACCCAACCTTCACACCTCCCTGGAGTCCTCCGAGAGAATATGCGCGGATCTCACCCAGGAAACTGCCGCGATCAAGCGTAGCCGCCGTGGGACAGTCGATCACAAATATGGATTGCGCCGGTAAAATTTCCTGCGCAGCGGATAACCGTATTCCGAAAAAAATAACCAGTATTGTTGTGCCATACCGTAACATTTTGACTTCCCGTTGTGGATTTTGGAACATTTTTCGTAAAGTTACATTAGAAATACATGATACGCTAATTATTTATGCCATTGGAGATTTGGAATTATCTCAATGAATGCGTCGTTACACTTGACAGCTTTTAGCGTTTCAACTAAATTGAATGCGTATAAATGCAATTAAAAACCCAGATCTAATAAGGATTTTAACTGATGGGAAATAATTTTACAAGCCGGGTTCAGAAAGTCATTCGCTACTCAAAAGAAGAGGCCATGAGGCTCGGCCATGATTATATCGGTACGGAACACCTCATGCTGGGGGTTTTGAAAGAAGGCGAAGGCATCGCAATTAAGATACTGCAAAACCTGGGCTGTGATATGAATAAACTGAAAAAGGCCATCGAGGATGCCACAGCCCCGTCCGGCGGAACCATGACCATAGGGAACCTGCCCCTTTCCAAACGTGCCGAAAAAGCATTGAAAATGACTTATATTGAAGCAAAAAACTTTAATAATGATGTCATCGGAACAGAACATCTGCTGCTTTCGATCCTGAAAGAGAAAGACAGCCTGGCAGCGCAGATCCTTCTTACATTCAATATAGATTATGCCAGCTGCTATAATGAACTGGAAAATATCTTAGCAGGGAAACCCACCATGCCTCAACCCAAACAAACTGCCAAGAAAACGAAAACCCCGGCCCTCGATCACTTCGGTCGCGACCTGACCCAGTTGGCGCTGGACGGCAAACTGGATCCGATCATCGGCAGGGATTTGGAAATTCAGCGGGTGGCGCAGGTTCTCAGCCGGCGCAAGAAAAATAATCCGGTACTCATCGGCGAACCGGGCGTGGGTAAAACCGCCATTGCCGAAGGCCTCGCCCTGCGTATCGTTCAGAAGAAAGTTTCACGTATTCTGCATAACAAACGTGTAGTTGCCCTCGATATGGGATCGATCGTTGCCGGCACGAAATACCGCGGCCAGTTCGAAGAACGCATGAAAGCGATCATGACGGAGCTGGAAAAAGCGGAAGATGTCATCCTGTTTATTGATGAATTACATACGATCGTAGGAGCCGGCGGGGCTTCGGGTTCGCTTGATGCCTCGAACATGTTCAAGCCGGCACTGGCCCGCGGCGAATTGCAGTGCATCGGCGCCACGACGCTCGATGAATACCGCATGTATATCGAAAAAGACGGCGCTCTGGAACGACGCTTTCAGAAAGTCATGGTGGAACCGACGTCGCCGGAAGAAACACTGGAAATTCTTCATTCGGTGAAAAGCCGTTATGAAAGCCATCACCATGTGATCTACCTGGATGAGGCCGTGGACGCGATCATTAAATTCGCCGAACGGTACATTTCCGACAAGTTTTTTCCGGACAAAGCGATTGACATCCTCGATGAAGCCGGATCCCGCGTGCACATCGCCAATATCGTCGTCCCGAAAGAAATTCTGGATCTCGAAGCCCAGATCGAAAAGATCCGCAATGAAAAAGAAAAACTGGCGAAAGTTCAGGATTTTGAACATGCGGCCAAACTGCGCGACCAGGAACGGAACCTCACCGACAAGCTGGAAACAGCGCGTATTCGCTGGGAAGATGAAGAGGAAAGCCGCATAGCCAATGTGACACCGGATGATATCGCCGAAGTCGTCGCTATGATGACAGGCATTCCCACCCAGAAAATCGCCCTGGCCGAATCCACCAAACTGATGGACATGGAAAATGTTATAAAATCAGCCGTCGTGGGGCAGGATGAAGCGATCACCTCGATTGCCAAGGCCATTCGCCGCGCCCGTGCGGGGCTTAAGGATCCCAACCGACCGATCGGTTCCTTTATCTTCCTCGGACCAACCGGCGTTGGAAAAACCTACCTGGCAAAACAACTGGCGGAATTTCTGTTTGAGAATCCTAATTCCCTTATTC
This sequence comes from uncultured Calditrichota bacterium, assembly GCA_964410215.1. GTDB lineage: Bacteria > Calditrichota > Calditrichia > Calditrichales > CAYPHA01 > CAYPHA01. Next base: position 146,161 of record CAYPHA010000004.1, on the reverse strand, counting down.
GCATTGACATGAGTGAGTATATCGAAAAATTTACTGTCAGTCGTCTTGTCGGTTCACCCCCTGGATATGTGGGTTATGAAGAGGGCGGTATCCTGACGGAGAAAGTCAGAAGGCATCCCTATTCTGTTATTCTGATGGATGAAATCGAAAAGGCCCATCCCGATGTGTTCAACATCCTTCTACAGGTCATGGATGAAGGCCATCTGACCGATTCGCTGGGCCACAAAGTCGATTTTAAAAACACGGTTCTGATTATGACTTCCAATATCGGTGTCCGTCAGCTGAAAAACACCAGCGGTTACGGTTTTACAAATACGGATACGGACGACCGCAACCAGAATATGAAGGATCGCATCTCTGAAGAACTGAAGAAGACCTTCAATCCGGAATTCCTTAATCGTGTCGATGATACGGTTGTTTTCCAATACCTTTCTGACAGCGAAGCGCTGAAGATCGTTGAAATTACGCTGAGGGAAGTGACCAATAAGCTGAAAGACCGCAGTATTGAATTTCAATTAACCGACGGCGCCAAAAAATTCATTACCGAGAAGGGATTCGATCCCCTCTTCGGTGCAAGGCCGCTCAAACGGGCCATCCAGAAGTATGTCGAAGATCCCATTGCCGATGAACTTCTGAAAGGCACTTTCGGAGAAGGCAGCGTTATTCAGATCAAGATGAAAGGCAAAACAGAACTCAACTTCGTCGAAATCGAACGCAAAGAAGTCAAATCAAAAGATGTAGAAGTCAAATAGAAGATATCGTGTTCTTTTGAATAAGCTGGATCAATTCCTATTTCTCTTATAAGCCCTGGTGAAAATTCACTTGGGCTTTTTCCGTTTTTAAACTATATTCCACCTCATATACCTTAACGAATTAAGGGGACTTGTATGAAACTGACACTAGACTATTCCAATGTCCTGGACCTTAACATTGATTCTGAACATGGTCTGAAAACCGCCGATATTGAAAATCTTGTTGAAAAAGGTAAAAACATTCTGAATGATTTGCGTCAGAAAGCAGAAAATGATGTACTTGGTTTTTTTAAACTTCCTCATGACCTCGAACTTGCCGATGAAATAGAATCCTATGCCGATGCCGTCAAAGACCGCTTTGACTATTATGTGCATATCGGTATCGGCGGCTCCTCGCTGGGCCCCATCGCCCTGCAGACGTCGCTTCTGGATTCGTATTATAACATGAGTAAATCCCCGAAAATGTTTTTCCCGGATAATGTGGATCCGGACTGGCTGGCTGACCTTGTTGAGCATATCGATGTATCAAAAACGATGTTTCATATCGTTTCCAAATCGGGCGGTACGGCCGAGACGGCAGCGACGGCCCTGTATTTTATGGAATTCCTGACCAAGCAGCGGGAAGAGCATTTCTACAAGAATCTGTTATTCACCACCGATCCCGTTAAAGGGCTACTAAACGAAATCGCCCGGGAATATCCCATTAAATGCTTTCGTATTCCCCCCGGTGTCGGCGGCCGCTTCTCTGTACTGTCGCCGGTCGGGCTGGTTTCGGCGGCCATTGCCGGTATCGACATCAAGGCCCTACTGGCCGGCGCCGCGGAGATGGCTGAAAAATGTGATACGGACAATCTGATGGAAAACCCGGCCTTTATCTATGCCGCCATTCACTACCTTTATATGAACAGAGGCAAGAATATCAGCGTTATGATGCCCTATAGCAACAAACTGCGTGACATGGCCGACTGGTACAGGCAGCTATGGGCCGAGAGCCTCGGAAAGCGTTTCAATAATGCCGGGGAAGTTGTCGAAGTAGGCCAGACACCGGTTAAAGCGCTTGGCGCGACCGACCAGCATTCCCAGGTTCAGTTATACGTGGAAGGTCCCAATGACAAGGTGGTAACTTTCCTGGAAGTTGAAAAATTCAACAACAATGATATACTTAAAAATCATTTCACGTACATCAAGGAATTCGACTATTTTGAAGGAAAGACACTCGGACAACTTCTGAATGCGGAAAAGCAGGCCACCGAACTGGCCCTTACAAATAATAAGCGTCCGAACCTGACACTTCGTTTTTCCGAGGTCAATCCGGAAAACATCGGCGCCTTTTTCTTCCTGCTCGAAGCGGCCACCGCGTTTGCCGGCGGACTGCTTGACATCAACGCTTTCAATCAACCCGGCGTGGAAGAAGGCAAGATCGCCACCTATGCCCTGATGGGCCGACACGGATACGAGCAGAAACAAAAGGAAATCCAGGCCCTTCTTGAGAAGAAGAAATTCTTTACGGTTTAAACATCGGCCTGAAACCGGGAAACGGCAACCGGAATAATATCCATCCGGGGATCGTTTTGTGACCTGTTTAATGTCAACCAAATATCTACGAGGAGAACATCATGGGCTTTAAAGCACCTGATAAGGAAACCGATTACGCCATGATCCTGGGCGCTTCCAGCGGATTCGGTGAAGCCATTGCCATGGAAATGGCTTCGGCCGGTATGAACATTATCGGTATCCACATGGATCGCGGCAGCGGGTTGACGAAGGTGGATCAGATCAAAAGCCGCATTCGTGAACATGGCGTTGAAGCCTTATTCTTCAATATCAATGCCGCTGCTGACAAGAAACGTCAGGAGGTCATCGATCAGCTTAAAGAAATTTTTTCCACATCAAAAAAACCGCGGAAGGTTAAAGTACTCGTTCATTCACTGGCATTCGGATCACTGGCACCGTATATCCACAGTGATCCCAAAGAGCGCCTGACCCACAAGCAGATGGAAATGACCATGAGCGTCATGGCACACAGCCTGGTTTACTGGACACAGGATATCTTTCATGCCGACCTGTTTACCAAGGGCAGCCGTATCTTTGCCATGACGTCGTCCGGATCGGTCCGGGTCGTGCCCTATTACGGCGCCGTATCCGCCGCCAAGTCGGCCCTGGAATCACATATACGGCAGCTTGCCCTGGAACTGGCACCCTTCGGCATCCTGGTCAACAGCATCCGCGCCGGCGTGACCTACACCCCGGCCCTGCGGAAGATCCCGGGACACGAAACGATGATCGATCTGGCCCTGAGCCAGATTCCGGCCAAGCGTCTGACACAGCCAAAGGATATTGCCAAATTTATCCGGGCTCTGGCAACTTCAGACGAGGAATGGGCTACAGGAAATGTATTCAACGTAGACGGCGCGGAAATCATAACGGCTTATCATTCGCCCTATCCGCGCTAAGAACGGAGACCGGGGCAGTGCATTATTTTGAGGTGGGCTGCTCTATGCCGAGTTGTTTCATTTTTTTGTATAAATTGGACCGGTCAATATGTAATTCCTTTGAGGTGTTGGTGATATTCCAGTTGTTCTTTTCCAGCATACTGCGAATGTATTCTGCTTCGAATTCCCGGCAGGCCTCTTTCAGACTTTCCGGTCCCTGATCGGCTTTTTCATCGCACGGGCGGTTCGAGGCTGATCCGCTGTTTTCCATAGCATCTGATATAGTGCCCTGCTGCAAAAGCAGGGTTTTTTGTATATAATTTTTCAGTTCACGCACATTACCCAGCCAGTCATAGTCCTGTAACGTCTCGAAACAGTCACGCGGGATCGCATGAACATCCAGGTTATTCTCCGCACAATACTGATCGATAAAGGCCCCGGTCAGTAAGGGGATATCCTCCTTCCTTTCCCGCAGTGGCGGCAGGTGTATCCGGGCCACATCAAGACGGTAATACAGATCCTCTCTGAACCGGCCGGCCTCGACTTCCTTTTTCAGATTTTTATTGGTGGCGGTGATCAGGCGGAAATCAATGCGCAGCGTCGTCAGACCGCCCAGCCTCTCGAATTCCTGGTGTTCCAGTAAGCGCAGCAATTTCGCCTGCGTGCCGGCATTGAGGTCACCGATTTCATCGAGGAACAGCGTACCGTTCTGGGCCAGTTCAATTTTACCCTTCTTCGATTTCATCGCCCCGGAGAAAGCGCCTTTCTCATAGCCGAACAATTCGCTTTCCACCAGTTGGTCCGGTATGGCCGCGCAATTGATTTTTACAAGCGGAAAGCCCATTCGCGGACTGAGATTGTGCAGGGCATGGGCGACCAGTTCCTTACCCGTTCCGCTTTCACCCGTGATCAGGACACTCACATTGGACGGCGCATACAATTCGATCAGCTCAAATACACGCCGGATCTCTTTGCTTTTTCCGATCATCCGGTACCGGCTGATGATATCCTGTTCGAGCCGTTCCGTTTTCATGGAGAGGTTTCGTTTTTCCAGGGCGTTTTTTACGGTGATCAGGATGCGGTCCGCATCGAGCGGTTTTTCAATAAAATCATACGCACCCATCTTAATTGCTTCAACCGCTGTTTTGATCGTTCCATGGGCGGAAATCATCAGGACAGGTACATCGGGATGGGAAACGGTTATGGACTGCAGCACTTCTTTCCCGTTCATATCGGGCATCATCAGATCGAGGAGTAAAAGATCGATCTCCTCCTTTTCCATGATGTGCAGTGCTTCCCTGCCACCAAAGGCCTTGATTACTTTATAGCCTTTGAAACTGAGAATATCGGAGAGGATGTTGCAGATCTTCTGCTCATCATCCGCGACCAGTATAACGGGTTTTGAACTGCTCATTCCAATACAGCCTTCTGCTTAAATGGCAATGTCAATGATACGAGAGTTCCCATATTTTTTTTACTGGTTATCGTAACCGAACCGTTATGGGATTCCACCATCTTTTTAACAATCGATAAGCCCAGACCGGTTCCGTCACTATCGCCCGAAATATAAGGTTCGAATACCTTTTCCAGAGCACTTTCACCGATGCCGCAACCGTTATCTTCTATGTCGATGACGGCATATTGCCTGGCTGCATCGTGTTCGATCTTTTCAATACCGGTCAACGTAATCTCAATATAACCTTTTTTGGTTATGGCATGGATGGAATTATCGAGCACATTGGAAATCATGATCTCCACCTGGGTCGGATCGGCATCAACAATACAGGAATCTGCTTTGTTATTAAAGCGTATCGTGATATTTTCCGGTATAATCCCGGCGTATTTTTTGACAAGATGCCCGATAACTTCGGCAAGGTCGACACTTTTAAAAGCCGGATGTTCCGCTTTGAAGAATTTCAGGAAATTTTCCGCCACGTTACGCAGGCGGATGACCTCTTCCAGAACGGAATCGATATAGGTATTATAATGTTGCTGCTTTTCAGGGGGATCCTCTTCATATTCCATTTTCAGACGCTGAAGCGTCAGTTTGACCGTCGTAAGAGGATTCTTGATTTCATGAACCAGCCGCTGGGCCATGGCCGTCCAGGCCAGTGACCGTTTATAGTTCGCCGTTCGCGACATATCTTCGGCTATAAGGATCAGGGCCATGACCCGTCCATTTTGTGTCAGTGACCGTATCCGGATCACATACCTGGATTCCCCGGACCGCGTTTTCGGTTTGACCTCAAACTCGAGGGGTTCACTGCACTGTTTCCAGTCATTAATCGAGAAATCGAGGCCCAGCCGGCCCAGGATATCATCGACAGTGCCTGCTTTAATAGTACCGGCATCCAGCTCCAACAGGTTTTCCATCTGCCGGTTTACATAGCGGACCCTGCCTGAAAGTTCTACGATCAGAATGGGGATATTGAGGCTGTCAAAAACGGCCGGATTTGCGCTCAATCCCGGGTATATTTTTCAGTAGAAAATGTAGACAAGAAGTATGAAAACACACAATCCAACACCTGCAAAAAAACCGAGTAGAGCATCTTTGATAATTCTTTTACTACGCTGGAGGTTTGGCAATATTGTCCACTCGGTGTATTTTTGTGCAGAGACATCATAGATTCCAATACTCGTATCCTTATCCATACCTTTTCCGACTGCCCGGACATCCCCGATTGGTGCTTTATTCTTTCCAAGAATTTCTCCCTGATGGCTGGCTACAATCAGGTCGGTCTTATCCTCCATCAGAACAAGTTCGACAAACCCATCATGGTTTAGATCCAGCACTTTATGCAAATAACACTTGTTGCCGAATAATAAAAATGTATCGATCGGATTGAGCTGCGCATTATAAACAATGATTTTATTTGTATGTCCGCTCCTCAAAATTTCGTCATTTCCATCATTATTGATATCTGCCACCAGGAAATACTCATCCATATATACATTGGGCAGTCTCTTAACTAAAGTTTTGCCGGTAATATCCCAAACACAGAATACACCAGCATCCGGAATCAGTGCATTCTGTTCAGGTGTAATCGAGCAAATATAGGTTTTATCTGAATCCGCAATGGCATAGATATCTGTATACGAAGGATAGCCACCCAATTGCTTTTGTGTAATCACTTTCCCGGTATGTGCGTCGACTAACAGCAGGTAGCTGTAGGAATCGGTCATGCCATTCGCTTTACAACCGTTGTTTGTGGCCTGGTTGGAAATGAGGAGAATGGGACCGGGGACGTTATCCGATTCCGCTACTTCAATACGACGCACATTCGTGGCCGTATCAAATTTCCAGAGGACTGTACACGCTTTAACATCCACGGCCAGAACCGCCCGCAATTCCTTGTGCAGTCCGGAACAGAATGGAATAAATATTTCAGGAATATCATCCCCATTCAGATCCTGAAAATAAGGATTCGTGATATTTATATCAGCAGCCTCCGACTCCAGGGTATGCAGATTTATGAAGGCCAACGTATCGTTTCCGCTGCGACCATCCAGCAGCAGGAGGTTGATATCGTGACCATCCTGCTCGATGAGCAAAAGCTCTTTCACACCCGGCTTTATCCATTGAAAAGCATTAAAATACAGTACCCGGGATTGAAAGTTCTTTTGGAAGTAGAGCCGTTGGAAATCACCGCTATAGATACGGATCGCCGAGCGAACCCCCTCCTGCGGCATTTGAACGATATATTCATCGATATTGTCATAATCCAGGTCGGTGTTACGGATCTGCAAAACTTCTGCTTTGGTGAAAGTCTGTTTTAGTTCGAATTTGAGGTTTGAGTTGGCAGCTATCCATTCCGGAAATAAGCTTAAAACAAAAATAATAACAATCTCATGACTCGAAGAAATTTTGGTTGATCTTAACAAAATGTTAATCCTGACAAGATACGCTTCACTAAATTAGGAGGTATTTTGAAAAAATTCAATTTGAAATCATTCTTTAAAGTAATACTGACGGTTTATAGTCAGGATCATATTATACCAAATCATTTCTATATTTGACAGGATAACAAGATAAACAGGATTTTTGAGCGTAAACAATATTTTACTCAAATAGCCTATAGCCATTTTTCAATTTTCTAAAATATTTTAGATATCGATTTTATCTATCATGTTATCCTGTCTAACTATCGATACAAATAGGATCATATGGTATTATTTAATTAATATCATTTTCTTGTTCTGGATTTCATCATCTATTTTTAATTGATAAAAATAGTTTCCAGAAGGAAGTTGATTTCCGGAGTCGCTCTTCCCATTCCAGATAACCTGATAGGTATTCGGCGATTTTTTTTCGTTTACCAGAGTTCTGACTCTCTCGCCCAAGCTATTAAAAATTGTAAGTTCTACCTTGGCAGATTGCTGTAATTCGTAACTTATCGTCGTCATAGGATTGAATGGATTTGGAAAATTTTGCGATAATTGATTTGTATTGGGAACGAGCTTTGTAATACTTTTGCGATCGCTGGTAGTCGGATCATTATGCCAAATCCATGATCTTAGCACTCCTTCATTATCTCCATGATGAGTATCATTTATTCCAAGGGCAAGTTCGCCACTCTCCTCGCTGATAAAATAGAAAAATTCTCCAACTGTAAAAGGCTCATTTTCTCCAATCTTTGCAATCAGACAATATCTTCCTGAATTCGGTGCCGGAAAATTTTCATCAGCACTATAGGGGAATCCGTCCGGACCACTCCAGTCACTCCAGCGACTACCCCCAAATGTATAGTGTCCCTTTGAATAAATTAGAATGGTGTCCCCTTGATTAATTTGAATTCCCGTGTTTGTCCAGGGTATTGTTACACTTACATCAATATAGTCATCCTGTGTTACAATAATCAGAGAATGAGACATATTGAACGCCAGAATCAATACTAATCCAATACAAAACATTAAATAAAATCTCTTTGACATACGTCCTCCTTAATATTTTACTCAGACATTAACAAAAATAGTGATTATGAACATTCTTTGATTCGAACCATCAAATTCAATGCCAATCTTTCTCCGCCCTGTTGACTGCCGATTATCCCAGATAATCTGTTGATTTAGTGCCACACCTGCAATAAAGTGCTGTGTACATTGAACTACAGTACTATTTTGAAAAAGTAAGGAAGAATTAAATAACACATCTAATTGATTGCAATATGATGAAATATGCATTATATTGAAAAGAGCTTATTTATAACGCGGGATAAAACTATGGCAATATTACAAGTAAGGGAAATACCCATACACATTTATGAGAAACTCAAAGAAGAAGCAAGTAGAGAACATCGCAGTATAGCTCAGCAGGCAACCATTTCTCTGGCAAAAGGACTAAAAGCAGAATTAAATCCGAAAGAGAAACGGCAATGTGTTATAAAAGAAATCCAAATGCTAAATGACCAGACAATGAAATATGATCTCAGTGATCCTGTTGAGCTTATACGAGAGGATAGGAAAAGATGATCGGAATTCTGGATGCAAGTGCGGCGCTAACCATCGTTCTTAACAAACCAGAGGCATCAACATTTATTGAAATATTGGAAACATCCGAGTGGATCATTGCACCTGATATCTTTATTCCGGAAACTACTAATATCTTTTGGAAATATCATCATTTTGAGGACCTTCCGATTGCTTATTGTGAAGAGATGCTGGATAAAACCGTTCATCTTGTAGATGATTTTTTGAACTCCAAAGCGCTTTATAATGAGGCTTTCGCACTCTCCTGTCTGGTTGGACATCCCGTCTACGATGTTCTCTACATGATTGCCGCAAGAAGGCATAACGGTACGCTGCTGACGGCAGACAAAGACCTGAAAAAAATCGCTCAAAAACAATCCATAAAAACCGTCTGATTCCCCCTCTTGCCTGACGGGCAAAGTTTTTTTACATTTCCCTTTCCTTATCTAACCAAATAATTCCATACAGATATTAAAGGATACCTATGAGTTATTCTTCCATTGTACTGGTGAAGCAGGTCCCGGATACGGCCAATATTTCCGGCCAGGTGATGAAACCGGACGGCACCGTGAACCGCTCCAAACTACCTGCTATCTTCAATCCCGAGGATAAAGTGGCGCTGGAAATCGCCCTGCGTGTTCGCGAGCAATACGGCGGAACCGTTACCGCCGTCACCATGGGACCGCCGAATGCATCCGAACTGCTGCGCGAATGCCTGTATATGGGCGCCGATAACGTTTACCTGATCAGTGACCGTAAATTCGCCGGCGCCGATACCCTGGCGACCTCCTATGTGATCAGCGAAGCCATCAAAGCGATCGGTCCGTTCGATATGATTTTCGCCGGCAGGCAGGCTATCGACGGCGATACGGCCCAGGTGGGACCGCAAACAGCGGAGAAACTCGGCATTCCGCAGATTACCTACGCCGAGGAAATCACCGGCCTGAAGAAGAATAAAGTCACAGTGAAACGCAAGATCGACGGCGGTTTCGAAGTGCTGGAAGCAGCCTTACCGATTCTCATCACGGTTCTGAAAGACGCCGCGACACCCCGTCCTTTTAAAGCCAGACGGGTCATGGCCTATAAGAATGCCCGTTCGCTGATGGAACTGGAAAAGATGACCGAAACCAATTCCCTCCTCTATATCGATGATCTGAAGGAAGAATTTGTTTCCAATAAGCTGTTCATACCCACCCTTACCATGGATGAACTGAAACTGGATCCGGCACGCTGCGGCCTGGGCGGATCGCCGACAAAGGTACAGAAGATCGAATCTGTGGTGCTGGCCGGCGGTGAACACGAGAAAATCGAACCGACAAAGGACGGCCTGGGTAAGCTTGTTGATTCATTAATGAACGATCATATTTTTGGATAAAGGATAACCATGGAACATACATCGCGAGAAGTCTGGATTTTTGTGGAACAACGCTCGGGTAAACCGGCGGATGTGAGTTTTGAACTGCTGTCCAAGGGCCGTAAGCTGGCCGACAAACTGAACGGAACGCTCAAAGCGGTCGTTATCGGTCATAAAATGAAGTCCATCGCCGAAGAGACCTTCCGGTACGGTACCAGAGAAGTCCTCCTGGTCGATCATCCGGACCTCAGGGATTATAAAACAATGCCCTACAGCCGGATTATGAACGAGCTGGTCAAGAAACACAAACCCCGGATCGTCCTCTATGGCGCCACATTTATCGGCCGCGACCTCGCGCCGCGGGTCGCTTCCCATACCAAGAGCGGACTGACCGCCGATTGCACCAACCTGGAAATTTCCGACGTTAAATATCTCAAAAAAGAATACAAAGAGCTGCTTCTGCAGATACGTCCCGCATTCGGCGGAAATATCATTGCAACCATCATCAGCCCCGAGAATCCGGTGCAGATGGCTACGGTCCGGGAAGGGGTGATGGAACTGCTGCCTTTGAAAAAACCGGTCAAAGGAACGATTACGGAAGTGCCCTATAAAGCCGACCCTGTGGATAAGCTGATTAAAATTGTGGAACGGCACCATGAAGAGAATAAGGTCAATCTGAAAGGCGCGCCGATCATTATCGCCGGCGGGTACGGTATGGGAACCCGTGAAAAATTTCAGCTTCTGCATGAACTGGCCCATGTTCTGGGCGGTGAAGTAGCCGGCAGCCGTGCAGCCGTCGATGCGGGTTTTATCGATCCCAGCCGCCAGGTCGGTCAGACGGGTGTCACAGTCCGCCCCAAGCTGTATATCGCCTGCGGCATATCCGGTGCCATCCAGCACCGTGCCGGCATGGAAGAGTCCAACAAAATCATCGCCATCAACACTGATCCGGAAGCACCCATTTTCGATGTGTGCCATTACGGGATCGTCGGCGATGCGGCGGACGTCATTCCGAAGTTCATCGATGCCTATAAGCACAAGCTGAAGTAATCCGGAAATAAAGAAAAAAATAAAACCGAAAGGTACGACATATCATGCCTAATTTTTTCACCAATAACAGTGATCTGCTTTTTCAGTTTGACCAACTGAACATGCAGGAGATCGTCTCCATTATGGAACATGGTTACGAAGAAGCCGGCGATTACAACTATGCGCCCAAAGATTACCAGGATGCCACCAACAACTTCCGCAAAGTCCTCGAGATCGTCGGCGATATCACCGGTAATATTATTGCTCCCAATGCCGCCGAAGTGGATGTGGAAGGTAATACCCTCGAAGATGGCAGGGTAACCTATGCGAAAGGAACCCGCGAGGCACTGGAACAGCTTTCCCAGGCCGAGCTGATGGGCTTCACATTACCGCGAAAATACGGCGGACTCAACTTTCCGACCACGGTATACCTGATGGCTATCGAGATGGTTTCCCGCGCCGACGCATCGCTCATGAACCTGTTCGGCCTGCAGGACATCGCCGAAACCATCAATAAGTTCGGCAACGATGACCAGCGCGAAGAATTCCTTCCTCAGTTTGCCGACGGCAGTGCCACCGGTGCGATGGCCCTGACGGAACCCGATGCCGGATCGGATTTACAGGCTGTAAAGCTCCAGGCTTACCAGGATGAAAAGGGGAACTGGTTTTTACGCGGTGTAAAGCGGTTCATCACCAATGGAAACGGCCAGATTCTGCTGGTACTGGCCCGTTCGGAAGCGGGTACAAAAGACGGCCGCGGCCTGAGCATGTTCGCCTGTTACGGCGATAAAACCGTTCGCGTACGACGCATCGAACACAAGCTGGGCATTAACGGTTCACCGACCTGCGAACTGCAGTTCAATGATACCCCCGCTCAGTTGATCGGTAAGCGAAAATTCGGACTGATCAAGTATGTCATGGACCTGATGAACGGAGCACGCCTCGGGGTCTCTGCCCAGGCTCTGGGTATTTCACAGGCTGCCTACGAAGAAGCGCTCTCCTATGCCAAAGCACGCGAACAATTCGGACAGGCCATTTATAATATCCCTGTCGTCACCAATATGCTCATCGATATGCGCGTTACACTGGAAAGCAACCGTTCCCTGATGTATGCGACGGCAAAAATCGTCGACACCCGGGACAAAATGGATCACCACGTACAGGCACTCAAGGCGCAGGGTAAAGCTTTCAACGAAGAAAATGCCAAACTGAAAGAGGCAACCCGCCTGGCAGCCCTGCTGACACCGCTTACGAAATACGTTCTGACAGAATCGGCCAATCAGATTACCTATGATTCCCTGCAGATACACGGTGGCGCCGGATACATGAAAGAATTCAAGGTGGAACGCCTGGCCCGCGATGCCCGGATCACCAATATTTACGAAGGGACATCACAGTTGCAGATCGTCGCCGCAACCGGCGGTGTGATCAACGATATCCTGGCCGATCATTTTCACAAAAAAGCCGGGAAACAGTACAAGGGCAATCTGGCCAAACTGGCCGATCATCTGAAGGAAATCCGGGAGATTTTCCTGGATAGTCTTAAGTATGTTGTCGACAAAAAGGACAAATATTTCCAGGAGATTGCGGCCAAAGAACTGGTGGAAATGTACAGCTATCTCTATGTCGGCTATCTTCTCATGGATGAAGCCGAGCGCGACACACGCAAGGTATTCATCGCAAACCGCTACATCGTCAGCGCCCTGGCTAAAGCACGGAAGAATTCCGAAGCGATCAAGAACGAACAGTTTTCGGATATCCTGCACGCCGATGATATTCTCGTATAAGGAGCAAGGGCTCATGGCTGAGTCCCCCCTATCAAGGGGGTAGGGGGGTGTGAAAAAGATTTCAGAGCGCAGAGCTCAGAATTCAGGATTCAGGTTTCAGATGATTAGGCCATATTACTTCATTTTTATGATCACGCTTGCCGGCTGTATTCTGGCCGGTAATCCGGCGCAACTGAAACTGCCTTACCCGCTCCGCATTACCGTGAACGATACTGTGTTCACAGCAGACTCGGCTTTTTATGAAACACTTCTTTCACTGCAAATGAACAACCGGTATCTGTACCATATTGCCAGCGTCCACACGGATGATGCCATCACCTTTACCACACTGCGGCTGCCACAGACCCTCACGAAAAAGGATATTATCAAACAGATTATCCTGTATTATAACTTCATCTCAAATGATAAGATGCGTGCCCGCGAATACCTGCGCATCTTCCCCTTTTTCGAATCGCTCGGGAAGCAGCCCCCTGTTCGCTGCCGTTATAAAACCGGCGGACAATTTATCATAGATATGGACCAATGGGCCACCATTCCCCTGCCCCCTGCGCCGTCACCAGAGGATAAGGATATCTATAACCAGATCATGAACCGGGCACTCAGGCAAAACAACACACTGGATGAAGTCGACCCGGCTATCCTGCAGGCTGTTGCCGCACAAAACAACCTTTCATTTGAGGAAGCAGAGCATATTTATCATCACGTCCTGCTATGGCAACGCAGCCGGTAGCGGAAAACCGGTTGCAGATTGACCTGGACTCCGGGAGATGTTAAATTCGATTCTGTTACGATCATCTTTCAAAGTGGAAACACAGGCTGTTGAAGGGAATTATATTTGATATAAAGAAGTATGCCATCCATGACGGACCGGGTATACGTACAACCGTTTTTTTTAAGGGCTGTCCATTAAACTGCTGGTGGTGTCATAATCCGGAAAGCAGGTCGCCGCTCCCGCAGCGCATCGGTAAATCCATTCAACTTGATTCCCTCAATGGTAAAACGAAGGTGATCGGTCAGGAAATGACCGTTGATGAGGTGATGAAAGAGGTGGAAAAGGATACGCTTTATTATGATGAATCGGGTGGCGGAGTGACGTTCTCCGGTGGCGAGCCGTTAATGCAACGTGCTTTCCTGAGAGCCCTGCTGATTGCAGCGAAAGAACGGGAGCTCCATACGACTGTGGATACCTGCGGACACGTGCCTTATACGGCATTTGAGGGAGTGAATGGCTGGGTCGATCTCTACCTGTTTGACCTGAAACTGCTCGACGATCAGACGCACATGAAATATACCGGCGTCTCCAATACTCTTATCCTCCGGAATCTGGAAAAACTGCTGGAGCAGGGCCATGAAACCGAGCTGCGTATCCCGCTGATACCCGGCATAACGGACACGGACAGGAATATCATGGAAACGATCACTTATATTAGCACGCTGCCGTCAATACCACCGGTACACCTTCTGCCGTATAATAAAATCGGTGAGGGTAAATATGAGCGTTTCGATATCGAAAACAAACTTGGAAAGCTGGAGCCACAAAGTGAACACCGGCTCCTTCAGATAATAAAACAGTTTCAGGATGCCGGCATCGATGCTGCCTGAGGAGAATCCATGAATGATCGTATAAAAAAATTACGTAAACAATCCCTTGAAACCAGGCCCTCAATATCTATTGAACGCGGGAAACTGATCACCGATTTTTACAGAAGCGGAAAAGCAGATAACGTTTCTGTTCCGGTTGCCCGTGCGCTTGCTTTTAAATATATCCTTGAACATAAAAAAATCTGTTTCAACGATGGTGAACTGATCGTCGGTGAACGGGGGCCCACTCCCAAGGCAACCCCGACCTACCCGGAAATCTGCACACATAGTTTACAGGATTTCGACATTCTGGACAGCCGGGAAAAAGTCTCTTTCCACGTCAATCAGGAAGTCCGGAAAACACAACAGGAATATGTAGCACCCCTCTGGCAGGGACGATCGATGCGTGACCGGATATTCGAGCAGGTCGATGACGACTGGAAAGAGGCCTACGCTGCCGGGGTTTTCACCGAGTTCATGGAGCAGCGGGCCCCCGGACACACTGTAATGGATGATAAAATATTCAACAGAGGTTTTTCGGATTTCAAAAAAGATATCGACAGAAGTATGGCTTCGCTCGATTTTTACGACGACCCGGAAGCCTTTGACAAACGGGAAGAACTCCGGGCCATGTGTATTGCGCTCGATGCGTTGATCCGTTATGCACAGCGCCATGCCGAAAAAGCCGGGGAACTGGCTGAGAAACAAACCGATTCTGCCCGAAAACGGGAACTGGAGGCGATCCGGGATATCTGCAACCGGGTTCCTGAGCATGCCCCGGCGACCTTTCACGAGGCCCTGCAATATTACTGGTTCGTCCATCTCGGCGTAATCACGGAACTGAACACCTGGGATTCCTTCAATCCCGGCCGGCTCGACCAGCATCTTTACCCGTTCTATAAGAAAGATCTCGAAACGGGGATACTGGATGAAGAACGGGCACGCGAGCTGCTCAGCGCGTTCTGGATTAAATTCAACAACCAGCCCGCCCCACCCAAGGTCGGGGTCACGGCACAGGAGAGCAACACGTATACGGATTTTTGCCTGATAAACGTCGGCGGATTGACGGAGCAGGGCGAAAATGCCGTCAATGAGCTTACTTTCATTATACTGGACGTCATCGAAGAAATGCGCCTCCTGCAGCCAAGCTCCATGGTCCAGGTTAGTAAAAAAAATCCGGACCGTCTGTTGAAGCGGGCTCTGAAAATACTGAAAACCGGATACGGCCAGCCATCCATTTTTAACAGCGACGCCATCATCCAGGAATTGACGCGTCAGGGAAAATCCATTTTCGATGCCCGGAACGGCGGGGCCAGCGGTTGTGTCGAAGCCGGCGCTTTCGGCAAGGAAAGTTATATTCTGACCGGATATTTCAACCTGGTTAAAGTACTTGAGATAACCCTTCATAACGGAACCGATCCGCGAACCGGTAAAAAAACCGGCATCGAAACGGGCGATCCGGCCGGTTTCAGCTCTTACAACGACCTGTTTGAAGCCTTCCGGAAACAGCTGAAGCATTTCATCGATATAAAAATCAAAGGAAACCGCATCATCGAACGTCTATGGGCCAATTACCTGCCCGCACCGTTCCTGTCCATACTGATCGATGACTGCATTGCTAACGGTAAAGACTATAACAACGGTGGTGCCCGCTACAACAGTTCCTACATCCAGGGCGTCGGGATGGGTTCGCTAACCGATTCCTTAGCGGCGATAAGGTATCATGTATACGACAAAAAAGCGCTGACGATAACCGACTTTCTGCAAAAACTGAACGCGAATTTCGAAGGCCATCAGGCATTTCGGGAGACCCTCCTGTTTGACACACCGAAATACGGTAACGACGATGATTATGCCGATGCATTGCTTAAAGATATATTTGAAGCCTATTTTCAGAGTATTGACGGCCGTCCCAATACCAAGGGAGGCCATTTTCGCATAAACCTGTTGCCGACCACCTGCCATGTCTACTTCGGCAGTGTCATCGGTGCGACGCCGGACGGACGGTTGGCGGGTGTACCACTATCTGAAGGCATTTCACCCGTCCAGGGAGCTGACCACAAAGGTCCGACCGGGGTGATCAATTCCGCGGCTAAAATCGACCATCTGCGGACAGGCGGCACCCTTCTCAACCAGAAATTTTCACCGCAGATTTTTAATACGAAAAACGGTATGGATAAACTGGTGTCCCTGATCCGCTCCTATTTCCGGATGGACGGACACCATATTCAATTCAATGTCGTGGATGCCGAAACGTTGCGCAAAGCCCAGGCACATCCTGAACAATACCGGGATCTGATTGTCCGCGTCGCCGGATACAGCGATTATTTTGTCGATCTGACTCCGGATCTGCAGAATGAAATAATAAAACGGACCGAACAGCGTTTCGATCACTAATGTGAAGGGGAACATCACAAACCAGGTATTGAAAATGAAATGGAAGCCACCTGCTGACCGGATACAAATTCAAACGATCGATGCCCATGCAGAGGGTGAGCCGTTGCGTGTCATCGTTTCCGGATTACCCGACATACACGGAGAAACAATCCTGGAGCGCCGACGTTATGCCCGTGAACATCTGGATCACCTGCGTACCGCCCTGATGTGGGAACCGCGCGGTCATGCCGATATGTATGGCTGCATCATCACACCTCCGGTCAGCCCCGATGCCGACTTTGGCGTCCTGTTCCTGCATAATCAAGGATACAGTACCATGTGCGGACATGGCATCATCGCCGTTACGAAAGTGGTCCTGGAAACGGGCATGCTCCCAAAAACGTCCCCCGACACAAAGGTCGTGATCGATACCCCTGCCGGTCCCGTCACCGCTTATGCCAGGCTCGATGCCGGGGAGGTTAAAAGCGTTCGTTTTCATAATGTCCCGGCTTTTGTCTATGCAATGGACCGTACGATCGAAGTCCCGGGCCTTGGAAAGATAACTTACGATATTGCTTTTGGCGGAGCCTTTTATGCATTCGTTTCCGCCGACCGGCTTGGTATTTCATTGACAACGGATGCATTCAGGACATTAATTGACACCGGTATGCGGATAAAACATGCCGTCATGAAAGACCATCCCGTGATCCATCCGTTCGAGAAGGATCTCAATTTCCTGTATGGAACCATTTTCATCGGTCAACCCGGGAATCCGGAAGTGCATAGTCGCAATGTATGCATTTTTGCCGATGGCGAGGTGGATCGCAGCCCGACCGGTACGGGCGTCAGTGCCCGGATTGCCCTGCATCACGCGCGGAATGAAGTGGAAACCGGAAAGACGATTACCATAGAAAGTATCATCGGCAGCACGTTTTCGGTCCGTGTCGCAGAAGAAACCACGTTCGGCCCCTACCCTGCCGTGATTCCTGAAGTGGAAGGTACCGCTTACATAACCGGTCAGCACACGTTTATCCTGGATCCATCGGATCCGTTAAAGCATGGCTTTATCTTGAGATAGCGTTGATGATTCAATTTTAAGAAGAAAGGGAGCCTTTTATGCTCATTCAGGAAAAAGTAAACCAGGCCAAGGCCATCCTGAAAGAATTTGATATCGATTGCTGGATTACATTTGTACGTGAAAGTCAGATAAACGGCGATCCGACACTCGCTTTTCTGGTGGAGGCAGATGTCACCTGGCATTCGGCTTTCATCATTACTTCCTCCGGGAAAACCCATGCCATTGTCGGTTTATACGATCAGGCAACGATTCAGGAATTGCAGGCATATGATGAAGTGGACGCTTTTGTCGAAGGGATCAAGCCTAAACTGCAGACGTTCCTCAAAAACCTAGATCCGCGTCACATTGCCGTCAATTACTCGGTCGGCAGTGAAATCTGTGACGGGCTGACTCATGGCATGTATCTGACCCTGCTCGATTATCTGAAAGAAATCGGGATGGAGGACCGGCTGATTTCCGCTGAAAAGGTCATTTCAGCCCTCCGGCAGCGAAAAACACCGACGGAATTATCCTACATGAAAGAAGCCATCACTATTACTCTTGAAATATTTGACACGGTTGCCGGATTCATCAAACCCGGTAAAACAGAACGGGAAATTGCGGACTTCATGAAGAAGGAAGTCCGTAAGCGCGGTCTTGAACTCGCCTGGGAAGAGACCGTTTGTCCGGCTGTGTTCAGCGGGCCGGTGGAATCGGAAGCACACTACGCCCCCACAGAACGAAAAGTTAAGAAAGGCCATGTATTAAACATGGACTTTGGCGTCAAGATCAACGGTTATTGCTCCGACCTGCAACGGACGTTCTATATCCTCAATGACGGAGAAACCAGTGCACCCCCGGAGGTCATGAAGGGATTTGAGACCATCGTGCAGTCCATTGAAGATGCCAAACAGGCCATCCGGCCGGGCATTCTGGGTAAAGACATCGATGCCGTCGCCCGAAGCGTGGTGACGAATGCCGGTTTTGAGGAATTTCCGCACGCGCTGGGTCACCAGGTCGGACGCTTTTCGCACGATGGTACCGCTCTGCTGGGACCAGCCTGGGAAAAATACGCACAAAAACCTTTTCACACGCTTGAAGAAAACATGGTTTTTACCATCGAGCCCCGGCTGACCATTGAAAACCGCGGCGTCGCAACGATCGAAGAAATGGTCGTGATTACAGAAGACGGTGCCGACTGGCTTTCCATCCCCCAGAAGCAGCTCATCCTGGTTAAAGCGTAACGGAGCCGCCGTGCACAATCAGCAAAAAGCCTATCTGCACATGATCCTGGTCGTCCTGTTCTGGGCCACTGTTGCAACCGCCTTTAAGATCGCGCTTCGTTATACCAGTCCCCTTCAACTCCTTTTTTTCGGGTCTTTTGTCGCGGCGATGATTCTGTTTCTGGCCCTTTATGTTCAGAAAAAGCTGTATCTTATCCGTGCTTATACGAAAAAGGAAGTGGCCTTTGCCGCCTTGATGGGTTTTATCAATCCTTTTATTTTTTATTTCATATTGTTTATCGCTTATGATTTACTTCCTGCCCAGGTGGCGATGGTTCTGAACTATACCTGGCCGATTACACTTACATTGCTTTCCATCCCCTTTTTGAAACAAAACATCCGTTTCATGAATGTACTGGCAATCATCGTCAGTTTTACGGGCGTTGTCATTATTTCAACCGGCGGCAGGTTTACTTCATTTGGAAATTTAAATCCAACAGGCGTGGGACTTGCCCTTTTAAGCACCGTCATCTGGGCAGGATTCTGGATTCTCAATATCAAAGATAAGCACGATGAGCTGGTAAAACTATTTTACAGTTTCAGCTTCGGATTTGTATATACGGCCATCACCCTGCCCTTTTTCTCCGGCTATACGATACCGCCCTGGAAGGGTATTCTCAGCCTTGTTTATGTCGGCACCTTCGAGATGGGCTTAACCTACGTTATCTGGCTGAAAGCGCTGAATCTTTCCCGAACAACCGCTCAGGTCAGTAATCTGATCTTTCTGATTCCGTTTCTTTCTCTTGTGATCATCCGTATTGTTCTAAAGGAGGAGATCTTCATCTCTTCCCTGTTCGGCCTTATTTTCATCGTAACCGGCATCGTTTTACAACAGCGCTTCAGCGGTTCAGAGTCATAATTTGCGGACGTCTTCCTTTATCCGCTGAATATGACCGCGCCCCAGGCCTTTGACCTCACAATCCAGCTCGAAATAACGCCGTATCTGTGCATCACTCAAAATGCCAAAACAATCGATGATTGCAGCCGGATTACCGATCGCTTTTATCACTTCGTCCGGTTCCAGTTTCAGGTAGGCTTCATGTCGAACGGCAAAGATCACTGCCTCCACACCCTGTAAAACCGTATTGAGATCCTGTTCAATGCGGAGTTCTTTCAACTTTTCCTGATTCCTGAAGAATTGCGCCTTGCTGTAACCCGGGCTGGGAAACGTATCCTGCTGTTCAAATTCCCACCAGTGTTCCACATAGGGATCGTGTACACGTATCTCGGCACCCATTTCGGTCAGTTTCCGGATAACGATTTCGGATCCCGAATAACGTGTATCACCGACATCTTCCCTGTAAGCCGCTCCGAGTACAAGAATTTCCGCTGCGGCGATAGGCTGACCCATATTGCGCAGAGCATCCCGTACCAGTTGCCCGACATGCAGCCCGCGGGTATCGTTTATATCGATGGCCATCGGAGTAATACGAAAAATATCATCTTCCCAACCGAGAATGTGTTTATAGGCCCAGACACCCAGTCCGCCATCCTTTGGCAGGCAATAGCCGCCAATGCCGGGTCCCGGGAAAATCATATTGCTGTGTGTGGGACGTACTTTTATAGCCTGAATCACTTTGATCAGGTCCACACCGTTCCGTTCAGCATAGAGGCTCCACTCATCGAGGAAGGCCAGGATGGTTGCCCGGTAACTGTTTTCGACAATCTTCGCCGTTTCCGATTCAATCGGCCGGTCCATCACGGTCAGGGGGAATTCATCCGTATTGAGGACTTCGTTCAGGAATTTTTCAACACGTTGCCTTGCTTCCGCATTAATGCCGCTGCAGACACGCCAGAAATCCCGGATGCTGGCAACATAATCACGTCCGGGCATAACGCGTTCATAACTGTGCGCAAGCAACGGATCACTTTCAATACCGCGTTTACGAAAGGCCTTCTTGATAAGCGGATAAGCGACCTGTTCCGTTGTTCCGGGCGCCACCGTCGTTTCAATCAGCACGAGTGCCGAGGGCGGAATATGATCACCAATTACACCCAGGGATTGTTCCAGGGCTTCCATATCGGTTCTTCCCGTACGGACATCACCCAGTGCCTCCTTGAGGTAATCGCATTGCACATCGACCACAACGACATCCGCCAATGAAAGCACATCGTAGGTGTACGTGGCCATAAGCGTTTTCTTTTCCAGGACGCAACGACGTATCATGGGATCCACTTCCGGATCTTCCGCTTTTACAGGTGAGACGCCCCGGTTTAACAAGGGAATCTTCCAATAACTGCGTACACTGGGACGTTGCATGCCGATAACAAATTTCGACGGCTTGCCTTCCTGGTCAGTCGTGTCTGCGACGATCGCCGCCATAACGGCGCCGACAAAGCCCACACCCATTACAACAACAATCTCTCGTCCTTTTGCACGTTCCTGATCCGTGCGTTTCTTCAGCATTTCAAATTCTTTTGGATAGTCTTCCGGGTTAGGAAGTTCGAATTTTTCTCCTGCCGGGCTGACCGAATACGTGATGCTCATGTAAACCTCCTGGTGAATTTGTGAATGAGGATTTCCTGAAGATAAGGATAGTCAGAAAAAATATAAAAATCAATATATGGTTCAGAGTTTGCCATTCACACAGCTATTTCATCTGACAGACGGTATGTTTATATTGGTATCATGTTACAAATTCAGAAAATTACTTATGTCATCGGAGAGTTTCAGCTGCTGAAGTCGGTTGAATGGATCATAAATCCCGGCCGGCGGGTCGGACTGATCGGTGCCAACGGTGCCGGGAAGACCACGCTGTTACGTATCCTCAACGGTGATCTTGAATATGATTCGGGAACGATCCTCAAACCGAAAGATTACACAGTCGGATATCTGCCGCAGGAGGTCGTTGAAATTCACAATGAACCCATTCTCAGCTCTGTACTCGAAGGTAACCGGGAGCTCACGGAACTGGAATACCAGATTTTCGAGATCCACCGCAAGCTGGAAACGCAGAAACATGAGGAAAAACAGTTATTGTCGCAACTGGGCGATCTGGAATCCCGTTACGCCATTCTGGGCGGATATGAAATGGAGGATAAGGCGAAGAAGATCCTGACCGGTCTCGGTTTTCTTCCTAAAGATCTGCATCGTCCGCTGGCTGAGTTCAGCGGCGGCTGGCGTATGCGTGTTTATCTCGCCCGTTTACTGCTTCGGAATCCGGACCTTTTGCTGCTGGATGAGCCTACGAACCATCTGGATCTGGAGTCCCTGGAATGGCTGGAAAATTACCTGCGCACCTTTCCCGGGAGTATGATCGTAGTCTCCCACGACCGCTTTTTCATCGACCGGCTGGCCCAGGAAATAGCGGAGCTGGAGAACGGTCGTCTGACGCACTATCCCGGTAACTATCATTTCTTCGAAAAGAGAAAAGCACTGATACGGGAACAGACGATTAAGAAATGGGAAGAACAGAAGGAGGAACGGGAACGTCTGCAGCGTTTCATCGACCGTTTCCGCTACAAAGCTACGAAAGCTTCCCAGGTACAGAGCCGCGTCAAACAACTGGAAAAAATGGAAGAAATCGAGTTGCCACCGGAACGGAAACGCATCCATTTTAAGATTCAGGCAGATGTGCCCAGCTATAAAGATGTACTGCGTATGAACAGTATTTCCTTCCGTTATGAAGATGAATGGGTTTTGCGCAACCTGAATCTGCATATACATCGTGGTGAAAAAATCGCGCTGGTCGGCGTAAACGGTGCCGGCAAAACCACGCTGACCCGCCTCATCAGTAAAGAGCTTGTCCCACAGGAGGGTACCCTCGAAACCGGCGAACGGGTGCGGATCGGCTACTATGCACAACACCAGGCAGACAGTCTGCATCTCGACAAAACGGTTTATGAAGAAGTGGAATCTTCTGCGGCACCGTCTTTCCGAACCCGTTTACGCGATATCCTCGGCATCTTCCAGTTCAGTGGCGCGGATACGGAAAAACGAATCGGCATTCTGTCCGGTGGTGAAAAAGCCCGTGTTTCCCTTGCCAAAATTCTGCTTTCTCCCTGTAACTTTCTGATCATGGATGAGCCGACAAATCATTTGGATCTGATCTCAAAGGAAGCTCTCGAGGAAGCACTCGCTGATTACGACGGTACACTGCTGATCATTGC
The DNA here is from genome assembly GCA_964410215.1 of uncultured Calditrichota bacterium. GTDB lineage: Bacteria > Calditrichota > Calditrichia > Calditrichales > CAYPHA01 > CAYPHA01. The sequence continues at coordinate 122,934 of CAYPHA010000004.1, read as the reverse complement.
TCATGATCGTTATTTTCTTGATAAACTTGTTCATCGTGTCATCGAACTTCGCAACGGTCATTTGTATGAATACGTCGGTTCTTATTCTGAGTACCTGAACCGGAGAGAAGAAGCCTTTGAAGCCGAAAGAGGACCAGCAGCTCATGATGCGAAACCGGATAAAAAGGAAGCTGATGGCAGCGGACGAAAGACAAAAGAGCAGAAGCGCAGGGAAGCCGAAGCCCGACAGGCTGTCAGCAAAGAAAGGAATCGACTTCAAAAAGAAATCGGGGCCCTTGAAATACGGATCGATGCGCTTGAAAGACGAAAGGCAGAAATCGAAACCATTCTGGCCAGGCCGGAGACGTATTCCGACCCGGCACAGGTAGCGGATCTCAACAGGGAATTATCCGGCACCGCGGATGAACTGCATCAACTGGAAGAAAACTGGACCACATCCCAGGAGAAACTGGAACTATTATTAGAAGAGTTGGAAAGTTATGGAATTTCTTGAAAAAATTAAAACAAGCAAAGCGCTTCTGGCTTATTTTTCAACACCGGAATGTCAGGTTTGTAAAACACTCCGGCCAAAAGTTGAAGCTTTGATCGGATCAAAGCCGCAAATCGAATTCCTTTATATCAATACTCATGAATCGCGGGAGGCCAGTGGTCAGTACCTGGTATTTGCCGTACCCACAATCATCCTGTTCATAGAAGGCAGGGAAATCAAACGCTTCAGCAGGCATCTGTCAATGGGAGAGCTTGAAGATTTTATTGATCGTATCTTTTGAGTGAAAAATCAACCCGGAAACAGTATTCCGGGTTGATGGTTTTTATATTTAAATCAGGCTTTTGATCTCTTTGACTTTGTCTTTTTTCTCCCAGCTAAACTCCTTAAGCTCCCGTCCAAAATGGCCATAAGCAGCCGTTTTCTGGTAGATGGGGCGCCTCAGTTGCAGGCCTTCGATAATACCGGCAGGTGTAAAATCAAAAACTTTTTTAACAATTTCCGTAATTTTTTCATCCGGCAGTTTACCTGTACCAAACGTCTGAACCATCAGGGAAACCGGTTCCACAACACCGATGGCATAAGCCACCTGGATACCACAACGTTCCGCCAGTCCGGCAGCGACTACATTTTTCGCAGCATAGCGGGCATAGTAGGATGCGGAACGGTCTACTTTTGTGGGATCTTTTCCGCTGAAGGCCCCGCCGCCGTGGCTGAATACACCACCATAGGTATCGACGATAATTTTTCTTCCGGTCAGACCGGCGTCGCCCATTGGTCCGCCGATAACAAATTTACCGGTCGGATTAATATAGTATTCCACTTTATCCGGACTTAAAAACGCTTTAGGAATGACTTTTTTAATAACTTCTTCGATAATACCTTCTCTTAAGGTATCCTGATCGACATCCGGATCATGCTGGTTGGACACCACAACTTTTTCGACACCAACCGGTTTTTCATCGACATAGCGAACGGTTACCTGCGACTTGCCATCAGGCCGCAAAAACGTGAGTCGTTTTTCTTTCCGGGCGGCAGCAAGACCTGCTGTAATTTTATGGGCCAGAAGAATAGGCATGGGCATCAGTTCCGGCGTTTCCGTACAGGCAAAACCAAACATCATGCCCTGGTCTCCGGCACCGGCGCGATCCACCCCCATGGCAATGTCCGGTGACTGCTGATCGATGGTGGTCAGAACAGCGCAGGTTTCATAGTCAAACCCGTAATGCGGATTATCATACCCGATTCCCTTAATGACATTGCGGGCAATACTGGGAATATCTACATAACATTCTGTTGTAATCTCTCCTCCGACCAGTGTGAGTCCTGTGGTCACAAACGTTTCGCAGGCCACCCTTCCAAACGGGTCCTTTTCCAGAACCGAATCCAGGACGGCATCCGACACCTGATCAGCAATTTTATCCGGATGTCCTTCCGTAACCGATTCAGAAGAAAACAGGTATTCAGCCATATTTATAACTCCTTCATGTATTCAAAAAGTATCGTTTAATATACAGATCTACAGCTTTCCATCCAAGTCTAAAAGACCAAACCCGGGCGTCGTTTAAAGACTTGCCATTTGCTCTTTCATGTAATCAATGTGCCTGATTTCAAGCGGATCCTTGCTGTAAGAGAGGGCGAGGTAATAGCTGACCCAATCGCCAAGAATGATCAGGGAAAACACCTTTTCAAGGATCGTACTTCCGGAAGCATAAATATCGACAACTTCAACACCGCGTTGTTTAATCAGTTTCTGGGTCAGTTCGATTCTCCGTTTCATCCGGGGATGGAGGTCTTCATTTTCAATAAAGATGACGATGAAATCCTTAATGGCCGGCAAATCCAGCTCCCATCCTACGATCTCGTTATGATTCATTTCGGGAATGACATTGGAAAAAGCCAGTGATTTGGAATTCTCCGTAAAACGGTTTCTCCAGCGGGAGGAGACTGTTTTGAGGTAGGGAGCCGTTGAATAGACAACGGGTATTTTATTATGAATGGTCTGTGCCAGTTCATTGGAAAGGTTATGGGCCTGGGTATCGCTTATATTGTTGCGCCGGGCCGTCTCTTTTGCGAATCGAACCAGTTCACCCTGATCAGCGTTATAATCGCTGATCAGTCCCAGCTCTCCTAACAGATGATATATCGGAAAGAAAAGGTAGCCGAGCGCCTGGCTGGCAGGGTACCCATCGGGTAATTCGATGAGATTCCAGGTATTGTCATCAGCCAGTTTTTTCATCCTTCCGCCGCCGGTTGTCACCACTATCTGTGCTCCTGTTCCGGCTATTTGTTCGGCAGCATTCAGTGTTTCTTCCGATTCTCCTGAATAGCTCGAAATAACAACCAGCGTTGATTCGTCGCAGAAACCGGGTATAAAGTAAGTCTGAACCACCGTAAGTGGTACACTCAGGGTATCAAACAAAACATCCTTCATAAGGTTACCGGCAATCGCAGAACCGCCCATACCCACATAGAGGATATTGCGTATACGCTTCTTGTCGAGTTCTACCTTGCTTTTTTCATAAATCGCACGGCTCTGTTCGATCTGTTTATGAAAATCTACCAGTACATTTTTAAACCCTGATCGGTCGGATGAATACATGGGCCATTTTCTCCTAGTTTAAATATTCTAAATCCGGAATAGCTTCCTTTAAATGCACTTTACACTTATTTTCAATCTGGTCTGCCTGGTGCATTTTACGGACGCGGTTATACAGTTTCTCACATTTTGCATGATCCAGTGAACGGATAATCTTTTTTACTTTCGGTAAATAATACGGATTTACACTGTAACTTCTCAGCCCCATTCCCATAAGCAGCGGTATGGCTTCCGGAAGTGCTGCAAACTCCCCGCAGAGGCTGACCGGAATACGGTGTCTGTTGGCGGCTTTGATCGTTTTTCCGATTAAATCGATTACAGCCGGATGGAACGAATTGAATGAACGGGCCACTTTATTATTCGTACGGTCAATAGCGAGAACGTACTGTGTCAGGTCATTTGTCCCGATGCTGAAAAAATCGCTGTACCGTGCCAGGTTTTTTGCTATAACCGCAGCAGCCGGTGTTTCAATCATGGTTCCCACCTGGATATTTTCATCGAATGGTAAATTTTTTTTTCGTAATTCCTCCATCAGTTCAGAAATCAATTTACGTGTTTCTACAATTTCATGAACACAACACACCATGGGAAGCAGTATTTTAATCTTTCCAAACACGCTGGCACGCAATATGGCGCGTAATTGTGTTTTAAAAAACTCGGGTGAATCAAGGCAGAAGCGAATCGCCCGCCAGCCAAGAAAGGGGTTCATCTCTTCTTCGGGGCCATAACCCTCGAGCAGTTTGTCACCACCAAGATCCACGGTGCGGATAACCACAGGATTCGGTGATATCTCTTCTGCAAGCTTTTTATACACTTTATATTGCTCTTCCCCGGTCGGACTCTTCTTACTTTCGATATAAAGGCCTTCCGTTCGGTACAGGCCTATACCATCGGCCTTGTTTTCTTTGACGTCTGTCAACTCGTGAATAAAATCAACATTCGCCAGCAACTCGACCTTGATCTTATCCTTTGTTTTCGCCGGACGTGCGATCTGGCTTCGGAGTTTATCCTCAAAATCCTGGTACGATTTCTGCATCTTTCGATAGCGTTCAATCGTTGTCTTCTCCGGGTTAATAATCACATCACCCGCTATGCCATCCAGAATCAGATAGTCTTTATCCTGGAGAATCCTGGAAAGATTCAGGGGATTAACAACGGAGGGAATTTGCAGACTGCGCGCCATGATCGCCGAATGGGACGTCTTCCCCCCCCGGTCCGTCATAAAGCCCAGTATCAGATTCCTGTTAAAATTAACCGTATCGGTCGGTGAGAGTGATTCCGCAACTACAATAGACGGTGAAGACAGATGATAATCGATGTGAATACCCAGCAGGGCATGTATCAGTTTTTGTTTCAGATCGATTATATCAAATGCCCTTTCGCGGAAAAACGTATTCTCGAGATTTATAAAATATTCACTTTTTTCAGAGAAGACTTTCGAAACCACGTAAGCGGCTGACAATTTGGACGATTTTATTTCCGAGTAGATTTCCTTCAGGAGTACCGGATCATTCAGGAAGGCTTTCTGGCTTTCAAAAATTTCTGTAAATTCCGCTTCGTCATGCGCATCCGAACGTGCCTGAGCGTATTCGAGTTGCTCGAGCAGCTTTTTCCGGGCATTATCGAGCAGGTCAATCTCTTTCTCAAAATCCGTTATTCTTACTTCCAGTTCGGATATATTGATCGTGAATGGCCTGAACACAAATACCTGCCCTATGGCAATCCCGGGTGATGTCGCATTCCCGGCTATGATCAATTCCTTTTTAACAGGATTTGTATTATTCTTGGTCTTCATAAAAGTTATGTGCTATTAAGTCTTTGATTGCCTCGAACGCATTTTGTTCATCATCACCGGAGATCTGAAACATAATTTCGCTACCCGGCTCGGCCGCAAGCATCATGACACCCATTATACTTTTTCCGTTGACTTCGAGGCCGTCTTTGAGCAGTTTGATTTCAGAATTAAAATGTCCTGCCGTCTTAACGAGATGTGCAGCCGGACGGGCATGAAGTCCGTGTTTGTTCGTAATTTTAATAACTTTTTCTATCATAAACGCGTTACCAGAATTCCAACGATTAATGAAATAGTCAGTGGTATCAATATCGGTCTGTATACCATCGTCCGGCGTGTTCGAGCATAAATGGCAATGCCGAGACTGACCAGAAACACAAAAACACCAAGGACATCTGTCAGGAGATTGTCGAATAGATAATAGCCGCAGAAGATGCCCAGAGAAGCCGCGCCCAGAAACATATACCGTTTCTGAAACCAGGCAAAGTGCTCAATCTTTAAGATCCTGTAAATATTATAACCCTGGCGGTACCCCTCCATTATGCCGGTCCATCTGATATAGAGATGTGGCATGTTATAAAGAATAAGTAAAACAATAAGAAAAAGCAATTTTGTTTGGGTGTTTTCCACCATCAACACAATAGCCATCGCGAAAATCGCCACAGCAGGTTTAATAGTGGCCCAGAATAACTGGTCCCCTACAGCGCCGAGAGGACCGATCAGCGCATTCTTAAATTTATCGATTTTCTCCGGACTATGCTGGGGATTGTTGGCCATTTCCTCTTCCAGTCGGGCAATCGCCCCTATTGCGTAAGATGCCATATACGGATGACTGTTGAAAAAATTGAGGTGACGGCATAAAAACCGTTCATAATCTTCTTTTTTCCTGTAAAAGCGTCTGGCGACCGGAATCATTGTCATACAAAAACCAATCGATAACAGTCCTTTATAATTCCAACTCGCCTGGATCAGAAACGATCGAAAAAACATGGATATAAAATCTATAAATTTCAGCTTTTTCATCATTATAACATTAGAATATAAAATATATTATGATTCCGATACTGATACCTGCCAGCACAATGTACCGTACTTTTTTATTTTTATAAAGTGGTAATACCGTTCCGATACCGACACCGATAATGGCCATCTCCGTGTAGCGGGCAGCAACATCCCAGGAATGCGGTAAAATTCCCACAAATCTTTTTAAAGCGTAATGTCCGGCAATAATTCCCGTAATTATGAACACTACATAAATGACATAATTTAACAGGACAGAAAACAAATTCACCTTCGAAATGCCGCCAGGTAAGCCTTTTTTAGCGGACGCAACCGCCCGGTCCAGCAGTGCGACACTCTGCATGCGTGTCCATATTGTTATTCTCGATCCGATAGCACTGAGAAGTATTACATAAAAAATTGAAATCAGAAGCACGGTATAAGGCTGCTCCGGAAAGATGTTATGGATACCGACATAGACAGCCAGGCCTGTAATGGACGCCAGGTTCCCCGCGGGAAGGGCTGATCCGCCCACCGGCATATTACCCAGCCAGACCATCTGCATTAAGAAACCAAAATGCAGACCGGCCTCCACATCTCCCATATACCATCCTAGAAGCGTACAGGCTATCAGCGGCTGCGATATCAGGCTTTGAAAGACCAGACTGGTATCGAGCACAAGCGCAGCGCCAATCAGGCTGAACCACAAAATTTCCAACATGATCCCTTTCAACCTTACTTCGAAATGATATGCTGAACGATTGCGTCACCGTGTGTCCTGGAATTCTCGATAAATATACGATTCGGAAAAATTCCGGCAAGCATCGAACCCGCAAAATAAATTCCGGGACGTGTTGACTCAAACGTTTCCGGGTCCGCCGCCGGTTCCAGGGTCTCCGGATCATAGGCAGCACCCGAAAGATCCAGAACCTGCCTGTCGGGCTGATAGCCGGTGAGAGCCAGGACATGCTGGGCAAATACAGACCCTGTATTGCCGTCCTGATCATATACAACCGAATCCCGGTTTATCTCAACAACGGATGCCCGTGTTATGAGTTTGATGTTATTCTCGCTGATCCGGTTCAGTATATCCGGCAACACCCAGTATTTAACGCCTTTTTTAATCTCTTCCCCGCGATGTATCATGGTTACCCTGCCACCATTTCTGAAAATATCAAGCGCCGCTTCCACGGCTGAATTGCCGGCACCAATCATAACCACTTCCTGGTCATGATAAGGAAAGGGTTCACGGTAATAATGGCTTACATGCGGCAAATCCTCACCGGGCACGTTCAACAGTTTCGGATAGTCGTAAAAGCCGGTCGCAAAAACCACGTTTCGCGAAGAATAGGTTTCATTCGCTCCGTTCAGCAGGTTTTTAAGCGTCACACGGTACCCATCGGGCACTTCTTTAATTTCGGTGAATTTCCGGTAAGCATTCATTTTTATATTAAAAAAACGCGATACCTGTTGATAGTACCGAACTGTTTCACGCCTCGTCGGTTTTATCTGGCTGGAAGTGAAAGGTAATCCGCCGATTTCCAGTAATTCACTTGTGGAAAAGAAGACCATGTCGGTGGGAAAATTAACGATTGAATGGACCAGGCTTCCCTTGTCAATCATTAAACAATCCAGTTTCCGTTTCCCGGCCGCAACCGCCGTAGCCAGACCGGCCGGTCCCGCTCCAATAATAATGATATCAAGCATAACTAATCCATCCCGGTATAGAGTTTCAAAGGTACTGTTATCCGGTATTTCGTCGCACCGGTTGTTGTCATCCAGATATCCCCGAACACATGAAATCCATCCGGTGCAACCGGCAAGGTCCCGTCGATTTCAAATTCGACTTCTTTTTTTACTTTGGGATAAAATGTAGTTACAGAACCAATAATTCCCACCTGTTTGAAGTGATAAAAGGATTCTGTAAGAGTAGCGCGCCAATTCTGCGTTTCTTTCCCGGCAAAAGCGGGAACAAGCTGAAGGCTGTATACATCGGAAGCAGGTACGGCAAAATGTATTTTACCCTTTCGGTAGGAAAGCGCATCCCGTGCCACCACTTCACCTTTCATGTTCTTTATATTCAGGGCGAAATCGGTAAACATATTAAAGGTTTCAGCATCCATTTCAAGTTCAAATTCCACCCTGTCCACGTTATCTCCAACCTTGAACGTGTATTCATAGTTGTCGGAATATTCATTCAGGTAGCGTACCCGCTGATATCCGTATACCTTTCCGCTCAGACGCGCTTCGACCTCTTCGCTGTAATGATTCAGAACTTCAAAAGCGCCTTCCGGATTGAAACCGTTTTCTATCCGGACGGTCGTAACTTCGGCCGGGTTGGTTTCGAGGCCTGAAAAGCTGATATCCGCACGGATAGCGGAAGGTTTTTCATTTCGATAATCGGCATAGAGTACCAGTTCCCATATACCGGGTTCAAGCTTACCGGCGGTCAGATAAAATGAGTTTTCATCCGTTCTGTCCGTTTTCATGTATATCCACGAATATTCTCTTCCTTTCGGGTCGAAGAGATACCCGCGGATGTTTGCGTATTTATCCTGATCCTGTTCCAGGTGAATGGTGCAGGATGACGCTTTTAACGGAATTTCAAAAAATATGCGCTTAATATCTCCCCTTTCGAGCTGGTATGCATCTGATTTCCATGAATAGTTGTTTCCGTCATTAAACCGAACCGGAACGATCGCTGTACAGAACAGTTCGAACTCCTTGTTAACCGGTTTGTTGCCTGAAAAAAAACCGCCCTTACGGTAGGCAGAAATTTTACCGCTATATAAACCGGGCTTTTTCATTTTATCCCGGTCATAATAAATATCTATTGTTGCTGCATCCTGTCCTTTGATATAGGTACTCTTTTTATTCAGTTTAAGCCAGGGGGCATTTGATTCCAGATTAAAAGCCCGGTAAAATTCATATTTTTCATCCGCCGTTTTATTTTCAGGAAAAAGTGCATTGACGAAAATGCGTTGTTTGTCATCTTCATCCGGCAGCGCGCTTCCAAAACGCCAGTACGACGCCGGTCCCTCCTCGGATGGATAGATCGGGCTCAATGTACTGGTCGCATAACCGAGCAGACGTTCATGTTCCTTATTTTCCATATAGGTTTGATAAAATTCAAAGGCCTTCGGCACATTGACAACGCCTCTTCCCTGATCAACCGGCGTATATGCATCCAGGTAACCCGCTGCGTTCATGATCGCTTTTTTGATCACAGCTCCAACAATCGGCAATGCCGGTTCCTGTTTATGGGCAGCCGACATAATGAGGGCAACAGCCCCGGCGGCCTGCGGTGATGCCATGCTCGTTCCCCATTTCGTTTCCCGTGTCGAAAAATGCGGTACGGTAGCCGAGGCGGCACCCGGTGTCAGTACATCCGGTTTATTCAGTTCGCCGCCCCTGGAACTGAAATAAAACACCTTGTCTTCCAGGGCGCCGGCACCGTAAACATCCCGTGCCGTTTCCCTGCTCTGCAGGGCGCCCACGGTCAGAGCCCGGGAAGCACCGGCAGGCAGTCCCACCGTCGAAATACCCGGTCCTTCATTTCCGGCGCTCAGGCAGATGACCACCTGCTCGTTTTCCTCCAGAAAGCTGTCGATCATATAATCCATATCGGCCCGGCCTTCTGTTTCCGATCCGATACCGAAACTCATATTGAATACGACAGGGCCGTCATAATTTTTGGCAAACGCCATCCCGTATTCATAGGCACGAAGCATGCTGCCCGTGCGCGTGGCTCCCCCGGAAAGCTGGGTATCGCCGATTTTAAGACTGATCAGTTTCGCCCCCGGTGCCACGCCGTTCAGCCCGTCCTGGCCGTTGATCTGAAATCCCGCCGCAATGCCTGCCACATGGGTTCATGCCCGGAACCATCATAGTGAAAGGATACCCGGTTTTCTTCAGGAAATATATGCAATGCAAAATTAGCCAGATTTCGGCTGCGTTCCTCGTTGCGTCCGCGGAACTGGAAGTATTGCTGTTTCTCTTTGTAATTCCACAACGGTTTTTCATCATCGATATTACCATCCGCATCAAGATCCACATAGCAGACCCAGCCTTCACTGGTTTCCATGACCAGGAAAGCAAAATCATCTTCCGACTTCCCGTTATTGTTCACATCCGGAACGGAAGAATTCAGGAACTGACGTTCACGCAGCACACCCATAAAATACGCGTCATCGACCGGCTTGAGGGGTAACGCATCATAACCATACAGTTTATCGCCATTGGGATACGTTAAAAACTGTTCTCCATTCTCTTCACCTTCCTCAGCCGGTTCATAATACACGTCACCTTCTCCGGAAAAATCCTGCGCATCGATTACTTTGGCACTTCCGTCCGGTAACGTTTTCAGGCCGGCTACACCCATGTCGATACCCGTATCGAGAACGATGATGACGACACCATCACCATCATATCCGGGATGCTGTTTGATGAATTCTGCCGCACCGATCCGGTTGACATTCAGAAAAGACCAGTCATCCGCCTGCACCTGAGTATGTAACAGCGCAATGATCATAAACAGAAAAAGATACGTTTTCATATTCGGATCCTAACCATTTTGTGGGTTAACTGTAGAATTGTGGATCTATTTGAGGTTTTATTCATTCGTTTGAACATATAAATACCAGCAGACACCTGATAATATACATCAGGTGCCCATTCAATTCAACTGACAACCGACGTATTAAATTTTAGCACTTGACAGGATATGCCAGGTTTTTAACTTTGTGCCTTTCACATCGACGTTTAAAGTAGAATTGCATTAAAAATTGATTAGTATTAAGTTTGAATTTTATTAAGGAAACGTGAATGAATCAATATCTTGACATTGCTATCGCTGCTGTAAAACGGGCTTCAACTGTATGTTCTCAAATCCAGTCACAACTGGTACATTCGGACACACTTACCAAAAAGGACCGCAGTCCTGTCACTATTGCCGATTTTGCCTCACAGGCACTTATCTGTAGCATGCTGAATGAAAAACTGCCGGAGATCCCGGTCGTCGGGGAAGAGGATGCCGCTTCCCTCAGAGAGGATGAGAATGCACCGCTTCTTCAGAAAATCCTTGAGTTCCTGCCGGATTTTAAGGATTCCGAAATTCTCGAGGCTATCGATCTGGGCAATAAAGAAACAGCTCCACTCTTCTGGACCCTGGATCCGATCGACGGTACGAAAGGCTTTTTGCGCGGAGATCAATACGCCGTTGCCCTGGCTCTTATCAGGAACGGCCGTATCGAAGCCGGCGTGCTGGGCTGTCCCAACCTGCCCTTTAACGGAAATGAAGAAACAGGGACGCTGTTTTATGCCGGACGAGGTAACGGTGCCTTCATGGCTGCACTTGACGGCGGTGAGGCAAAACCGGTTAGCGTCTCAAAACGCAGCGACCAGGATGTTGTGCGTTTTCTGGAAAGTGTCGAATCCGGCCATGCCAATCATGACCAGCAGGGGCGTGTAATGGAAATATTTGGTGACCGGACCGGTTCGGTACGCGTCGACAGCCAGGTCAAGTACGGTGTTCTGGCAAAAGGAGATGCCGAAGTCTACCTGCGTATGCCCAATCCTTCGAAACCGGACTATCGCGAAAAAATATGGGACCATGCAGCGGGTGTTATCATCGTCGAAGAAGCCGGTGGCAGGGTTACGGACCTGTTCGGTAAAGACCTCGATTTCAGCGCCGGCGCCAAATTATTGAATAATCGTGGTGTCATTGTAACGAATAACCGCTTTCATGATGCCATCATCACTCACATTAACAAATAAAATGCACACAGAAATGTTAGATGTCGCCCGGGATGCCGCACAGAGAGCTGGTGCGTTTGTCATGCAGTATTTCGGCAAGCTGGGTAAGGATCAGATTCGTCAGAAAAGCCGTAATGATTTTATCAGTTTCGTGGATGAGAATTCCGAAAAACTGATTGTCGAGACGATTCATAAAGCCTATCCTCAACATGATATCCTGGCAGAAGAATTCGGCGAAATCAAACAGGAAAGTCCTTATCAATGGATCATCGATCCACTGGACGGTACAACCAATTTTATTTCTGGAATTCCCGTATTCGGCATTTCCATCGCTGTCCGGCATAACCGTGAAAGCGTGCTCGGTATTGTTTACGATCCCGTCAGAGAAGAACTATTTCATGCCGTAAGGGGCGAGGGCGCTTTCTGTAACGGTGAACCTGTCCGGGTCACCGACACCGCGGAATTGTCCGGAAGCCTGATCGCAACCGGATTTCCGTTCAAGTCAAAAGATGTTCTGAGTGAATACCTGGACGTCTTCGAATCCATTTTCCGGGAATCCATCGGTGCAAGAAGGATGGGTGCCGCAGCCATCGACCTGGCCTATGTTGCCGCAGGACGCTTCGACGGATTCTGGGAACTGGGATTAAAACCCTGGGATATGGCCGCCGGAACGGTCCTCATCGAAGAAGCGGGGGGAAGCGTAACCGATTTCTGGAACAAACCTTATTATCTGAATAATTCGTATATTATTGCATCCAATGGAATAATCCACAGCGAGCTTAGTGAAAAAATTCAGGCTGTATTTCCCTTTTATAAACCGATAACATCCTAAAAAAGGGGGTAAAACCTTGAGTCATTCAAGCATCTCCAAAAAAGAAGGCGAACGTGGTGCATTGAGCATCATGGCTTGTGATTCCGGGAGGAGCTTTGCAGGACGGATCATACAATCGCTCAATAAAATAATTATGCAGCACAGCGATGATATTCCGCTGCGACTCGTAGATAGCGAAGAAGTGACATTCGCCAACGGGGAAATCAAAACGGTTATACGTGAAAACATTCGCGGGGATGACCATTATATTGTCCAGTGCGTGGATGATCCCTGCAGTGAAAAATCGATTAATGACAACCTCATGTCTCTCTTCACTGCTGTCAATGCCGCATTTCAATCAGATGCCGACTCCATCACCGTTGTCCTTCCGCAATACCCGTATTCCCGTCAGGAACGTAAAAAAACACGCGAAGGTATCACCGCGAAACAGATTGCCCGTTTTATGGAAGTTTCGGGCGCCAAACGGGTGATTACACTGGACGTGCATTCTGAAGCGATTATGGGCTTTTTCAGTGATGCGAAACTGGAAGACCTCCATGCGTCACAAACCATTATCGACCACTTTACAAATAACTACGAGCTTGAAAATCTTGTTATTACCGCTGCGGATGTAGGCGGTGCGGAAAAAGCGCGGTTCTATTCAAAAATCATGCAGACCGAATTTGCAATCGTCGACAAGGCACGGGATTATTCCAAATCCAGCACCATCGAAAGCATGCGCCTTGTTGGTAATGTAAAAGACAGAAATGTTCTCATTCCCGATGATATGATCAGCACAGGGGGAACGATTATCAATGCCGCCCGGCTTTTGAAAGAAAAAGGAGCAAAAAAAGTATTTGCCGCCTGCAGCCTCCCCTTTTTCAATCATCCGGCCGTCGACCGCTTCGACCAGGCTCATGAAGAAGGTTTAATTGAAAAAATAATCGGTACCGATGCGGTTTTCCACTGTAACGGTTTCGCCGGACGGCATACATGGTATGATGAAGTTTCCATCGCCCCGCTTTTTGCTAAAGTGATTTTCCATATTAACACGAAACGTTCGGTTTCTGAATTATTGAAATAAAAAAACGGAATTTAGTCATACCTCTGATGTGTTATTAAAGGTATGAATAAAGATGGAAAACAGACGGAAATTGCACGAACTTTTTTCGATAAGGCCTATCATCTTCAGATGCGTGGATACCTGGACCGGGCGGCGCATTTCTACCGGAAATCCATCGAAATGTATCCGACAGCGAAAGCCCATACGTTCCTCGGATGGGTATACAGCCTGAAAGGCTTATATATCGAAGCCATTGAGGAATGTAAAAAAGCTATTGAACTGGATCCGGCTTTTGGCAACCCCTACAACGATATCGGCGCCTATCTTATCCAGCTTAAACGTTATTCCGAAGCAAAGCAGTGGATTGTGAAAGCGCTTCATGCACCGAAGTATGAAAATTACTGCTTTCCGAATATGAACATGGGCATCGTGCTGGAAATAAAAGGTGATTGGGACAAAGCCCGTCATTATTACGGGAAAGCCCTGGAGGAAAATCCGGAATACCAGGCAGCCCGCACAGCGCTCGATAAACTGACAGGAAAATACAATTAAAATGACCAAACCCGTTATAACCGTTGTCGCAGCCCTGATTTTTGATGAGACCGGAAGGGTTCTGATTACCCGGCGGCATGACGATGCACACCTTGGCGGCTACTGGGAGTTCCCCGGGGGCCGGATTGAATCCGGGGAGCGCCCCGAAGACGCTCTGGTCAGAGAAATCCGTGAAGAAGTAAATCTGAATATTGATGTAGAACGCCTCTATCATCATGAGGTGTTTGATTACGGGGACCGGGTGATCGATATTTCATTTTACCTGTGCAGGCCGGAACCACCGGCGCAGACTGTCGAGCCGCTTGACGTTGCCGACTTCGCCTGGGTTGAAACGGGCGAACTGGATCATTACACCTTCCCCAGAGCTGATGCCAGCATTATAAAAATGCTTAAAGTGTACCAGATCGTTTAAACCGGATTCGGGATGTCGATGTAAGTGACCTCTAATCCGAATTCGTCGGCGAGCTTCGCACCCAGCGCCCTCACACCGAAGCGTTCCGTAGCATGATGCCCGGCGGCAACAAAGTGGATTTCTTCCTCTTTTACATAATGGAGAATATGTTCGCTGACCTCTCCTGTCAGGTACAGGTCCAGCCCCTGCAGAACGGCTTCCGTTACCTGTTTCTGAGCCCCCCCGCTGATAATCCCGACTGTGTGGACTTTGTCCGGACCATACGGAAAAATCAGTGCATCCGGATTTATTTCAGCTTTTATAAGATCGAATAGATCCATAGCATGCGTGGGCTTGCAGGAACCTTTGTAGCCGATGTGGTTTCCCTGGTACTCTCCAAACGGTTCCAGTGATTCCAGCGGCAGCAATTTCGCAAGCCGGGCGTTGTTACCTACCTCGGGATGGGCATCCAGCGGCAGATGAAAGCCATAGAGATTGATATCGTTTTCGAGCAGGAATTTTACACGCTTTTTATAACCGCCACGGTAGACGGGCCGTTCAAAATTCCAGATGATACCGTGATGAACAATAATAGCGTCCGCCCCTTCTTCCAGCGCTTTCTGGAACAGTTCCACCGATGCGCTGACACCGGTTACAACTTTGTTGATTTCCGCTTTGCCTTCAACCTGCAAACCATTGGGACCGTAATCCTTGAAATCATTAACGAACAAATACGTATTCAGAAAGTTTGTCAGTTCATCTCTGTGCATGTTTTACTCCGTTTTCATCTCCGATTCCCGGAATTCTGCTACGGCGTTTTCCATGTCAGTGAGCAGTTCCTGATCATATAATTTCCCAACCAGTTCCTGTCGCGCCTTCGCACCAATGGCCTCATAACGAAGCCGTGTTTCCGTATCGGAAATTTCCATTTTCTCAATGCCATAGTCTAAAATAGCCTGCATGGATTTTTCATTATCTTCACGGCCTTTCCGGACCAGCTCGCGGAAATATTCTTTTCCTTTTTCCATAACAATTTCCCGGTGTTCGGGTGACAATTTGTTATACATGCGTTTGGAGAGTAAAACAGCACCGTTGGCATTGGCGAGTGGAATATCCAGAACGTATTTGGTTTTAGTGAACCATTGCATCGAAACACAGGCCAGCGGTGCCGTGTATACACCGTCTACCAGCCCTGTTTGCAAAGACGTCAGTACATCAACAACGGAAAGAGGAATCGGACTGATACCAAACGACTTAAACGTGGCCTCCGCCAGCGGATCACCTTCCCACATCCACATCTTGACCCCTTTGAAATCATCCAGTGAGTTGATCGGCTTGTTAGTAAAAATATAAACGAATCCGACCTCGGCCCAACCCAGGAGTATAAAACCCTTCTTTTCAAATCCCTCCGCAAAGCGGTCCATGAATTTATTCTTCACATAGTCGACTTCTTTATGATTCCTGAATAGAAACGGTGCATCGAGAATACGTACTTCCGGCAAAATTTCACCCAGTCCGACACCGGTAAATCCTGCGCTGTGTAACTGGTTAATACGAATTTTCCGGAGTACATCCTTGTCATCACCCTGCACACTGCCGGGATAGATTTTAAAGGTAACTTCTCCATTAGTCGCTTCGGCAACCGACTCGCTGAAGGCATTCATGACATGCATCCATGTTGTGCCTTCCGGGGCAAGCGTGGCAAATTTAATCGTTTGACCGGACACGGACAGAAAACTGATCATCACCAGTATAAAAATGATACGCATTCTCATTCTCCCTCAGAATAATTCTTCTTTTCGTTTCGCGAGTAAGCCGGCTTTCTTTTTTGCAATCTCATTCAAAAGCGGCATCCCTTCAAGTTTCGCAGAAGGGGTTTGCTGCACTATCTCCAGATAGTGATCAAAAGCTTCTTCATCCAGCACTTTAGCCGCGTAGTATTCAGCCATGTATACATAGGCCAGGAGGAATTTGTTTCCTGAAATTCGCAGGCTGCGTTCAAAATACGCTTTGGCCTTATCCGGATCGCCGCCCATCATCCGCGGCTTCATTCCGTACATGGATCCGAAAAAGAGCTGGGCACCACCATAAAAAAAGGTGGAATCCAGTTCCATAACACGGTTCATCAGTGCTTCCACACGGGGTAATTCAATAAGGGCCATCGGATCGCTCAGACTGAGATTCAGATAACCAGCCCAGCTGAAACCGGTCCAGAAAAGCGCAGGTACATCATCTTCTTCGAATGTCTTCAATGCCGCTATGAAGGAGTCCATGTCGCCCTTTCTGTTTTCCCTGAACGATTTATTCTGCTCCAGCAGGTCAAAACCGTATGTTCTGGCCCGCAGATAGAGTGCGCGTGCCCGCGGGGTATCTTCATCTTCTGCAAACCCCAGCGCATAACCGGCGAAACCCTGAACCGTAAGCAGGATCAACTGCTGGTTACCGGGATCGCTTTTCATCAGCCCTTCCAGCAGTTTCAGGTTGGAAGCCAGGGCCTGTTCCGCGATCTGAAGGTCTGTTTCCTCATATACGGCTTCCGCACTGTTTTGCAGAATAGGAGTCATTTGACGCACAGCCATGCGGTTCAGGCTGCAGGCATGGAGGATAAGAAAGAAGAAAAAAGAAAAAAGAAAAAAGAGTGGTTTCATTGTTTGTACATCCGGTCAATAACGTTCATCAGAAAAAAACCTGCCTATGGCAGGTTTTTTTATAGTATGAAGATTAAGCACGATATCAGGCGGCACGTTTAATCATCGGTCCTGCCGTGTTTCTTTTTTTGTTCCTCGGCATAGCTTTCAAGAAAGGGCCTGAAAAGATCGAGTGGAACCGGAAAGATGGTCGTCGAGTTTTTCTCCGCCGCGATTTCGACAAGCGTCTGAAGGAAACGGAGCTGCAGTGATGACGGATTTTCATCAATGATTTTTGCGGCGTTCGTAAGCTGCCTGGAGGCCTGAAATTCACCCTCGGCTGCGATGACCTTGGCCCGGCGCTCACGTTCGGCTTCAGCCTGTTTGGCCATGGCACGCTTCATCTCCTCCGGCAGGTCGATATGTTTGATCTCCACAAGCGATACTTTCACTCCCCAGGGATCAGAATGCGTATCGATAATCTGCTGGAGTTCTGCATTGATTTTGTCCCGCTCCATCAGCAACTCGTCCAGCTCCACCTGGCCAACGATGCTGCGCAGGGTCGTCTGTGAAAGCTGTGAGGTTGCAAAGAGGAAATTTTCCACTTCAACGATGCTCTTTTCCGGACTGACCACCCTGAAATAAAGCACGGCGTTCACCTGCACCGACACATTGTCCTTGGTAATGACATCCTGCGGGGGGACATCCATTACAACCGTTCTCAAACTCACTTTTACCATACGGTCCAAAAGCGGGATCAGCAGGATAATTCCAGGACCTTTGGAACCCACCAAACGTCCCAGACGAAAAATAACACCCCGTTCGTATTCCTTGAGAACACGAATGGCGCTTGCCAACAGGAATACAACAATGATAATGATTCCGGAAAGAAATGACATAATGATTCCTCCTAAGAAATGGGCTCTACTCTGAGCGTCAAACCTTTATCTTCATATGCGACAACTTTTACTTTTCGTCCGGCTTCTATTTTTGCACCGCTTACCGCACGCCAGTATTCGCCGTGCACAACGACGGTTCCGTCCGGATCCAGTTCCTTATAAACGACACCGATTTCCCCTATCATGCCCTCCTTACCGGTCGTTGCCTGTTTTCGATGGGTCCGTACGGCCATGCCGATGGCGAATACAAAAAATGCAACGGTTACAAGAACAACGCCCACAATGACCTCCCATGAAACTCTTATGAACGGCATATTTTCATTATCATACAGCATCACGGAACCCATGATGAGGGAAATCACCCCTCCGATGGTCAGCAACCCGAAACTCTGAATTTTAACTTCCAGAAGGAAAAGGACAATCGAAAAGACAATCAGGGCCAGACCGGCGTAATTTACCGGAAGCGACTGCATGGCATAAAAACCCATTATAAGGCAGATGCCCCCCACAACACCGGGCAGGATGGCACCCGGACTGTATAGTTCATACAGAATCCCGTAAAAGCCGATAATCATGAGAATATAGGCGATATTGGGATCCGTCAGGGTATCCAGCAGGCGCTGGCGCCAGGTCATCTCAAACGTGATAACGGTGGCATCACGTGTATCCATCTTTTGTATCTCACCGCTATCCAGTTTGATCTCTTTCCCATCGATTACAGCCAGCAGTGAATCGACATCGGGCACGATATAGTCGATGACATTCATCTCGAGGGCTTCCGTCTCAGTAATATTGGCGCTCTCACGGATAGCCTTTTCCGCCCACTCTTCATTCCGGCCGCGACGTTTTGCGACGGTCTTGATTTTTGCCACCGCATCGTTGGTGACCTTTTCCATCATCACACCGGAGGAATCCGGCTGTGCCTGCCCGCCTCCGAGAACCGGATGGGCGGAACCGATGTTGGTGGACGGCGCCATTGCAGCAATGTGGGCGGCATAGGTAATGAACACACCTGCGGATCCTGCCCGCGAACCACTGGGTGCCACGTAAACGGCGACCGGCACGTTGGAACTCTGAATGGATTTCATGATTTCGTGCATCGAAGCCATCAGACCGCCCGGCGTATCCATCTGAATGATCAACAGTTCGGCATCCTGTTCTTCAGCCTTCTCAATTGATTTGATGATGTATTCCATGGAGACCGGATTGATGATACCGCTGACTATAATGCGGTGAACATCTCTGGCGATCAGTGAACTACACAGTCCAAAGAGGAGCAAAAAAATATTTATATAGGTTTTCATAGTTACCTGGAATGTTAGGTCATTATCATGTAAAGCAAAAAATAGAATAGAGTCGGAACAAAAGCAAGTATTTTCTAAAATGGAGGAAGATTAAAGAAGAAAAAAGCCGGCATCACACCGGCTTGTGAAATTGAGATGATCAGCCAGCCAGCCTGACTTTGACCGACGTCCCCTTTTTGCTGATGTCGATCTTCCCTTCACGCGCCAGCCAGCCTATGGCGGCATTCAGCACAAAGGCGTCTGCCTTCAACTGTGTTTTCAGTTTCGCAAGGGTCATTTCATTGCCCCCTTCCAGGGCGTCCCAGACCTGACCCGCCATTTCACCGATAGTATGCGTCATTGTATCGTCTCCTTTTGTTTTCACGTTAAAAATGAAGCGCAAAAATACCTCCGTGCAAAGGTTTTGTCAAGTCAATTCCCCCTGGCCATAACGCTTTTTTTTGACCGCATCACATGGTACCGCTATACATGCCGCCGTCACAGGGGATGGTTGTCCCCGACAAATAGCCGGCCGGTTCAGAAGCCAGGAAGGTGATCAGGCTGGCCAGGTCCTCAGGCCGGCCGATACGGCGCATGGGGATCTTCTTTTCCCAGTTTTCCAGCACCGTTTCCCGGGCCGTACCCTGTTCCACTTTTTTGCGTATAATGCGCTCCAACCCATCCGTCAGATGATAACCCGGGGCCACGTTGTTGACCGTGATTCCCATCGGACCGAGTTCCAATGATAACGTTTTGGCCAGACCAACCACCGCCATACGCAGGGCATTGGCATATACCAGACTCTCCACCGGCGCCTTCACCGAAATGGAAGTGATGTTGATAATGCGTCCCCATCCTTTTTTTTCCATATATGGAACGGCTGTTTTAATGGAGCGGACGACGCTCATAAATGTCTTCTGATACCATTCCTGCCATTCTTCATCGCTGGTTTCCATGAAGGTCTTCACCGGAGGCCCCCCGGCATTGGTAACCAGTATATCAATCCCGTCCCATGCCCGGGCAATGCTTTCCACAAACGATTCGATTTCTGCCCGGTTCATGACATCCACGACTTCAGTCAGCACATCAGCCGCGCCGGCTGAACAAATCTCCGTCGCCGCTTCCGCAAGAGTATCCGGTGTCCGCCCACAGACAGCCACCCGGCAGCCTTCAGCTGCCAGTGCCAGTGCCGCCGCTTTGCCCAGCCCTTTACTCGCTGCAAACACGACCGCTGATTTCCCTTCAATATCAAACTGCATCATAACTCCCCGGTTAAATGAAAATAGTCGTCTTTCGTAAGATTAAAGTTTACAGAATAATAATCAGGGAACCCGCGTTTTACAAATTATAATCCATATTGATAATAGAATATGTTTGAATTGTTCATAAACCCTTCATAGATTAAAATAGCATTTTCTCCAAAATTTTAATTTATGACGACACCTTTAACCAGTTAAGCGGAGGCTTTATGGTTGGTATTGTAGGATACGGATCTTACCTTCCCGGTTATCGCATTAAAGTGGAAGAGATTGCCCGGCAATGGGGGAAAGATCCGCAGACGATTAAGAACGGACTGCTCGTAAACGAGAAAACCGTGCCGGCAATGGACGAGGACACGATCACCATTTCCGTCCAGGCCGCCCGGCATGCCCTGCAGCGGGCGCGCATCGATCCGAAACAGATCGGCGCGGTCTATATCGGTTCCGAGTCCCATCCCTATGCCGTCAAACCAAGCGGCACCATCCTGATTGACGCCCTGGGCATCGGCCCGGAAGTGCATGTGGCGGATTATGAATTCGCCTGTAAAGCGGGCACCGAAGCCATGTACGTGGCCTACAGCCATGTAAAGGCCGGCAACATGGCTTACGCCATGGGCATCGGCGCGGACACCTCCCAGGGAG
This sequence comes from uncultured Calditrichota bacterium, assembly GCA_964410215.1. GTDB lineage: Bacteria > Calditrichota > Calditrichia > Calditrichales > CAYPHA01 > CAYPHA01. Next base: position 101,776 of record CAYPHA010000004.1, on the reverse strand, counting down.
CCCCCGGCGATGCACTTGAATTCACCGCTTCGGCCGGCGGTTCCGCTTTTATCATGGGAGCGGAGAACGTGGTAGCCGCGATCGAACACACCTATTCGTTTACATCCGATACCGGGGATTTCTGGCGCCGGGAAGGACGCAAATACCCGCGTCACGGCGGCCGCTTTACCGGAGAACCGGCCTATTTTCGTCATGTGCTCAGTGCCGGATCGGGCATCCTGGAACGGTCCGGGCTGAAGGCTTCCGATTTTGCTTATGCCGTCTTCCATATGCCCAACGGTAAATTCCCGCAGAAAGCCGGTAAAACGCTGGGATTCACTAAGGAACAGATGGAGCCGGGCTGGATTGTTCCGCGCATGGGCAACACCTATTCCGGATCCTCCCCGACCGGGTTTTCCGCCACCCTCGACGTGGCCAAACCCGGTGACCGCATCCTGCTGGTGTCCTTCGGATCGGGTGCCGGCAGCGACGCTTTCATTTTCAGGGTGACGGAAGAGATCGATGTCGTTCGAAACCTGGCCCCTACGCTGAACAGTATGCTGGATGAAAACAAGACGTACCTGACCTATGGGGAATACCTGAAACATTATGATAAAATTCATCTCAATGATTAAACACCGGTAATTAGAAGGAGTACACATTTATGAACAATGTTGCCATCATAGGCACCGGTATGACCGACTTTGGTGAATTGTGGAAGCAGTCACTGCGCGACCTGTTCACCGAAGCAGCCCTCCTGGCCATCGACGATGCCGGTGTCGATCATATAGACAGTATGTATATCGGGGCCATGTCCCCCGGACTATTCATCGGACAGGAACATATCGCTTCCATGCTGGCTGATTACCTGGGTATGGCCGGCATTGCGGCGACCCATGTGGAATCCGCCTGCGCATCCGGCGGTATTGCCGTCCGCCAGGCTTTTTTCGAAGTCGCTTCCGGCGCCAGTGAAATTGTCCTGGCCGGCGGAATTGAAAAGATGAACGACGGCGCCGATGCCACGTACGCCCTGGCCACGGCTGCCGACCAGGAATACGAAGCGTTTCACGGCGTCACCTTTCCCGGTCTGTACGCCATGATCGCCAACGCCCACATGGACCGTTATGGTACGAAGCGGGAGCACCTGGCACAGGTGGCGGTCAAGAACCACCAGCACGGATTGAAAAATCCGAAGGCTCAGTTCCGGATGAATATATCGATTGAGCAAGTGCTGAAATCGGCTCCGGTGGCCGATCCCCTGCGGCTACTGGACTGTTCACCGGTCACCGACGGCGCCGCCGCTGTGATCGTTACTACCGAGGAACTGGCTAAAAAATCAAAAAAACCCTATACGCTTATCCGGGCAACGGCCCAGGCAACCGACGGCATCGCCTTGCATTCGCGCAAGGATCCGGCCACCCTGCCCGCTGTCGGGAAAGCGGCGGAACGGGCTTACAAACAGGCCGGTATCGGTCCGGACCAGCTGGACCTGGCCGAGGTACATGACTGTTTCACCATTGCCGAGCTGGTCATTATGGAAGAGCTGGGGTTCGTGGAACGGGGTAAGTCCGGCCCGGCTGTGGAAGCCGGGATGACCACTTACGGCGGTAAAATTCCGGTCAACACCAGCGGCGGACTGAAATCCAAGGGGCATCCGGTGGGCGCCACCGGGGTAGCCCAGATCATCGAAGTGGTTGAGCAACTGTGCGGCACAGCCGGTGAACGGCAGGTCGAAAACGCCCGGCTGGGCATGGCCCAGAACATGGGTGGTTCCGGCGGCAGTTGTGTGATTCATATTCTGGAGGGACAATCATGATCGTACCGAAATATACACGGGAAATCCCGCAGCGTTTCCGTCTGGAAACCAATAAATGCAGCGACTGCGGCTACATCGCCTTCCCGCCCCGCCGGGTCTGTCCGGAATGCGGCAGCCGCAGTTTTGAGGCTACAACCCTTAAGCCCGAAGGAACGGTAAAAACCTTCACCATCATCCACGTGGCGGCCGAGGAATTCGCCTTGCAGACGCCCTTTGCCGTCGGCATCATCGAAACCGACGACGGGGCCCGTCTGACCGCTCAGATTGTCGACTGCAGGCCGGAGGAGGTGAGCATCGGCAAGCGGGTACGTCTGATGCTGCGCCGGATACAGAAGGAAGGGAAGGACGGTATTTTACAGTACGGGTATAAAGCTGTACTGTTAAGATAAAAGAAAAGAGAAAAATGAAAAAAGAATGAGTTTCTGATAGTTTGCGATCTTATTGAGTTGAAAGGAGCCGGAATGCGGATATTGTCCTGGAATGTGAACGGGATACGTGCGGCCATGGGTAAGGGTTTGGTCGACTGGTTTGCAAAGGAGCGGGCGGAGGTGGTCTGTTTCCAGGAGGTCAAGGCCACGCATGAGCAGACCAACGGGGTTTTTGACGCGTTCCCGGAATACCGGGTGGAATGGGATGCGGCCAAAACGAAGGCCGGTTACAGCGGGGTGGCCACGCTCGCTCGGATTCCGTGCACGCTTGTATCGACCGGCTTCGGCATCGAAGAATTCGACCGGGAGGGGCGGATCATCCTGCAGGAATTTGCGCATTTTTATTTATATAACATATATTTTCCCAACGGCACCAGCGGCGACGATCGTCTGGACTACAAGATGCGTTTTTACGACGCGTTTCTGGAACATGCCGATGCATTGCGGAGGAAGGGCAAGGCGGTGATCGTTTGCGGGGATTACAACACGGCGCACAAGGATATTGATTTACGCAATCCGAAGGCGAACGAAAAGAACTCCGGTTTTCTGCCCATCGAGCGGGCCTGGATGGACAGGTTAGTGGATCACGGCTGGGTGGACACGTTCCGGATGTTTCACCCGGACGAGC
>CAYPHA010000004.1:41475-98915 GCA_964410215.1 uncultured Calditrichota bacterium | reverse complement strand
GACGAGCCCGATCATTACACCTGGTGGACGTACCGGATGGGGGCCCGCAAGCGCAACGTCGGCTGGCGCATCGATTATTTTTTCATCGACGCGGAGCACAAGGACATGGTGCAGGATGCCTTTATCCAGTCGGAGGTGCCGGGCTCGGATCATTGTCCGTTGGGGATTGATTTGATGATTTGAGGAAAAGCACTTCTGTTGAACCAGGCGTTTATAGACCAAAATCACATAGTAAAAACAATTCTTAAAATATATAACAAAAAATGAAATTATTTTTATGGAATTTCATTTTTTGTGTCATCATAGAAACAGAAGGGCATTAATCAACAAAATTCTATATAGCCATGTCAAAAACAATATCGGAAAAAACGGATCTAGAACTAATCACTGAATTCAGAGAGAACGGAAATGTAAAATCTTTCACAGAAATTGTAAATCGGCATACTTCTTCTGTTTTCTACTTATGCCAAAGGTTTTTAAGTGAAGAAGACAGTCGTGATGCCACATTAGAGATATTCGAAAAATTGTTCTTTTTATTGAAGCAACACAAAATTGCAAATTTCAGGAGTTGGTTACATGTTGTTTCAAAAAACCATTGTCTTATGATCAAACGTCAGGTTGAACGTCAAGGTTTATATCTGTTTGATCCTACTGAATTTGAAAACATCGCTGCTGAGTGCAAGCCATACGACAATAATGAGAATTCTGATTTATTTGTAGATCCGGATAAAGTCAATAAAGCTGTAAATCAGTTAAAAGAACCTCAACGGATATGTATACAATACTTTTACTTTCTTAATAAATCTTACAAGGAAATTTCAGATATTACTGGTTTTGACAAACATCAAGTAAAGAGTTATATACAAAACGGAAAGCGCAATTTAAAAAATATATTACTTCGAAATTATAAAGCACGAAATGAATAATAGAAGACAAAAAAAAAGTAACTTTATCTTTATGAAGAGTAAATGCCCATCGACCGACAGACTCATTGCTTATAAGGAAAAACAATTAACTCGACGGGAAGTAAATGAGATTGAAAGGCATTTAATAGATTGTGAATTTTGCAATGATGTTTTAGAAGGGATTGAATCGGTTTCGGATATTTCAAAAGCTGAAAAGACCATCAGCGAACTAAAAAGCATAATTCTACAAAAAATAAATTCTAAAAGAAGCATACACGAACTGTCTTTCAAATATTTGTCCGTTGCTGCAATAATTGTTTTAACAATGTCACTAGTGTGGTTAAATAAATTACCACAAAACAGCTTGGAAGAATTTTATAACAATAATTTTAAAATGTACCCTAATTTGAAACCGATAATCAGGGGTAATATTTTCGATTCAATATTCATAGAAGCGATGCAACTATATGAAATACATGATCTCAAGGCCGCAAAAATTAGATTAGAGGTAATTCCATTACATGACAGGAATTATGCAAGAGCATGTTTTTATCTTGGCAATATTGCCTTATATAATGATGACTACGAAAATGCCGTACAAAAATTTCTTGAAGTCATGTTAAAAAGTAAAACGACTTTTGCAATTCATGCAAGGTGGTATCTTGCTTTAACTGCATTAAAAACTGAAAATATTGAACTTGTTAAGATTATATTATATAATCTTATTGAAATTGATTCTGTGTATAAAAATAAAAGTATTGAACTTCTTATAAAACTAGAGACCAGGGAATGAGTAACAAATTTTATTTATTTTTATTTTGTTTTTTTCTTTTATCTCATTTAGAAATGGAGACCAGTCAAACTCATATTAGGACAAAATCGGATACAAATTTTATGAAACTTAACTGGGCAGAAAAAGAAGTTGAACAAATCTCAGAAATAATACCTTCCTCTGAAATCTACCTGTTTGACAATGCAACTGAATACGAGTTTAAAAGAACGGCACATACCTCACGAATAATACATTTTGCCACTCATACCATTATAAATAATAAATCACCTCATAATTCAAAGCTCGTTTTAAAACCAGACAAATATGGCGTGGATGATGGCTATTTAAATGCATATGAGATTTCAAATTTAAACATTAATGCAGAATTAGTAGTTTTAAGTGCATGTAATACGGGTGTAGGGAAACTCGTTAAGAACGAGGGTATAATGAGTCTTTCACGTGGATTCAAATATGCCGGTTGTCCTTCCATTATAGTTGCACTCTGGTCAATTGATGACAAAGCCACTTCAAATATAATGAATTCTTTTTATTCGAATTTAATGAATAAAAATACAATAGCTGGTTCATTAAGAGCAGCAAAATTAGATTATATTAGCAATGCAGAACCCGAAACAGCGGCTCCCTTTTATTGGTCCGGCATGACATTAATTGGGAAAAATAAATATTTGGAAAATACAGACTCTCAAAATTTGATACAAAAAAGCGCATTATATATTATACCTTTATTGATAATATTGTTGATTTTTTTGTATAGCCTCTGGAAGCAGAACATTGTATATAAACTTAAATAATTTATTTACTGACTAATTTTTTTCTGGAGAATTAAAAAAGTGAAAAACAAAATCTATGTATTAATATTGCTTATGTTTTTTTCAATCTTTTTTTTAAATCTATGTAATTACTCAGAAAAAAATGATAACAGGCTTTCACTAAATAGTAAAAATGATAATATTAAAAAAATTATTATTAAAGATTCTTTAGTTTGCAGTTATTTATTAGTTGATCCGTATTTAAAAAAAATTGATCAGTTCCGAGAAGGTATTCCATATTATAAATATCTGGAGTATATTGGTGATAGCTACTATATAAATGAGGATTATCATAAGTCTTTTATGACCTACTCTAGATCATTAATTCAACTTAGTAAAAATGCACATAATTATTTAGATAATCTATCAAGAATTACTCAAAAACAATCCATAATACTTCAATATTTAAATAATGAAAAAGGCCATATTAGAAAGATAGAACAAGTATCGTGGGCATTAAAGCGGAAGTATTATAAAACAAATAATAACTTGAGCTTTACAAATAACCTAACCAACAAAAATAATTTGAAAGATAGTAGTAATGACCCTTTTAAAGCTTGGTATATGAATACCCGGCTTGATCAAGATTCTATAATTGACACTAATTACTACAGGTTTTATTCTCTTGGTATGTCAAAATATTCGAAAGGAAATTATAGAGAAGCACTAAGTTATTTTTGTAATGCCAAGGAATTTATAAACAAAAACGATATTAAAGCTTATGATTTATCATTGAATTTGGAAATGATTATTGGTGCATGTCAAGATTTATTAGGTGAATATCAAGATGCATTAAATACACACTCAAAATCACTTAAGCTTTATAAAAATACTGGTAATAAAAGTAAAAAGATCTACCAAAATATAATAGAGAATATTGGCCTTGAGTTTTTTAGAATTTCAAAATATGACTCCGCTTATCATTATCATTTAACTTCACTGTTTAATAAACTTTTATTTAACAAGCATAATGAATTAGCACTTGCTTTTAGTTATGAGAACATTGGCTATTATTACCTAATTCAAGATCAATTAGATATTTCTTTAGATTATTTTAAAATTGCATTAAAAATCAGGGGGGAAAATAACTCTACAAAAACGAGTTTATATTATCAAAACTTGAACCTAATTGGCACAATCTATTATTTATTAGGTGACTATGAAATGTCATTAAGTTATTATATGTCTGCTTTACAAAAGAATGAATATGAATTATCAATTCCTGACAAGAAATTTAATCAGATGTATACTTTTTTATTAATGGGTAATGTTTATAAGAAACTAAACGAAGTAAATTATGCTCTAAAGTATTATAATAAATCCCTAAAAATAGCTGAAGAAATTGATAATGACACATATAAGATTATGAATATAATAAACATTGCAATTGTATATTCAAAATTAAATAAATATAAATTAACCGTATCTAACTTACAACTTGCAGTAAAAATGAAACAACAACTAAAAAATATTGAAATAATAAATTTATATCAAATATATCAACAAATAGCTTATCTATATTATTATCTTGATGATTTTAATAACTCAATATCATATTTAAATAAATCAATTGATTTATTTAGTTCTAAAAAAAACAGTTTAAAGCTTTTTACATACAACAACTACCATTTATTTGCAAAAATAATGATTAAATCTAACCAAACTGATAGTGCCCTTGTTTACTTCCAAAAAGCCTTGATTTCTTTAACCCATAATTTCGACAATCCAGACATCAATGTGAATCCCTCTCCAACATTTCTGCCTTCTGATATTGATTTGATCGAAACACTACACCTGAAGGCAAACACTCTTTACGATTATTATCAAGAAGATAAAACCAAGAAACAATACCTGATTACAGCCTATAATACATTTAATCTTGCCATCGACCTTCTGGATAAATTAAAAACGAAATTCAGATCAGAATCCTCAAAAATCTTTATTGCGGAACAATATGATAAAACTGTTTTGAAAGCAATAGAAGTCTCTTATACCCTTTATAAACAATCACAAAATAAAGATTATCTTAAAAATATATTTCATATCGTGGAAAAAAGTAAAGCTGCCGCTCTTAGACATGCTATCTTAGACTCAGAAGCAAAATATAATGCTGACATTCCGGATAGTCTTATCACCGAAGAAAAAGCATTATTGGGAAAGTGGAACCATTATCACACCCTTCTAAATCAAAATAAAAGTCGGTCACAAAAACTTACTTCACCTGAAATATCATACTATAAATCTCAGGTCTTTGAATTAGGCCAAAAATATGATTTTCTTGTTGATTACTTTGAAAACCTTTATCCCAAATATTATAATCTTAAATATCATAAATCAACCGTTACTGTTAGTCAGATTCAAAAAAAGTTACCAGAATCAAGCGTTATGATTGAATATCATTTCATAGATAACAATCTGTATATTTTCTGCATTTCAAATAATGAATTGGAATTACATACAGTTGCGGTTGATGACGAATTTGCTGATCTCGTCAATGATTTTCGTATTGGCGTGAGGGATATCAACGACGATAAATATATGAGCACAGCTCACAGGCTTTATAAACGTATATTTAATCCCATAAAACACTTTGTTCAAGATAAGCATATCATCATTATTCCCTCCGGTAAACTGGGATATATACCTTTCGAAGCGTTGCTTACCAAACCGGCCGTTCTAAAATATCGTGATTATAGAAATCTCCCCTACCTTATTAGAGATAATAATATCAGTTACGATTATTCAGCGACGTTGTATTTCCTGGATATTCATATTGACACGACCGGAAAAACCAAAAACTTTTCGGGTTTCGCTCCGGTCAATTATGACTAAATATCGTTTGTATTTTCCGGCCCGGCTGCGTACATTCCCTATTCATTTGTTGTGATCTGTCGCAATAACAAGGCTTACGTTCTTCCGTAAACTCCCGTAAATAGATCAGGAGATACCATACATGACCCGTAAATCATTCTTTTTTCTTTTTTCTTTTTTCTTAATCCTCAGCTGCTCCCTTCCGGAGCCTGAAGACTACGTCCCGCCCGTCACCCTGGTGATTTTTCCCTATGACGGGGCCGTGGTTTCTGACGACATCATGCAGGTGCGCGTCGAAGCGACCGACGATGAAACCGTGTCCCGCGTGCGCGTCTATCTCGATGGTGCCATTGTGGGCACCGCGACGTCCGAACCCTATCTCGTCGAAGTCAACGTTGCCGACAAGAAAGATAACCAGGAACATGTCATCCAGGCTTCCGCCACCGATGACAGTGATAACACCGGATTCTCGGAACTCGTCCGTTTTACCATCTCCGGCTCGCAGGATGTGACCGACCCCGTGGTCGCTATCGTGAATCCGGGAGACGGCCAGCAGGTGGAAGGCACCGTACGGATCGTCGCTACCGCCGATGATAACCGCGGCGTGTCGTCCGTTTCCTTTTTTGTCGACGGTGATTCCGTCGGCGAATCCGCCCGTTACCCCTATACCTATGACTGGAATACCACGGGCTATGCCGATTCCACCAATCACACGATTTTCGCCCGGGCATTCGATGAAGACGGCAACTGGGCCGTCTCCGATGTGGTTACCGTGACCGTATTTCCCGTCACTGACCAGACGCCCCCGACGGCGATCCTGACCTACCCCACGGCCGGACAGGTTGTATTCGATACCGTACAGGTCACCGTCGAAGCCAGCGATAATAAGGGCGTGGAAATGGTCGAATACTTTGTCGACGGCCAGTCCCGCTTTATCGATATGGAAACACCCTTTATCTTTGCCTGGGACAGCCGGCCCTTTGCCGATGACGGCAGCCATTCGATTTATGCCAAGGCTTATGACGCCGCCGGTAACACCGGAACGACCGGTATTATCCAGGTGACTGTCCCCAGCGGCATCTCTGACGATGTCATACCCCCGGAAGCACGGGTTACCTATCCGGTCGACGGCTCAACGGTCGCTGGAACCGTCACGGTAACGGTGGACGTTGATGACAATATCGGCGTCACCCAGGTACAGTATTTTGTCGACGGCATGATGGCCCATGTCGCCACGGAAGCACCCTGGAATTTCAGCTGGAATACATCGCCTATAGCCGACGGCAGCAGCCATACCCTGTTCGTAAAAGCATTCGATGCCGCCGGCAACACCACGTCATCGGACCTGCTGACCCTCACCATCGTGGGCGGGCAAACGGTCGATACAACACCTCCTACAGCCACGATCACCTACCCGGTCGCTGCCTCCGTGCTCTCCGGTGAGGTATCTGTTGTCGTTGATGTTACCGATAACGTCGGTGTCGAGGAGGTTGAATTTTATGTAGACGGTGAGCTGGACGACACGGATACATCAGCACCGTGGGGATTCACCTGGGACACAACCCCACTGGCCGATAACCGGACCCATACCATTTTCATCAAATCCTATGACGCAGCCGGCAACAGCACCACCAGCGCGACTGTCAGTGTGACCCTGGCCAGGGAAAGCGATAACACTCCACCCTCGGCTTCCATTACCTTTCCGGTTGCGGGTTCTACCGTCAGCGGAAACGTAAATATTGCCGTCGATGCCGATGATGAAAACGGTATTGCCCATATTGATTATTACATCGATGGTGATTCCGTTGCCAGCGTCGATACATGGCCGTATATCTATACTTGGAATACGAATTCGGTTGACGATGGCACGCACACGATTTATGTCAAGGCATTTGATTTATCCGGAAACCGGACAAACAGCGACCTGATTTCGGTCACGGTGGAAAATGATCCGGAACCGGATGTGATTTCGCCGACGGTTGTACTGCTCTATCCGGTTGAGGGCTCTACTGTCGATGGTACGGTCGCCGTTGCAGCCGATGCAGAAGATAATGTCGGTGTGACGCGGGTGGAATTCTATGTAGACGGCGTTCTTGCCAACACCGACAACTCCGCTCCCTGGGGATTCAGCTGGAATACAGGCAGCCTGGTGAGCGGAACGGAGCACACGATTTATGTCAAGGCGTTCGATGCCGCCGGGAATGTGGGGACATCGGGTATTCTTACCGTCACCAAACAATAGAAAAAAAGGCGATCAATTGATCGCCTTTTTTTTATTTCATTTCCACACTGAATTCTTTACTACTGTTTTATCTCAACATCAGATCCTGGTCTAATTGTTTTTCAGATTGTGCAGATGCACCAGTACCGTATCCAGTTGTCCGGCAAAAGGTTTCGACCGATTTGGCCGTATATGCAGATTATAAATGTAATCATAGGGGGATTCACATAAATTCAGCCTGACCGGAGCACCGCTGTTTGCCGTGAGATAACTGTACAGCTGATCCGGTGAGGGATTTAAATCAATAAGCAAGCCATATTGCTTTTGCTGGAGATGATTCAAAAAGGCCTGATCAGGCACGCCGAACCAGTTGAGGTCATTTTCCGTTAGCTGTGATTTAACGAACGTTTCAAACTGTACCCCATGAAACAATCCGGCCAGTTTCTTCAGGAATGATTCTGCTGCCGGTCTCAATGATTTATCTTCCGGCATGAGAACAAGAATCCGGCGGATCATTTTAATTTGTTCTGCAAAGTCATACATATCCTTCTGTTTGCCGGACCATTTTAATTTTGCATTAAGATAAGTCCTTCTGAGACGCTTTTTTAACGGATTCATTCAGCTGAATCCTCCCTGTTGGTTTTCCGGAGATTCGCGAGATATTGTTTTATTTTGCTTTCCCTGCCAAGCTCAGTCGGTTCATAAAAGCGTTTACCTTTAAGACTGTCCGGCAGGTAATTCTGTTCAATATAATGCCCGGGATAGTCGTGCGGGTAGTTATATTCACCACCATAATTTAATTCTTTCATCAGGGTGGTCGGGGCATTTCTGAGGTGAAGCGGGACAGGCAGTGAACCACTGTTCCGGACCTCCTTCAAGGCATATTCGATAGCCTGGTAAGCCGCATTGCTCTTGGGCAGTGAAGCCAGATAGGTGGTCACCTGTGCCAGAATAATCCTGGCTTCAGGCATACCAATATTACGGACCGCCTCGAATCCCGCATTGGCCAATGAGAGGGCATAGGGTTCCGCATTACCGATATCCTCGGATGCCAGTATAATGAGTCGGCGAGCGATAAATAACGGATCTTCTCCACTCTCCAGCATTCGGGCCAGCCAGTATACGGACGCATCCGGATCGCTGCCCCTGACGCTTTTAATGAAAGCGGAAATCGTATCGTAATGATATTCCCCTTTTTTATCATACAATAATGGATTCTGCGAAGCCGCTTTGTTGATTAAATTTCCGCTGATATGAACGGCTTCTTTTGTCCGATCGGACAGGAAGAAAGCGGCCTCGAGCAGATTCAGTGTACGGCGTGCATCTCCGGAACCGTAAAAGATCAATTGTTCCGGTTCCTCCAATGTGATCGTATACCTGGAAAGGATGATATCTTTTTCCAGGGCACGATTAATAATATCCATCAGATTTTTTTGTGTCAAATCTTCAAGCTTCAGAACGGTGCACCTGGAAAGCAGTGGGGCATTAACTTCAAACGAAGGGTTTTCAGTAGTTGCACCGACAAGGACGATCTCTCCCTTTTCCACGGCATGCATGAGCGCATCCTGCTGTGTTTTATTGAAACGATGAATTTCATCGATAAACAGGACCGTCTTTTTCTGATAGTGGCTCAAGGCAGAACGGGCTTCACGGATAAGTTCTTTCAGGTCTTTCACACCCGATGAGACAGCAGAAATATCTCTGAACTGATAATTCAAATCCTGCGCAATCACACGTGAAAGTGTGGTTTTCCCGACACCGGGGGGACCCCAGAGTATTATGGATGGGAGGTATCCCGCCTTCATCTGTTGGATGAGTGGGGCATCATCAGCAAGCAAAGCATCATGTCCGATAATATCCGACAGGGAACGTGGCCGGCAGCGTTCTGCCAGGGGACTGCTTTCCGGATCAGCAGTAAAAATGTCGTTGTTTGCTGTTGTCATTCAATTAAAATTTTCCAGAGTGCCACGGCCGTACTGGCCTCGGGAGATGTTGATATGATGATTGTATTATTGCCTTTGCGCATAAACTCGTTAATCACAAACTGATCATAATGGGAATGGGAAATGTCATCGATTCCATGCGTCGGTATAATATCGGACTTAAAAATACCGTTATTTACAATAATACGGTATGCAGGTTTACCCTTTATCGTCAGTGGATAATCATTACGTGTCTTGTAGATCCATAATTTCAGGATAACCGGATTATTGATTTCAACAAAGTCCGGGAGACGGAAACGAATAGCAATGGCATCCATACCGGGAGGATTTCGATACTGGTAAGCATAATCCAGAATCCAGATCTTCTCATTAACGGTTTCATTCATTCGAACAGCCGGTCCGGTCTGTTTACTCGTTTTAAACTGAATTCCTTCCAGGATATGCCCGGTTGTCATACTGCCTGAATACCCTTCTCCAGCGTTCAGATCCGGCTGAAATTTAATATTCAGAATGGTATTATAGTAAAATTCAAACTGGTTATCATTTGATTCTGAAATAATTATTTCCTGAGATTCCGGTTTTATATGGGAGGGAATATCACCAAAACTTACCTGATGTACACCAAGAGGAAGCGCCCCTGAGAATGTTCCCTTGCCCACTGATTTGCCATCTACAAAGATTTCACCACGTTCCGGTATCGTTTTAATGGTAACCGGTCTGGTCGTGCTGCTGAGATTAAAATGCACCCGTGCCGTTTTTTCATCCTTTGTCAAGCGCGCTGTTTTCTCTTCCGGATACACAACATATCCCTCTTTTCTGACAGAAACGATGTGCTGCCCCCTGCTGATTTTCTGCAGGATATAATCCGTTTTATAACCGGTATTCTCTCCATTTAAAAATATTTCAGCGTCCTTGATATTGGAGGTCACTTCAATCATGCCGAGACTTGTAATATCAAGATTACCGCGCGACGAGCGCTCTTCATGCAGCGGGATCATCCTGAAACTCAGATCAACCGTATCCCCGGCTGCCAGAGATATCCTGCGTTGTCTTGGATCAGGCAGGTATCCTTCTTTTTCAAGTGAGATTGCATATTCGCCGGCAGTAAGGCTGAGGAGAGGATTATTGCCCAGGCTGCCGCGAAAACTGCCATTAATAAAAATGCCGGCCTCATTCAATGATGAAGCAATCCTGACAATCCCTGTTTCTGAGGAGACTTCCCGTGTAAACGTTACCGCCATTCTAACCGTATCCCTGGATGCAAAGGAAAGCATCTGTGCATCCGGAGAAGAAACAAAACCAGCCCGCAATACCATAATTTCATGTTTCCCAGGAGTTACAGGATAGGGTTCGTTCGGCGTAAACCCGAAAGCGGGACTTTGATCGATATACAAGTCGCCTTCCGTTTCCTCCATTTCGACAACAAGGTAGGCCACTTCATGACTAACGGTAAATATATTAGATAAAAACCAGACCATTCCTATAACAGTAATTGCCAAAGCCGTCCAGCCTGTTTTCCTGATAACTCTTTGTTTCTTGGTAAGAACTTCTTCAATGAATTCATCCTGATTTTCAAACTCTTCCCGTGTCATCCAATTGATTTCACCGGCATGGTTTTTATATTTGCGATATCCCTTTTTTGAACCATAGAACCGGTCCAGCTCTTCTTCGTATAAACGGGCTTCCAACTGGGAGCGTTCGGTCAGGTGATTATTTTTTTTCAGTTCCGCCAGATATTTCTTGTAAGCCTCTGAACGCTTCCGGGCATCATGTTCCAATTCCGCCCTGTAATTTTCCAGCATTTCACGGATAGCGGGGGAATCAGGAAGCTCGAACCGCCGCCTGGAAAACTTATTTTTCAGTTTATGGAATCGTGATTCTTCATAGGGATGGAATTCATAGTCATTTTCCAGCTCGGAGGGGGTAAGCCATCTGATTTCAAAAAGATGATTGGCACACTTAATAAATTCCGGAAATGAGGAATAGACATTTTCTTCAACCTGCTCTTTTAGATAGTGCTCCAGTACCTGTGATTCTTTATCCCCTGGAATTTCGGTTGATTGCGGAGCGTTTTCACGTTGTTGTTCTTTATTTTTATGTTCCTTCTCTAACTCTTCCCTGATTTTTTTACGAAGGGCTTCTTCATCCAATCTGTAATCCGATTCGGTCATACGGTTTTTTACCACCTGGTTGAATAATCAATAGTTACAGCACGTTGGCCGTCTGCAGGAACAGTTACATCAAATCTCAGGAACCCTGCTTCCTTTTCCACAAGAGGTACATTGCTTTTATGCAATTCCACTTCATAATAAGCGTTAACACGTTCCAATATTTCGATCGAAATTTCCGAATCTTTATGATTTCTGAGTTCATATTCAACGGTTTGCCGGCGAACCCGTTTCATACTGCGGTCGGTCGATACCACTTTACGTTCCGAGACAATATCAAATGCAGAGCCGAGTTCGATATCAAGTTTTTCATTTTTAGCCGTATGGTCAATCATATTGCCACCAACAAATTCGACATCATCACCATCACTTTTATAAACCCTGATGCGCCCTTCCGGGAGCGGAATACCCAGGTTATTGGCTTTTGAATTCTTCACCGAAACAATTATTTTAACTTTATCAGAATCGTCACTTTCAACACGGTACCGTTTTGACACCTCACTGCTGGTTTCCGGGAAAAGTTGTATCTGTTTGACCTGGTTGTTCATCAGATCTGTTTTCCTTCCCAGTGTATAAAGGTGGTATTCGAAGAAAGACTTTTCCTCGAAGCTGCTTCCTGCGGACAATTCCGCCACCACCTGAAATTTTTGCTGACGGGAACGGCGGCTTTCTTTAACCACATTGATATCACCCGCCATCAGTTTCAGCCTTGCATTTTTATAATGGCCGCCGGATTTATTGGTCACCGTAACCCAGGCAGAGAGTGAAAGTTCCGTATCGTCCGTATTCAGCAAACCGACATAATCGGCCTGCCAGTCCATTCCAGATGTCAGATAAGACATGTTTATTGCATGTTCCCCGCCTTTATCGGCCAGCACATTCCAAACCAGGGTTGGACGAGATATGAAATTCGAACTGGTGGCTTCATAATCCAGTAACTGGATTCGTTGTTCATCATTTCTGGGTATAATCTGCAGTTGCTGATCCTTATCGCACAGCACAACATTCTGGCCGGATGAAGCCAGCAAAGTACCCTCCAGTATTCCCTGATCAGGGTGTGCAATCTGAATCCGGTAACCCAGGCTTTTTTCCAAAAGTTTATCAACATTGATCAGGTCAAATTCGTAATTCTGCTCAAGTACTTTAAAACGGTTATCAGGATTTTCGACGAGTACGGATGTCGGATCGATCTCAGCGGGTATTTTTTCCAGTCGGATTTTCTGGATTCCTTTTTCCAAATCGATTACACGCTTCTCACGGACCAGTCCCAGGTTGGAATTTGTAATGGTTATAGCAATGTCTTCCTGTGCATAAAGGGAGGTTAGAAAAACCACCAATGTCAGGTGACACAGTTTATTTAAACTTTTCATAATTTTCCCTCACCTTATTCAGATTTTCCTGAATATTGTTCAATTTTGCTTTTTCATTTACTACCACTTTTTCCGGCGCTTTCTCCAGAAAGTTTTTATTAGCCAGTTTATTCAACAGTCCTTGTTCCAATCCGGAGAGTCGATCCAGTTCTTTTTTGAGCCGTTCCCTCTCCTTCGCTTTGTCCACAAGATCCGCCATGGGAATAAAGATTTCAACACCCTGAACAACCGTTGTGCCGGCATCGGTTTTATCAAACAGATTAGTTACCCGGTATAACTGCTGCGTTTTCGCAAGCGTATGGATATGTTCCTTATTATTTTCAATCTTTTCCCAGACCCCTGTTTCAGCGTCGAAATGAACATTAATTTTTTTGCCTACGGGTACGTTCATTTCCACCCGTAAATTACGAATAGCGCCGACGATTTCCTGAATCAGTTCCATTTCTTTTTCTGCTTTATCATCGATAAATCGTGCATCTCCCCGCGGCCAGGGTTCAATGACGACACTTTCTTCCGTTTCTGATTTCAAACTCTGCCAAATTTCTTCTGTAATAAACGGCATAAACGGATGCAACAGTTCCATACTGCTTTTCATAATGAATGTAGCGACGGCGAGAACGGTTCGTTTTTCATCTGGATCGGCCGGCTTATACAAACGCTGTTTGATCATTTCCAGATACCAGTCACAATAGTCATGCCAGAAGAAATGGTAAACCGCATTCAGGCTGTCGTTGATTCTGAAATTTTCAATATTCCGGTTAGCTTCTTCCACGGTTTTAAAATAACGGCTCAGGATCCATTGATCAGCCGTCTCAAGATGCGTAACGTATTTATCAATATCCGTTTCAATTCCTTCCAGGTTCATATTCAGAAACCGGAACGCGTTCCAGATTTTATTGGAAAAATTCCGCCCCATCTCGAAACTTTTTCGGGAAAGATTGATATCCTGACCTTCGGAACTCAGCATGACCAGTGTGAATCGAACCGCATCCGCACTGTATTGATCGATCATTTCAAGGGGATCGATTCCGTTACCCAGTGATTTAGACATTTTCCGGCCATGTTCATCACGTACGATCCCATTAAACAGAACATCTTTAAAAGGAACCTCATCCATAAATTCCATACCGGCCATGATCATTCTTGCCACCCAGAAAAAAATGATATCCGGAGCAGTAACCAGCGCATCCGTCGGATAAAAATATTTAAGATCTTTCGTTTTTTCAGGCCAGCCTAACGTAGAAAAAGGCCAGAGCCAGGAAGAAAACCAGGTATCCAGAACCGCATCATCCTGTTTAAACGCCGGCTTTCCGCATTTTCGGCATGTTTCCGGCTGTTCATGTCCGACATGCATCTCCCCGCAACTCAGGCAATAGTATACGGGAATCCGGTGTCCCCACCATAACTGACGCGAAATACACCAGTCACGTACATTTTCCATCCAGTGCTTATAGGTCTTATACCAGCGATCCTGTGGATGAAGACGGATTTCACCCTTTTCTACCACTTCCAGTGCTTTTTCAGCAAGCGGTTTTACTTTAACAAACCACTGCTCGGAGAGGAAGGGTTCGACGACCGTTGCACAGCGCTGACAATGGCCGACATTATGATGATGACGTTCAATTTTATCCATCAATCCCAACCGTGTCAGATCCTGTATAATCTGATTGCGGGCTGTGAACCGGTCCAGACCGGCATATTTCCCGGCATGCTCATTCATGGTACCGTCATCATTCATGACATTCAGCTGAGCCAGATTATTGCGCTGCCCCATCAGGAAATCGTTCGGATCATGCGCCGGCGTCACCTTAACACTTCCCGTACCGAATTCTTTATCAACATAATCGTCAGCGACGACAGGAATATCCCTGTCCATCAGCGGTAAAATCAGTGTTTTCCCAATGAGGTCCTTATACCGGTCATCTTCCGGATTGACGGCTACGCCCGTATCACCAAGCATCGTTTCAGGGCGCGTGGTGGCGACTGTGATATACCGCCCGTCTTCTTCTTTAATCGGATATTTTATATACCAGAGATGACCATGGCTTTCTTTATGTTCGACTTCTTCATCGGAAATAGCCGTGGAACAGCGCGGACACCAGTTGATAATATAACGCCCCTTATACACCAGGCCTTTCTCATACAGCCTGACAAAGACCTCCAGGACAGCTTTACTCAGGCCTTCATCCATTGTAAACCGCTCCCTGCGCCAGTCGCAGGAACAGCCCAGTTTTTTCAGCTGTCGGATAATCGTTGATCCATACTGGTGCTTCCATTCCCAGACGCGGTCCACAAAGGCATCCCGACCCAGATCATGGCGTGTACGATTTTCCCGGGCAAGCTGTTTTTCAACAACATTCTGAGTAGCGATACCGGCATGGTCTGTACCAGGCAACCACAACGCTTCAAACCCCTTTTTCCGCTTATATCGGATTAATATGTCCTGAATCGTGTTATTAAAAGCATGCCCCATGTGCAGAATGGCCGTCACATTCGGAGGAGGAATTACGATGACATACGGTTTTTTCCCTGAATCAGCATTTGCATTAAAATAGCCGTTTTCCATCCATTTTTCATACCATTTGTCTTCAACCCGTTTCGGATTATATATCTTTTCAATTTCCCTGGGCATAATTACAGCTCCCGCGACATCTTTTATGTGAGATGGGATAAAAAATAATAACGGTTTTTTTGAAGGTTAGTTCCGCTATATGTTCCCTGTTTCATTAAAAACTATATTTAATAAATATACAATAAAACAGGCTCTAAATAAACTTTTTATACAGAGTTAGAGGTGTCCGCACCGAAATTATCGAGTATCTCTGAGATAAAAAACTCGCATTCGGAGAGGAACCGTTCTGCTGCGCAACCTCGCCGGTTACAACTGATGCAGGGAATTGTTAACTGGCAGTTAATTCTACCTTTATAAGCCTGTTCCAATTCCTCAAATGCCGCGTTTACATCGTCAGTGATGGTCTGAACATTTTCCTTCTCAAGAGCAATTTTAATTATCTTCTTTCGCACCATCTCGGCAAGGTCTTTAATGCGTCCAAGAAAGATGCTGATTGCGCTCTGCCAGATAATTCTTCCCTTCATCCTGATTTCCGATTCAATATCTTCCGGCGTACCTTTTCGAATCGTTTCAAGTCCCATATCCTTCAGGCTGAAAATTTCCTGAATCAGGGAGAGGATATACTCCAGTTCCCTGATAACCTTTTGACTGGTATCAAAATAGATATCATGTGCTCTGTCTGTCAAAACCGTATTGATCTCTTTAAACAGCGTATTGATTTGCTCTTCACTGGACGTGATACTGCCTACAAGGTCATTTTTGAACCTCTGTATCTGCTTATTCGCTGATCCGATTGTTTTTACCGCATCTTTATATTCATTGATCTGACTGTAACCCAGCGATTGAAAAATAATATCAAAATATGCCTCTACCGATATTTCCAGCTCCTTCAGGTTTTCCTTCAGACGGTTTGTCTCCCGCAAATGGGCGGTTTTAACGCGTTCAATAACGAGTTCATCCGGATGTTCCTCCAGAATACTTAGGATTTCATTGAAAACCTTTCGTGGTGTAGAAACATCATTGGCAAGATTAAAGATATCGTCAACCGACAGGATTTTAGATGCCAGCCCCCTCATTTCAGAAGAATGGTCCACATGACAATGACAGAGCAATATGATATTATCAAATTCTGTAAGATTTTCTGTACTGTTCTGTACAATCAGTTTTTGTTTTTTCAGAAGTATCTGCAGGAAGAAACTTGATATCGACTGAAAACTACCTTTACGGTTTGATTTTTGTGGAATTTTGATACTGGAGATGGTTACACTTTTCAGATCCCCGCGCCGGTGAATAAGCTGTATAAGTTCGGTAATAACGATATATTGAACCAGAGGTGATGTAAATTTGGAACTTTCCAGGCTGGAATAAATAATTTTCTTCAGCGAATCCGGATCTTTTTCATTTAGAATATTGGCAATCGATTTCCGCACCGTCCTGTCTTCGTCCGCTATGTAATGCAGAATCGAGTAAACATTTTCACTTTTTTCAAGATCCTGAAACGCTTTTTTAACAGCGGCAATTTTAATTATGCGTTCACGTTTGACCTGAAGTGCCTCATTCGCCATTTGAAGGATCTGTTCATCCTTCTTCCCGCCGCCCCTTTCCCGCAGAAAACGCATAAAAATGGCAAGTATCTCAACCGTAATAAAGGGATTGGCCAGTACCTCCTTTTCGACTTCCAGGTCATCTTCATTCATCAGCAAAACCAGGATATTCACCTGACCTTCATTCCTGGCAAATTTCAGCCGTTCCTGTTTTCCAAACCCGAGAATATCCTGAAATTTACCGACGAGAATCCAGAAATTACTTTTTCGGGCCGCCTCACGCACCGTGTCATTCTCGTCATTCGCCAGCACATTGATGATAGATGAAAACTGACAGTGTCTTGCCACCTCAATCCGTGTTTCCACATCCTCCATAATCTCCTGCTGCAGGTAAGCGTTTGAAGGAATAGGCGGCACTTTCCTGAAGTAGTTGTCCATCACCTTTATGAAATATTCAACATAGCTGTTGAATTTAAAATGTTCAATATTGAACAAATCAGCCCTCCAGTGCCAGTGTAAATGCAGTTGTCAGCTTCAGGATATCTTTATTGGCCCGTTGCAGACGCTTAACCAGCTCGGAGGCGATATTCCGGTATATGATCATGCCTATCCTGTTATCACTTTCTGCTATGGAATCAATATTTTTTTTCGAGAGTGTAATCATCGAACAGGTTTGGATAGCACGAATAGAGGCCGATCGCTCCGGGCTTTCTTCAAACATGGCCATTTCACCAAAGAACGGGTGATGTTTTTCGGAGAGGCGTATCAATGATTTTTCCTGATTCTGACCGGATTTAATCCATTGCGGCAGGACCAGTGATTTCGATATTTCCACTTCTCCTTCAAGTAATATATACAGGGTATTATCTGCTTCGCCTTCCCGGATTATCATCTGATCCGCTTCTATTTGAATTAATCCCATGAGCGGTACTATTTTCCGGATTTGTTCATCCGTTAATCCCAGAAAGAGCTTCACCTCTTTCAGATAGTCCATTTTTACCAGAATCTTCTCCTGCACTGCACTCTTCATGTTTCTTATCCTTCAATGGAAAAATAAAAATTTGATCGTGTCAGTTCATAATCCGGGGCCGGATCCAGTATTATCTTTATCTGCTCATCTGCCTGAACCCCCCTCCCGGCTTCCTTGAATTTCCTCATGATGAAAGCGTCCAGATAAGAAGAATCACCATGAAGCAGCTCAGAAATATCAATGGACTCCGAAATCTGGCCAAGGCCGATCAGAATACCTTTAAACTGACCTGCATAAAATGATTTCAACTCATCATAGGTTTTTCCTACCATGTGTGGAGGTATCTCCCTTCTTTTTATCTGAAAGCCTGACCCCGGTGAAAACAGATGCTCGATAAACTGGGGAATCCCGGGCGATGTAACAAAATTGGCCAGAAGATAGCCTGTATACGCATCACTGACAATCACATCATCGGCTTTTGCTTTCTTCAGATGAGAAAGATTTTCCCTGTCAATAATATGTGCATACACTTTGATTTTCGGATTGATTGTCTTTAATGAGAGCGTTGCCAGAATAGTGCGTTCATCACTGTGACTTCCCGATCCTGACGACGCATCCGGTACGATTATGGCAGCGTCAGCTTCTTTCGCGTTGGCACGCTGCAGGATCACCTCCCGTGTAAAATCACCCCTCACAAATTTCATCTTCATCATTGTACTGCGGGAAAGTATGGCCTCGACTTCTTCTTCCGGCAGGTTGTTGACAAGAACGATACGGGTATCCCCTCTTTTTTCCCGCTCCAGAGTCTGAAGAACCTGCTCCGACTGATTGTTCCAACCACATAAGATAATATGATTGACTAATGTTACATTCTGCAAGCCTTTACCCTCTTTTATCATGCGCGTTACGAATTTTGATGAAATCGTTGCCGTTACGATGGAAAGTATGGCAACGCCAAAAAACATGAGAAGGACACCGATAATCCTTCCTATGGGTGTTACAGGCACCTTATCCCCATAACCAACGGTTGAGATAGTAACCAGCACCCACCAGGCAGTATCCCAGAAGGAACGGAACTGATCATTATGAGAGAACTCAGCAATTCCTACCAGGGAAGCGGCGATAACCGTAATTACAACGATGGTAATGACCGCCCGGGCTTCCGGTTTTTCCCATATTATCTTAATAAAAATGATACCATTCCTTTTCATATGGATACTCAGTCTCTACCCTCACCTCAGGAATTCGACATGGAATTGAATTTTCTTAGCAAAAACATCGGAATTGTTCGGATTTTCAAATTTAAGCTATTGTTTTTTAAAGTACTAAGCGAAAAAAATGGGGCAACCTTAATGTACAAGTGGAATCATTTACATAAATACTGGCGATGACGTTGTGATTAAACTGCAGGGCATAATATCCATCCATCAATCCGGTTTTCTGGCATCTTCCATGCAAAAATATATGAGCAAGCTCCTCCCGGCTCAGTTCTAATAATCGTTTTGAAATATGACCGGAAAAGAACTGAACCGATTGATTGGTCAATTTCCACATGTGACCTCTTTTTTCGGCAAGTAAAAGCCCCCCGTTCATAAACCGTTCATCGGGGAAAGCAGTCATTTCATCGTTTAGCATCCAGAGCCGCTCTTTTGTGCGTAAGTAGCGATACTGTTTCCAGGTTTCCGAAGGGATACCCCAGTTTTTCGATACATCCTTCAAAACCGGTAAGATATCAGGATGATCTGGTTTTTTTGGTTCCATCATATTGTATTTCTTTTCCGTCGCCGGCCTGGTTATATGATCTGTTTTCCTGATTTTTATGACAAAAAAACCCTCCTGATTATGCCGGTGGGGATAGATGCGCAAACTGTTAGACGCAATCTCACCCGGTTTTGATGTCGGGGAACATAATATTCCATGATCATACACCTCAAACCAGTTTTTTTGCATGGAAACAATTTCCAAGGGATAGGACTTCAACATTCGTTCTATGTGACATTCATTTTCTTCCGGCGTCAGGGAACAGGTTGAGTATACGAGCTCTCCGCCGGCCCTGAGGGCCTTGATACCGGCGATGAGTAATGTTTCCTGCCTTCCAGCCAGTTTGTTCAGTTTCTCAAGGCTCCACCAGCTCCAGATCTCCTTATTTGTACTAAGGGTCCCCAAAGCCGTACATGGCGCATCGATCAGAACTTTATCAAAAAAACCGGGGAACATATTTCCAAACCGTTCGCCTGCCAGATTATAGATCAGATGATTGATCATCCCGGCACGCTGTGTATTAACATTCAGCGCCTGGATGCGCGACCGGGAAACATCATTAGCAACCAGCATCCCGCGATTTCGCATCAATGCCCCGATTTGAGAAGATTTTGAGCCGGGTGCTGCCGCAAGGTCCAACACACGGTCACCCGGACCGGGATCCAGAATCAATGCCGGTATCTGGGAAGATATTCCCTGATAAAAGAAATGTCCCTGAAAAAAATCGAGCGTGTGACTCATTGCAAGCGACCTCTCTTCGACGGCGAAACCATTTTTATTCATGAACAAGGGAACGGGCTTTACACCCTTTTCGCACAACCGCTCATAGAATGTTTCGCTATCCATTTTCAGCGAATTGACCCGGATCGCGGTCGGTTCAGAAGGCGCAGAAAGAAATTCCGTGAATTCTTCCGGCAGCAGGTCTTGTATATAGTTGGTTAATTCTATATTATTCATAGTGGTGACTGGTCAATGAAATGGTACAAATTAATGCGGGTGCTATTCAACATCAGACATTACCCAAATCTGTCTACAATAAGGAGAACAAAAAATGAGTGAACCCAAAGTATATCAAAAAAAACCCATTGTAGAGGAAGTTGAACCCGGAAAGTACTTCTGGTGTGCATGTGGTCTTTCCGCGAAACAACCTTTTTGCGACGGCTCGCATAGAACAACTGATATTAAACCCGTCCGGGTAGAAATTGAAGAGCAAAAAAAAGTCGCCTGGTGTGCCTGTAAGCAGACCGGCAACAAACCTTTCTGCGACGGCACGCATCGAAAACTGTAATTTTTCTAATAACTGTGTGCAGGTAACGGCTGGTTAAACTGTTTTCGGATACTCTGATAATGCCAGCGCATCAGCCTGTCGGAGAACACCGTAAAAAAAGCGAGATAGTATTCGTTCCGGATAATCGTGCGGGATATTTTTATCTTGTCATTTTTCAGGAGCCCCATCGTATTCTGCTGAATCAACTGCAACGTTCGCATCGCCCAGAAGAGAGGAAGCATACAAAACAGCCGAATACGCCTTTCATCCTTGGGAATATGTGTCACATAATCCAGGGCTCTGTCGAGATGATCCACCGCACTCTGTATCAGTTCGTTGAACAGCTTCTCCGCCCGGGCAGCATTTTCTTCCCTGAAGATGCTCTCCCTGTCCAGGTTATATTTTAACAACAATTCTTCCGGGATATATGACTGCCCCCGGGTCAGATCGTTCTTCATATCCCTGATGATATTAACCAGTTGCAGTCCTTTACCAAACGATTCTGCCAGTCCTTCCAGTTTATCCTTAATGGACGGGGTGATCTTTTTTGAGTAATATGAAAACAGCTCGGTTAAAAGATAACCGACCGTGCCGGCGACATAATATGTATATTCATCCAGCTCTTTCATCGTATCCAGAAATGTAAACCGTTTTCTCAGGGCAGATTGCGCAAATTTACCCATCCCCATTGACATTTCTATAACCCAGCGGGCAATATGCTTGCGCATCACCGGAGAAAACGTATTGAACACGTCATAGACATCGGGAAATTGGTACACCAGCTCATCATCAGGTGTCTCCTGTGGCAAAAACGGAACCATATCCATGAATTTGCCGAGCGCATTTTCGTCAGGATGCCTGAAAATATTGGCATAACTGTCCAGCATTTCGCGTTTTTGCGAAACAGACAGCGCCGCGCTGTCCTCAACCGTATCCGCAATACGGCATAGTAAATAAGCCACCGTAACCTGGAGGCTCAACCCATGCGGCAGCATGCGGATCGTAGGTGCGAATGTTCTGGAAACCCGGGGTAACATGTCAACACAGTATTGTATCTTTTTCTCCATGAATGCCCTTTACGTTGTTCAGACGTTTCTTTATTCAAATAAATATCTGTTTGTATTATCGTCATTCGAATAAAAAAAATAATTTACAAAAATTTTTTTGAAATTGCATCTGAATTGATCAGGAACGGGTATGTTTCGGGATTTTTTATTCCCTGAGCAGGTTTTTGCGCAATAATGCAAATCGCGATGGTTTTTCCGGCAGTCGGATTTTTATATCTTTTCCACCGCCATGGGCCACACATGTTGTATTACCATCCATATCCACAATTTCATTTACCCTAAAGGCAACCGTTTTCCCGGGTGTTATCAATTCAATTGAATCACCTGTTTCAAAGCGGTTACGCACTTTTATCACCGCCATTCCATCCGACTCATCGTATGAATTCACAATACCGATATACTGGTGGGTTTGTGATTTTGAATGCCCCGATTCATAATTCTGGCCTTTTTCGAGTGGATTTTTTTCCAGAAAGCCGGTCACATAGCCCCTGTTCGCCACGGCATAGACTTCCCTGCGCACATCATCAGTTATGTCTTCCTCCTGTTGCAGCAGATCCAGCGCCCTGCGGTAAGCGCGCGTTATGGTACTGACGTAATACAGCGACTTCGTCCGGCCCTCGATCTTGACACTGTCGATACCCGTGGCAACAAGCTGGGGAAGGATATCAATGGCACTGAGGTCTTTCGCGTTCATAATATAGGTCCCATGTTCGTCTTCGTCCACAGGCATCAGTGTTCCCGGACGCTCACTTTCCTCAAGATAATAGTGTTCCTTTAACGGCAGATACACATCATGCTCGGATTGCATCTCGGGTGGTTCCCGGTACACTTTATAATCCCATCGACAGGCATTGCTGCATACGCCCTGGTTCGCATCACGATGATTGAAATAATTGGAGAGCAGGCAGCGGCCTGAATAGGCCATGCAGATTGCTCCGTGGACAAAGGTCTCCAGTTCGATATCCGGCACCCTTTGCCGGATCTCCCGGATCTCTTCCATCGTCAACTCCCGGCTGAGAATGATGCGCTTTACACCGACCTGGTGCCAGAACTTAACCGTCATCCAGTTGATGGCATTTGCCTGCGTCGACAGATGTATTGTTAAATCAGGATAGGTCTCACGGGCATACATGATCATTCCGGGATCCGCCATAATAACCCCATCGGGATTCAATTCCGCCACCCATTTCAACGTCTTTTCGAAGCCCTTGATCTTCCTGTTGTGCGGAAAAATGTTCATAGTCAGATAGAGACGTTTCCCCAGTTCGCGCGTTTCTGAAATGGCCCTGCTCAGAAGATCCGGCTTAAAATCGTTTTCCCGGGCCCGTAGCGAATATTGTGGGATTCCGGCATAGATCGCATCAGCGCCAAAAGCCAGGGCATATTGCATTTTTTCAAAACTGCCGGCTGGTACCAGTAATTCAGGAACCCGGTTCATTACATTCTCCTGTACATACGTTGCTAAAGCCTGTAAAAATACATCGGTTACGATCAATTTCCAAAAACAATATTTTAACGGGAATGTTCACTTCATTCAGCCTGTTTGTTAGAATCCTATAACGAATTTATTCAGATTTAAATGAATTTTTAATAATTGATCCTTATATTTTATGTGGTCTTTATATCCAATCGAGAGAGTAATATGGTCGTGTTTAATGATTTAGCCCTATTGAAAAACAAGGATGAACGCCATGTGTACATGATTGACACAAATGTACTGTTACATGATCCATCAGCCATTTTCCGTTTTGAGGAAAACATCGTCCTTATTTCAATGTTGACACTGGAAGAAATCGACTCCAAGAAAAATGATCCGGTCATTGGCTATAACTCCCGTGACATCAGCCAGAAACTGGAACATCTCCTGTCCCGGGATGAGAATCCCGAAGAGGGTATCAACATCCCCAATGGAAAGAACGGAATACTTTACTTTTTGAAAGGTTATTTTTCGGATCAATTTCCCCGGGAACTGGATCTCAAATATAAGGACAACGGTTTTATTTCACAGCTCATGGGCCTCAGGGAGGCATTTCCCCACAGGCAGTTTGTTCTGGTTACAAAAGACCGTAACCTGCGCATCAAGTGCGCCGCCTTTAATATCCATACTGAGGATTATCTGCATGATAAAATTTCCGAGGAATACCTGAGCAGCTTTTTTCAAACCATCAGGGAAATCAGCCTTGAAGAAGAGGAAATCAATCAGGTTTTCACCTCTAAAATATCAACAGAGTGGACTATCCCCTACCGGAAAAAATGGAAATTGCGTGAAAATGAAGGTATCGCCCTTCTTGATCCGGCAAAACAGTTTTTCGGACTCGGTATACGAAAAGGCAATCAGATACGATATTTTGATTATTTTTCGACAAAGGTACTGGACACCGCACCGAAGGTCCTGGGTGATACCGATAATAAATACAACTTTGAACAAGCGGTCTGCATGCATCAGGCAATGGATGATGACATTCGTGTACAGATCATCATAGGAAGGGCAGGTACAGGTAAAACCCATATTGCCATGGCCGCCGCCCTTGAAAAGGTTTTTAAAGAAAGAAAATACGATTCCATCAAGCTTATTAAACCGATCGTTACAAAGAGTCGGCTCGGTGAGGATATCGGTTTCCTGCCGGGATCAGTTAAACGCAAGTTGATTCCCCGCATGCGGCCGTTTATGGATAAACTGCGCCAGTTTACGTCCACCAGCGATGCGGAAGAAGGATATAAAAAACTGCTCGATTCCGGTGTTATTGAATTGATGAACCTGGCGGATGTCCGGGGCGCGGACCTGGCCAACTCATTCGTGATTTTCGATGAGGCACAAAATGCCAATCCGTTTCAGATGCGCACACTGGGAACCCGTCTGGGCGAGGACACGAAATTAATTGTCCTGGGTGATCCCACCCAAATCGACAGCGTCTATCTCGATAAGTACAGCAATGCATTGATCAACCTGTATGAAAACTCCCTTCGTAATCCATCACCCTTTATTGCACAGATCTGCCTGGTTCAGATGGTACGTTCACACACTTCAAAATGGTTTGAAGAGACAATGAAGTTTTCATAACATCACCCTCTGAGGAATATTTTTTCTTTGAATTCTATTCTTTCCGGAATGATGACGCAGAACCAAATCCATCAATTCCGCATAAAATTATTGACATGGTTCAGAGAAGCAAAACGTCCACTTCCCTGGCGCAGTGCCGGGTCATGGTACGCAACTTTCCTGTCCGAATTCCTTCTGCAACAGACGCAGGTAGAGCAGGCGCTTCCCTATTACGAACGTTTTATCACGACCTATCCTTCTATTGGTGATTTAGCTGCAGCCGGTGAAGAAGATGTCCTGTCTCTGTGGTCCGGTTTAGGTTATTATTCCCGCGGACGAAATATGCTGAAAGCCGCCAGGCAAATCATCGAGCGATATAGCGGGCGATTCCCCGAAGACTACGATGAAGCGCTGTCACTCCCCGGAATTGGTCCCTATACAGCATCTTCCATACTGTCCATCGCCTTTAATAAACCGTATCCCGTTGTTGACGGCAATGTGATACGCGTCGTATCACGCCTGTTGGTGATCGATGAAGATGTGCGACTGAACCGGACAAAAAAACGCATCTTCAACGCGTGCAAGGAAATGCTCGCCCCCGGGGACCCCGGTGCTTTTAATGAAGCCGTTATGGAACTGGGTGCCCTCGTCTGTAAACCTCTGAATCCGCTCTGTTCGTCATGCCCTGTTCAGTCGTACTGCGGAGCTTATGCTGTGGATTCCCAGTATCGTCTGCCCCATAAATCCCCCGGCCGGAAAAACCGGGAGAAAAAGCAGATTGTCTTTGCTGTACGCAGAGCCGATGATCTGTTACTGGTAAAGCGTCCGGAAAGCGGACTATTGGCATCCATGTGGGAACTTCCGGCTGTTGAAAGCGATTATCTGGAGCTGCCCGAAGAGAAGATCTATGAACGTCTGAACAGCGAATATGGGGTCCGGGCTAAAATAGTACGCGTTTCCGAACCTATGGTTCATACCTATTCACATTTCAGGCTTCGCTATAAACCCATTTTACTCGACATCAGCAGCGGAGAAGTACGAAGCGAACACCATGTTGACTGGCGCTGGGCGGGCACCGAAACGGTCCATAAATTGCCGGTCCATCGTGCCCATCAGAAAATTTTAGAATGGATTTACAAATCAGAAATTAAAACCGAGTGAGAGATAGACAGCCGACCTGCCCGCGCTCATTTGTCCATAAGCCATATAGAGCGGGCCGAGAATGGTGTCAAACGCGAGGTAACCGCCTATACCCGTGAAAAAATCCTCTGCGTCAAACAGCAGTTCCGGTTTTTCCCAGATTCCGCCAAAATCAAATCTTCCGCCAAGGTAGGTTCCATTCATGAAATCGACAGGCAGTTTCAACCGGTATTCACCGTTCATAAGCACGATCTGCCTGCCATAATATTGATTTTCCAGTATCCCGAAAAAACTATGCAAACCACCAAGACGGTAGGTTTCAGAAAATGGCAGTGTTTCATCCCCGACACCGGCCATAACACGGATATGCCAGGTGTGATTTTTGCGCAGTGTATAATAGCCTTCAAGGTTAAGCGCAGCCCGGGTATAAGACTCCTGGCTGTTCAGCAGCAATTTACTGCCGCTTTCCCATATCCAGTTATTATAGATACCGCTTGTCGGGAAATCAATCCGGTCACGCTTATCAGTGATGGAATGAAGAGAGAATGTGCGTAATTCGAGATCCTGCTCCAGCGTAAATGTTCCGGAGTAAGAGCGGTCTCTGGCCTTTTCAATGCGGAGTTCAGCCGCCAGCTGTCCGATCCGCCTTAATTGCTGTCCGATCTGGAAGCGGGCACCGTAGCGTCTTTCCCGGTATCGCCCTGACTGGCCCCCGCCGGTAATATGGTTGATCTGCCATGAATAATAGCCCTGCAGGGTAAATGTGAGAAAAGTTGTGAAAATCCGGTCATTGCGGACATTAACACTGATAAGCCCATCTCTGAGTCCGAAGCGGGTAAGCAGCGTTGTTTTTATACCCCCTCCCATGAAATTATCATCACCGAACTCGATGTAGGACTGGGCGCGCCGTTCGTTATCCAGCTTTCCGCCGATTTGCATTCGTATGGATGATTTTTCTTCGACTTTGATATGAAGCTGGGTTTCATCAGCTTTCGGGACAATATCGGCACTGACCCTGTCAAATAATTGGGTGGCATAAATATTTTCAATAGATTTATTGACTTTTTTCCAGTTGAATACATCCCCCGGACGCAGTTCTACTTCCCGTTTAATAACAAAGCGTTTTGTTTCCTTATTGCCTTCGATTTTTATTTTACCGATCACACCTTCATCGATAACGATTGAAAGCAATCCGGTATCGAGATTGAGCCCGGCTTCCTCCAGGTTCATCAGGGAAAAACCGAACGTGCGGTATCGTTTTGTTATGGCTTCAAAATCATGCCTTAATGAATCGGCATGAATCAGCATACCCGGACGCAAACGCATAGCCGACAGCAGTTCCTTCCTTGATAGACTGCGATTACCGCGGATATCAATGGAATCAAGTACAGGAAACGGGTCCAGATCCAGTTCAACATGAAGGGCGCTGTCAACACCGGTAAGATGGGCGGCAACGCGGGCATAACAGCCGCAGGCCAGCAAGCGGTCAAGATCACCGGAGATGTCTGCCAGACTGACAATCCTGTTTTTTGTCAGTTGCAGCTGTCTGCTCAAATCCTGATGTTCATCGACGAATTCCTCCGGGAGGGTAACTTTCGAAATGCGATAATTATAGCTGATCCGATACCGTTTCTCCTGAATCAGTTGCTTCAGAGTATCCATTTTACCAATCGCAGCGCTGTAGCCGGCTTCGATCATCGTATCAATGTGATCAAAATCCGTATTCAGGTAATCTTCCAGTAAGGGCTGTATGATCACATCGGCCTTGTCCTCCTGAAGGCTGTTTACGGGTTCGGCCATGATGGTGGTTACTTGATCTGCGATTTCCCAGGGTGCATTCATCTCAGAGCGCGGACGCAATTTCGAGGTGATATTAACAGCGAGTGTGATATCGGCACCCATATCTTTTGCCACATCGACCGGCATATTAGACAATAATCCACCGTCAAAAAGCAGCATCGAATCAATAGCGACCGGTGAAAACAAAAGCGGAATAGCCAGTGATCCGTTAATGCTTTCCGCCAGATTGCCGTCACCGAGAACAACCCGTTTCCCGGAAACAACATCCGTTGCGACCGCCCGGAAAGGTATGCGCAGGTTGTCAAAATCACCGCGGGGCTGGTAATAAGCCCGCAAAAAAAGATCTGACAATATGGTGAGTACTTTCTGTCCGGGACTTATGGAGACAGGAATATAAGGCTGGAAATTTTTAAACCGGATAGAAAGCAGGTACCTGTCCTGTTCACCCTTCTGCCCCAGGAACAGGGTGCCCCGTGCTGTTTCGTCCCTGAAAATATCCGGCCAGTCGATTGACTTAACAATGTTCTCTATCTGGTCCGGTGTGTATCCGGCTGCATATAAGCCACCGATGACACTCCCCATACTCGACCCTACGATGAGGTCAATCGGAACATCATGCTCTTCGAGTGCCCGGAGAACACCGATATGAGCAAGGCCACGGGCGCCGCCGCCGCTCAGGACAAGCGACAAGCTGGGTTCCTGTTCCGACTCGATATTAGACCGCACCAGCAGCTGGCCCTGTTCCACATAATAGGATTTGACCAGTGTCGACGCTGAAAGAGGCATCTGGAGGGTCATCCATACAGCAATGACTGTGAATCTTAGAAATACTGTCTGAAAATGAAATATATGTGACATGTCAGGAATGTATTCAATTAGAAAAATCAAGACAAGCTATTAACGTGGAATTATTCGACAGACTGATCCAGTTCTTCGGTAAGCGATTTAAAGTATTGTTCAATGAGTTCCTGGTAATCGGGACCATACCCCTCATTCAGGGCCCTTTTAAGAGCTTCCTGGAGCACCTTAAATTTCTGGTCTTCCATATTGACCGGGTCTCCGGGATCCCTGGCTATATAGTCTCCTGCACGCTCGGCTTTGCGTTTTTTAGAGTACTCGCGTTCGCGTACCGATTTCTGGGCATCGAGCATTCGGGAAAGGATCTGTCGCTGCCGGTCGATGGTTTTGCGGTCGACTTTCATGGAAAGCAGGTCCTCGACAACCTCTTCCATCTCTCCGCCCAGTTCACCAAGGCGCCCGAGCACATCCCCCCGGTTACCCATCTGACCCGACATTTCTTCCAGTGCCTGCTGCACTGCCTTCTGCTGTTGGGCAAGCCGGCGCATTTCGGCCTGCTGTTGCATGGACATCTGTCCCTGGTTACCCTCGCCGGGAAACATACTCATTGTTCCCTCGTTTATCTGCCCCTGCATTCCTGACATTTTCTGGAGCTGCTCCATGAATTGTTCAAATCCGGTACCTGAGGAGGCTCCGGACATCTGGGAAAGGGCATTCTGCATGCCACGGGCTGCTTCATTGAGCCCCTCCATAGCTTTCTGCTGACTACTGGAAGCTTGTCCTTTGCGTCGTTCACCAAGGTGTCCCATGCTCTCCATCATGTTATTCCGGGCTTTCCCCAGGGCTTTATTCATCGAAGGATC
Organism: uncultured Calditrichota bacterium; assembly: GCA_964410215.1. Classification (GTDB taxonomy): domain Bacteria; phylum Calditrichota; class Calditrichia; order Calditrichales; family CAYPHA01; genus CAYPHA01. The sequence continues at coordinate 69,073 of CAYPHA010000004.1, read as the reverse complement.
GAGGAAAAAGGTTTTCCGTGAAAGTTCAACAATAGAAGAGAGCAGCTTTTGAAAGTTTTCTGTCAGTTTCCCCTGTTCCCTGTTCATTTCCTGGAGCGCGTCGCTGAACTGGGAAGACGACCGGGTATTTTCCCGAATTTTCTCCTGGTCAAAAGAAAGCTCCAGCATTTTTTTTAGAGCCGCCGCCATCTCTTTCTGAACCTGCTGTTTATGTTGCTGTTGAAGGTTCTGTTGAGCCGATTGCAGTTCGTTCGCCATGTTTTGCAGTTTGTTTTCCAGACTACGGGATTTTTGTTCTGAATCCGTAAAATCAGATCGGGAAATCTGATCGGCCAGATTATTCATCTGTTCGCTAAGTTTTGAATCCTCTATATCGCGGTCTACCTTTTCGAGAATTTCAGATGCCTGTTCAAATTCATTCATGCGCGGTTCGCGCAGGAGGTTTTCCAGGGAACGCTCCATATTATCCAGGCCGGATTTCTGTTGTTCAAGCTGGTCACTCAACTGCGCGGCATCTTCTTTCTTTTCTTCTTTCAATGCTTCGCTGATCTTATTCTGCTGCTCCAGAAGCTGTTCAGCCTGGTGAACAAGCTGATCCATTTTCTGTTCCAATTGTACCTGTTTCAATAATTCCAGGGTGCGTTCAACATTTTCTTTAAACGCCTCCTGGTTCTGCCGGAACTGTTCCAGAGCTCGCTGGACCTGACGCGAATCGGGCTTTTCCAGTGAATCCTGCAATTTTTGCAGTGAATTCAACAATTCCGGGCTTACCATTTCGCTGAACAATTCCTGGATCTGCATGTATTTTTCCAGGACATCCTGACTGATCAGATTATTACGGTCCAGATTTTCGACGAGATCCTGGAGTTCTTTCTGAATATCTTCGAGTTTTTTCTGCAGATCTTTCTGCTTTTTAACCGTTTCTTCAATCTGCTGCTGTGTTTCCCAGTCCAGTTTCTGTTCCCGTTTAAGATCCCTGTTCAGCTCTTCCAGTTCCTTCTTTAGGTTTTCCGACTCCATAACGACATCATCCAGACGCTCCACTTCTTCAGCTTCTTCTTCTGCAAAACTATCGAAAATCTCATCAATGGATGGGAAGCGAATGTAATAGATCGCTGATTTGCCAACACCCGGCCCGCCGATTCTGTTGTTGTCGTATGCTATGGCATAATAGGCGATGGCATCATTAAAGGAGATGGGCATTCTGTCAAAATCGAAAAGATGGTAGGCTTCCGCCTGGCGTTTATTACCACTGAGGTTTTTAAGAAGTCTGCTATTCCAGGTCGAATCTTCATCCTGGCCGTTCTGGCGCACATACCGGAAGAGTAAAAGAATCCGGTCTATACCGAAATCGTCCCGCGCCTCCACCTGAACCTGCATCTTCACATCGAGAGGACTTTCCACATCCTGTCCGGGCGATACGATATCCACAAACGGGTCTCTGTCAGGAAGAACGCTGATACCATACACGATTGGTTCGCGATTCCTGAGTTGCTCCTCATCAATTAAGCGAATGGTATAACTGTCCGCTTCGCGGATTGAAAACGTTCCATTAAGCTGCTCACCGCGAATATCCAGGGAATCGACCCGCCCGGAGCTGAATGCAATGACAGCTTCCCGAACCGGTTTATCGGCAAGGATTTTAACATCTACTTCCGTACCCGGCAGCGCTGTAATATCACCTACATTCCGTTCCAGTTGCACCGGCTCCAGTTTGCTGTATGCCGGTGGATAAAGACGGAGGTCCATTTGTGAAATACGCGGCGGGCGCTTTACATCAATTGAAAAAAAATCAGATACCAGCAGATTAGCAAGATGAAGATCGTACAATGGCTGCCCGTGTAACCGGTATGTCATGTTCTGCCGGATATCATTCAGCTCCGCTTTAAAGCTGTCCGCCTTCTGCGTCATCCGCACACTGCGCACATAGGTATCGTTCTGAAAAAGTAACACATCGCAGGTTTCAAGCGCGGGCCCGTTATACCCTGCCCGGACCGTAAACGTTTCCCCCATGATGAGATCCGTTGAACCGGGAGTCACATCAAATCGAAATGCAGGGACGGCCCGGTAATCCCCGGCAGGATTCAGGAGGCGGAGCGTGGAACGCAACATGCCATCGCCCTGCAAACTCAGCAATACGATCGTACCGGCAAGAACCGGTAAAGCCAGGCGCAGTTTCGGTAAATAATTACGTATCCGCAATCGCTCCCGGAAATCAATGTCTTTTGTCTTCTCCGCTAACGATGCCACTGCTGCTCTGCGCAGGCCTTCAGAAGTACCGGCAGTAGTTTTGAGCCGGCTTAATTGGTACATATTTACAAAGGCATCACGTAGTTCCGGAAAATATTTACTTAAGAGGGCCGCAACGGGTGTCAGGTCATTACCGGGTTTCAGACTGAACCAGTAATGGAAAGGCCTAAAAAAATATCTGTAAAAAAGATAAAGAACCAGGGGCATATTAATAAAAAAGAGTCCCCAGCGGGTCAGTCGTGAAAAATAGAATACACGGTCGGCAAGAATGACACTCATCCAGAGTACAAGGAAAATCAGAACGGCATAGGTCATATTGCCGAATAATTCAAACAGCCGTTTCCGCTTGCCAAAGCGGTAAATATTATCATGAATATTCTGTTCAATCTGCATATCAGAACATCACCGCGTATAAGAGTATATTCACGGCCATGCGCAGGGCCTGTTCGCGTAAAGCCGGCGGATCATTATGAATATCAGCATCTTCACAACCATCGGAGATATCGGTATTCAGACTGTAGAAGCAAACGAGCCGCCCTTCATAAATCAATCCCAGACCTTCAGGCGGTCCCCCGTCATGTTCGTGTATTTTAGGCAGGCCATTATGGAAATCGTAATAAATATGATATACAGGATGATCAAATGGCAATGCGACAAAATTCAGTTCCGGGAATACCTTCTTCATAGCCCGGCGGAACGAGGCATCCATTCCATAGTCATCATCGGCAAAAAGAAATCCTCCGCTGACCAGGTACTGGCGCAGCAGAGCCGCTTCCGTATCAGAAAAACGGATATTACCATGTCCAGCGATATAGGCAACCGGATATTGACGAAACTCCGGATCGGTAATCCGACAGGCATGTTCACGTGTTGCGACATCCACACGAAACGCCTCACGGTACCGTTCAAAAATATTAATCCAGGTCGTTTTATTGCCGTACCAGTCGCCTCCGCCATCATAATGTATCCGGACCACATTAAGCGTCTGGGCCTTCAGCACGGTAACCAATATAAGTATGAGTAAGCCGATGGTTCTTTTCATAAAAAAAATCCCGGAATGACAGGTCATCACGGGAATTAACGCAAATAAGGTCTATTTTGTTCGAAATTAAATAATTTTTGATGCGACCATGATGGTCATGGTTACCGCACCAATGACCTTCATGGATAAACCGCCGATTTTTCCCAGGAAAACACCGATTCCCGATTTGAGGCTTCTTCCCAGGCATTTACACTTGATAAATTCCAAAACAAAAGCGCCGATAAAAACACCGGAAACGGATCCGATAACGGCACCCATCACGGGTGTAAAGAAGGCTCCGCTTATGGCACCGACAACGCCGCCGAAAACACCACCCATGATGGCCCACTTTGAAGCACCGATCTTTTTAGCGGTAAAAAATAAAATGACAAATTCAAGCAGTTCAAAGACAATAAACAGTAGAAACAGGATGACAATGAATGAAACGGTAAACGATTGAAAATTTGTTATGATTCCATAAATCAGCGTATTAACGGGTATGACAACATTGCCCGGCCAGCCGTAGAAATTTGAAAAAACCGCTACCGCCATGGAGGCAATGAGCACGATATCAAAAACCATATTCATTCAATGACATTCCTATTTAGACTGACGCAGCGAAATCATAACGTTTTGAACGGCTGTTCAGGCGCATCCGCACCAGATGGGAACGCACTTCAAACCAGCCGACGCGTGTGTAGCCATATTTGGTCGAGTTAAGTGTCCGTTTGATTTTATACGCTCCAAAATGGGGATGTTCCCTCACGATCATTTTAATTTTATCGGTCAGGCTGAAATCAGCCGGGTTGACATTGGGAGATTCTTCGGCGACACCCGCCGTTTCGGCCACTGTTTCAGAAGGCTGCGGCTGTTCGGCAACCTGGGTTTGGCGTTGTTCCTGCGCTTGTTCCGCCGGGGTCTTCGGCAGCGTGATCTCTTTAGCAACCGACTGCCCTGCCGCTTCAAGCATTTCAAACTTGTTTACGGCTTCATCAACGGAATCATATACATCGAGTATATGATGAAATTCCAGTAATTCAAAGATTTCATAGACATCCGGTACCATGCGAACCAGTTTCAAATCACCGCCATTTTCACGAATCGATTTTATTTCACTGATAAAGATACCCCAGCCTGCACTACTGATGTAATCGACATTTCCAAGATCAACAATAATGAAAAATCGCCCCTGCTTCAGCAATGAATCCAGTGCTCGTTCCAGTTCCGAGGAAGTGGTGGTATCAATATAGCCACCTACTTTGATGATCGATATGTGGTTACGACTTCCAGCTATCTCGGTTGATACCTGAATTCCTTCCATTCAAATCCTCCTTCGAGGGGAATTAATGAGGGTTCTTTTTGAACCTGATTTAGTCCTTGTTGTTTTTTGTTATACTTTCCAGGAGATGGGAATCAGTAAAAACATTACTTTCTTCCAGTTTTCTGCGGATCCGGTCAATCTCGTTATCGGAAGACCGGGCAGGTTGAGCCAGCTTTCCGGAAAGCCGGTGATATTTAACACCGATTTCATTAATTAATTCTACCAACCTGTTGACATTTTTTAATATATTGCCTTTTTCTATATATTTCAATACGTCTTTTAACGTCGTGATTATTAATTCTTTATCCAGGTTCCCGTCGTGTTTTTCAAGTAAACTGATCATATGATGGACCTGACGAAATATCTGTTTCACATCGGTTACATTTCCTAGTATCGGATTCTTAAGCGTAATTTTCAGTATTAAATTAATTTTTCTTATATCATTGTCTAAATTCCCGCTGTTTTCCAGATTTTCGTTTATCGTATCAATGGCTTTGATGTCGTCTGTGATGGAATGATACAATTCATCGATAACACCCGGTTCTGTCTTACGGCTCACCTGTTTGAGCAATTCTTCACGGCTCATCGGAATCTGCGGGGCTGCTTCCGCTGTGCTTTCCGGTTTTGATTTTGGAGCGGGCTTTGCGTTGATTTTTGTATCCGGCTTTGCCGTTTTCGGTTTTGCTGTATCTTTTTGTGGTTTCGGTCTGGCTTTTTCCTGGCCTGACGCTTTTTTCGGCACCTGCCGGGTTGCAGCCGGTTTGGATGGTGCCGGCGCTGTCTCTTTTTTTGTTTCCGGTTTTGATGCTGGCTTGCTGACGGAAGCGCTTCGTTTGTCCTTCAATGAAACCGCACCGGTAATATCCGCTTTTCTTGGTTCCGCTTTCTGCGCATGATCCGTACCGGTCTCTGCGGGTTGTACGGTTGGCTTTTCTTCTGTTTTAGCAGGTTCTTCCTTTTTCGGTTTCGGGCCGATTTCACGGACAAACGTTTCTCTGCGTTCACCCTGCTGCTGCATAAAATGATTTTCTATGGGTGCATGGCGTTTTGCGACTTCGTTTTCGGACGATTCGAAATTGAGGATCACCTGGCCATCGAGTGTTAACAACGGCGTTCCCGGTTGTTTCAGACGTTTCATACGATCCGATTTATTGATCCAGCGGTCACGCTGTTCACGCTTGGTCAGGCGCAGTTTCACCAGTTCATTATAAATCAGACGTTCATCGACTTTTTCAAAACCATAGGCTTCGGTGTTGAGGTGATTCGCTATACTCTTGGCGCCATAGCCCGGATGCTTGGCGATAATATCGAACATCTTCGTTTTCGTTTCAATTGAAAGATGTTTTTTTCCAATCGTATCTTTCCCGGCCAGGTATTCTTTCAGGCCTTCCAGTCCGCCTTCCTCCACAATTCCTTTATATTTATAAAAATGATACGGGGATACACGCATCTTCTCGCAGGCATCTTTGATGGTCATCCCCTCTAAAATCAGGTCATGCATTTCTTTGTGGATCTTATACAGGACTTCACCGGGCATCAGTTTTTCTTTTATGGAAACGAAGGTGATATCATCATTCTGAATAGCACCACCGGTAAAGTTTTTAAGGTCATCCTTGATGCTCTTCACGAATTCAGTAACATCGTAGTGTCCATTGCGACGTATGCTGTCCAGAAAACGTTCTTCACGGAACAGTTCCCGCTTGACATTCATCGCCTCCGTTATACCATCGGTATAGAGGACCAGAATATCGTCTTCCTTGAGGCGGATCGAATCGGTTTCGATCTTCTGATCAAACAGTTTTATATCAGGAAGCTGAATCCCGACCGGAAAACCCGAAGGATTGAGGTAATACGTATGCCTTGTCGACGGACGATATAGAATCATCGGGTTGTGACCGGCACTGGCATAATGAATAACACGATTACGGGAATCGATGACCACATAGAACATGGTGACAAACATGCCGCGTTTCATATCATCGGTAACGAAGCGATTGACACGTGCCAGCACATCGGCCGGGTCATGATTGTCACGCGATTCGAGCCGCAGGGCTGTACGGATCATGGTCATGATCAATGATCCCGGCACGCCTTTACCGGATACGTCTGCTACGCAGATTCCGATTGTATCGGCATCGACTTCCACAAAGTCGAAAAGGTCACCACCCACTTCTTTAGCCGCTTCGTAGTAGGAAGCGATCTCAAAGCCTTCCACGCTGGGAAAGTCACTGGGCAGCAGCATCTGCTGAATTTCCTGGGCAACCTGAAGCTCTTTCTGCAGCTTCTGCTGTTCCATAAGATTGACCTGGGCCTTACGGAACTTGTCGGTCATCTCGTTGAAAGCCTGGGCGATTTCACCGAGCTCATCAGATGCATCGATATCGATTTCATCCTGGTCGATTTTTCCGATAACCACCTGGCGCACCCAGTCGGCCAGGCTGTGGAATGGTGTAATGATGCGGTATATCAGGAAATAAGCCCCGAAATAACCAATAATGAGAACAATCAGCATATAAATGCTGATACGCAGCTTGCGGGATGCCGCTATTTCATCCAGACGACTCTGGTCCACCAGCACATGGGCATAGCCCAGTACGGCCCCTTCACCGCTCAGTGATTGGCGAATCTGGCAACTGAAATCGAACAGTTGGAGGGTGTCCCCCTGCACATATTTGGTAACAGCCACATTATTGACGCTGTCGACAAAAACCTGATCAGCCGGCGGGCTGTATCTCCCCATTTCCAGCATTTTTGCAGGCGTGCTGTGGGCGACGAGCTGACTGTCCGGACGCACGATAAAGACATCACGGATAATATTTTCATTATTCTTGCGGATGACCCGCACATCTTCGAACAGGGCCAGATCATTATTCCGGATCAGATTATCGATCGTATTATCGGCCAGGGACTGGCAGCCGGTGGAAGCCTGTTGAATCACTTCCTGTTGTACATCACCCTGGACATTGAAGTAAAAGAAACCGAAAAAGGTCATAAAAAGGACAGTAAGAATGATAGAAGTGATCACCGAATACTTGGTGCGCATGGTCAGCGCATTCCAGTACTGGGAAAGCCGCGACTCATGGCTGGCCTCGCGGTATTTGGTCAGACGGAATTCGTTGCCGTTTTCCGTCACCGAATACTGGATATCATCCATCAGCTTGCGCATCATCATGATTCCCAGACCGCCTTTTTTCCCGATATTGACATACTTGGCCAGGTCGGGGGTATTGGCGGAGCGCGGATCATAGGAAATACCCTGATCCACGATCAGGATGGTCAGGCTGAGGCGCCGGACGATGGCTTTCAGTATAATTTCACCATTCTTGATATCGCGGTAGCCGTGACGGATGATATTGGTACAGGCTTCATCGACCACCAGTTTGAAGGAGTTCACGATTTTTTCGGAGAACTTGTACTTCTTGCCGATATGTTCGATAAAATCCCGCACCTGCACCAGATAGGACATCTGTGCCGGAATGGTAATTTCTTCTTTTTTTACATTTTTAAACATAGACAGAACGGATCTTTATTTTGCGTCCCTGCGTTCCTCTGCATTTCTGATGGCCTCGAGGACCTTCTTATTATACGGGTGATCTTCCAGGATCTCCTGCCAGATGGCGATGGCTTCCGTGTATTTGCCTATCAGGAAGAGTTCCACACCCTCGTAATAGCGCCGGTTCGTTTCGGCGTCCATAATCTGTTCATCGGAAGACATTTCGATCCTGGAGCGCTCATAGTACTGTTTAACCAGGTTATTTTCCGGATCGGCCTGTAAAGCATCTTCAAAGAGCTCGAGGGCTCTGTTGAATTCCCCGAGATCGTACAATTCCAGTCCTTTCCGGATATTATCCTGCAATTTGATACGCTGTGTCAGGGTTTCGATCTCCCTCATTACGCTCGTATTGTCGCCTCCGAGCAGCCGGGCATCGGACAGCAGGCGCAGGGCTTCGGAATAGTTTTCATCCTGCATTTCCCTCCGGCTGCGTGCCAGCAGGTTATTGATTTCCTCATTCAGGCGCCGCTGGGTTGTCCGGATCGCCTCTTTCACCGTTTCCTGGTCCGGATCCCGTTCCAGGGCGATATTGAATTCGATCAGGGCTTCCGTAAACTGTTTTTTATCCAGGTACGTACGTCCCCGCTCATAGTGTTCTTCAATGAACGCGCGATCGTTTTCGGCCCGTTCCTTATCGAGGGCATCCTGCACGGCCAGGGCCTGTTCGTCTTCGAAGCCCTTCTGCAGGAGTCCGTTAGCCGAATCCAGCATCACTTTGGCCCGGAAATGGAACGGATCGGCCCCGATCACCTGCTGGTATTCAACGATCGCATCGAGATAATTGTTCTCCTGAAAATAGGTATCGGCCTGTTTCAGGCGTTCTGCAATAAATTTTTGTTTATCTGCCTCACGGATCTCGGCGATGATGCGCTCTTCGTTACGTATTCGCTTGTCTTCGGCGATGGCGAACAGTTCATCGCGGTTCAGCCCGAAATTAATGGTAAAAGAGATACGATGCATGGTATTCAGCATATCCGGATACTCATTAGTTGCCTGTGAATTGCCCATCCCGTAATCGATCTGAAACATGCTGTATTTCAAGCCGGCTCCGAATGCCGGGGAACTGTTATTAAAACCGACACGCAGCATTCCCACATCCCGGAAGCTGTATTCCGTACCCATATGAAAACGCATGGACCGGTTTACCGAATGATTAATATCAAATAATAAATTTAGGTTACCGGAGCCCGCAAAGCGAATTTTTTTGGAAATTCCGAATTTAAACGTCAATGGGAATTCATCGATGTTATCGCCTTCATTCATCTGTGGTGGGAATAAATTAATGACATTGAGACCCAGGGCCCAATCCTGCAGAATGGGTGAGCCAAACCAGTCCGGTCTGTACATAAATCCGAAATCGGCGCCTATGCCAAAGTCATTGAGGTCTGAATTCGTACCGTCTATATTTTGCAGTCCCGACCAGCCACGGTAAAGAACGCGTACCGATGTACCGGCCGTAATATTCCACATCAGGTCTTTGGCATAGGACAAATAAGCCTGGTATTCACCGAAATCGAATGAATTGCCGAGAGGCTCAAATTCATTCGTCTGCGGGATATCCGAAACGCCGATGCGTCCCAGACCGATGCCAAATGTTCCCAGATTCAACGTCGGGAAGGCATAACCGATGAACTGATAATCCCCCTCGATTAGCTGCGTATAGAATAAGGTCACACTCTGGCTGTAGATATTCTCCAGTCCGGCTGAATTCCAGAATACAGCCGTCGGATCATCGGCCAGGGCCGTAAACGCACTGCCTAATCCCATCGCCCGGGCACCGAATCCGATATGGAAATTGCTTTCGGTACCCCCATCACCATCCTGGGCATAGGACAGATTTCCGAAAAGAAAAATCACTATCCCGAGAACCGGCAGGACTTTGCATCTGTTTTTAGATAAGAATCCTCGCATGACAATGCTCTCTTCTATTTAATAAAGGCGACTTTTGTTTTATATATTTTACCTGGTCCGCTTTTTGGTTTAATCTCAATGATGGCCACATAGACGCCGTTCAGGACCACATTTCCCTGGTCGTTTTTACCATCCCAGATAATATTGCGATGCACACCTGTAAAATATTCTTTTTGTTCGTAGCTGCGGACTAGCTCACCTACCAGGCTGTAGATTCGCAGGGCTACATCCGCCGTATTATTCGTCTGGAACAGGAAGCGCGTAAATTCGCCGCGGCTGCCGCCGAACGGATTGGGGAAGTTACCGAATACGGCTTTTTCATCCCTGGATATCACGGAAATGGTATCTCTGGAAGTAAACATCCGGCTTTGTGCCATTAAGGTACCTTCCGAATCGATGACCGGTAATGGAATATCACGGTTTACATCAAAGGCATGCACATGATTCAGACGCGTGCTGAAACTGCGCAGATCCGCGTTCGGGAGGAAGTTCGCCAAAACGACAAACGTTGTTGACGTATTCGTATCAATTACGGCCGGCAGCGGGAACTTCATTCCTAAAGGCGATGCGCCGGATTCTTCACCTAATCCATATCTAACGTATGGCTCATCAATCATCACACCATTGCCCTTAAGCAGATTACGCTTATTTTCCTGATAGAAACTTGTATCGACCACAAAGATACTGTCGATCATATTCCTGATGAATGACGGCATCATTGTATTTTCCCCTCCCGGTTCCAGGAACGAAAAGGCGATACTGTCGATGTTCAATTCTTCAGTAAAATCTCTGTTGGATACCTCGAAGGCAAAGAGCGGGCCCGTATCACCCTGGTTATACGAGGCCGAATCTGAATTGATAAAATCTTCCAGCATGTTAATTGTGATCAGCTTCTGGCGGACCGTGAGCGGCACGGTTTTAAATCCCGTATTCCGATCCACTTCCACATTCAGAGCACTGTTTGCATCATTCGGCAACGTATTATAGACGAAACTCAGTCCGAAAGCCGCCTGTGGTTTATTTGGTGCAATAAGTGTCCAACGCAGCATTTCATCCAATGTAGTGAAGCTTTTCTCCTGTGTATTTCCTTCAATAGCTTTCAGTGTAAAACCGCTTGGTTCCAAATTTTCAAGCGTTATCGAGCCGGTTCCGCTGATGGCCGACCACTCTATGCCATTGGCAGGTTCTTCACTGAAATACCGGGGCATCACTTCAATCACAACTTCCTGACCCAGTGATACTTCCTTATTGTTTATGGCCGATTGTGGTGCGATAATTTCGCTGTCCATCGCCAGCACCGGACGCTGCTGTATCGTTGCAACCATACTAGCCGGATCACTGGAAACCGGATCATTGCTGTTCCTGTCCTCACCAATAATAACGACACTAAACGTTTCGGTTCCTGTTCCGTCATAGTTGGGTGGAATCGTTATATCCCAGCTGGCTGTATACGGCGCTGCTCCTGTTGTATCCACATCACTGCTTACCGGTTCTTCCGTATCGAGTATGGATGATGGTATGGACAGAAACGCCGTCGGATTCTTCAGATTTTCGTTAAAATCCGTCTCAACGGTTATAGTCACAGCCTGGTTGGTTGAATAAGTACGATCCGGACCCAGATTGATGCTGGTAAATTCGGCTGCTTCTTCCACTTCAAATTGCTTTGCAACAGATTGATCAACCATGACCACCGGATTACTGGTATTGATATCATTCGGCAGGTCTTCTTCCACAAACTGAATGCGTATGCTGTCACCCGAAATCGCGGCCACCGTTGATACCGATGATTTACGTGACATCATATCGAACAACTTTTTGGAAAGTTCCTTCTTTAAGACACGCTTTGACCGGCGCATATCAGAATTATCTTTCACAATCATTTTATTCAGATCCGGCTGCGTATTCGACGGGATGTCCAAATCATTACCTGATTGATCTGAGCTTGCTGTGGAATTCAATATATTCGCCGCTTCCGTAGATGCCCGCACACTCCATAGGAATGGCTCAGTTATAATTTGTGTTTTACGGGCAGCGGCCGTAATATCATTATTCTCAACCAGTGCAAACTTGGATTCATCGACTTCGATTTCCAGGGTGACTTCATTATTATCGAGTTGCGATTCACCGGTCTTTGTCACAGTGGCTTCGATCGTAAAAACATCGCCGACGGCGACAGAGAGATCCCGCGCCCCTTCCGGCTCGATGACTTCCCACAAGAGAGCAAGGCTTGTGCGCCTTTGCGTAACAATGGGTACTTTGAACCATTTTGTGTCAAGAGAATTATCAATCTCACTTACAGCTGACGATTGAATTCTGATAGAGTCGGAACCGCTGACCTCTCCCGCACGAATTCGCCAGGTAATGGTATCTATGTTCACACTATCTGGTATGAAGCGGGTCAGGTTCTGGTCCAGACTGGTATAACCTTCCGGCAGGAACAACGTTACTTCCCTCTCCAGTTTGCGTTCTTCGGGAAATTCAACGCCCGCCTTAATTTCGATGGGCCCCTGCTGGGTTGAGAAAACCACATCTTGCGGATCTTCCTCATCAATCAGCACATTATCAATCCGGACATCCGCAATCTTGAGCGCTTCGATGGAGATGATGTTGAATACCAGGGTATCCCGTGCTTTCGAAAAGGCATCCGTATCAGCCGTATTAGCATCGAATGTTGCCCCGGCTGCAAAGACAATAACCGTGTCATAATCTGTCCCGATCGTTGGTGTCAGCGGTGCCTGAAGTACCCAGCTCACGGCTTTTGCAAGGGTATAGGTTTTCACCGGATCTTCATCTGTCAATATAGAGCGGCTCTTACTCAGATCGATCCGGAGCGAATCAGAGCCTCGCACACCGGCCAGACCGCTGTTTCTGACGATCGCATTAACTGTAAATGGTTTGTCGATGGTACGCAGTATAACGGAATGTGTATCTACCGGCACGGTAGCTGCTGTCAGACGCAAATCCGCTTTCGGAATGATTTGCAGATTGATATTGATCGAATCCCTTTGAATCGCTACAGGCAGACCTGAATTGGAATCTCTGGGCAGGTTATCCTCCTCAATATAAACGGAAATAACGGCTGTCGTATCCGTTTCAGGCATCCGGATGGTTCTTAAATAGGGATCCTTTGTGAAATTCGGTATGCTGAGTGTTGATGTTCCGGATTCCGCAAAAACAACGCCGCCGGATGCTTTCAGTGAGATCGTTCCGGAATTATCAAATCCGGTCTGATCAGCAAAGGTACTTGTCACGTTGATATTCAGAATCACATCCTGATCCGTTGAAACGACACCATTTTTTGCGCCTTCCGGATTGTCTATGGATGCATTGAGTGCAATGGAAGCGCGGTTGGAAAGCGTAAAACCAAATTTATCAGAGGAAGCGCTGAATGCATCACCGCTGTTTTCATCGAATCCATAGGCGGTAACATAGATACTGTCATTCCGCACTTCTCCCTTATTAATCACACCCGGAGCAGTTACTTTCCAGATAGTCGTGGTTTGTGCCGGATTTAAATTCTGGATAGCAACCGTATCGACTGTATAGCCCTGCGGATAGAAGATTCGAATTGTGCGCTGCGTATCCAGGACCGCTTGATTAAATTCGACCGTCGCCTCTACGGTGAAGGTCTGTCCTGTAGATATGGCCGGATCATCCGGATCAATAATACTTAATAAGATCGCGTTCACAGCGGCACTGGGAACCGTACTAACAGGAACCGTATAATTCGGATTATCTGTCCGGACGAATTCAGGCGCACTGTTTGAATCCACCGGTACCTGGTCCCACTCAACGCGCGGCAGATCCGGATCACCTTGTGTGATCTCATTGGCCTTAACAATCCAATTCAATGCCGTCTGAGATGTCTGCGTAAAAGGTTTGTCTACCGTTTCACCATCAGCCAATGCATACCGGTCCGTCAACCCGGCTATGCGCAAAGCACCCGGGCCGAACGAGGATGGCGCATTTTGGGTCAGGTTTGATACCTGTGCGGAGATAGTAAATTCCTGTCCCAGTGAAACCGTACTGTCTACGGCACCCTCCGGTGCGGAGATGGCTGCCGAAATACGTAACCGACTTGGATTCTGGACATTTACCATTTCAATATTGTCAATGGGTGCGCCAACAGCGACTTCCGATTCGGTTGTACGGTCAATGGCACTGGTTATCTCAGTCTTAAAGCTGTATAGTTTCGCAGTTGTTATACCACCGGAATAAGCTACGGTGCTATCCGTTGTTAAATCCGGACCGATATTGACAAAATCGATGGAAAATGTATCTATGACCGTGCTGCCATCCAATAGACTGAACAAGACAGAAGCCTTTTCAATAAAATCCTTTCCATTATTTCTCAGTTTCAGGTAAAGATCAAAATCCTGATTAACATTGACATTGTTTCCGTTAACGGCGATCAATTTCAGTGAATCAATCCTCAGAAGTGCGGGATTGACCACCCTGACACTATCTGAACTTAAAATAGTCATGGAAGTATCGGAAACCGCTATAGGCTGCATATCAACAGGCTTAATTACTTTATATGTAGCTACAGGTTCAGGAATTACGATTCCAGTATCTGCTGCTGCAGAAAGTCTAAAATACTTTGAGTAATCTTTTGATGTTCCGGGTGTTATAATATCCGGAAATAATATCGATTCCAGGGCTGTCCATCCAGTTGATGATACGCCGTTTCTAAAGAATTTATGATCCACTCTGGAAACCTCGGCAGGTGTTTCTCCCGCATTCTGTAACGTATAAATAACCTGGACACTATCCTGTCCCTGTCTGACAACATCCTGTACAATCTGAATATTTTCGAACACAATCCTGCCACCGGGAACGACTTCAAACACATCTGTAAGTACAGAGTCTTTATCAAATCGTGCACCATTCTGTGATTGCCCGTTTAAATGCCATCTGACATCATACACACCCGGAGTAAACACATCATTTATCGTGAGTGTATCGAATGATACGAAGGCTGAGCTGGCACCACCTATCGTAAACTTACCGGACAGATATCTTCGTATAACCGGTGCAGTATCCAGTATTTCAATGAAAGAGGAATCAGGATTCAATGCAAGATTGGAGGTTCCGGTATTATTAAAGTTCATGATAAACGACGTGACCTGACGGTTGACCAGGCTATCCGGACTGAATGATCCTTCCACATAACTGGCTTTAGCCGAGGAGCTGACAATTAGTGTTCCACGAATCAGCGGATCGGATGTAGGGGTTGTTTCCGCAATAAAGCTGCTGTCGTCCAGACTGATCCGCCCATAAGCATATGTGGTTCCGAGAGGAAACTGGTCATCCAGATCAAACGTGAATTGTATAAGCTGATTGTTCCCTCTTCGCAATGTATCCGGCAGATTAACCGGCCTAAGGTTTTGAACTTCTACAATATTATAAGGTGCGTTTTCTTCCCGGAAGATAAGCTTCGTATTCGCTGAATCAATAGCCAGGGCTTCCGCTGAACTCGATACATACATATTACCGATAATGCCCTGTCTGCCCTGATCAACCTGCTGAGGATCAACATTAATGGCAGAAATGATAATAATCCCGCTACCGAATGAGAAGGTACCTACACCAATATTTCTTAACTCATAATTCGCACCGTTTGTCATTCCTTTCACGTCAATAGTCAGGGGATACGTTCCCTGCTCAATGCTGATATTTCTTTCCCTGAACGTGAGAACAGTCGTATCCGGCGAAGGTTTAATGACCTGTTCACTCAAGCCGGATAAGGGGATGGGCGACAAATTTGCCAGTTTTAATACGGTTTGATTCGAATCCAATACAACCGCGGCTTGTCCGGTATTAACGACCCGGACAACAAACGAGAAACTGGAATCGGTTTCAACAACCTGCGGTACCGTAGGCACATCGGCCCAATCAACGTTTGCAGGTGTTTGAATGAAGATCTCTGTCAGACCTGATTGAACTGTTATCGATTCACCACTGTTTACATCCTTACCCGTTATATTGGCATATACCGACGTTCCGCCTTCCTGTACCGGAATTTCTATGGCATAAATAAGTGTGTCGTTCCGGTTTCCTGGAATTATGAATGGCGTAGTTGGTTCCTGAATAAGCTCATTAAAATCCCAGACAGGCTGGTCGAATACCAGCGATGTGCCGGTAATCTCAACCGGAGCGCTACCCTGGTTCGCAATGTCCACATAAACCCGCGCATGGGTCTGTCCCTGGCTGACCGTATCCGGTACCACCCAGATGGCATCGACGACGATACTCGCGCTGTCCTGCACCACCAGGCTGCCTTTATCGATGGCAATCCGTTCCTCTTCCGGGGCGTAGACGGGATCATTGACATCCTCCCAGGCGATCGAGGCATCGGCCACATAGGTGCCCGTGTCGGCTGCGGCGGACACATTCATCCGGTAATCGATACGCGTCCGGTTACCCGGTGCCAGGACCAGCGGCAAGGACGGCGAGGCCGTGCGTGACGTATCGAAGAAGGCATTCTGACCGTCGTCGCCCAGCAGCATCTGGACCTCGGCCCGGTTGAGCTGTGCGGACGCTCTAAACGGCGCCGCCACATTGCGAATATAGAGCGATCCGGTCAGTCCTTCCTGTCCCGTCGAAACGACGCGCGGTGTGACACTTACACTGTCCACCAGGACCACCGGCCGGCTCTGCACGGTCCACTCATCGGTGATAAAAATGGAATCCAGGACCGATTTCTGTTCGGAAGTACTTATTTCTGTATACACCACCCGCGCATACAGGGTATCCGGACCGGTAATGGCCGAGGGAATAACGTCCAGAGGTACAGGGAATTCATCCTGTTCATTATTGGCGAGTGACCTCGCAAAAGTCTCAATATGGCCGCTGTAATTATCCGGATTTTGTTTTGCATCGATGATAACAGAATCGATGACAACTTCAGAACCGCCGACATTTTTCAGTATCACATTGACCGGAATGGCACTCTGGCCGACTGATACCCTGGTCGGTTCTGCATCCAGCGATAGAATTTCAACCAGCGATGTGGATTCAATAACCCAGGCATGATAGGTCGAACTCGTGAAGGAGGAAATCTCCCCGGAAAGTGTATTCTCATATTGTACATCAACATAAATCGTGTCGTTTCCGGTGGCTGAATTTTCGCGTACTTCCAATGTACCCTGTACCTGTTCACTGGTGCCGGAGGCCAGTCCCTGCGGCAGGGAAGGCGGCCATTCTTCCACATAGCTCCCACTGTCAGGCCTTACCGCAATGCTGAGAATGTCAACCGGCGTGCCGCCTGAATTGGTTATGGTAACATCCAACGGAATGTTTGTTTGCCCCTGGGTGACCGAGGTAAGAACGGAAATAACATCAGTGACCTCAACCTGAGGAGCGGTTAATATAGTAAACGATCCCGGACTGACGGCCCCGTCCGTATCATTGGCCAGGTAAAGGCTGTCATCCGGACTGTTTAAATCATAACCATAGCCAAACGCATTCAGCGTAAAACCACCGGTCAGAACCGTATCAGCGAATGTGTGGTCAACCGGATAGGACCGGTTCCCACCCCCGCTGATGGTGTTATTTTCCGTCGGGATCCAGGTATCAACGAGGAGGGTGTCCGAACCCTGGAAATAAAAAACCAGCAACGAGTCTACCCGTAGGTCCGCCTCGCCGTCGTTCTGCACATTCACGGAGAAGGTTGCATTCATCCCCTGGCTATAGGGATCGGTATCCGGTGTCACGGACTGGATGGCCAGGACGGCGGCATTCTGAACCACCAGCGGTTGGAGATTAGCCGTGGTATTGATCACCGTGGTGTCACCGTTTTCGATGCCTTCCAGGTGCAGGGTCAGGTCATAACTGCTGGCAGTTACAATGGTGGTATCACCAAAATAGAGGTGGACGATATCGTTCGGACCGATCACCGAAACAGGCGTCTCATTATCCAGGAGAGCGGAATCCAGATTGACGCGCTGGGTGACCCCATCGCTGAATTCCAGGTAGGACGCCGTGCTGTCGATCACGAGGCTGGCTTCGCCGTTGTTGCGCACACGGACCATCGGCGTAAAGACCTGGCCCGTCGATACCTGCCGCGGCTGGTTATCGCGGATGGCAAGATCAAAGGCACGCTGGACGATCCAGCTGTCCGGTTGATTGTTTATCAATGCAACAAAGCCCGAATCAGTTGACAGATTGGTAAAATCAGCCGCTGCGGTAATGGTTGCCACACCGGTTGGTGAATTACCGTCCACTGCTACATTGAAAAATGCACTGTCCATTTCCCCTGTGTTCAAATAAAGCGGAATATTGTTAACAACAGAAGACGGTTCATACAGACCGCGCGTAAATTCAAGACGCACCTGATCAACTCTGACTGAATCTGTTCCGTTATTACGGAGATAAACAGTAACTGGAATATCCTGTTGTCCGGTACTCACATAATCACGAGGCGTTTCAACCCGTTCAATCACCACATCACCAACACCCGTGACTGTCCAGGCACCCAGGTATGCAGATGTGCTTGATGCATCCAGATCAGGCCGGTTGATTTCAGACCATTCCGAAACGGCACGCAGGCTGTCAATTCCCAGTGGTGTGGTTTCATTGTCAGGAACGGTTATGAAATATGCTACAGTCGTATCGGAAGCGCCGGACAGATTGAATGGCCGGGCAGGCTGAACGTATTCTTTAACATAGTATTCATTTCCTGATTCTACTTCACTTTTGAATTGAAGCAGAACGTTTTCTACCCTTGCTTCGGCAATACCTTGATTATTTAATGTTATATAGACGGAATCGGAAGTGCCGATGCCTATGGAAGGAACGCGCGGCTGAATATCTGTAACGACAATATCCGCTGGTGTTTGCAGATAGATGGTATCCGAAATGGCTGTATTGGAAGTTACCTCCAGACTGGTGATATTGTCAGTTCCCGATGCCTGTGCCTGTAACTGGAATGGTCCGTCCTCCAGAGGTGACGTTGCGGAGTTAATATCAAACTGTACGCTGGTGAATTGTCCCTGCGCAAGGGTTACCGGCGTAAAATTATCCGAAACCGTCAGGGACGTAAACGAAGGATTCAGCACCAGGTCCACGTCTTCAACGCGGACGGATGATGATCCCCCATTGCGCAACAGGACGGTTGCCGTCACATTTTCCTGTCCCTGGGTAAATTGCCTGACATTAGCATAAACGCTATCGACGACCAGGGCGCCTTCTTCGACAACCGTCAGCGTATCAGCCTGAATGACATCATTGCCGGTAAACACCCTGCTGGTATCATTAAAATCCCGGGCCACATAGCGGGCACCCAGAGTAATTTCCTGTGGCAGCGTCAATGTATCTGAGATATCAGAGAGGAAATTGTATGTCTGTGTGCTGTTTCCGGGAATCGGGCTCAGACTTCCAACCAGGGCATCCACGGTCGATCCGGCCGGCAAATTATCCAGTAACAGACTGTCTAATAAACCCGCTGCTTCCCCCTGGTTCGATATTTTAACGCGTATCGGCACATCCTGCTGTCCGAGTGTTACTTCGCTGAAATCGGACGTTACCGAGTTGATAACAATTTGCGCCGGGCGCTGAACTAAAAGTGAATCGATATAGGGACTGTTTATGGTTTCAACAGGGCGCTCTACAATACCACGAATCCGATCCCAGCCCGTTGCAGCCTGATCGTCGATAAACACATAAAACTCATACGTTCTAATTTCAGTTGCCGGAATCGTTGGGTGGAATGTTTCAACGACAAAAGTGTGTGCATTTCGTTCAAAATCAAGGCTGACTGCATCGATGTCCGCATCGACATCACCCGTATTCTCAACTTCCATCGCAATTAAAACACTATCCTGGCCCTGGCTGACCGTATCCACTGCGCTGGTAATGCTGTTGATCCGGACTACGCTCGGCGATATAATCGTCAGGGAATCACTATACTCTGCACCGTCCAGGTCATTTGCCGCATAGATATTGTTAGTCGTACTATTGAAATCAGTTCCATATCCCAGTGCACGAACGCCATAGGTGCCCAGCACTTCCGCCGGATCCGTCGTGTAAAGCCCCCTATACGTTTTCGCAAAGGAGGTAATGGTATCCCGGGGTGTTTGCGGAATAATAACCAGGGAATCGAATTCAAAAGCCACGCGAATCGAATCGACTCTTAATGGTGCTTCACCCAGGTTGGAAATGACGACATTAAATTCCGTGCTGTTTCCCTGCGCCACGGTATCCTGGGATGCATATACGGAATCGATGCGCATCACGGCCGGCGTCTGGATCAGCAGGTCGGAAAGGGCACCGTCATCGGCATTGGTTATATCGAAACGCTTTGCCGATCCGTTTTCGGTCCCATCCAGGTAGAGCGTTGTGACATACTGATCCGGAGTTTCGGTCACACCGATGGTATCGGCGACAAAGAACATATCGTAGGTTTCTTTGGCATCGATCAGATAGGTGCTGTCCGGTTCCGGCTGTACCGTATCATTGCCGAAGGTGGCAAAGGCAAACGTCCTGCGCAGCGTATCACCGCTCGTATTATGGTACTGGATATAGGTCGCGGAGCTGTCCAGATAAAGACGGGCTTCGCCCTGGTTCCGGATTTGTACCGCTGGCTCCAGGAAATGTCCGAGGGAGATCCGCGCCGGGCTGGATGCACGGATATCGATATCGACCGAATCCTGCACCAGCCAGCTGTCGGTGACGAGGGCATTGTTCCGGGTCAACGCACCGGCATTGGCCAGATTGATGCCGCTGGCGCGGGCATTCAGTGTGGCAACGCCGGATTCGGCGTCCGGTAATACATCCACCAGGAAGGGATACACGAATACCTCGCCCGTATCCAGTTCGACAATTGTATTATTGACCAGCGTCGCCGGATCATAGCCGGCAGACGGGATAATATCCAGTTCAACCTGCTCAATACGGATGGAATCGGTTCCGCCGTTGGCAACCTGGACCTGGACAGGGACATCCTGCTGACCCTTGCTTACATAACTCTGCTCCGCACTAACAAAATTTATAATCAGCTCACCGGAGCCTTTGACTTCCCAGGAACTGAGATAAGCTGATGTATCAATACCGGATATATCGGGACGGTTGATTTCCGTATACTGGCTGACCCCGCGCAGGCTGTCGATGCCGACCGGCGCATCTTCCGCAATATCGACGGTATAGCTTATCGTGCTTGTATCATTACCACTCAGGTTGAAGGGAAGCGGCGGTGACACATAATTTTTAGCATAATACTGACGGGTATCCCGCACTTCATTTCGGAACTGAAGCATGACATTATTCACCCGGGCCCGGGCCGAGCCCCGGTTTACGACCTGCAGTTCGACATTAAAGCCATCTTCGCCTGTACCGACCGAAACCGGATTGGAAACAGCCGTCACAACGACATCAGCAGGAGTCTGCACGACAAGGATATCGGTATTTTCCGCTGATAGTACGGAACCATCCTGTCCGCCGAAGAGGTAGACACCATAGGCCTCGGCATCTACCACAAATGTATCTGTAACGCTAATACCTGTTTGGGCTTCCACATCGAAAACCAGCGTGGTGCTGTTTCCGGGGAAAATCGTGAGCGGTAAGGCTGGGCTGGTCTGTTTAACCGCGCGGATCGTATCCGCTGTCCCGATACGGTCATTAAATGTGATCCTTACCGAATCAAGCAGGATCGCCGTGGAACCGTCATTGCGAATATTGGTCGTTACGGTCACCCCTTGCTGCCCCCAGGTCATCGTATCCCTGCTCACAGAGACGGTTTCAATGGCCAGATCCAGCGGTGTTGCCAGTTCCCAGCTATCCGTTTCCACGGCTCCGGTATCGCTGAGAACCCGTGAAACGTCATTTTCATCCGTTACACGGTAAAATCCGTCAAGAATCAGAATATCATCAGCGTCGGTTGTATTCTCATTGACTTGCACATCGAAATTAAAGACATGACTCGCGCCACCGTCCAGCGATGGGATGCCATTCAACAAGCTGTCAACCGTATTGCCTTCTTCCAGTATATAGAGCCCCACGGAATCGATCAATGCTGTCGCATCCCCCTGGTTGGTCAGCCTGAGCCGGACCGTCTCGGTCTGACCTTTATTGACAATATCCTGCTCACTGCGTACATAATCGATCACCATCACCGGCGGACGTTCGATAAAGAGCGTTTCCAGCTCACCGCTTTCCTCGTCGATCACGGCATTGGTGTTGACATTGCGCCCCAGGACAAAACCGGAAATATAATCAAGACCCGTACTGGCCGCATCATCGATATCGACCTCGAAATTGATCGTTACCGAGTCATCAGCCGGTATGGTAACGGGAAATCCATTGGTTGCAACAATAGTATTTGCATTCCGGCGGAAATCGAGTCCGACACTGTCGGCGCTACCGATCACGGCATTGACTTCACCGGAATTGGCGATAACCATTTCAAAGGCCACGTTCTGCTGTCCCTGGCTGACGGTATCGCGTGCCGAGGTAATACGGGTGATGGAAAGAGCACTGCCTTCTAATACGGTCCAGTCATCAAAAATATCTGTATTGCTCTCTTCAAAGACACTGTTACTATTCTGATCAGTAAAGCTTATTGTAGTCCGGAACGTGTCCGTGCCTGTTGTCGCGTTTTCATCGACAGCAATTTCATATTGCAACTGGGCTGTACTACCGCCGGTAATATCAAGGGGGAATATGGACAGGGCTCTTAATGCATAATCCGAACTATAATCAATCGTAATGCTGTCTGCTGAAAGAATCCGCGCTGTAGCCTCACCGTTATTGATGATATCCATGGTCAGCGTCTGGTTTTCTTCACCCTGACTGACTTCCGTAGCGGACAGTGTGATGGCTGTCAGATCAATATCTGCCGGTATCTGTACCGTTAAATCGTCGAGTGTCGTATCGGAAACATAAAAATTTCCATTTTCCGTACCTTCCAGATGAAGTGTTCCCGGAAACGTACCTGCCCCAAGATCAATCTGTGCCGATTCGAAACGGAGAGTCGTTGTTGCGGAACCTCCTTCAATCGCCTGGTTCTGCTGCAGATTAGCTGTAACCGTTCCAAAGGAAATATTGGTTGCATTGCGGTTAAGCAGTATATCATACGGCCCATCATTCGTTATGGAAACCTCAAAATCAGCATCTTGCAAATTCGATACCGTTCCCGGTTGATACCCTTCAACAGTAAGCACCGCACCCGGAACGACACTGAATGAATCAACGGTGATGGCATGTGGATCAATCAGGGTATCCGTCACACTGATGGCCCTGATAAAACCGTCAACTGTATAGGTATCCTGTTGCGCATCATCCGGCACAGGTACAACAAATGTAAACACTTCCGGTGCTACATCTGTCTGTAATTGTGAAGGGCCGCTGGTAAGGATCGCCTGGAATGGCGGACTACCTGCAGGATTAAAACTGATACCGACAGAATCGACATTCAGTACTTCACTGCCCGAATTCAATACGGTCATAGATACACGTACAGTATCCCCTCTTCTTACTTCACGAGGCAGTTGTACGGTTATGGTTTGTATTTCCAATGGTTCTATGGACAGTTCACCCGGGTCGGTTAGAAGGGTTCCTTTCAGGGGATCATAAGGTGTACCGGTCTGACCATTTAAAGAAATTTTTGGAGTATATAATCCCCCTGCCATGGCATTGGAAATCGTATCCTGTACAAACTGCAGGCGTGTAAAACCATTCGCATCGATCTGCGCCGATGTGTTTAACAGATTAGATGTATAAGTGGTCGTCTGATCCGTGAAACTCAGGGTTGTTGCAATGGTATCCAGCGGAATTATATCCGGTCCGGCATTCCAGACACGGATGGAAAATCCGACTGTATCACCCAATGCCACCAGGTCGGGTTCAAAGGAGCCCGGATCGTATTGGATACCATAGATTGTATAATTGACCTCCGCTGAACCGTCGGACGTATCGACAGTCGCGGTAAGCACCGAAGATGCGCTTTCCGCAGGAGCGGTATAGACCGTTTGTGCAATACCGTCGGCATCCGTCATATCGGTCTCCACAGAGACCTGATCGGTTGGTGTAAAGGTCACTTCCGCATTTTCCACCCGGTTGCCGAAGCGGTCCTGGACAACCGCCTGTATCCGGATTGTGCTTCCGGCAATGGTGGTGGTGTTATTCAGCGAAGCAGGGATAGTAATCTGATTGGGGATATCCGGCCGGGCTGTGGCGGTAAACTGCACACTGCTCACCCCTGTACCGGAAGCGGTCAATGTATCGGCACCGGCTTCTTCCCGCAGAATCCACTGTGTGGAAGCAATACCCGACGCATCCGTATCTGTATTGGCATCCACTACAGAAGCGGTTGCTGTCGGAGACCAGGTGACGGTGAATCCTTCGACAATATTTCCATACTGATCCGTAACGCGCACAGCAGGATTGACCTGAACCGTATGTCCGACGGTATCTCTCTGAGCCTCCCCTGCAAATATCGCCATCTGGCCCGCATCATCGGCAATAGCATTGACCACTACAAATTTAGTACCACTGCCGTTTACATTTTCATTGTAAGCCGTCAGTCCATATTCACCGACAATACTGCCCGGTGTAAAAATGGTACTGACCTGCCCGGATGCATTACTCACACCTGTAGACGGATTGAAGGAGAAATCCTCGCTGGGTGGATTGATGACATCAAAGCGAATCTGTACATCCGGAACCGGGTTCCCTTCTGTATCCTCCACCTGAATGATAAACGATTCGGCTGCCGGTGTGCGGACAACGACATTATTTATGGTATCAGAAGGACTTACCCGGAACATGCGGTCCGCCGTCGACTCCTGAACACGGGCATTGAACATGAGCGTGTCCACGCCAGGCACGGCTGCATAGGCTGTATCCAGACCGACCTGTGTCCGGAGTGTCCATTTGCTTTCCGCCTGTCCCCTGACATCGGTCAGACTGGAATCGTTGCTGAAAGAACCTCCAAGAGAAACTCCTAATGGTGTGGTATACCAGTATACCATTACCGAATCGACCGGATTGTCAAAGGCGTCGAATACTTTGACTTCAAGGGGATCCGATATGGTGCTTCCGGCCGGACCAACCAGAGTATCGGCACCAAACACATAGGCTACACTGTCCGGCGCACCGGCTTCAACAGTTATAATACCGCTGAAATTTACCAGATCCGGATCCAATCCTCTTGCTTTTGATATTCTAATACGGCTTGATCCTAAAGCATCGAATCCAATGGTATTTGTTGATACAGAATCTGTAGATGCAAAGTCACCTACAAGGTCTCCATCCACGCTCCAAAAGACATTAATATCTGAAATATAATAACCTTCCAGATCATAGCCTGCCGCAAACAATGACAGTGAATCACCTGTCTGGACGGTT
Source organism: uncultured Calditrichota bacterium (assembly GCA_964410215.1). Classification (GTDB taxonomy): domain Bacteria; phylum Calditrichota; class Calditrichia; order Calditrichales; family CAYPHA01; genus CAYPHA01. Next base: position 43,675 of record CAYPHA010000004.1, on the reverse strand, counting down.
ATATTCTCATCAAATACGTCACCTGTTTCGTTGGCCCCGGTGCGTATAACGATGCTTTCAAGCCCTCCCGTCGTCACCGTAACCAGGCCGGTGGAATCCGTAATCGATCCGCTGCTCCCGACGATATAACCGCTGCCGGTATCAATGGGATTAAACGTATACTTGCTTCCCGAGGCACTGATCGTACTCCAGCTGTCCGTTCCGGACCAGGTTACGCTCTGGGCACTGCGCCAGTTACCGTCGGCATCATAACCTTCGGAATAAACGGTGGCTACGTCATTCGTGGTGATCGTTGAATCGGGAAACGGATTGCCACCTTCCCCGGGTTCGCTCTGCAGACGCACTTCGGCCAGGACACCGACGTTGACGGTGATAACACCCGTTTGATCAGAACCGGTTGCGCTGGTCGCCGTAATTTTACCGGAAGTGCGGGCGGTTATGGGATCAAACGTAAAACTGGTTCCAATGGCCGTGGTGTCATCCAAGGTACCATCGGTTTCCCATGTCACGGATTCATTACCAAGAAAATTGCCATCGCCGTCGTAGCTTGCCGCATAAACGATAATATCAGCATCCGTCGTTGTGGTCACATCACCGACCGGTGCGCCACCACCATCCGGCTGTGTCCGGATCTGAATATATGCGGGCCCGCCTTCACTTACGGTTATTTCACCGGTCGTATCCGAAAAATTGCCCCCGATGGTTGTACCTGTAATGAATCCTGATTCAGGAGCGGAGACCGGGCGAAACGTATATCGGGTACCTGTACCACTGACATTGTCGAATTCAGCGCTTGTCCACTCCACAACAGCCGGACCAACGTAGTTGCTGTCGGCATCATAAGCGGCTGCATAGATCGTGACTTCATCATCAGTCGTCATACTGAAATCACCAAAAACAGGACCGCCGTCACCCGGTTCACTCTGCAGGACGATGTAGGCTGTATCGCCGGCCGTAACCGTGATCGTACCCGTCGCATCGCCGATGACGCCGATGCCGTCGGTGGCCACGATCGTTCCGGAACCTTTTATACGGGGTGAAAAGGTAAAATTCGTACCACTAGCCGTGGTATCGTCCAGGCCGCCTGTTGTGCTCCATGTTACGGAAATGGGGCTGATATAATTTTCGTCAGCATCGTAACCGGCCGCGTAAACGACTAACGTTTCATCTGTTGAAATGGTAGCGGTTGTAACCTCGTTTTTGGAACCGGTGTCATCCGATTCAATCAGGACAAAATCGAGCGCGCCATCATTCACCGTGATCGTACCGGTCACATCACCCGTCAATCCCGTGCTGTCCGCACGGATCACACCGCTCACACCCGAGGTAACCGGCGCATACATGTAACTCGTACCCGTCCCACCAACATCTTCCAGGTCACCACTATCCAGACTCCACGTCGCAGACACATCGCGCACATAGTTGCCTTGCGCATCATAGCCCGCCGCGTAAAACGTTACTTCCTGATCCGCCGTCAGTACCCGGTCGCCAAATGCACTACCCCCGTTGTCCGGCGCCGTGCGAATCGTAATCGCGCTCACCGCACCACCGGTTACCGTAATCGTACCCGTCGCATCCGATATACTGCCGCTCGTGGCCACGATCGTGCCCGATCCCGTGCTCGTCGGCGCAAACGTATAACCCGTACCACTCGACGTGATACTCTCTAAACTGCCCGTGCTCGTCCAGTCCACCACCGCGTCACCACGGTAGTTACCGTCCGCGTCAAAGCCCGCCGCATATAAATCTACACTGCCGTCCGTCGTCAGATTCAACGCGCCTACCGGATCCACACCCACACCCGACTGATCCACTATCGTCAGGCTGGCCAGGTTGCCCACCGTCACCGTGATCGTACCCGTCGCGTCAGTGTAACCGTCACTCGTACCCACGATCGTGCCCGTCGCTACCGTCGACGGCTCAAACAGATAACTCGTCCCCCGACCCGACACTTCCGGAAAAGCCACACTCGACCAGGCCACATTCGCCGGACCGATATAATTGCCCTCACCGTCATAGGCCGCCGCGTAAAGGGTCACCGACTGATCCGTCGTCAAAGCATCCGTCGTAAATTCCGTACCGCCGTCACCGGCCTCACGCTGCAAGACGATCGATGCCGTGTCCCCCGCAGCCACCGTAATCGTGCCCGTCGCATCCGATATACTGCCGCTCGTGGCCACGATCGTGCCCGATCCCGTGC